>NZ_SKFB01000004.1:0-369315 GCF_004344885.1 Lysobacter sp. N42
TCCATGCCTCGCGTAAAAACCTAAACGAGCTGTGCTCGCTTCGGGCGGTTTTTACCCATGTAGCATCCCCCGGCTCGGCGTTCATGCCTCGCGTAAAAACCTAAACGAGCTGTGCTCGCTTCGGGCGGTTTTTACCCATGTAGCATCCCCCGGCTCGGCGTTCATGCCTCGCGTAAAAACCTAAACGAGCTGTGCTCGCTTCGGGCGGTTTTTACCCATGTAGCATCCCCCGGCTCGGCGTCCATGCCTCGCGTAAAAGCCTAGCGAGCTGTGCTCGCTTTAACGGCTTTTACTCCACAAGATTATAAAGTCAGAGCACAAGCCAGGCGCATTGAGTACCTATCTTGTATAGAGCTACGTTCGTACGGACCGCTGTGCGGTCTGCACGGTAATGGTTAAGCAAAACTAGCCCGTACAAAACACCAAACTTGGGGGTTAGCGAGGATGATCTATACTTAAGCGTTACCACTTTCAATTAAAGGGTAACAACCATGCTTGATCGCTTCTCTGTCAAAATGCGCATGATTGTATTGGTCGGACTGCCACTCGTATTTATGCTAGCGGTTGTACTTATGTCGCTGGGTGGTATGAGGCTACTCAACCAATCTTCAGATGAAATTTACAACGACTTAAAAAGCATTCGCGGACTACAAATTGTTCAAGACGCGTATGCCATCCGTACTGTAAATGCCTTAAATGAATACCGTAACGGAAATATTTCCTTTTCCGATCTTGAGAGTACATTGAACACCGCTGAAGAAAACGCTTCACGAGAGTGGGAGGCGTACACTTCTGGTGAGCTTACTGATATTGAGCAAGATATAGTCAATGAATTGTCTGATGAAATACAGCTATTGCGAAGCACTAGAGACAGCCTCTTTAATGAAGCAGCCAACGCGACACTTATCTCAAAATCTGGAACAGAGTTCACAGAGGAATTAATTCAGGGTTTTAGTCCTTTCGCACAAGCTATTCGCGATTTGATTGACTTACAGGACGATGAAGCTCTTGTTTCGTTTGAGGCAGCTGCAGCTGAATATAGGCAGAGCCAAACCTGGTTTATTATCGCTTCGGTGCTGGCTCTTCTGGTTTCTCTCACTGTCGCTATGGTGGTTTTCCGATCTGTGCAAAAGCCATTAGACGACATCGGTGACGTGATGACCCGTGTTGTTAAGGAATCGGATCTTAATCTTCGTGCACCGGTACGTGGCAAGAACGAAATTTCACTACTCGCGCACCGATTCAACGGCATGCTAGAAAACTTTGAAGAAATTATTATTTCGGTGAAAGGCGCGACCGATCACCTTGCTTCTTCTTCGGAGGAATTAAGCTCGGTTAGCGAGGAAGTTTCGACTATAGCCAGAGATCAAGAAGCGCAAACAACGCAAATAGCCACAGCGATTACTGAAATGGCTGCGGCAATTGAGGAAGTTGCCAATAGCGCACAGTCTGCGATGCAGTCTACTGAAGACGCGGATCGTCAGGCTAAAATTGGGCGTGGAAAAATCGACGAGAACATGGCCTCAATGGATACCCTCAGTGAAACTATACTCGGTTCTTCAGAACGGCTTAAAATACTCGATGAACGCACTGAAGAAATTGCGAAAGTTATGGATGTTATTCAAGGTATCGCGGAACAAACAAACTTACTTGCGCTTAATGCAGCTATCGAGGCTGCTCGTGCCGGTGAGCAAGGCCGCGGTTTCGCAGTGGTGGCAGACGAAGTAAGGAACTTGGCTCAAAATACCAAACAGTCGACTGAAACGATTCAAGATACTACGGATAGGTTACGCCGAGGTGCTCAAGAGGCAGTCGAAGCGATGAACGTATCGTCAGATCAAGCTAGTGAAAGTGTAAACTTGTCTAAAGATACCGGTGTAGCCTTTAGAAAAGTAACCGACTCGGTAGAGCAAGTTGTAGAGGTCAATGTTCAGATTTCCACTGCAACTGAAGAACAGTCATCTGTTGCTAATGACGTTACACGTAGTGTGAACGAGTTATCAGAAAGCATTTCTGAAGTGGTAACCGGTGCGAATGAATGTGCTTCTGCGAGTCACGACTTGTCGAAACTTGCGCAAGACTTGAAGAGCCAAGTACAGCAGTTTAAGGTTGCTTCCTAATCATTTGCAGGTAACAAACGGAGCCAGTTGGATTGAAACTGAATTTAGTTGATGCGGATATTCAATATATATCCAACTGGCTTGATCAAGGTACGGCCGACGATTTGTATTCATGTCTGAAGGCTGAACTTGCTTGGCATCAAGGTGACGTTTTGGTATTTGGGAAGTGGCATAAAACGCCTCGTTTACAGGCTTTCCATGGCGATCCCGGATTAGGATACGCCTACTCTGGAAAAGCATTAGATCCACAACCTTGGACCCCTGCTTTGAATCAAATCCGCGCTAAGCTGGCTGAGATACAGCTTTATCCGAACGTGATGCTTGGAAACTGGTATCGTGACGGCAACGACAAAATGGGCTGGCATCGCGATAACGAGCCAGAATTGGGTCGCAACCCAATTGTTATTAGTCTGTCATTTGGCGCGAGTAGAGACTTTCACTTAAGACATGTTGAAACAAAGCAGCGCGAAACAATAAACCTTGGGCACGGTAGCTTACTTATTATGGGTGGAACTTCCCAACATTTCTGGGAGCACCAACTACCACAGAGGAAACGTGTTCATGACGGAAGAATTAATCTTACTTTTCGAACGATTTTTGCTCCTGAACAATCAAATTGATTGAAAAACCAACAAACAAACAACAACAAAATAGTTTTCAACGTGTTAGTATGCGCGCCTTGCTCAATGAGAGAGCAAGAAAAATGACAGTGATCCCCTATCTTGCAGGCATTTATCAGCCTGACAGCGACTAAAGCGAAATGGTATTTCGCTCTTCTGAGAAACAGGGTTTTAGGGGCAGTTGTCGAAGCACTTTTAGAAGTGCCGTTGCCCAGCCTTGGTTTCGTGAATCCGCTCAAGCGTATCTCGCTTGCGCGCCTGCTTACCGAGTCTGATTTATTTTATAGCCGCGCATGCGGTATTAGTAAGTGGGACAAATATGTCTGAATTAAATAGTTTTTCTTCTTTGGCATTGCCAGAGCCAATCCTTCGCGCCATTTCAGAAATGGGTTTTGACAAAGCTACTCCTATACAAGCGCAATCAATCCCAGCGTTATTGGATAGCCAAGACGTTTTAGGTGAAGCACAAACCGGTACGGGTAAAACAGCTGCATTTGGCTTGCCTGGATTAAGCCACATCGACCCGAAATTGAACGCTACGCAAATGATCGTAGTAGCCCCTACGCGTGAACTTGCTATTCAGGTTGCAGAGCAGCTAGAAGCAATGTCTAAATATATTCGTGGTTTGCGCGTTGCTACCGTGTATGGTGGTGCTGCGTATGGTCCACAAATTAAAAACCTAAAGCAAGGTGCACACGTTGTTGTGGGTACGCCAGGTCGTATGATGGACCACTTGCGCAAGGGTACTATGGGCACTGAAAATATTCGTGTTGCAGTGCTAGATGAAGCCGACGAAATGCTTAACATGGGCTTCTTGGACGATATCGAATGGATTATGGAACAGGTTCCGGAAGGTGCTCAACGCTGCTTGTTCTCTGCAACTATGCCTCCACAAATTCGTAAAATCGCGAACCGTTTCTTACGCGAACCTACGCACGTAAAAATTGCGTCAACTAAAGAAAACAAAGCGAACATTGCGCAGAAAGCATGGAAAGTTCAAGGCTTAACAAAAAATGACGGCTTGGAAAGAATTCTAGAAACGTCTGGTTATGAATTAGCGCTCATTTTCGTGCGTACTCGCCAAGATACGTTAACGCTTGCCAGCTTCCTTCGCGACCGTGGTTTTGCTGCTGCTGGTTTGAATGGTGATATGAACCAAGAACAGCGTGAAGCAACGGTTTCTGAATTAAAAGCGGGTAAAGTGCGTATTCTTGTAGCGACAGACGTAGTTGCGCGTGGCTTAGACGTTCAAGGCGTTACACACGTTATTAACTACGACCTTCCACAAGACGCTGAATCTTATGTTCACCGTATTGGTCGTACAGGCCGTGCGGGTCGCTCAGGCGAATCGATTTCGTTCGTTCGCCCGCGTGAAATGTACATGCTTAAGCGCTACGAAAAAGCGACGAATGGCCGTATTGAATTAGTCGACATTCCGCGTGGTCGTGAGTTAACGAAGCACCGTTTAACCCAATGTGAAAACGTGCTGAAAAGTGTTATCGAGTCGCAAGACATGGACACGATGACTTCATTGCTTAACCAATTGGCTGAGAGCTCTGAGCAGAGCATCGAAACGCTAGCGGCGGCATTGTTGTTCGAGTTCCAAAAACAGCGTCCGTTAATTGTTAAAGACAAGCCAGTTCCAAAACACGATAGAAATGAGCGTAGCCCACGTGATCGTAATGACCGAGGTGCACGTTTTGACAAGCGTGGTGGTAATCGCGACGCGCGAAATGAAGGACGTGGTAAAGACGGCAAGCGCAAGCCTCGTCGCGACGCGAACATCGAATTTGATACATATCGTTTAGCTGTGGGTAAAAACCATGGTGCACGTCCTGGTGATGTGGTTGGAGCTATCGCGAACGAAGCTAATATGGACTCACGCTACATTGGTGAAATTCGTTTGTTCGACCAACACACAACCGTGCAGCTGCCAAAAGGTATGCCAAGCGATGTGTTGAACAAATTGAAGCGTGCGCGTGTTCGCCAACAACCAATTTCAATTAGCTTGGTTTAATTACCTTTAAATTTCGGGGTGTTATACTAACGTCACTTATAGCTTTAAGGAGGTTAGTTATGACATTCCGTATTTTAAGTTCTGCACTATTAGTTACTGCGCTTTCTGCTTGTGGAGGCGCAGTAAACCATCCCGCCGAAGTTGTTTTTGACGGCCCAGAAAAAGCTGTTGCTTACTTAGCTCCAACTGAAGGTAACGAAGGCCTTTCAGGCTATGTTACGTTTCAAAAGTCCGATGACGGCATCCATATCATGGCGCACATCGAAGGTTTAGAGCCTAACAGCGACCATGGTTTCCACGTTCATCAATTCGGTGACTGTAGTGCGGCCAACGGCACGTCTGCAGGTGGACACTTTAACCCTGAAGGACTTCCTCACGGTGGCCCAGGGTATGACGCTCGGCACGTTGGTGATCTTGGCAATGTAACCTCAATGGACAGCGGTATGGTTCACCATGAAGCGGTGGACACTAAGCTGGCCATGGTGGGTGAAAATTCAATTTTAGGTCGCGCAGTTGTTGTTCATGCCGGTCAAGACGATATGAACTCACAACCTACTGGAGCTGCAGGTTCTAGATTGCTTTGCGGCGTTATTGGCGTAGCCGAATAATATTATTTTTCGATGGTATAGAATAAGTCGGCACCCGACCCCAGGGTGCCGGTTTGTGTTTCAAAGCTTAAGTAGTCGGTTAATCGATAACGTATAAAGAACGTGCTTACCGGCTCTACTAATCCAACCCCATAGCGTACGTATAACCTAGGTGAAATTTGTTTGCCGATATACAAGGCCGTGCTCTCTATTGTGTCACCGCCGTCTAGCAGTATTTCGTCTACGCCGATAGTGTCACTCAAGCGTTCTCCGATCAGGTTACCGCCTTGTAAGCCTAGCGCTAAACTCGCTTGTAAGAATAAGTTTTGGTCTTCCGCCGACTCTTGGGAAAAGCCACGACCGAGTACTAAATAAGACAAGATCTCTGCGTCTTGCATTTGTGGCGTTGAGAATAGGTTTAAACGCGGAGTTCGCAGGGTTCCACCTACTCTTGCGCCTACCGTAGTTTGCTCGGTTTCAAATTGTCTAGACACGCGCAAGTCTAGTCCTGGGTTGCTTACCGCGCCGCCGCTATAAACTAAAGTACCCCTTTCAACGTTAAGTTGTTGACCGTAAAGTTCGTATTGGCCCGTAGCCACATTAATGTTACCTACTGCACTGGTTTCTTGGTTGGGCTGCTCAATAATTCTTAACCCACCGGTAATGCGCCCTTCAAATCCATAGGCGGAAACATTAACCTGCTCACCTAAAGTCACCTGAACATCAACGGTATAAGGCAAACTAGAAGCGTTTTCCCAAACCCGATCCTCGTTGTGCACAATAACGGTATCAGGTGAAGAACGATAAACGGTATCGAAATCGGGTGGTGAAATTTGGGCACTTGGGATAGTTAATGCGCCGGTAAGGTTGAGTCCTTCTTCGCTCACTGTAAAGTCTAGGTTTGGACTTACGAAGAGGTGGAGGTCTCGAGTTCTTGCTGCCTCAAAGTTTTGTCCTTCAACATGTAAAGACCCCGAACGAGTTTCTAGCGTGTAGCTCCCTGTAATATCTATGTCTCCACCGCCAGAAACAGCATTCGCTCGTAACGTAAACGGCTCTTGTCCTCCCGCTGGAGACGACACTCTTGCGCTTAATTGCTCCAATCGAATACCAACTTCAGGTATTTCTGCACTCGCCTCACTTAGATTCAGAATGCCACTTACTTGAGGGCGCTTAAGATCCCCTTGTAACCTAAATCCACCACGAAGTTGTCCGGTTACACTTTGCAGCTGTGGAATCACAAGACTAACTACCTGCAAATCTTCAAAAGCCAAACGTACATTGCTGCTGAGTCGTTGGCTTCCAAACGGGTCATTAATTTGTGCTTGACCAGAAACTTGGCCTTCTACGTCACTTGCGTGAATGTCAAAAGAAGCTTCCAATACATCACGATTGCCCTCAATACGAAGTACTTCACCTTGGTCAAACCAAAGTTGAATGTCTTGTTCAGGCATACTTACAGAAATATCACTGGTTTGCCCGGTTAGCTGATAGTCGACATCATTATTTAGTGCCTTGTAGTGGCCAAAAACACTGAAAAAGCCGTCTGCTCTCACCGTTGGAGGAAGCCAAGGTGATAAAACATAGAGGCCCACATTGCGAACATCTACGTTCACTTCTTGTTCTGCTTCACTCCATAATACGTCACCACATACCGAAGCTTCTCGGGTGTTTTTAACCAAACATAAATAACTTGAGCTAAATGAAGGCTGACCATCGTTAGGTAATTGCCAACGAAATTCGGAGGGGCTGGCATGCCAAATACCGATGTCTGGAAGTTTAACTAGAAACTCCGAAGTTTTACCTGTGAAGTCTCGAACATTACCTGTGCCTTCGAAGCCCCCGGAAATTTCCATAACTTCATTGGCAATCTTCATATTTAGTTGGTATTGCTCGGCGTTCCGCGTATTAAAAGTGACATCAAAAGGCGAGGTTTGTGTTTCGTTGGGTAGAATATATTGTTGGATTCCTTGCACACCTAATAGTGAAAGTTCGCCCGCAGGTAAGCTTCGAAAGCCTAGGTCTAGCGTTAAATTAGAAGATACGGTTGCTACCGAGTACTCTTGCCAAGCTACATAGTCGCCTTGGGCATCGATATGAATCTCAGGCTGCCTAGTAGCACCTTGTATTTGACTCTCTAATTGCAAACGCCCCGAAAGAGAGGGATGTAATTGATTCAAATCAGGGCTGTATATAGACGTGTTCAAGTCGATAGATTCAAATCCAACCGAGCCACCTATCTCCACTCGGCTATCTCCCGCTCTCGCGATTGCTTGATTTATTTTGAGCTGTTGGTCGTGGGCTTCTAGATTTAATTCCGTAGCAATGCTGCGTGTACCGGCATTCACGACCAACTGGTCGGTAACTAATTCAACGTCAAACTGGTCGGAAGCAGTCCAGCTTCCTTCAGTAGAAATGCTACCGGAAACACGAAAGTCGTCACTCCAGTCGTCCGGCAATCGTTCTAGATACTTACTTGCCGGAGCAAATAGCTTCTCTAGGTAAAGTTCACGAGTATTGGTGGTTAATTGCCAAGTTAGCTGAGGTTTCCAGGTGGCTTGACCGGCAACATTTACTTCCCCGAGCTCACTAGAGGCTTCGATATTTAACTGAGAAACTTCGGTGCTATTGCCCAGCCAATTAATATCGATTCCGATTTCTGGCAAGTCTTGATAATACAATGTACCGCGCATATCGGCTTGTATTTCCGACTCGCTTAAATTTCCTTCACCATTAAGGTCGAAAGCAACTCCAAATTCGCTGGCGCGGATAGACAGAGTTTCTAATGCGGCGCGGTGCTCGCTAAAAAAGCCTTCTGCATTCAATGTAACCAACCCGTACTCTATTAATGTGGTTGTACCTAAAAGCTCACCGTCTGCGCTGTTGCTGTCTCCTTCTCCGGAAAATTGGAGTGTGATTGCGTCTGTATATTGCTGAAATGCAGTAAAATGTTGCAGATGCGCTTCTATGTCCATTTGCCAGTTGAAATTTGGAGTCAGAACTTCCTGCACTCGACCGTCCGCGCTCAGAGCGATTGGCCCCGCAGTTCTAATGTCTGCCACTAGAGCACCCAAAAGCTCTCCCTCGAAGTCAGCGTGTCCATTTATTTCAGACTGCTCAGACTTTGATTCTAGGCTATCGGGGTCATGGTTTTGCTCAATAAAGGAGAGTTCATGAAGCTTAAACTGGGTTTCTAAGGCAAGCGGATATTGACCTGCTAAATCAGCGTTGCCCGTTACCCGCAACCAGCCGAGTTCGTGGTCAATGTATAAATTATTTAGCGTTAACGCCGATTCATTCAGTCTGAGCCTGCCAGTAATTTGCTTTGTGCTGACAATAACCTGCTCTTCTTGTTGCGGTGCAGAACTCAATACAACATTGTTTACCAAATGAAAGCGGTCGAGCCGAATACGCAAAGGGCTATAAATTTCGGGAAGAGCAAACTCTGCATTCGTGCTGTCAGAGGGTCCCGTCGTTATTTGCAAGCCGCGAGACTCGAAGGCTCGAATATGGAGTTCCTTTTTTAAAAGTTGCCAAGGGCGCCACCGTATCGCTATAAAATCGGCACGAGCTGTTGTGTCAGCTGCGCTTAGCGTGACTTCGTGCAGCTGAAAGTCTCGAAGCAAAGCTCCGTCGATTCGCTCGATATGGGCAAAAGAGGAAAAGGTGTGATTGGCGACAAATACAATACCCCTGCTGCCGATCTCGGTACTCAGCATGAGTAATAAAGTAATCACCACACCAAGCAGTGAGTAAAGGAAATAGCGAGTAACCCGAATAAAGCGTCTCATAAGTCGGGCCCTATCACTAAGTGTAAGCGTAATGAGTCGCCCGGATCGTCTAACCCTGAAGCCAAGTCGAACCGAATCGGTCCTATAGGCGTTTGCCAACGTACACCGAATCCCACACCCACTTTCATAGAATCCGAAATATCGTTGAAAGCGTTACCCGCATCAATAAAGGCGGCAAGTCTCCACTTCGGACGAAACTCATAGTCAATTTCTGCACTTGCCACTACTAAATGTCGTCCACCCTCTACTTCGTTTAAGTCATTGCGCGGGCCTATTGCTCGGTATGCATAACCGCGCACACTTCGGTCGCCACCGGCATAAAATCGCAATGAGGTTGGTACTTGGTCGAAGTCTGAAGTTGCGGAGGTTCCCAGCTCACTTCTTAGTAATAGCCGGGTATGCTCGTGAAAGGTGGTTACCCACTTTGCCGAAACCAACAGCTGAAGAAAGTCCGAGTCGGAGAGTATGGCTTCAGTTGCGCCGCGTAACGTTAGTGAAGTTCTAAAACCTTCGTCCACATCTAATCGGTTGTCGGTGTGAGTGCGTGTCCACTGTGCACTGGGAATTAAATATTGGGTTTTACGAATTATACCGTCTAGCGAGTCTCGTTCGTCTTGCCAGTCAATCGCGAATATACGTTGCGAGCGGTCAAGCTGGCGCTGCCAACTTAAACCAAAGCTTAATCGCTCAAACTCTGCATTATCGGTATTTTCATCGGTCCACAGGGTACGAATCACATATTGGTCGGTTTGTGGCTTTTCCCCAGGAATAATATAACCTGCGCCCACGCTTGAGCGGTTTTCTGAAGCTTGTATTTGTCCGTTTAATCGGTGCCCTCTAGAATTCACCCAGCGACGGTTCTGTTCGAAACTCGCGCGCGGTCCTGTGTCAGTTCCGTAGCCTAAACCAAATTGATAGTAAGTACGTTTGTTGGGTTCATAATCAATGCGTACCGGAACGCGGTTTTGTTCTGTGGCTTCATTCCATAAAGGCTGCACTTCCACACGACTAAAATAGTCGCTGTCGGAAAGCCCGAGTTGTAATTCTAGAAGCTCAGTAGAGTCAATGAAGTCGCCCTCGCGAAATGCCACAAACCGCTGCATAACATCTTCGTCTAAGTGTCCTTCGCTAATCTGAACTCTGCCATATCGATAACGTTCACCCGTTTGTAGGTGCAATACAATATGCGCTTGATAGTCATCTAAGTTAACGCGTAATTCATTAGTGTCGTAGCGCGCTTGATAGTAACCGTGTTCAGAAGCTATACGTCGAATCTGGTTCTTGGCGTCTTCATAATCTTGATGCCGCAATGGTGTACCGGTGCTTAGTGGGAGTTGCTGTATCAGGTTGTTAAACAGCGGATCATTCGCGCCAGGGCCAAGAATTCGAACGTCGATATTACCCACGGGGATACGCTGATTTAGAGTGATTTGGTACTGAGCGACCCACTGCTGTTCTTGCTCTTGTAGGGAAGATGTAAGGTCGAATTGATAGTAACCAAATGGAGCGAGTGCGCTACCTATCTCACGTTCTGCGCGTCGGTGCAAAAAACGAATTCTGCTTACGCCGGGGGCTTGCTGTTGGTGGTATTGGTAAATACTGAGAAGTTGATGAACGTTAGTCAGTATTTCTCCGTCTACACCCTCAATGTTTACAACCATTTGCATAGGAGCGGTTTGCTCTGTGTCTGTCCGAGCAGTTTGAGCAGAAGCTGGCGTAATTACATTAAGTGTCATCGCGAAAAGCGTGACACTCAATGCCTGCAAGATCCTCTTGCCATTTCTACTCATAGACACCTACTTAGCGAGTGCCGCTAGCCTTTCTAAATGCCTCTAGTGCAAGCTGTGGTTGGTTAGCTGCTAACAATGATTCACCTAACAACTTGAAACCATATTGTTCGGGACGGATGGCCAGCGCTTCACGTAGCGCATTTTCAGCTAAGGTATATTCCTTTTGCAGGTATCTAGTTGCAGCGTAAAGTAGCAATGTGTCGGGGTCTTTTGGTTTGTCTTTCACGGCTTGCGCAGCATAGTCTTGAATGCTCTCGTCGCCCGCCCAGGTTTCAGGAGAAAGGGTTAATACTTCATGAAGTTTCAAAATTTGCTTCTGTAAGCCCGCTGCCGCTACTTTCGCAGCAATTTGAAATAAACCTTTAGCCACTAATACTTCGATATAAGCGATACGAATAGCCGCAGACTTGCGCGACTTACGGTCAAGCCCTTTCCATAGCTCTTGTAGCTTCCCGCTATCACTCGACTGCCTGAAATACGCTTGGTAACAAAGTCGTTTAACTTTGTGCAGGCGACTTTCCGTTAGTGCGTGACTAGCTTCAATTTTAGGTAAAAACCCTCGCAAAGTATGCCAGTGAGCAAAGCGTGTAAGTTGCTCGGCAATAGCTCGCCACAATGCAGGTGTTAACTTACGACGTGTAGATAATGATTTCGCAAGCGACAATGCTTCATCGGCGTCTTGCGTATTCAGTAACTGCAATATTTCTAAGTTTTCGTCGTCAAAGCCGGCGACTCTTGCTTCTGTAAGCATTCTTCTTTGGCTGTCTAAGTCACCATGCTCACCATAAGCTGCCGCGGCTAATGAGAATGCTAATTGCGGGTCGGGGTGGTCGAGTTTACTCTTGTCTGCAAGTTCCGCTGCGCTTTGATAGTCTCGATTAAACCACGCATTAAGAGCAGCACGAAGCTGAGTTATTGCCTTCGTTTCACGTCTGTTTTTCAGCCATTTTCTTGTCCACAGTTGGCCCGCAAACAGTCGAGTAACAATGCCCCAAACAATAATCACGAATAACCAAAGCAAAAGCAGCGAAGCAGTAGCAACTACTAGGCTTGTTTCGACGGTATAGCCACCAACTTCAATGAGCACGTAGCCGGTGTGCCCCATCCAAAGAGGAGCCAGCACTAAGCCAAGAATGAGAACGACAATAAGAATTAAGCTTTTTCGCACAACTTACTCCTCAGCGCGAACAGGTGCAGACTCTAGTGCACTGATATATTCGCGTAACATAGCTCGTGAAAGCAGCGAGCTGGGGTAGTCGGTTTGTACGGAAACTTCTTTCAGCGACGACAAAATTGCCAAAACGTTTTCGGTTTCTGGCACTTCAATGTCGAAGTATTCGCTGATCAGTTGAAAGCTTTCGTTTATGGCAGTGTCGAATAGCGTTTGGTCACCGCGAACAGCTGCTTGCTGTGCAAGCTGTAACTGCATTTCTAGTCGGCTATTCAAGCTTAACCGCTGCTCTTGGTCTAAGCGCACCGGTAAGTCAGAGGTTTTCTGAATACGAATCAGATCGTCACTGAATGCTTGCCAAGCATTTGCCAGATTGGAACGCCAATTTGAAATGTCGCTTGTTACTTCTTCTTCGGCAACTTCTTCATCGCCAAAGCTGGTAGAACGAAGCGGTAGCTCAGAAATTTGCTGCTGTAGGGTTTGCAGCGTAACAATCGTTCCAGACAAGTCTAAACGCGGTAAGCTCTGCAAATATTCAATGTCTCGCTCTAACTGCATACGAATGGTTTGAAAGCGATCTGCTTCTTCCGCCAATAATTCGTCTGCCTGTTGCAGAAGCTGAATGGCGATATCAGGGCTGCCATCTATCGCAAGACGCTGTGTTGCAGAAACGATGCGGTCGTAAGCTTCATGGGCAAGCCATTGGTGGCTGTTGCGCTCTTCAGTTTCGCGCAGGCGCTGGCTTAGTCGCGCTAATTCACGGTCTTGTTGCGCCATTTGTTCACGAATACGGGCAGACTGCGCTTCTTGCATATCTTGCAAACGAGTAAACTCAGATGCTTGCTCCGACGCCATTTGCTCTAAGTCGCCACTCACTTGGTCTTGCAAGCGCGCTTCAAGGCGCGCTTCAAAATTAGCATCTCGGCGTTGTGCTTCGCTTAAAGTATTTCTTACTTGCGCTATTTCTTCCTGGTTCTTAGCTTGGATCAGGTCTTGTTGCTTCCATAGCCACCAGCCGCCGGCAGCCAGAGTGCCCACACACAAGAACAGCACGATAAACATTAACACCGCCCAAATACTAACTTTGGCAGAAGCTTTGGCGTCTGTTGTTGGGTTTTCTTTGGTATTCAATGCGGGTTCCTCGTCGGCATGGTCTGCAGTCGGTTTCAGTTTCTCATTTTTTATAGAAGTCATTGTAGCAACAACGTCTTCAACTACTGCACTTTTTGCAAAATGTATGTTCTTTCTTGGGATGTCTAAAGACTTCAAAGGTTCCATAACTCTCTCGCTAGGAACCACCCAATGGCAAGAACGGGCCCATTCGTGGGCTTTCTGTTCGCCTAACGTTGCACACAGCAACGACGCTTGTTCGCGACTGGTTATAGCAACGCGTTGAACTTGGTTAAATACTTCTGTGGCGACTT
The DNA here is from genome assembly GCF_004344885.1 of Lysobacter sp. N42. NCBI lineage: Bacteria > Pseudomonadati > Pseudomonadota > Gammaproteobacteria > Lysobacterales > Lysobacteraceae > Lysobacter > Lysobacter sp. N42. The sequence continues at coordinate 13,521 of NZ_SKFB01000004.1, forward strand.
GGGCTTCTTTCGACAACTTAGGAATGCGCTCATAAACTTCAGCAACAGTAACCTGCGCACCGCGTTCTGTTAGGGTATCCTCAATGTGGCGTCGACCATTCTTTCCAGTAATAATTAACCAGCGTTCGCCTTTCACTTCTTTAAAGTCACTCAATCCTAGCAGTGACTCTGAGTCGTGCCCTTTAGAAGGCCAAGAAACTGGACTTGCAACGTATTCTGCGAGCGTTTTTGCCGTTCCAGGACCTACGGTAAACAACCCTCTTCGCGCTGTTGGCCAATGTGAACTCTCGCACAGCTCATGCATGCACCTAGCTGCATTCGGGCTAACTACCACAATGCCGTCCCAGTTTTCAGCAACCAAGGGTGCTACGTCTTGTTTAACACTATGTACGTTCACTAGACTATGCTTGTATACGCTGAACCCACGTTCACGCAACGCTATTTCAAGCGGGCTGTGATCTTGTTCTGCACGTACCAGTAACACACCTTGCGTCATGATTTAGGCTCCGGATTGGTAAACCGCTTCGAGTATTTCCCCTGCACCTTGCTGCAGCAAATCTTCAGCAACTTTAACGCCAATGGTTTCTGCGTCTTGCGCTTTACCTTTAAGCTCGGCTCGAATTAATTTGTCACCTGCAGGGCTTCCCACCAAACCACGCAACCACAACTCTTCACCGTGCAGTTCAGCGAACGCGCCAATGGGTACTTGGCAACCGCCTTGTAGGGTTCTGTTCATTGCTCGTTCTGCTTTTACGCACAAGGTTGTTTCAAGATCTGAAAGAGGTTCAAGCAAAGCCTTTACTGTGTCATCGTCGCTTCTGCATTCGATGCCCAGCGCGCCTTGACCATTTGCAGGAAGAGAGTCTTCAACCGACAAAAAAGAAGTAATGCGGTTGGCAAGTTCAAGTCGAATCAATCCCGACGCTGCCAATACAATGGCATCGAACTCTCCATCGTCTAACTTTCTTAACCTTGTTTGTACGTTACCTCGCAAATCTTTTATTTGTAGGTGAGGGTAGCGAGCTGCAATTTGGCAACGTCGGCGCAGACTACATGTTCCCACTACTGCACCTTCAGGAAGATCTTTTAACGACTCGAATTGGTTTGAAACAAACGCATCACGAGGGTCTTCACGAACACAAATAGTGCATAATTCTAAACCTTCAGGGAAGGCTACCGGTACGTCTTTCATGCTGTGTACGGCTATGTCTGCACGCCCTTCTAGCATTGCGGTTTCAAGTTCCTTTACGAACAGCCCTTTACCGCCAATTTTAGCAAGTGGAGTGTCTAGTATTACGTCGCCGCGCGTGCTCATGGGTACAAGCTCCACGCTTAAGCCCGAGTGGATACGTTCTAGTTCAGCTTTTATGTGTTCGGCTTGCCATAACGCAAGGGCACTTTTTCGCGTTGCAATGCGAAGTGTTTTCGATTCGGTCATTCGTTTCCTACTACGGTAAAATTGTATTCCATCAGCATTTCCTGCTCGCTGTTCACGACCAGAATACGCCAGTTGCCTGTGTCTGAGGGGCGAATCAGCTTCGACGAATAAGTACGCCAGTTTGAGCTACCGATGGGTAACTCAACTTCGGCAACGAGATTGTTTTCGTAAAACCACAAGTGCGTGAGCGTTAAGCCTTGTTGCTCAACAACTTGGTTGAAAAAGCGTAGCCGATAGTTCGCGCTTCCCGGATGTATAAGCTGTTCGCCTAGTGTGTCTACAGGCTCTAGGTTTTGAATGTCAGAGGTAAGCACTGCTCGAGCAATATGCTCTTTATTCCACACGCCGTCGTCGCTTTGCGCCCAAGTCAAAGTACTGGAAAGCATGAAGCATGTAAGAAAAGCCGACAACATGCTTTTTTTCAACAATGTTTGCGACATAAAGAACCTCAATCAAAATTTGCAGAAACAGCGAATATTCACAACCTTTCAAAGGTGACAAATGCCCCCATGAATGCGATTATAAAGCTCTTTTAATGCTTAGTGTAACGTGACTTATGATAAAACGCACGAGTAGAACATTGGCAATATTTGCGACGGTCATTTGGCTTGCAGGGTGTGGACAAAAAGGCCCTTTGTATTTGCCAGAAGAGGCGCCGCAAAATACTCCGGAAGCACCGTCGGAAAGCTCACAGGTTAGGTAATCAGAATAAGATGTCAGGATTTTACCCGCATAATGGGCAGCTCTATGCTGAAAATACACCACTATTAAAGCTTGCCGCCACACACGGCACCCCTCTTTATGTTTATTCCAAAGCTGTTATCGAACGCAATTGGCGGGCTTTTACGGAACATTTACCTGCGCCTCATCGTGCCCACTACGCGGTCAAAGCAAATAGCAATCTTGCAGTGTTGCAAATTCTTGCGCGTTTGGGAGCGGGCTTCGACGTGGTTTCTGGTGGAGAAATCGCGCGGGTACTCAAAGCTGGCGGAGAGCCTCATAAAATTGTCTTTTCGGGCGTTGCGAAATCGGATGCAGAGATCAGTGAAGCGCTTCGTATAGGTATTGGGCAGTTTAATGTGGAAAGCTTGGCAGAGCTCAATCAAATTCATCGTATTGCCAGCCAAATGAGAGTAAAAGCTCCCATTTCTTTGCGGGTGAACCCAGACGTAGATGCGAAAACCCATCCATACATCGCAACGGGTTTAGAAAAGAACAAATTCGGTATTCCTATGCATGAAGCCGTAGCTACCTATCGCCATGCTGCCACTTTAGACGGGTTGGAAATTACGGGTGTAGATTGCCATATTGGTTCACAAATTACAGAGCTTCAGCCATTTTTAGACGCTATGGACCGAATGCTGGCGCTGGTTGATGAGCTTGAACAAGCAGGTATTCAAATTAAGCACCTCGATATGGGCGGCGGTTTGGGCGTGTGTTACCAAAATGAAACGCCACCGCAAGTGGGTGACTATATACAAGGCATGCTGAAGAAGCTTGAGTCACACCCTCAGTTGTCTTTGTTTTTAGAGCCGGGTCGAGCCATTGTTTCTAATGCTGGGGTGATGCTTACCCAAGTTACGTCTTTAAAAGCTAATGGAAACAAGCACTTTATTATGGTGGACGGTGGAATGAACGACTTAATTCGCCCGTCTTTGTATCAAGCATGGCATGATATTGTGAATGTAGCGCCTGAAAATAGTGAACAGGTTACCGGAGACATTGTCGGGCCTGTGTGTGAAACCGGCGACTTTTTTGGCCAGAATAGAACGCTTGCGGCTCAACCAGGAGACATTCTCGCCATTAAGAATGCTGGTGCCTATGGATTTGTAATGAGTTCAAACTATAACTCAAGACCTAGGCCGCCTGAGGTATTAGTCGACGGCGATCAGAGCTTTGTTATTCGAGCGCGAGAAACACAAGAAGATTTATGGAAGACAGAGTCGTTATTGCCTTAAGCTGAGATAGCTTTAAGTTAAAGGTAGCGGCAACGGAACGGTATTCATGCAGACTTATTTTTCAAAAATGCACGGGTTAGGTAATGACTTCATGGTGGTAGACGCAGTCACCCAGAATGTCTTTTTTAATCCCGAGCAAATCAGACAACTGGCGGATCGTAATCGTGGTGTCGGGTTCGACCAATTGCTGCTAGTTGAGCCGCCGTACGATCCAGACGTCGATTTTCATTACAGAATATTCAACGCCGACGGTCACGAAGTGGAGCAATGCGGCAATGGTGCGCGTTGTTTCGGGCGCTTCGTACGCATGAAAGGTCTCACCAACAAAAACAAGATTTCAGTTTCTACTAAAGGCGGTAATATTGAAGTGAAACTGGAGCCAGACGGATTAGTCAGTGTGAATATGGGGGCGCCTAAGTTAAGCCCTCAGTCTGTTCCGTTTAAAGCGAACAAAGAAGAAGTTACCTATATTTTAAGAGCGGAAGAGCAAACCTATTTATGCGGTGCAATTAGCATGGGAAACCCTCATTGCGTGATGTTGGTAGACGACGTGAATAATGCGCCTGTTGATGAGGTTGGAAGTTTACTTACTCATCATGACCGCTTCCCTGAAGGGGCTAACGTAGGTTTTCTCCAGCTGACCGATAAAAGCCAAGCGCAGCTTAGGGTATTTGAACGCGGTGTGGGCGAAACACTAGCATGCGGAACGGGTGCTTGCGCTGCGGCAGTGTGGGGTATACTTCAAGAAAAATTAACATCACCGGCGACAATTCATTTGCCAGGTGGTAGCCTCGTTATAGAGTGGGAGTCTGGTAATCCAGTTTGGATGAAGGGACCTGCTGAACATGTTTATGACGGACAATTATTATTATGAATGAGCATAAATCTGCGGCAGTAGAGCTTACCGAAGACAGCGTCGACGAAACGCTAGTGATGGACTACCTCGAGCAAAATCCAGACTTCTTTGACCGCCACCCAGACGTTCTGGTGCGTTTGAACATGCGCCACCAACAGTCTGGCTCGGTGAGTTTAGTAGAACGCCAGCAGCGTATTCTGCGTGAGCAAATTGGCGCGTTACAAGACGAAATTACCGTACTTATGGGTAATGCTCGCCGCAACGAACAGATTTTTAAAGGTTATAGTGCGCTTTACGTTGATTTGTTGCATTGCGAAACATTAGACGACGTATTGGAAAGCCTAAAGAAAACGTTTCAAGAGCAGCTTGCTCTACCTGAATTAAGCTTGAAGTTTTTTGACAGCCCCGTAGATTTACCCGAGCAATATACATTCGCTTCCGACACCCACAAGCAACTCTTAAGTAAGCGTTTCCAAGGACATTCAGTTTATTTAGGACGACTAACGCACGACGAGCAGAAGTTATTATTCCGCGACGAGCCAGTTGAGTCTGTAGCGTTGGTATTGTTAGGTCAAAACCAAGAACTGGGTATGCTTGCTTTTGGTAGTAAAGACCCTGCCCATTTCGACCCAGACATGGACTATCTGTTAATTACCCAGCTACAAGCATTGCTTGGTGTTATTTTACCGCGCGTGTTGAAAGCACAGGCATAAACCATGTTACAAAGCGACGTTGACGCATTCCTCGACTACCTTGAACAGGTGCGAGGATATGCTGCCCATAGTGTGGCAAGTTATCGTCGCCAACTCTCACTTTGCGCCGATCAGCTCGAAACATTAGGGTTGAAGTCTTGGAGCTCACTCACGCCCAAGCTTGTGGAAAAGCTAGTTTTGTTGTGGCGTAGGGACGGAGCAAGCCCTTCAACTACCCAGCAACGTCTCTCCGCATTGCGTACGTTCTGCGAAGATTTATTGAAGCACAATAAACTTCAATGCAACCCGGCAAAGCAAGTTAAAGCCCCTAAAGCCGGGAAACGCTTACCTAGAAACTTAGATGTCGATAGCATGATGAAGTTGCTCGACATACCTTCAGACGACCCACTCGCTGTTCGCGATTTGGCGATATTTGAACTGTTTTACAGTAGCGGATTGCGGCTGTCTGAACTCGAGAGCTTAAATGTGAACGACATCAATAAAGACCAAGAGCTTCGCGTTGTGGGTAAAGGGAGAAAAACCCGTATCGTTCCGGTAGGTCGAGTGGCTACCCAAGCTATTGAGAAGTGGATAGCCATTAGAAAAACTTGGCCAGGTGCTGCTTCGCAAGATGCGTTGTTTCTAAGTAAGCAACAAAAGCGCATGAGCGTACGTTCAATTCAAGACCGGCTGCGCTACTGGGCGCAAAAACAAGGCATTCCAGACAACGTTCACCCGCATAAGTTACGTCATAGTTTTGCCACGCATGTACTTGAGTCGAGTAGAGATTTACGTGCCGTGCAAGAACTTTTGGGGCACGCTAATTTAAGCACGACGCAAATTTATACCCAGCTCGACTTTGAGCACCTTTCCAAGGTCTACGACGACGCGCACCCAAGAGCTAAGAAGAAGTAACGGTTCAGTTCAATCACTAAACTGCGAGTGATAGAATGTACTGACTTATTGAAATGAAAGGTAAGCACATGGCTTGGCAGTATCACCGCAGACTCTCCCCAGTTAAAGCAATTAGTTTCGACTTAGACGATACCCTGTACGAGAACGTGCCGGTGATGAAGCGTGCGGAGCAACATGTAGCACAGTTTATTGCCCAAAAGTGGCCGCAAACTTCAGCATTCGACGTAAAAGCATGGCGCGCTCTTCGTGATCAAGTGGCAGCTGAAGACGCTGAACTGGCCAGTAATATGACCGCATTACGCCTAGCTACACTTGAAAAAGGCCTTTCTCAATGTGGAGTGAATAATGCTGAGCAGGGCGCTAAAGAGGCTATGGAGGTTTTTTTAGTAGCACGTAACGAGGTGGATATTGACGCTGAAGTTCACGCTATGTTGGCTAGCTTAGCGGCTAAATATCCACTTGTTGCTGTGAGCAACGGCAATGCAGATATCCACCGTATTGGCTTAGGCGACTATTTCGTTGGCGCATTTCAGCCAAGCGACGAACACCGGGGTAAGCCTTATTCGGACCTTTTTCAGGCCGCTTTTGACCATCTAGAGCTTAAGCATCCTTCTGAGATGCTGCATATTGGTGACCACCCGATTAGCGATGTATTTGGTGCGCTTTCTTTTGGTGCTCAAGCTGTGTGGTATTCGCCAAACGATTCATTGCAGACGCCAGTTTGGTTACCCCACGCTAGCATTCAAGATGTACGTCAGCTCGACCATATTTTACCTTCTTAACCACCAAGAACCACTGGTTGCATATACAGTTAAAGGCCAGTAGACTTGCCCCATTAACCAACGAACAGGACCTTGCATGGACGTTTCGCATTTACTTGACGGCTTAAACGACAAACAACGCGACGCGGTAAGCGCAGACGAGCGCCACATGCTGGTACTGGCTGGCGCAGGTAGTGGTAAAACGCGTGTGCTAGTGCACCGGATCGCGTGGTTGATTCAAGTTATGCAGTATTCGCCGATGTCTATTATGGCGGTTACCTTTACCAATAAAGCAGCAGCGGAAATGCGTGCTCGGGTCGAGAAACTGTTGGGTCGAGACATTCGCAAAATGTGGATTGGTACTTTCCACGGACTTGCTCATCGTTTGTTACGTGCTCATTACCAAGACGCGGGTTTGCCTCAGAACTTCCAGATCCTAGACAGCGACGACCAGCAGCGTTTGCTTAAACGAACCATTAAAGCGTTGAACTTAGACGAGAAACAATGGCCAGCAAAGCAGGCGTCTTGGTATATCAATGGCAAAAAAGACGAAGGTTTGCGGCCAGATCATATCGACGCATTCGATATTTCCGAGAAAACGCACAAAGAAATTTATAAGGCCTACCAAGATGCGTGTGACCGAGCTGGACTCGTAGATTTCGCTGAATTGTTACTGCGTGCTCACGAACTGCTGCGCGACAATAAGTATGTGCGCGAACATTACCAACGACGCTTCCGCCATGTTTTAGTGGACGAGTTCCAAGACACCAACCAAATTCAATATGCCTGGGTGCAGCTGCTTGCTGGCGCTCAAAACTATGTCACCATTGTAGGTGACGACGACCAATCCATTTATGGTTGGCGCGGGGCGCAAGTTGAAAACCTACAGCACTTCCTAAGAGATTTCCCCAGTGCTGAGACTATTCGTTTAGAACAGAATTACCGTTCCACCAGCACCATTTTGAATGCAGCCAACGCAGTTATAGAAAACAACGCGGGCCGTTTAGGGAAAGAGTTGTGGACTGAAGATAGCGAAGGTTCGCCTATTTCTTTATACGCAGCATTCAACGAGCAAGAAGAGTCGCGTTACATTGTGTCTCGTATTACACAATGGCAAGAGCAAGGCGGAGCTTTAAGTGATGTAGCGCTGCTGTACAGAAATAATGCCCAGTCGCGAGTACTGGAGGAAGGTTTACTATACGCACAACTACCGTATCGAATTTATGGTGGGTTACGATTCTTTGACCGCCAAGAAATTCGTGACGCGCTTGGCTATTTAAGGTTAATCGCAAACCGTAACGATGACGCAGCTTTTGAACGAGTCGTAAACACGCCAACGCGGGGCGTGGGTGAGCGCACGATGGGGCTTGTCCGAGAAAAAGCTCGCGATATGAACAAGCCACTTTGGTTTGCTGCGAAAGCCATGATAAGTGAGTCTCTACTCACAGGCCGTGCTAAAAACGCATTAAATTCATTTGTGGAAATGATCGAGCTGCTCGACGAGCAAACAGAAAGTAGCTCACTCTCCAAACAAACCGATACCGTTTTGCATGGCAGTGGCTTGCTTGCCATGTACCAAGCTGAAAAAAGCGACAAGGCAGAAACCCGCGTAGATAACTTGAAAGAGCTAGTGAGTGCAACGGAAACGTTTGTACCTACCGGTGAAGAAGGCATGACGCCATTAGCTGAGTTTCTTGCGCATGCTGCGCTTGAAGCTGGTGAGGAGCAAGCCGACGAACACCAAGATGCAGTTCAGTTGATGACATTGCATAGTGCGAAGGGTTTGGAATTTAAGCTTGTGTTTCTGACTGGCATGGAAGAAGGCACATTCCCTTCTCAGCAGTCTACTGCCGAGTCTGGCCGGCTAGAGGAAGAGCGCAGGCTTTGCTATGTGGGTATTACTCGTGCCATGGAGCAGTTGGTACTTACTTACGCAGAGAGCCGCAGGTTATACGGGCAAGTGAATTACCATCGTCCAAGTCGCTTTATTGCTGAACTACCGCCCGAAAGTGTGCAAGAAGTAAGAACACAAACCCGCGTAGAAACGCCAACAGCAACACGAAGTCGTTTTCATACCGGTGCTTCGCACGAAAGCTTTGTGGAAACCGGCTTTCGTTTGGGGCAGCGTGTGCTGCATAGTAAATTCGGTGAGGGCACAGTGCTGAACTACGAAGGATCTGGCCCGCAAAGTCGAATTCAGATTAACTTCAATAATGCGGGCAGCAAATGGTTAGTTGTGGCTTACGCTAAGCTCACGCCTCTGGACTAGGTTTACTTTTCGCGGCTTTGCGTACTTGACGGTGCGTTTTAACGGCGTCAACACTATAAATAACGAGAGCGCTCCAAATAATGGCGAACGTGACCATTTTGTCTGCCGTAAGCGACTCGCCATAAAACACAGTGGCTAAAATAAACATCAAACTTGGGCCGATGTATTGGAAAAAGCCCAAAGTTGAATATCTTAAACGCTGTGCTGCAGCCGTAAAGCAAAGCAACGGCACGGTTGTAATGACCCCCGCCATAATAAGCAGAACATTGAGTTGCCAAGTATTCAGCATCATGTTGCTGGCGCTACTTTCTGCGTAATTGAAGAAATAGAAAGCCATTACAGGCAGTAATATAGTCACCTCTAGCCATAAGCCTGTTAGCGAGTCTACGGGGAGCTTTTTACGAAGCGCGCCGTAGGTTGCAAAAGAACCTGCTAACGCTAATGCAACCCATGGCACTGAGCCGAAGGTAACAATTTGAATGGTTACGCCTACAATTGCCATGGCTACCGCAACAAGCTGAAGCTTACGCAGTCGCTCGGCAAAGAAAATCATGCCAATTGCAACATTTAATAACGGGTTAATGAAATAACCTAAGCTGGCGTCTAACATGTAATTATTCGCTACAGCCCAAATAAACATAAACCAGTTAAATGCAATAAACACTGTGGCAAGGCTAAGAATGGCGAGATGTTTTGGCGACTTTAGAACAGCACGTACACGCGCCAACTTTTTAGTTAAGACAATAAGCACAAGAACTAATGCGAATGCCCAAAACACACGATGCGCTAAAATCTCGATCGCGGGAACGTGAGCGACAGCTTTAAAATACACTGGGGCGATACCCCAAATGGTGTAAGCCGCAATAGCGAAAAAGACACCTTGGCGTCCGCGTTTTGCAATTTCGTCTGTCATTGAGTTGCCTTTAATTCAGCGACAATGATTTACCCAACAATATAAGTGCCGGTACCAAAAGCGATAAGCTCGCCGTTCTCGTTGTGCATTTCCATTCTGGCCACCGCCACCTTGTTACCGGACCTAATAATGGTTGCGGTACAAATGAATTCTTCGCCTCGGCCAGGGCGTAAGTAGTCAACACGCAAATCGATGGTGCCGCATTTACTCATGCGAGCGATAACTTCATCGGTAGGTGTGTTTTCGCCAAGTCTTTCAATTACGCTGGCTAAAACTACTATACCACCGGCGGTGTCGAGAGCCGTAGCGGTTACACCGCCATGTAAAATGCGTTTAGGGGCATTTCCTACAAGTTCGTCTTTCCAGCGGAAGCGCACTTCAGATTGCGTCGCGTCAAAGTTCGTTACTTCAAGTCCCAACATGTGCTGAAATGGAACTTGCGTGTTCATATAGTCTGAAATTTGAGCGATTAATGCTGAATTTGACATGGCTGCATGGTTATTCGTGATCGGGGTGCTTACAATAGTGAGCAACACCGATGAAGTCAATCAACACCCGTGGTGTATTAAAGAGTAATTAAACCATGCAGAATGCGCACAATGAAAAACGTACTGAAGCTTTAACCTTGCCCTCAGATGGCGAGTCTTTAGCGCATGCAAAGTCGGTGTTAGCTCGGGTCTTTGGTTTCGACTCGTTCCGTTTTGGTCAGCAAGAAATTATTACTAGCATTCTTAATGGCCAAGACACGCAGGTACTATTGCCTACCGGTGGCGGAAAGTCACTATGCTATCAGCTTCCAGCGCTTATTCTGGATGGCTTAACGCTGGTTATCTCTCCGCTTGTCTCCCTAATGGACGACCAAGTCTCTGCACTGAATGCTTATGGTATTCCAGCTGCCGCCATACACTCAGGTAAGCAGTCTGTAGATGTGCTGAGCACATTAAAATCCATACAAGACGGGGAAATTAAATTACTTTACCTGGCGCCAGAGCGCGTTTTGCAAAACCATTTCCTTGAAAGGCTACAGGAGCTTCCTGTTTCGCTGATAGCTGTAGACGAGGCGCACTGTATATCACAATGGGGTCATGATTTTCGACCGGAGTACGGGCAGCTTGGGCAGCTTCGCCAGTGGTTGCCTAATGTACCTTGCTTGGCCTTAACCGCCACTGCCGACGAAGTGACCCGAAACGACATCGTACAGCGGCTGCAGATGAATAACCCCTGTGTAGTGCAAGGTTCTTTTGACCGCCCCAATATTCGTTATCTTGTGCAAGAGAAGTTTAAAGCGCAACAGCAGCTAGTAGACTACGTAAGCAACCAAAACGGTGTTTCGGGCATTGTGTATTGTGGTAGCCGCAAGAAAACCGAAGAATTAGCAGAACGACTCATGCGTGCTGGCATAAAGGCAGCACCTTACCACGCGAAACTAGAGCACGAGGTGCGCCAACGCACCCTCACTCAGTTTATGAATGACGACTTAGATGTGGTGGTGGCAACAGTTGCTTTTGGCATGGGTATTAATAAACCCAACGTGCGTTTCGTGGTGCACTTCGACATTCCACGAAGCATTGAAGCCTATTACCAAGAAACCGGACGGGCCGGGCGTGATGGTGCTCCAGCGGAAGCTTTGCTGTTGTACGACCCGAAAGATGCCGCGTGGATTACCAAAATACTGAATGAGAATGACGATTCAGAGCAGTTAACGGTTGAGAAGCAAAAGTTTTTCGCGATGAAACACTTAGCCGAAGCGCAAACCTGCAGACGTTTAGTGTTGTTGAACTACTTTAACGAATACCGCGAAGAAACCTGTGGTAACTGCGACCTTTGCCTTGAACCCCCAAAACAATATGACGGAACAGAAGACGCGCAAAAAGCGTTAAGCTGTGTTTATCGCACCGGACAACATTTTGGTGTGAATTATGTTGTTGAGGTGCTGCGCGGTAACCATACGCAAAAAGTTAAACAGCATGGTCACGACCAAATCAGTACCTTTGCTATTGGCAAAGACAAAAAGCCAGAGCATTGGGTTTCCGTGATACGGCAACTTATTCATCGTGGTTTACTGATTCAAGATATTCGTTTGCAAAGTGCACTGCGATTAACAGAAGCCGCCAGACCTGTTCTCAGAGGCGAGGTTGCGCTTACATTGGCTCAGCCTAGACTCGACGCCATGATTCAGTCTGAGGTTGTTGAAGACCGCGGAAATCACGACAAAGCGCTATACAGAAAATTAAAAGCGCTTCGCAAGTCGATCGCCGATGAAGAAGAATTGAAAGCCTTCCAAGTATTTAGCGACGCATCACTACAGGAAATGGCGACTATTTTGCCAACTTCTGAAGGTGAGTTTTTAAATGTTTCTGGCGTTGGTCAAGTTAAATTAGCTCGCTATGGCGAAGCGTTCATTAGCTTGATTAGTCGGCATTTATCGCTAGATGACCTGATTTAAAAGCCTCCCTGTCATAATGTTGTCATAGTGCAGTTTTAGCCTATTGATCGGAGTTCGATGAACTTCGGACATAGAACGCTGCATGATCATGAAAAAAATGACAGGAAAATGTCAATAAATTGTCATATTATTAAAGCGTTCTATGTTTGAGCAGTTTTTTGTTGTCTGCTCTTCATCGAAATTAGAACAACAAATCACACACAACTTTTGCAGGTAAAAGGCATGAAGAAGACGAAACTGACCCGCATTGCTGCGGCAGTCGCGCTAACCCTGGGTATGTCTGGTGCTGTTATGGCACAGGAAACAACCTCTGCGTTACGTGGCATAGTCTCAATGGAGTCTGGTCAAGCAGTTGAGAATGCAACAATCCAACTGATTGACACTCGCACAGGCTCAATTCGTACATTTACAACAAACGAAAGCGGCGGTTTTAGCGCGCGTGGTTTAGCTGTTGGCGGACCATACACCATCGTGGTTGAAGGGCCAAATGGTGCGCAAGACCTTATCGAGAATGTTTACTTAACACTCGGTGACACGCAAAACATCGTATCGACTTTGCAAGCGCAAACTTACGAAACCATCTCAGTGACTGCGTCTCGCACACCTGACTTGATGGCGGGTCGTAACAGTCCAGCGGCTATCTTCTCTCAGTCTGACTTAGATAATGCCCCTGCAATTAACCGTGACCTTAAAGACGTGATTCGTATTGACCCACGTATCTACATCGACGAAAGCTTCGGCGATGCAGTACAGTGTGGTGGTGCGCACCCACGTTATAACTCGTTAACGGTTGACGGTGTTCGCATGAACGATAACTTCGGTTTGAACTCAAACGGTTATCCGACAGAGCGTATCCCGTTCTCTTATGACGCAATTCAACAGGTTGCTGTAGAGTTTGCTCCTTTCGACACACGCTACGGTAACTTCACTGCATGTAACATCAACGCAGTAACTAAGTCGGGTTCTAACGACTTCTTTGGTTCTGTATTCTTCGACTACACAAGCGACTCGCTAAGTGGCGACTCACTTGAAGGCGATAGCTTCGACAACGGTGATTACACTGAAGAACGCTACGGCTTTAACGTGGGTGGCGCATTGGTTGAAGACAAATTGTTCTTCTTCGCAGCTTACGAGAAGTTTGAAGGCGTAGACAGCTTCAGCCGTGGCCCAGCAGACTCTTCTGCAGGTACTCAGGTTGCGGGTGTTACTCAAGCTCAGCTTGACGAAATCGCTCAAATCGCTCGTGACGTATACGGCTACCAAGTTGGTGACCCAATCTCTACTTCTCCTGTAGAAGACGAGAAAATGTTGCTTAAGTTAGACTGGTATATCAATGATTACCATCGTTTATCAGCAACTTATAACTACAACGACGGTGGTAACCTTCGTCAATCTGACGGCGACAACGACGAGTATGAGTTCAGCGATCACTACTATAATCGCTCAACTGAACTTGAGTCGTATGTATTCCAGTTGTTCTCAGACTGGACACCAAACTTATTCACTGAAGTTCGTGTAGGTAGCTCTTCTGTAGACAACACGCAAGCGAACGCAGGCCCAGGTGGTTTTGGTGAAGTTCAAATCACTACTACCAACACTTTACCGGGTGCAGACGCAGCTTCTCGTGCAACTGTTTACTTAGGTGTAGACGATTCTCGTCAATCAAACGACTTGAGCTACGACTCTAAGTTCATCAACTTGTCTGCAACGTATCAGTGGGAAGACCACTCGTTCAGCGTAGGTTATGAAACTGAAGAACTAGACGTATTCAACATGTTCGTTCAGCACAGTATTGGTGAGTATCGCTTTAACTCTATCGATGACTTCCGCAACGGTACTCCTGCGCGTATTTACTACGGTAACGCGGCTGGTACATTGAACCCACGTGACGCTGCTGCTGAATTCGGCTACAGCATCAACACGTTCTATGTACAGGACGAGTACTATCACTACGATTGGGACGCAACTTTTACTTTCGGTCTTCGTTATGACTGGTATGACAGTAGCGACCTACCTGCTGAGAACCAAAACTTTATCGACCGTTATGGTTACTCAAATGCGCAGAACTTCGATGGCGAGAGCTTGCTTCAACCACGTTTCGGCTTTAACTGGAGAGCAACTGACCAGTTAGAAGTTCGTGGTGGTATCGGCTTGTACTCTGGTGGTAACCCGAACGTATGGGTAGCGAATGGCTATCAAAACGACGGTATTACACTTATCCAATTACAAGACCGCAGCGGCAACAGCTTATTCGACCAGCCAATTAGTGGTGACGGCACGCCAATCGCTAATCCTCCGCAGTCACTTGTTGACCAAATTGCGAACGGCGCGGCGAACAGTGCGGTAAACACACTAGATCCGAACTTCAAAACGCCTAGCGAGTGGAAATTCGCATTAGGTGGTACATACACATTCGACAGTGGTTATGTTGCGAATGCAGACTTCATCTACACCAAGAAGCAAGACTCTGTAATCGTATACAACGCTGCGATGGAAGTTACGGGTACAATGTTTGACGGTCGTCCAGTTTACGAACGTATCGATCCAAACTGGGGTGAAGACTTGATTCTTGGCAACGCGTCTAGCGACGGTATGTCAATGACTCTATCTACATCATTAAGCCGTTCTTATGACTGGGGCTTCGACTGGGCAATCGCTTACGCTTACACTGAAGCGGAAGACGCTAACCCAATGACAAGTTCTGTGGCTTACTCAAACCACACTACGTTTGCGACTTCAGACCCGCATAACCCATCTTTGGCGACTTCTAACTACGAAATCCCGCATCGCTTCACGTTCCGTGCTAGCTATGCAGCGGAGTTCTTCAGTGGTTACGAAACTCGCTTCAGCTTAGTGGGTACGCATAACAAAGGTCGTCCATACAGCTACACGTTCTCTGGTCAAATCTTAGGCGACATCGGTTTCGATCGTCACCTACTATACGTGCCAACAGGTGCTGACGATGCGAACGTTGTATTCGGTCCAGACTTCGACACTGACGCATTCTTCGCGTTCGTGAACAGCTCAGGTCTTGGCAAATATGCTGGTGGAATCGCAGAGCGTAACGCTTATTACAGCGATTGGTGGACTAAGGTTGATCTAAAAATTACACAAGAACTACCGGGCTTAATGGAAGGTCATTCAGCTGAAGCGTTCTTAGTAGTGAACAACCTTACAAACCTTATCAATGATGACTGGGGCGTAATGTATCAAGCAGGTTTCCCACAAATGCAAGACGTGGTAGACGTGGAAGTACTTGATAACAACACGTATCAGTTCAACGAGTTCTTCGCTCCTGGCGGACAACGTCGTGAAACTGGCCCATCACTTTGGGAAATCCGTGTAGGAGTTAAGTACAACTTCTAATACGGAAGTAAGTACATAAAGTAAATATCAAGCGGCTCCTTCGGGAGCCGTTTTTATTTGTCATAAGCCTGTCATATTGATCCGTTAGGGTGGCGCCCGAGTCATAGTTGCTTATGTGCTGTGGCTTTCAGAAAGAAATAAAACGGGCATGAAATTGTACAAATTTTGTAATAAACTATGCCCCCCTGAAAATTTGAGATAGCGAGCGGTCATCTGAAATTTTGGGTTCAAACATAAAACACACACACAAAATCAGGATTTAGGCATGAATAAGACGAAACTGAGCCGTATTGCGGCGGCAGTGGCTCTTACCCTAGGTATTTCTGGCGTAGCAATGGCGCAAACCTCGTCGTCAATGCGTGGTCAGATCGTAGGGCCAGCTGGTCAGGTAGTCGCAGACACCAGAATCGTAATTGAACACGTTCCTTCAGGCACGCGTACCACAGCAACCACAAATGACAGCGGTATCTTCGTTGCATCTGGCTTGCGTGTTGGCGGCCCGTATCGTGTAATGATCGAGTCTGACACTTATGAAGGTCAAACTTTAGAAGATATCTTCTTACAACTTGGCGACGCATATCGTTTAAACGCGCAGTTAGAAAACCGCGAGAACGTAGAGCGTATTCAAGTTACTGGTCAACGCATTAACTTCACTTCTCTTCAAGCAGGCTCTTCGAGCACTTGGGGTGAAGACGATATCCGTCGTTCTCCAGCTTTTGACCGTGATCTTAAAGACATCGTTCGTCAAAACCCATTAGCTACAGATCTTGGTGACGACGCTCGCTCACTTTCTGTTGCAGGTAACAACCCACGCTACAACAGCATTACTGTTGACGGTATAGGTCAGAATGATGACTTCGGTCTGAACTCTTCTGGTTACCCAACAAACCGCTCTCCGATCTCTATCGACGCTATTGAACAGGTTTCTATCAAGTCTGTTCCGTTTAATGCGCGTTATAGTGGATTCACTGGCGCGGTAATTAACGCTGTAACGCGTTCAGGTGAAAACGAATTCTTTGGCTCAGTATTTTATGAATACGCGAGCGACGACTTGGCAGGCGACCCTGATCCAAGCCGCTACGATCCGAATGGATATTCGCCAGAACTTAACTACAAAGAAGAAACACTAGGCTTCAGCGTAGGCGGACCAATCCTTCAAGACCGTTTGTTCTTCTTCGCGAACTATGAAACTTATGAAGAGCCAACGTCTATTGCACAGGGACCAGCAGGTTCTTCAGCAGTAAACCAAAAAGACATTGACCCTTCTGTAATTTCTGAAATTCAGCGAATTGCACAAGATGTTTACGGTGTTGACGCGGGTGACTGGAACGTTCAACCAGACCAAAAAGATGAGAAAATGCTTCTTAAATTGGACTGGAACATTAACGATGACCACCGCGCATCATTTACCTACCAGCGTGCAGAAGACGAAGCTGCAAACAACACAACGACTGGCGGTAATACCAACTTAAACTTGAACTCAACTTGGTATATTCGTAACCAGTTAATGGATAACTATTCATTACAAGTGTATTCAAACTGGACAAATAACTTCAGTACTGAGTTCAAAGCGTCAGTTAAAGACGTAACTACAGGCCAAGACCCAGCATTAGGTCGTAACTTTGGTCAAGTTACTGTGTTCTTTACCGACGACGAAAACGCTGCAGGCGACGCAGGTGAAATCCAGATCGGTCCAGACCGTTCACGCCACGCGAACCGTCTAGAAACAACAACGACTGACTTCCAATTGCACGGTGAGTACTTATTCGACGCTCACAACCTGCAATTCGGTGTTGAAATGCAAGAAATCGACGTATTCAACGTGTTCGTTCAGAACTCTTTGGGTGTGTTCGAGTTTGACAGCATTGCAGACTTCGAAGCTCAAGAAGCAGCAACTATCCAGTACCAGAACGCGTACACAAACAACTCAGACGACGGCGCAGCTGAATTCAGCTACGGCAGCACTGCTTTGTACATCCAAGACTCTTGGGACGTGAACTGGGACCTAACTTTGAACTTTGGTCTTCGCTACGAGCGCTTCAACTCTGATGATCGCCCAGCGTTTAACCAGAACTTCATGGACCGCTACGGCTTCGCGAACACAAACAACATGGACGGGTTAGACCTGTTGCTTCCACGCTTCAGCTTTAACTACACGCTTACTGACCAAATCACTCTTCGTGGTGGTGTAGGTCAATTCGCAGGTGGTCGTCCTAACGTTTGGATTTCAAACGCGTACACTAACGACGGTGTAACCATCGTTGCAGCTGACGATCTTCAAAACGTTTCTGGTGCAGACATCACTGAAGTTCCTCAGTCTATGCAAGACAGCTTGGTGGCAGGCGACGGTAACACTACGCCTATCGATCCAAACTTCGAAATGCCTTACGAAACTCGCTACAGCTTAGCGATTGACTATGATGACCTAGACCTAGGTTACTTAGGTGAAGGCTGGTTCGCAGCAGCAGAATTTATCTATGCTGAGAAAAACCGTGAAGTGGGTTGGGTAAACCTTGCTAAGGTTCCATTGCTTGACGACAATGGCGACCAAGTAACTACTGCTGGCGGTCGTCCGCTATACGTAGGTTGGGATCCACTTGAAGGTCCTCGTCCAGACGAAATCGGTGGCTACAACACAAACCGTTTTGACATCATGCTTACTAACGTAGAAGGCGGCGACAGCTTAATTTCTACATTCACTATTGGTAATGCGTGGGACAACGGCTTAAGCTTCCGCTTCAGCTATACGAACCAAGACGTTGAAGACATCACTTCAGGTGGTTCTTCTACAGCTCACTCAAACTACAACTATCAGACAGCTGTCGACAAGCAGAACCCTTCTGTAGGTCGCGCGTCTTATGAGATTGAGCATCGTTTCCTAGCAACGTTGAACTATACTACTGAGTTCTTCTCAGGCTATGAATCGAAAGTGAGCGTATTCTGGGATCGTAGTTCTGGTCGTCCATACAGCTACGCGTTGGATACATTCCGTTTCCGTGGCTTCGGTGACCCGTCTTCGAACAACCTTTACTCTTCTACCAACTACCTACCGTACATCCCTACGGGTGCGGACGATCCAAACGTTCGTTACAGCGGTGGCTTAACGTATGAAGAGTTCGCAACCTTCCTTGAAGCTGCAAACTTAACTCAATTCGCGGGCGGTTATGCAGTGCGTAACGAAGGTAACCGTGGTCCTTGGAATACCAACCTAGACGTTCGCTTTGAACAAGAAGTTCCAGGTTTATTCAACGACCATAAAGGTTCTATCTACGTAGACATTCGTAACGTTCTAGCAATGCTTGGTGACAACCAACGTCACACTGTTAGCTATGCTGACACAGGTGTTCGTATCGCTTCTGTAGACATTGACCCAGTAACTGGTCAATACATCTACGGCTCGCCGTACGGTGGCTTCGACGCTACTCCTGAATCAGCGACATTCTACAGTGCTCGTGGTTCTACTTGGACTGCGAAGATTGGTGTTCGCTACCGCTTCTAATCCTTGTTGAAAGGATAAAGATTCGGAAATAAAAACGGCTCCTTTGCGGAGCCGTTTTTTTATGCCTAAAGCTTATGTTTGAAACTTATGTTCGAAACTTAAAGTTAAGGTCGATTGACCGGGTCTGCGCCGTAAGGTGCGCTAAAGTCCCCTGGGTTCAACTCTGGATAAGGCATTGCTTCTAATCGCGTTTCAAGCTCTTCAATTGCACGTTGTAATTGAGCATCTTCGCCGTTAAACGTTGCATGAGGGAGGTTGTCGATTTCGATGTCAGGTTCAACACCGTAACCTTCAACAACCCAAGTACCGTCCATCGCAAATTGAGCGCTTTCTGCAACGCGCGCCATGCCTCGGTCTGCCAAAGAGTTCCTACCCGTCAACCAAACCCCTGCACCCGTTGTGCGCTCTCCAATTAAAGGGCCTAATCCTAAGGTTTTAATACCCGCTGAAAACGTTTCACCATCTGAGTACGTCAATTGGTCTGTAAGCACAACAAGTTGACCACGGAAGGTTTGTTGCATATTCACAAAAGGACTACCACTTGCTGCACGCCAGAACATCCAAACGCGACGCATCAGTTTTTCGATAATCCAACTGTCGATATTACCCCCACGGTTTCTACGCACATCAATAATCAAACCTTTCTTATCGATGTTGGTGTAGAAGTCGCGTGCGAAGCTTTCAATATCACTAGATGTCATTGAATACAGGTGAATATAGCCAAACTCGTTGTCGCTAGCTTTATCGACGCGTTCACGGTTACGTAGAACCCAGTCTTGATAGCGTAAACGGTGGTCTTGCCAAAGCGAGGTTGGGGTAACTACGGTTGCCCAGCTTTCACGCCCTTGTGCGAGGTCGAGTCGAACTTGGCGACCTGTTTGCCCCCGCAGTGCACGTGTTACGTCGGCTACAGTGCTCACCTCAGTGCCATTTACACGAACGATTTGGTTACCTGTGGCCGCACGCACGCCTGGAGTTGCAAGAGGGCTTGCTGTTTCAGGTAATTCTGGGTCAGTTCTGTAAATATGTTCAATGAATACGCCATTTTCGCGTGTGGTAATTGCGGCGCCTAAGCTTGCGGCTGAAGGCACATTGTCACGAGATGCGTAGTCGCCACCCCGAACTTGGCTGTGCAATACGCTCAGTTCACTAAGTAGCTGTGCGAATACATCATCTAGTTCGTGGCGATCAGTTATACGTTCCACCATAGGGCGATACTTGTCATACATCGCGTCCCAGTCTACGCCTCGCATGTTTGCGTCAAACAAGAAGTCGCGGTGCATTATCCATGCGTCGTGGAACATTTGGCGCCATTCTTCACGCGGAGAAAACGCAAATTGCCACTGTGCAGTGTTTAGGCGTGCTGAGCTTGTGTCACCGGGTGCACTGGCTCCTGCCGCTACCACGAAATTGTTGTGATCGCCTGGCTGACTGTAGAAGAGACGCTCGCGATTTAGTGACAATTCATACATATTCACTCCGCTAGCAAACGTTTCGCGCTTTATATCAGTGTTGCTAAACGGAATTTGGTATAAGGAACTTTGTCTTGTGCCAATAGGGCTAGCCATCACATATAAACGGCTATCACTTGCAGACAAATCGAAGTAGTTGTCAGGCTCAACCGGTACGTGCCAGAGGCGTTCCGTTAGCCCCTCCCAGTCTACGGTTTTGGCATTGAACATACGCTCTTTTTCGTCATTCGCTTCCTCGTCATTACATAACGTAACTTCGGTAGGCTCTGCAAACGGAAAACATGCTTGGCGCTTCAGTGCTAAACCGTAAATTTGAGTACGCTGGTCGAACACCGGCCCCATATTCCTGTCACCCCAAGGGCTTCCTGGTGTTGCGTTAAAGTGGCGGTCAGACAAGAAATAAAGCCAGTTGCCGTCGGAACTGAACGTTGGAGAATATGACTCGTAACGGTCGGAAGTCAGTACTTCGCTGCGCTCATCGTCAAACGAATATAGAACAATTTGAGTGCGTTCGGACTCTTGGTGGTTACGGGCAAACGCGACTAAGTTGCTTCCGGTAGACCAAGATACACTGGCAACATTCCAATGGCCGGCTAGCCCTTCGTCAATGATTTGCGACTCGCCTTCTTCGATATCGAGCACATATAAATTACCGTGCTTATCGTCGTGAGCTAGGTAGCGTCCGTCTGGAGAAATAAACAATCCCCAGCGGAATGTATCTCCGTTTGTGGTGAGTTGTTCACGACGCTCGGTACCGTCTGCCGCGAAACGCCAAATTTCGTTCTCACCTGAGGCGTCGTTGATAGCATAAACCCATTGGCCGTCGGGGCTTAGAATCGCTTCTCTAGAGCGACTACCCTCTGGAGTATTGATATGAATTAGGCGCTGTCCGTTGCTAGAGGCCAAAGCAATTTGGCTCCGAGCGGTAATAACCACACGCTCTTTGTTTGTGTCTTCGTGGCCCGTGAAGCTAGCATGCTGCGCGTAGTCCATCGGGTTTTCTAACCAACGCTCTTGGCGTTGGCGGTAGTCGCTTGTGGTTTCTAATGCTAGAACTTCCCGCGTGTTATTTCTTAAATTCAGACGAACTAAGTCTGCGCCTTGTTGCATAACCGCGTACTGACCAGACGTCGAGACATCCCATATTTGCCAGTCGTCGTATTCGGTGTGTTGGCGGATGTCCTCGCCCTGCGGGTTTACTGACCAAAGGTTTCTTGTGCCACTTGCGTCAGATGTGAAATATACACGCCCATTGGCAAACATCGGGTCTTCAATTGAACCTTCATGGTCGGGAATAAGTTGTACCGCTTCTTCTTCCTGCCCTGTTTTAAAGCTCCATAGTTCGCCCATAGCGCCACCACGATAAACTCTGGCGTTGTCGCCGGTGGCTTGCAGGCCAAAACGAACAAAATACAGTGTGTCTTCGCGCTGATTCAAAGTACCTTGAATAGCGTCAACAACAGGGTAGGTGTGGGTGACTAGCGTTTCAGGATCAACCGACTTCAGTACCCACTGGTTTGAAGGGCCAATAACGCTGTCGGTAGAAAGCAATACTTTCCCGCTTGGTGTCCACCCTTGCAAACGAATACGTCCTTGTTCATAGCTTACGCGCTTCGGAGTTCCACCACTTTTGGGCATTACGTAAACCTCGGAAACGCCTTCGTAATTCGCAACGAACGCTACCATGGTTCCGTCTGGGCTCACTTGACCTTCTGTTTCTTCCGCATCAGATGTGGTTAAACGAATAGGTGAGCTATTGTTCGCTAGATTTTTTAACCAAAGGTCACCTTCAGCGGTGTATATGAGGTCTGACTGTTGTAAGCCGGGGTGTCGGTAATAGTTTTCAGCAAACGCTGGCATTGAGAGTAGAGTAAGGGCAAGAGAGCTTACGGTAAGCAAACTTGCCAGAGGGGTCTTATTCATTATGTTGCCCTTTCATTTTGGATTAATCTTTTGCTCCAGCTCCCTTCCCTAAACCACCGGTTAAAACAAGCTGTAGCGCTTCAGCAGGCTTCATGTCGACATTTGTAGTACAGCTTTTCGGCACAATAACGGTGTAGCCACCCACGTTGTAAGCCATGGGTAAAAACACCGCGATATGCTCTTCAGACATTAGCGAGCTCATGCGGTCATTCTTTATACCGCCTTTTTTAGTAACTATGCCAATCAGTTCAACTTCACTTTGTGGGAGTTTAACGAGAACCACAGACTCGTCGGCGAAGTTTTTGCCCGACATAACCTCGAACACTTCTTGGATCATGCCGTAAATTTGGCTTGCACCCGGAATCTTCAACAACAGTTTTCCAGGTAACTGCCAAAACCAGCCTATGCCTTTGTATTCAGCGCTTAGCCCTACAACAAAGCAAATGAGCACAAAGCTGACGATGCCTAGGCCGGGTACATACCATTTTTCGCCAAGTATCGGTTTGAGAAAGCTTGAAATCCACGACTCCAAGCTGGTTAAGAACCAAACTACAACAACCAGCGTGAGAATGGCGGGTAGCACAATAGCTAACCCGCGCAAAATATGACTTACAAAAGATTTCAAAGCTTAACTCCGTAACGTTGTGTTACTTAATCACTGCCACTATGCCCAGAATGATCAGCGCCAAGTTAGCTAACCATGCAAGAATGAAAAACCAACTTCTCGGACTTGGGTTCTTCTCTGTAGCAATTGAGTAGTAAAGAATCATGTGAAGCAAACGCCCAAGCACAATAATAGTAAGCAGCACGTTTACCCAAACTGGGCTAGCTCCGGCCAAGATAGCTAACACTGCACCACCTAAAATTGTGCCTAAGTTTTCAACTGTATTTTGGTGCGTGCGCCATGCCCGAAATACAAAGTCACCATGCCCAAGCTCAGCAGGAATAACTCCGGGTATGGCACCTGGGCGTTTAGCTTTCGCGCCGCTTGCAATAACCCACTGCACCATCACCATAAGCAGAAGAATGCCTAACCACAGCAGGCTACCAGTGTATGCGCTTAAATCGACCATGTGTTTGTCCTTTTGAAGTTATTGTTATTTGTCTGATGCACAGCGTAGCGTACTTTAGTCTGTTTTGACTAGCTTGGCGCTCGTTTGCGCATTACGGCTAAGTTGTGCGTGGTTTGTACGAGCTCGTAACCCCAGTGGTTCACAATCCAGTGAAACGTTTTAGGTGTATAAAAGCAGATATGTGTTGGGTCGTTCTTATACGACCATTGCATAAACTCTTTCTGTTGTTGCCAAAACATAGTCATCACAACAAGCACGCCGTTAGGCTTTAAGTGAGAGTGTAATTGCTGTATTACGTCATGGGGTTGGCTAAGGTGTTCGAACACTTCGGTACAGGTGATGAAGTCGTAGGTGTGCTGCCAAACGTCATTGTTACGATGGTAATAAGCGTCGTAAAGCGACGTTTTGTAGCTCGCAGCCGTGAGCATGGTGGCAAGCGCGGGACCAGGCCCTGCCCCAAAGTCTAACCCTATACTTTGCTGTGGCAATGAAGACGTCACAGCATTAAATGCAGGTTGCAAATAACGTTGGTAACCAGGGTCGTCTATGTGGTTCTCATGTAAATCATAAATGGCTTTTTCATCATCGTGAGATAGATGAAATTGTGGGGGCACAAAAACCAACTCGCAGTTTTGGCACTGCCAGTATTCTCTGTGGTTGAGTCGCGCCTGTGAGTCGGTACACCACAAACTCGTGCTGAAACTCTTACAAAGTGGACAAATTTCTGTCGATTCAGCGTGTTGAGTCATTGCTGTTTACTCGTTTCCATGCTTAACATAAGCCCTATGTTACCCGTATCTCTCGTTATAGTGACAGCACTTGCATACTTGTTGGTGCTTTTTTTAATTGCATCTCGTGGCGAACGTTCGCGCCAAGAGGGAGCAAGGCCGTGGCGCTATACCTTAGCTTTAGGTGTACATTGCACCACGTGGGCCTTTTACGGCACGGTTACGCAGTCTGCACACTACGGCTGGGCGTTCGCACCTACTTACATTGGTGCCATTGTTATTTTCCTATTTGCCCATGGGTTATTAATGCGCACATTGCATATTGTGCGCGAACATAACCTGACTTCTATTGCCGACTTAATGGGGGCTCGGTACGCACGTTCTCATGGTATTAGTGCGTTTGTGGCTATTATTTCGTTGGTTGCGCTTGTGCCTTATATCGCACTGCAGTTGCGAGCCGTTACGTCTAGTTTTTCCGCAGTTACGGGTTTAGACGCAACCCGTATTCCTTGGTTTAATGACCTTTCTGCAGGCGTCGCAATAGCCATGATTGGCTTCTCTATTCTCTTTGGCGCAAGGCGTTTAACGTTAGCAGAGAAACACTCAGGGTTAATGGATGTAGTTGCATTCGAGTCCATCGTAAAACTATTGGCTTTCGCCATTGTGGGTATATTTTGTAGCTACGTATTGTTTGAAGATATTGGCGATTTAGTCGTTCAAGCAGCGCAGAATCCTTTGGCGCAAGAAGTACTTACGGGTAAGCCGAATGGAGGCTACGTATTTGTGGTGCACATGGTCTTAGGTGCTGTATCCATGTTCGTACTGCCTCGACAATTTCATGTCAATTTCGTCGAAAATATTCACCCGAAAGAATTGAAAACCGCGCGTTGGGGTTTTCCACTTTATTTGTTCGCAATCAACTTCTTCATATTACCTATTGCGTTGGCTGGCTTACTTCTCGTGCCGGATTTACGCACTCAAGACACCTTTATGCTGGCACTACCCGTTCTTGCAGAGAGACCAGATATAAGCCTTATCGCGTTTATCGGTGGCCTTTCGGCTGCTGTAAGTATGGTAATCATGGCCACGTTGTCGTTGAGTATTATGATTTCTAACGACGTGATTACCCCGCTATTTTTAAAGTCGCGTGCACATAAAGATGCTGCACTTGCGCTTACTCCTCATAGAGTTTTAACCATACGTAGGTTAACCATGGTGCTTATTATTGCACTGGCCTACTTCTATCATTTGGCTACACAGTCTGGGGTTCCGCTAGTGAGTAATGGCTTGATTGCCATGGCGTTGCTGGCGCAACTTGCTCCAGGTCTTATTGGTGGTGTGATTTGGTCAAAAGGGCATCGTTGGGGTGTGGTGAGTGGCTTAACTGCGGGTACATGTATTTGGGTGTATGGCTTATTGTTACCCTCGTTTAGAGCGGTAAACAATGATCAATACCTACTGACCGACGTTCAAATGAGTCATTGGATTGTACTCGCCCTAGGTTTGAACGTTCTGCTTTATATGGTGGTTTCCATCGTACTTCGTTCAAGCTCGGCAGAACGAGAATCCGCAGAACAGTTTATCCACGCCGATACCTACCATAGCGCTATCGAGCGCGACGAAGTGACCTGGGGGCGATTGCGCTCTGTTCTCGCGAGATTTATTGATCAAAGTGATGCAAGTCGCCTCGATCAAAGGTTAGGTATTGCCGTAGGTGCAGCTCCCGGTGATGGTGTGGTTCCACATTCGGTACTAACACGTATAGAGCGTGAAATGGCGGGGGCTATCGGTAGTGCTGCCAGCCGCTTGGTCATCGACGCACTAGCTCGCCAGTCGCAAGTGTCGGTAGACGAAGTTGTGAACTGGGCGTCGGAAGCTTCAGAGCTTTATCGCTTTAATCGTGAGTTGTTGCAGGCGTCGGTAGAGAATATTCCACAGGGTATTAGCGTTATCGACAATGAACTTCGCTTAGTGGCTTGGAACCGACGCTATATTGAAATCTTTGACTACCCCGAGGGCTTTATTCAGGCCGGGATGCCGGTGCTCGACATACTGAAATACAATGCCGACCGAGGCATGTTTGGACAGCCTTCGGACAACATTGAGACGGAAGTTGAAAAACGTCTTAATTATTTACGTTCAGGGAGCAGTTATCGATATCAACGAGCGCAGTCGGATGGCCGAGTGATCGAGTTACAAGGCAGCCCTATGCCCGACGGTGGGTTTGTAACCACTTACACCGACGTGTCCAACCTGGTTCGCGCTCAGGAAGAATTACGTCACATTAATGCCGAGCTAGAGGCTCGAGTTGCGGAACGGACGCAGCAGTTATTAGAAGCAAAGCAAGCGGCAGAACAAGCTCATTCGAGTAAGTCGAGGTTCTTTGCTGCAGCGAGCCATGACCTTATGCAGCCTTTCAACGCCGCTACGTTGTTCTGCGAAATGCTAGAGAAGAGAAGTGCAGGAGAGTCGCTGCAGTTAGCGCGACAAATACAGCGGTCGTTGGAAAACGCAGAAGAGTTACTCACGATGCTGCTAGAAATGACCAAACTAGACTCGGGAACCTTAAAGCCAGATATTCAAGAAGTGCCGCTTATCGATATTTTCCAACCGTTAGTAGACAGCTTCAGAGTGTTGGCGGAAGAAAAAGGGTTGGATTTAAATGTACACGGCACTTCCGCAATTGTTCGAACTGACCGAAAGTTACTGCGAAGGGTATTACAGAATCTATTATCGAATGCGATTCGCTATACCGAAAAAGGACGGGTTGTATTAGGCGTCAGACGCCGGCACGACGGTTTAGACCTCATGGTATGTGACTCTGGCAGAGGCATTCCAGAGGAACAACAAACGGCTATATTCGACGAGTTTCATCAACTTGACCAACAAGAGCAAAACCCTGGCCTCGGTTTAGGGTTGGCTATTGTGGAAAGAATGTGCCGACTATTAGAAGTGCCTTTGCACTTACGGTCAGAGGTAGGGCGCGGGACGTGTTTCTCGGTTCGCATTCCCGTTGTACGGTGGGAAAAGCACGGAGCCAATATCGCCGAACCCAAAGCGATTGAGCCAGCGTTATTACTTACCGGTAAAAAAGTACTTGTGGTCGATAACGACCAGGCTGTGCGTACTGCACTGTCGTCATTACTTGAAGATTGGGGTGCAGTTGTTACTTCTTGCCATAGTCCTGAGGAAGCCGATCGCCTTGAACAAGCTCCAGAGTTAATGCTCATTGACTATCACTTAGACGATGGCCGTGTTGGTGTAGAGGTTATTGAAGCGGTGCGTAGGCGGTTTAACAAAGACATTCCAGCTATTGTGAATACCGCAGATCCTAATGAAGGCGTTCGCGAGGAAGTCGTTCGTGCAAAAGCGCAGTTTTTACCGAAACCGGTAAAACAAGCTGCATTGAAACGGTTAATTAAACGATTAGGAATCTAGTTGCTCAGTTCCCTCAGGGTCTTCTGCTCGCAACATCTCTCTGAATATCACGCCTGCTTGCGTACGATTAATCACACCTAACTTTCTCAAAATGGCAGAAACGTGTTGTTTAATAGTGGTTTCTTGAACATTTAATTCCCAAGCAATTTGTTTATTTAACAAACCGTCAGCAATGCAAGTGAGTACCTTGAACTGTTGTGGTGTGAGTTGTTCCAGTTTGTGGGCAAAGTCTTCACTGGCATCGTCCGGTTGTTCGTCTGCTATTTCTTGCAAGTGAGGGGGTAGCCAATTGTCACCGCTCAGCACTGTTTCTACCGCTTCTTTAATAAGAGGGAGTGGCGCAGACTTTGGAACATAAGCGCTGGCGCCAAACGCCATGGCTTTACGAATCACATCCGGATTTTCGTTGGCAGAAACAATGAGTACCAAAATGTCTGGATAAGCATTACGCACAGTGGTTAACCCGGTTAAACCCTGATTACCCGGCATATTTAAGTCGAGCAGTAATAACTCAACTTGTCGTTCTTGTTGCAAAACATTTTGCAACGTGTCGAAGCTTTCTGCTTCTAAAACGTCACTACCAAGCGTTTCCGACAATGCTTGTTTTAATGCAGCACGAAACAGTGGGTGGTCGTCTGCAATAATGGCTCTGGCCATAAGCTCGCTATTCGACATTAAAGTGGTGTCCGTGTTTTAACCGAAGCTGCCACAAAGGGCAAGCTACAAGAAGAAAAAAGCCACCGGCCGAGAAGGCACGGTGGCAATTAGTTCACCAGAGAACGGCCTTTCTACTTCTTAGAAACGATAGCCAACTGTCAAAGATACAGTGCGAGGTTCGCCATAGTATCCGATCAAGGTAGTATCGCCACCTAACCCAGGAAGATACTCTCCAGGGTTAGCTGGGTCTGGGGATAAGAACGCGTAGTTACCTACGAGGAACTCCTCGTCTGTAAGGTTCTTACCATGCACGCCCACACTCCATTTGCCGTCTGCGCTGTACCAATTCACACCAAGGTTAACCAAACCGTAAGCGTCTTGGGTTAACACGTTACCAAGCTCGGTTAAGCCATAGTCGCTGCGGTAGCTGTAGTTACCGTTGAAGACTAAGTCACCACCGAACGCACGCATGTCGTAGCTGAAGCCAACGTTTGCTGTGGTTTCAGGGGTATTGGTAATCACGAACTGATCGGTAATGTCGATTTGATTACCTTGCGCGTCGTAGCTAATAACATTGCTGAAGCTTGTGTCTATAAGACCTAGGTTACCGAAGATAGTTAGGTTATTTGTAGCTAACCAAGTCATCTCGACTTCTAAACCAGTCGCTTCTGACTCACCCACGTTACCTAAACGTTGGTTCAATACAGAGGCATCAGCTGGGTCAGGCAACACAGTTACGTATTGACGATCTTTATGGTCAAGCATAAATGCAGTTGCGTTTATACGCAGGCTGTTGGTTACGTCGCTCTTCACACCAATTTCGTATGAATAAACGTCTTCTGGGTCAGCCGCTGGCTCTGCAGTTGCTGCACGCGGGTTAAATGTTCCCGACTTAAAGCCTTGGCCGAAGCTTGCGTAGAACATGGTGTCATTACTATGACGATATTCAACACCTAAACGAGGCGTGATTTTGTTCCATGTTTCGCTGTCATCAAGCACAACCGGCGTACCTGTTGCAGGGTCACGAACATAACCTGGAACCCAACCAGACTCAGGATAAACCGTGTCGAAGATTAGTCCGTTACGAACCAATGCGTCTTTTTCGTCCTGGGTGTATCGCAAACCAGCTGTAAATGACCACTGGTCGCTCAAGTAGTATGTACCTTGCGTGTATAACGCTGTACTTGTGCTGTTTGAGCAGCCTGACACTTCACGGGTAAGACCTGGAGTACCAAAAGCAGTTTGTCCTAGAATTTCTAAGATTGCGTCGAATGTACCGCAAGACTCAGAGTCATAGTAGTACAAGCCAGACACCAAGCTTAGGTTGTCGGTTCTGTAGTTTAACTGGAACTCTTGGGTAAACCATTCGTCATCGTATATAGCGGGAACATCAAAAATACGCAACGACGTGTTGTCGAAGTCGATATTTACTGGCGAGTAGTTTTCACGCTGAGACGTAATTGAACGAAGCGTAGTTGTAGGGCTTACTTCCCACTCGACGGTTAAACTCATACCCTCAGTTTCAACTTCAGTAGTTGTTGGCAAACTGGTATACGAGTCGTAAATGCTGTCCGGTACTGGCGCGTTAGTCAGCAAGCTCGGTAGCAAGCGATAACCACCTTTTGAGTTTGACTGGTCGTCAGTATGGTCGTATTGGAAACGTACAAAAACGTCATTGGCTGGATACCACTCTAAAGTGGCACGCATAGCCTGCAAGTCCTTGTTGTAGTTTTCCAAGTCTTGGTTTGGAAGGTCACTGGTTAAGAACTCACCATAACCGTCACGCGTTAAGTTTGCGTAACCAAAACCAAAGTAAAGCGTGTTTTCAATCAGTGGAAGCTCACCTGTGAATAGCAAGTCTTGTTGGTTGTAGCTTCCCACTGTTCCGCGAATAGAGAATTGCGGCTCGCCAGTCATACGCTTCGTTACATACTTCACAGCACCACCGATGGTGTTTTTGCCATAAAGCGTGCCTTGCGGACCACGAAGAACCTCTACGCGCTCAACGTTCAAAATATCAAGCACTGCACCTTGAGGGCGAGCTAGATAAACGTCGTCAATGTAAATACCTACACCTGGTTCATAACCCCAAAGTGGATCTTCTTGACCTACGCCACGAATAAAAGCTGTAACCGTAGAGTTAGTACCACGGCTTTGCTGCAACGTAGTGTTTGGTGAGAACTGCGCCACTTCAAGAATAGTGCTTACGCCACGCTCGAGTAAGTCTGCTTCGCTTACCGATGTTACCGCAACAGGAACTTCTTGAATGCTTTCTACGGTACGGCGTGCCGTAACCTCAATGCGTTCTAAGCGTCGTTCTTCTTGCGCTTCTTCTGTTTCACTTTCTTGTGCAATTGCGGTTGAAGCCATGCCTGTCATAGCTGCAGTAACTGCAATAGCACAAAGTGAACGTTTAAATGCTGTTGTTTTCATTGGAGAGTTCCCCTGATTTTTTTATTGTGCGGAGAAACCTTAGCCGAATTCGAATAATTTGTGACCTGTACCATAGTACTATGGGTATGTTATTCAACCTGAATCAGAATACTGACCACAGCACAGTACAAAAAATAGGGCGCAATGTAATTCAATTTCGCGCCACAAAATAAAAAAGAGAGGTTTTCATGTTAAGTATGTTTGGTTTAGTAGGTGGGCTAGTCCTCCTTATCATACTGACACTTCGCGGTTGGAACTTATTTATTAGTGCGCCTATTTGCGCGCTATTTGTTGCGATAACTGCTCAGCTGCCTATTTTCGTAGGCGACATGAACTTTGTAGAAAGCTACATGACCGGCTTTTCCGGGTTTGTTGCGTCTTGGTTCTTTATGTTCTTGCTTGGCTCTATCTTCGGTAAATTTATGGAAGACACCGGAGCGGCAGACAGCGTAGCTGAGTGGATTATTACCCGTCTGGGTAAGAAACAAGCGGTGTTAGCCGTTGTTCTTGCATGTGCAATTCTTACTTACGGCGGCGTGAGTGTTTTCGTGGTGGCGTTCTCGGTGTACCCAATGGCACTGAGTTTGTTTAAAGACGCTAATTTACCACGACGCTTTATTCCTGCCGCACTAGCCTTCGGCTCGGTAACCTTTACCATGACCTCTGCAGGCTCACCAGAAATTCAAAATTGGATTCCAATTGAATACCTGGGCACTTCGCCTTATGCCGCTTGGGAAGTTTCTTTGGTGGTAGCCGTGATCATGTTTGTATTGGGCTATTGGTGGCTTACGAAAATGATTAGCCATGCCGTGAACAAAGGCGAGTCTTTCGAGTCACGCGTGGGCGACCCTACACTAGACGAAAGATCTTTACCTCATCCAATAACCGGTTTCCTGCCCTTAGTTGTGGTACTGGCGCTGTCATTCTTCTACCACGATAGCTTAGGGAAAATGGCGCTTATCGTTGCTCTTTCTGGTGGTGTGCTGGCGCTCATGGCTATCAATTGGAAATTCTTTAAAGACATGCAAGAGGCACTAGGTCAAGCGACCACAGGAGCCTTAATTGCAATCGGTAATACAGCCGCTGTGGTGGGCTTTGGTAGTGTTGCTCGGGTAACTCCGGCGTTCGAAACTGCAGTAGCGGCAATGACGTCTATTCCTGGAAATGAATTAGTAGGTGCGGCAATTGCGGTAAGCGTTATTGCTGGTTTAACCGGGTCAGCCTCGGGTGGTCAAGCTATTGCGTTGCCGGAAGTTGGACCGCACTACCTTGATCAAGGTGTAAGCCCTGAGCAACTTCACCGTGTCGTTTCAATATCTTCAGGTGCTTTAGATTCGCTCCCGCATAACGGATATGTAGTGACCACGATTCGCGCTATCTGTAACGAGAAACACAGTGACGCTTATTGGGCTGTAGGTGCAGTAACGGTTGTTGTGCCGGTGATTGGTTTAGCGATAGCTATCGCATTGTTTAACTTTTTCTAAGACAGGAATGTAGTAGCCATGCAGTATGTTTCTACACAATCTGACCAAGGTAATATTGTGCAGCCGGGTAACATGATGCCCACGCCTATGATGGTTATCGACTTATTGGCTTATGCCAACCAGCGATTTCCACATCAGGAAATTGTGTCTCGGCTACACGACAACAGCATTCATCGCACAACTTACCGGGAAACCTGGAAACGCGTACACAAGCTAGGTCACGCACTGAATAAGCTTGGTGTAAAGCCTGGGATGTTCATTGCGTCTATGGCATGGAACACCCACCGTCACATGGAGCTGTACTACGGTATCGCAGGTGTTGGAGCTGTTTTACACACGGTGAATCCACGTTTATTCAGTGAACAAATTGAATATGTGGTGAACCATGCTGAAGACCAGTATATGTTCGTTGATCCTGGCTTTATTGAGCAATTAGAGCAAAGTTCAGACAACTTCAGCACGGTGAGAGGTTACATTGTTTTATGTAACGAAGATGAAATGCCGGAAACCTCTTTAAGTCCGGTGTACTGCTACGAAACCTTGTTAAAAGACGAACCAGAACATTATGAATGGCCTCGTTTCAATGAAAATGAGGCAGCTTCTCTGTGCTACACCTCCGGAACAACGGGAAACCCGAAAGGCGTTTTATACTCTCATCGAGCTACGGTACTTCATGCGCAAGCTGCGGCGTCACCGGCACTACTCGACTTGCGTGAAGAAACAGTACTCTTACCTATGGTAGCGATGTACCACGTAAGCGCGTGGGGTGCGCCTTATGCTGCGCCGTTGTCGGGCTCGAAATTAGTGTTTCCCGGCCACGGTATGGACGGTGCCAGCATGTGGGAATTAATAGAGAGCGAACAAGTTAACGTTGGCTTGGGCGTTCCTACCATTTGGTTAACGCTACATAATTACCTGCAAGCTGAAGGTGTTCATAAGCTGCCCCTCGAGCGTGTGTGTGTCGGTGGGGCGGCCTCCCCAATGGGCTTAGTGAAAACTTATGACCAGCACTACAACATATATTGGCAACCTATCTGGGGTATGACCGAAACAGGACCTTTAGTAACTTCGCTGCCGCCTTCTCCAAGTTTGGAAAAGATGAGCAATGAAGCGCGTTGGCAACGTCAAACCACAGCCGGAAAAGCTTGTTTTGGTATCGAAATGGAAATCTTCGACAGTGAAGATAAACCATTGCCGCACGACGGAGAGCACTCGGGAGAATTACGTGTACGTGGTCCTTGGATTTGCTCCCAATACTTCAAAAATGATGATTTAAGTAGCTTTCCAAATGGTTGGTTGGCTACGGGCGACATTTCCGTGATCGACGATGAAGGTCACATGAAAGTGGTGGACCGCACCAAAGACGTCATAAAAAGTGGTGGTGAATGGATTAGTTCACTGGAAATAGAGAGCATTGCAAGTCAGCACCCAGCCGTGAACGAATGCTGTGTTATTGGTGTGAAGCACGAAAAATGGGACGAGCGCCCGCTGTTGCTTGTTGTGCTCAATCAAGGGCATGAGCTTTCGAGCAAAGACATGGTCGAGCATCTTACGGGTAAAATCGCGAAGTGGTGGATGCCCGACGCCATGGTGGTGCTTAACGAATTACCGCGTACCGGAACCGGTAAAGTGGTAAAAAAAGACCTTCGCGACCAATATGTAGACTTTCTTATAAAAGGTAAGGATTAACCATGAAACATTTTATTCAAACTGCGGCATTCAGCCTTGCGGTATTGGTGCTAGGCGCGTGTGGAGCGGAGAGCCAAGCGTACCCAATTGTTGAAAAGCAAGAATTCGTGACTGAAAACTTCACAACTCTAGGTGGAGAGGTTATTCCTGAAGTACGTGTGGGTTGGGAAGCGTATGGCGAACTTAACGAAGCGAAAGACAATGTTATTTTAATCACCCATTTTTTCTCGGGCACAAGCCATGCAGCTGGTCGTTACGCAGAGAGTGACGCTGCGCCAGGTTATTGGGACGCCATCATTGGCCCAGGTAAAGCTATCGACACCGATAAATATTATGTAATTAGTTCAGATACGCTAGTAAACCAATCGCCTTACGACCCGAATGTCATCACCACAGGTCCTTCTAGTATTAATCCAGAAACTAATGAGCCTTATGGCTTAGACTTTCCCGTGGTTACGATTCGTGACTTTGTTGAAGTACAGAACTTACTGCTTGAAAGTTTAGGTATTGAGAAGTTACACGCGGTTGTGGGTGCGTCTATGGGCTCTTTACAAGCGTTAGAGTGGTCGATTGCTTATCCTGAAAAAGTAGAACGTATGGCTTCGGTCATTGGCATGGGAGAGAGCGATCCATGGACCATCGCAGCGCTACAGCAATGGGCAAATCCTATTATGCTCGACCCGAACTGGAATGGTGGCGACTATTACGGTGGTGAAAAACCTACAGAAGGTGTGGTTCAAGCATTAATGCAAATTACTTTGCAGGCTCAGCATCCACAAATATTCAATCAGATTCACGCTCAAAGCTCGGCTTCTGAGCCTGCGCCCCTGCAAGATATTTCGGCGAACTTTCAGGCGGTAAATACCTTACGAGCAATGGCAACACAAAGAGCGACCTACGCAGATGCGAACCATATTTTGTATTTAGTACGTGCAAACCAGTTGTTTATGGCGGGTCATGGAGAGAGCTTGGAAGAAGGCTTAGCTAAGATTCAGGCGAAGACACTGTTTTTACCGGCTCAGAACGACTTGTTATTGCAACCTTATCTAGCACAGCGGGTTTATAACATTCTGCAGGAGCAAGGAAATAATACCCAATATGAGGAAATAGTTGGGCCATGGGGCCACTTAGACGGGGTTATTACCATCTCGCAGAAAGCCGAATTGCTTGAAGAATTTTTACAATAAATGACAAAGTTAACAAATTGTAACAAGTTGAAGTGTTGAAACCCTAAATTCACATGATTATAATCATACTGTTCTTGGTTATCGTGTTGAATTAAAGGGAACGAACAGGGCTGTTCCAGTAGTTTGCTGCTGTATTGAGAGGGCAATACATAACGAGAACACTTTCAATACCAAAGCGCACAAGGATGTGTGGCTTTGGAACTTCCATTATTATCCTCTTTTCCGTGGTGTTTCACCAAACCATCTTTTGTAAGCTTTAATGAATGCACTGGCGTCGGAATAACCAAGTTTGTGGGCAATTTCGTCCAAAGGAAGCGCAGTTTGTATTAGTTTCCGAGCAACTTGCTGGCGCGCTAAGTTGCGTATTTGTTTAAAAGACGCACCCTCTTGTTTTAAGTTACGAATCAGGGAGCGTTCTGAACAACGCAAGCGAGTAGCAACTTGCACGCGCGAAAGCTCTGGTTCTTCAACCAACCAATTACTCAATTTTTGCTCCAAAGAAACGCCCTGCAAAGCTCTATGTTGTTGCTCTAAGTCGTTGGTTAACATAGGGAGTAGGCGCTTATTCGCTGTTACCACGGGCAAGGTTAGGGATTGCTTTGGAAAACGAATGCAAGGCGTTGTGCATTGCACTAAAGGCTGCTTCGTATACTTTTTCATTAACGTGGTAAATGACGCACTCGGTTTATTCGGTAAGCCAACCACCATGTCGCTAACACGGTCCCCCGTGAGCTGCTTGGAAAGCTCCATAATACATACCAGTACAGCTTCAATTCTAAGTTGGCGTGTTACTTGATAACGCGGTACGTACTCAAGCGCGAGTAGCGAACCCGTATGCATAACGAATAGGTCGCCCCCGTCACCAATTAAAGCGTAGTAGCGCTGAAACAAACTAATGGCTTCGCCCAAAGTGGAGCAACTTGCTGCTGCATACCCGAGGACGTCCAACTTCAGCGGGTCAATAACTTCGGTCAGTGTGGGTAAAAATTGATGAGCATAAGGAGAGCGTTCTATTTTCGCCCAAAGCTCATCTTGCTCGGTTAGGCTGACTCGACTATTTTGCCTTTCGAACTGCTCACGCCAAGCTAAGTTATTGCTTTGAATAACTTTTGATTGGTGCGCTGCAAGTAAAACCGTGCGCTGATATGAATATGAAACTTCAGCCATAATGATTTGATTTAGATAATTCGTGCCATAATGTGACACGAATTAACGATAATTGCACGGTTTAACCGTGTGTTGATGAATTTTTGAATTAAGATGAGCGGTCTATTACTTGATATTTGAACAACTGAAAAGGAAGTAGCGATGAGCGAGAGCCAAACAAGACCTTATGCGGTAATTGGTGCAGGCCCAATGGGGCTTGTTATGGCGCGAGAGCTAGCGCGTTACGGCGTGCCTTTTCAAGGGTTTGAGCTTCACTCTGGTGCCGGTGGGTTATGGGATATAGAAAACCCACATAGCACCATGTACGAAAGTGCTCATTTGATTAGTTCGAAAACTATGACCGAGCTGAAAGAGTTTCCAATGCCGGATTCGGTTGCCACCTACCCTAGCCATAGGGATGTTGGCGCTTATTTTAAGGCTTACGCAAAGCATTTTAACCTAGACGAGCAATACCAATACAACGCTAAAGTTCTTGGAATCGAGAAAGTTGAGAGCGACTATTGGAAGATAACCTGGGAGAACACGCAAACTGGTGATACTCAGGTATTTGATGCTCAGGGCGTACTTATTGCCACGGGAACATTGCACTACCCGAATATGCCGAAAGTTCCAGGTAATTTTACGGGTGAAGTTATTCACTCTGGCGACTATAAAAAGGCAGAAAGCTTTAAAGACCAACGCGTACTTATCGTGGGTTGTGGCAATAGCGGCTGTGACATTGCAGTAGATGCCGTTCATCACGCGAAGTCAGTGGGTTTGAGTGTGCGCCGCGGGTACTACTTTTTGCCTAAGTTTGTACTCGGTAAGGCAATTGACACGCTTGGGGGTAAACTCAAGTTACCTGGAAAGCTTAAACGCTGGGTAGACAGCTTAATTGTAAGGGCGCTGGTGGGTAAGCCAAGCCAATACGGTTTGCCAGAGCCTGACTATCGCTTGTATGAGTCTCACCCGGTTATGAACTCTTTGATTTTGCATCATCTAGGTCATGGCGATATTTCACCCATGGGCTCGATTACCGACACGCAAGATAAACTAGTGAAGTTTCACGACGGGAAAGAAGCCGAGTTCGACAAAATCGTATTTGCTACGGGTTATAAGCTGAAGTTTCCATTCATCGATCAAAAATACTTAAATTGGCAAACCTCAGCACCGCATTTGTACCTTAATGTGTTTAATCCAAACGAACCAAATGTTTGCATGTTAGGCATGGTCGAAGCCACTGGATTAGGCTGGCAGGGCCGCGCCGACCAAGCAAAAATGGTTGCTCTCTACCTGAAAGCTCAGCAGGGCTTAGGCGTTCCGTCTGCAATAGAGCATCGTATTGAGGAAAACAACACTGACTTAAGCGGTGGTATGAAGTATTTAAAACTAGACCGCATGTCGTATTACGTGCACAAGGAAACTTATTTGGGTCTTTTAAGTGACCATATTGCTAAACTGGAGAATCATTTGAATCTCAAGGACAGCAATACAAATGCTTGATCAGGTCACTATTGAATTTAATCCAAGCAGTTTAGTTATTTTGAACATCACCATGGCTTTAATGATGTTCGGCGTGTCACTAGGGCTAAAAGTAAGCGACTTCAAAGCTATTTTAAAGTCGCCGAAAGCCCCAGTAACTGGGCTTATAACGCAATTCTTCATATTGCCAGCTGCTACCTTTGGTTTAATCGTTTGGCTGCAACCCGAGCCGGGATTGGCTTTGGGTATGATGCTGGTTTCGGCGTGTCCGGGCGGAAGTTTTTCAAACGTAATGACCTTTCTTGCTCGAGGCAATGTAGCTACTTCGGTGTCGATGACTGCCGTTTCTAGTGCCGCGTCATTATTGCTTACTCCGCTCAACTTTCTGTTTTATGCCAATGCCTACGAGCCTACCGCAAACATTGTTGACAGCATTGCTCTAGATCCAATACAGGTTGTGGTATTGGTGGTTCTTGTGCTCGGTATTCCATTACTACTTGGCATGACGGTAGGTAACCGATTTCCTAATCTTCTTCCTAGAATTGAAACTCCTTTTCGTTGGACAGCGTTAGGTATTTTCTTGGTCTTTGTCGCTATTGCATTCAAAACCAACTTCTCTTTATTCCTTGAACATTATGCTGCCTTCGCAGGTTATGTGCTTCTTCACAATGCTTTGGCTTTGTCGTTGGGGTATGGCATGGCCAAGCTAACTCGCCAGCCCGAAGCTGATGTGCGTGCGGTAACGCTAGAGGTGGGTATTCAAAACTCAGGCTTAGGCTTAGTTATTTTATTTACCTTTATGGCGAATCAAGGCGCTGCAATTTTAATTGCTGCATTTTGGGGAATTTGGCACTTAGTGAGTGGTATTAGCCTTTCAACATTCTGGTCGCGTCGACCACCTGAAGCCACTGCAATAACGAACAAGGACTAAAAGTAATGCGCGTAGTGATCACTGGAGCTGCCGGATATATAGGCTCGCAGTTAGCGAAAAAATTAATTCATCTCGGTGTTAACGTGTTGGGTTTGGACATTGTAAGTAAACCCGCAAGTGAAATGGGTTTCGACATCGAAAAAATGGATATTCGCGACCCTAACCTTGGAGAGCGGCTACGTGAATTTGGAACCACGCATGTTGTGCATTTGGCGTCTATTGTTAGCCCCGGAGCAAACGAAGAGTTGGAATACGACATCGACGTCAATGGCACGCGCAATGTGGTTGAAGGCTGTTTATTTGCAGGGGTGAAGCACCTTACGGTTACTAGCAGCGGCGCAGCATACGGGTATCATGCCGACAACCCCGCTTGGTTGAAAGAAACCGACACGCTTCGAGGTAATGACGCTTTTTCATATAGTCGCCACAAACGTATTGTGGAAGAAATGCTTGCGCAATATCGCGAAGGTCACCCTACGCTACAACAGCTTATTTTGCGTCCCGGCACAGTTTTGGGCGACACGACTAAAAACATGATTACTCAGTTGTTCGCGCGTAAGTCGGTATTGGCGATACGCGGTTACGACTCGCCATTTGTCTTTATTTGGGACAAAGATCTCATAGAAATTCTGACTCGTGGAGTGAGCGAAAGCATTACAGGAATTTATAACGTAGCAGGCGACGGTGCGGTGACGGTCAAGGAACTCGCGGGAATTATGCGCAAGCCATTAAGGCAGCTACCTGCAGGATTGGTACGCTCGGTGCTATGGGTAACGCATAGTTTGGGGTTATCTCAAGCTGGACCTAACCATTTGTTGTTTCTACAGTTTCGACCGGTTTTGGACAATGCACGCCTAAAAAGCGAATTTGGTTACCAACCCGAGAAGTCTAGCGTGGAAGTGTTTAAATACTTCCTCAAACATCAGAAATCATAACGCTTTGGCGTGTAGTCTTTTTTAAAGGTTCCCGATATGAATAAAACAGCGGTGATCACAGGCGGTGCACAAGGGCTTGGATTAGCCATGGCAAAGCAACTCGCCAAGCAGAACTGGCATTTGATGTTATTAGACATCGACGGAGAAAAGCTTAAGTCTGCCAAAAGTGAGCTTGAGGCTATAGGCCAAGGTCGCACCGAAACCTACGACTTAGACTTAACTGACGACGAGGACATTCAAAGCTTTTTGTCAGGTTTAAGTTTAACGCAAGAGCCGATTCATTTACTGATCAACAATGCAGGCATTACCCATCGTAGCTCGGCAAACTACACTGATCAGGAAGTTTTTGACCGTGTTATGGCGCTGAACTGGCGTGCGGCGGTGCAGTTAACCCGCGGATTACTTCCTGCGCTGCAAGACGGACAAGGCGTTGTTACGGTCATTGGTAGTATGGCTGGCTGGTTGCCCCTACCTGGGCGTGCTGCATACTGCGCATCGAAAGCGGCGGTGAATCAGCACTTTGAAACTTGGCGGCCAGAACTAAAACGCAAAGGCATCGACGTTACTTTATGCTTCCCCAGCTTCTTGGACACCGGAATTGCCAAGCACGCATTGGGTACCGACGGCCTGCACGCGCAAACTCAACGTTCTACTGTGGGAAGCGTAGGGTCCGCAGACGACATGGCTAAGCATATTGTAGTGAGTAGCTTAAAGCGTAAACCCAGAGTTTGGGGGCACCAATTCACAGCAAGGTTGGGTTACTATATTTGGCATTTACTGCCTGCTTTGTACCGCCGAATTACTTGGAAGAAATTTAACGAGGACATTATTCGTGGCGATTGATATTCAATGGACCTGGGTGCTGTTAGGTTTATTTATTTGGGTAGCTTTTACGTCAGAGTCGATGACCGGATTTGGCAGTATTGTTATTGCGCTTGCGCTCGGAAGTACCCTATTCCCTATTCCGCAGCTGCTTACAATCTTGGTTCCGCTTAGTGTGGTGATGACCAGTACGCTTATAATTAAACATTACCGCGACATACACTTCGCTCTGCTACTTAAAACAATACTACCCGCAATGGGCATAGGTATGGTGGTAGGCATTGTATTGGTGAATTACCTACAAGCCGACGCATTAAAAGCGATGTTCGCCATATTGATTCTATGGTTCGCAGGACGCGAGCTTTATAAAATATATCGCGGCATTGCGGTGAAGCCTAAACCTTCTTGGTGGCAGCCAATCTGGACGTTTTTTGCAGGAATAACGCACGGACTTTTTGCTTCTGGCGGACCTTTACTCGTGTATGCATTGAATACAAAGGGCATACCCAAAGCTCAATTTCGCGCAACCTTGGTGAGTGTGTGGTTCGGTTTAAATGTGAGTTACACCATCATTATGCTTGCACAACAAAAAGTGCAGCCAGTTTTGCCCGTTATTCTCGCGTATATTCCGGTGCTAGCGCTTGCGGTTTGGGCTGGTAGCTATTTGCACGACAAGGTTTCCGACACCGGTTTTCGAAAAGTTATCTACCTTTTGCTCATCGTCTCCGGGCTTAGCATGTTGCTCAGCACTCTCTAATTAGCTTCCTTTCACTATCTGCTTATTTTTATCGCCCCTTTTATGGGGCGACTTACTTTCTATAACGCAACGACGAAACCAAACTATACCCTTACTACACAAATAAGAACCATTCTCATTTTCATTGACAGCGCTAAATGAGAATAGTTATCATCTTCGCGCAATGTGATTTCTGTGGCAGGCACAAGCACTTTTAAGGGGATAAAAATGAAGAACTTTGCACCGAACATGGTTGCATTAGTAGTGGCTAGCGCTTTAACTACGCCGGCTTTTGCGAGTGAAACAGACAACGAAGTACCTGACGGAATCGAGCGTATTGTTGTTACTGCTTCAGGGTTTGAGCAAAAAATTACCGAGGCACCTGCCAGTATTTCAGTTATTACAGCCGAAGAATTAAGAGCAACTTCTTTTACCTCGTTGCTCGACGCGGTGAAGTTCCAAGAAGGCGTAGACATTGGAACTACGCGCGACAAAACAGGGCAAGGCAGCATTAGCATGCGCGGCTTAACAGGTGAATATACGCTTATTCTGGTCGACGGCCGCCGTCAGAATAACCATGGTGATATTTACCCAAACAATTTCGGTGGGAACGCCTTTAACCATATTCCACCTTTAGAAGCTATTGAGCGTATCGAGGTCATTCGTGGCCCTGCTTCAACATTGTATGGTTCCGACGCTCTAGGCGGTGTAGTTAATATTATTACCAAAAAGCACACTGATGAATGGGCAGGCGCTGTAACATTTGCCCGTAGTATTCAAACGAACGATGAATTCGGTGATGACTTCACGACCGACTTCAGCTTAATGGGACCTCTCGTTGAAAATGTACTCAGTACTGGTATTCGCGGAAGCATATACGATCAGCAAGCCTCGAGTCCTACTTTCGAGCCCGCAACAGACCCAAATGGAACGGTACATAACCGTTCATTAGGTTTTGGCGGCGGTGGCCGCACGGTAGATAACTCAGACGAGCACGTGGGCCTTACACTGTCGTGGACTCCCTCAAGTAATCAAAGAATCACTTTCGACTTCGACACGTCTAGCCAAACTTATGACAACTCGCCAAGTTACGACGTAGAAAACGGAGAAATTACCTATCCTCTTGGCACTAAAGACAATATTGAAGCGCTTTGGCAAGCTCGAGGTGGTCAGGTGAATCCGCGTGCTGGTTATGCGGCTGATCAATCATTCGACCGCACATGGTGGTCGGTTGCTCATCATGGCGAATGGTCTTTTGGTAAAAGTTTCATTGCACTTTCTTACGTAGACACGCAAAACAATGGCCGAACGTTACCGTTGTCGGTTTCAGAGCGTTTGTTGTTGCAAGAAATGTATGACGGCACCGGTGACTACGAAGGTATGACTGAAGAAGAGCGTAAAGCTCTAGCAGAAGATACATTCTTACCGCGGCCAGATCGTCCGCTAGACAGCAACCAATACACGGTAGACATGCGTTTAGACATTCCGTTTTCTGGTGACTGGGGATACAACAAGTTTGTTATTGGCGGCCAGATTATTGATGGTGAACTAAAAGACGGTGT
This sequence comes from Lysobacter sp. N42, assembly GCF_004344885.1. NCBI lineage: Bacteria > Pseudomonadati > Pseudomonadota > Gammaproteobacteria > Lysobacterales > Lysobacteraceae > Lysobacter > Lysobacter sp. N42. The sequence continues at coordinate 56,332 of NZ_SKFB01000004.1, forward strand.
GTTTGGGTTAGAGGACGGTTCTCCAGGAGCCATTCAAGAACAGCAAATGTACTCTGTTTTCATCGAAGACAATTGGACTCCGGTAGAGTCGTTCACGGTTACTGCAGGCGTGCGTTATGACGACCATGACGTGTTCGGTAGCCATGTTTCGCCTAGGCTGTACGCGGTTTATCACCTAGCTGACAACTGGACCTTAAAAGGGGGTGTGAGTACAGGTTATAAAACGCCACAAACTACAGACCTTTACGACGGTATTACCGGGTTTGGTGGGCAAGGTACTAGCCCATTTGCGGGTAACCCAGAGTTAGAGCCGGAAACCAGCGTGAACTCTGAAATTGCGTTGTACTGGACTTCGCCGTATAGCGAGCACAACTTCAATGTGACGTATTTCAATACTCAGTTCGAAGACAAAATAGCACGCGGGGACACTATTCAAAGCTGTGAAACGACAGGTGGTGTGCGTCCTTGTGTGAATTTAGGTGAGTATGACCAGTTAGGCTACGACACCTACAGCCAGAAAATAAACATCGACGAAGTAGACTTGCAAGGTATTGAAATTGCTGGTCAATACACATTCTTCGACGGTTTTTACTTCCGCGGTAATTACACCTGGACTGACAGCGAACAAATGAGCGGTCCGGAAGTAGGTTTACCGCTTACGAATACCGCAGAGCACATGGCTAACCTATTCCTAAACTGGGAGATTCGCCAAGGCTTTAGCACTTACATTCAGGCGGAGCTACGCTCTGATCGCTACCGCGGCTATGACTCGGTAGGTGAGCGCGAGCTGTACTACAAAAACTACGGCTTGTTGAACGCAGGCGTACGCTATCAGTTAACCGATAGCACCGCTTTAAACTTGCGTGTAAACAACTTACTCGACCGCGACTTTACCTCATACACCACTAATTATGTCGACTTGAACGACGACGGTGTATACGAGTACCTAACCGGTCGTGGTGTAACGAGTGAAGTGCAGTTTACCGACGACTACAACGTGAAAGACAAAGCTCGTAACTTCTGGGTCGGTTTAACCGTTAACTTCTAACCCTGGCTGGGGCGCACGTTCAAATGTGCAAGTGCGCCCCTTTTTTATTGATTTTAGAAAAGAGAAATCGTGTGGGAACAGTTCGACAATGGCACTGGATAAGCGGAGCAATCACTTTGGTGGGTATGCTCTTGTTTGCGGTTACAGGAATAACTTTGAATCACGCTGGTGCTATTCCGAGCGAACCTCAAATTGTTGAGGTAGAGGGTGTACTACCTGAGCCTTTGCTAGAGAGTTTGCGCCAATTACCCGAGGGCGAAGTGCTATTGCCGGCTAATTTGCGACGACATCTAGACACCGAATTCGATGTTTCCATACCCAGTGTAAAAGGAGAATGGGACGGCATTGAGTTCTACTTAGCGTTGGCTAAACCAGGGTCCGACGCTTGGATAGCGATAGACACTGAATTCTCTGAATTTATTTATGAGTCGACCAAGCGAGGTTGGGTGGCTTATTTCAATGACCTGCACAAAGGACGAGACACCGGTTTGGCCTGGAGAGTTTTTATCGATGCCTTTTCTGTGGTGTGCATCGTGTTTTGTGTAACGGGTTTAATTTTGTTGTTTAGGCAGTCTAGCCATCGGGCTTCTACATGGCCGATTACCACGCTAGGTGTGCTTATTCCTGTAGTCATTATTTTGCTCTTTGTGTAGCCAGAAGGATTCTTAGGAGACTTTATGAAGTATGTGAACAAATTTGTATGGCTTGCTGTGTTATTTGCGGGTTCATCGAGCGCCGCCGAGCTTGCTTTAAATGTAGAAATTCCACGCTTGAATGTAGCTGAATATCACAAGCCCTATGTGGGAATTTGGATTGAAAACTCGCGTCGCCAAGCTACCCAAGTTGCGGTGTGGTACGACGTAGAAATGGCGAATCAAGAAGGAGAAGAGTGGCTTAAAGATATGCGCCAATGGTGGCGCAGAGGTGGTCGCGCACTCGAATTGCCGGTAGACGGTCTTTCTGGTGCAACCCGTGGACCTGGAGTGCACCAGCTTCAAACAGAACTTACCGATGCCATTAAAAACCTGCCCGAAGGTGAATATACGTTGCGTATTGAAGCCGCAAGAGAAGTGGGTGGAAGAGAGTTGTTAAGCCTTACTTTTTCTCTACCTCTTGAAACTAATGAATTTCCTATCCAAGCGCGCGGCAACTCTGAGTTGGGGCTAGCGACGCTAAATTTATCTGAATAAGAACAGCGAAATTAAAACGGAGACAAGATATGAATAATCTGAAAACGAAAATCGTGCTAGGTGCGTTAGTTTCTTTAACAGCGTTGTCGTTCCCTGCTGACGCCCACCGCGCGTGGTTAAAGCCGAGTGCTACCGTACTTTCTGGTGACGCCCCTTTTATTACCGTAGATGCGGCAATTTCGAATACGCTATTTCATGCGGACCACCATGCAATGTCTTTAAATGGCGTTGAAGTGACTGCGCCAAACGGTACCTCGCTTGAATTGTTAAACTCGTCATCAGGCAAATACCGAAGTGTGTTCGACTTAGAGTTAACGCAGCAAGGCACGTATCGTATTGCGTCTGCTTCGGCAGGGCTTCGCGCGTTCTGGCGAGACGAGGAAGGTAATCGTAAAATGTGGCCGGGTCGCGGACAGCAAGCAAACGAGTCTGAATTTGCTACTGCGGTTCCGCAAAATGCTGACGAATTACGTGTTATGCGTAGCTCACGCCGCATTGAGTCGTTTGCAACTGTAGGTGCACCCACTTATGAAGTGCTTGAACCAACAGGGCATGGCTTAGAGCTAGCTTTCCATACTCATCCGAACGACTTGTACGCGACTGAAACAGCTACATTCCAATTTTTTATCGACGGTGAACCGGCAGCTGGCGTGGAAGTTGAGGTTGTGCGCGGTGGTATGCGCTATCGCAATAGCCAAGAAGAGATAACACTGGTTTCCAATGCTGAGGGCATGGTTGAAGTAACCTGGCCAGAAGCTGGCATGTATTTCATGGAAGCTAGCTACCAAGACGACCAAGCAGCTGCGCCTGCAACCATTCGCAGTGGTGGTTATGCGGGCACATTTGAAGTGTTGCCTTTATAAGTAGCCAACCCAGAAATGAGCGAGTTTCAAAGCATTAGCTTAGCTTTATTTCTAACCGTTGCATGGGCTGTTTGGGCAGCCCGTGTGGCGTACGTGCAACGGCGCAAGAAAAGTGGAAAGCTGGCTGACCTATCTAGCGAGTCATCATTAATTGCTTTTGCTAGCCAAACGGGAACCGCTGAATTACTCGCCAAAAAGCTGGCTGCGCAACAAGATTGTGCAGCTGTTGCTTTCGATCAATTGACGTTAGAACACATGAGCGCGCTCGAAAACATCACTTTCGTGGTGAGCACTTATGGAGACGGCGAACCACCCGATAACGGGCGAAAGCTATTTAAGCAGCTTGGCCGTTCGAGTGTTCATTTCCCACGCTTAAAATTCTCCGTGGTGGCGTTAGGCGATAAAACCTACCCCGACTTTTGTGCATTCGGGTATGCGTTACAGCAACGAATGCTTCAGGCTGGGGCTACTGAATTTAAAAGCATTGAATTGCATGACCGAATTACCGCTGAAGAAATTGGAACCGCGAACCACGTCAAACCGGTTTCATTGCGTTTAATAAGGCAGCAACGGCTTAATAAAGGACCTTCAGACGGTTTATTTGAGCTTGAATTCGAGGTGTTAGACAAAACGGCGGTATGGCAAGCCGGTGATTTGGTCGACTTTAAGCTTCCCAATGCCTACCAAGACCCACACATGAGAACCTACTCAATCGCTTCGGTACCTGAAGAAGGCGTTTTAAAGCTGATTGTGCGTCAGTATAAGCAAGAAAATGGTGAATTCGGCGTTTGCTCCAAATGGCTTACCTTTACGTTAACGGAAGGTGATGTTGTTGATGGCTACATTCGTGAAAACAAGGTTTGCCACCTTGAAGATATGCACAGCCCGATATTAAAGATAGCTACCGGTAGTGGACTGGCTGGAGTAAGAAGCCAGGTTATGCAGCGCAAACAAAACGGTGAGCATGGCCCAATTTGGCTTATTTACGGAGAGCGTTACCCAGAGCAAGACGAACCTTTAGCCGACGAATTACAGCAGTGGCTAGAAGAGGGAACGCTAAAGCAGCTCGACAAAGTATTTTCCCGGCAGTCGATTTCCCAAAGCGAAACCGCACCCCGCTACGTGCAAGACAAAATTGCAGAGCAAGCTCAAGAAATTCAAAAGTTCATTCAGCAAAACGGCCATATTTACGTGTGTGGCCGACACCACTCCATGGGCGTAGAAGTTGACCTTGCCTTACAAAAACTATTCGGCGAGGCAGAATACGAACGCCTTGTGGACGAGCATCGGTATCATCGGGATACGTATTAGTACCTAATCGAAAGGTTTATATACTTTTACTTTGTTTAGTTTTTACCCCAAAGCAATTGTTGATAATGTATGCTTTAGTGGTTGATGCAATACAAAGGAAATAGAACATGGTAAAAGGAATTAAACAAAACACTCTTCTTGCCGTCACATTTTTGCTTCTTATGGTCGGCTGTGATTTAAGCTCTAACGACAATGAGCAAATTACCGTAACAATCAGCAGTACTCCCCAACTCTGCCACCACTCTTGGGAATATGCGACGCTTTGCTCTCCAGCAGTGACAGACTCTTCTGGTGCTTCTAGGGCGTTTAGTCCAATCATAGACTTTGAATATGAGTTCGGAACTGAATATGAATTACTACTGGAAGTCATTGAAATAAAAAACCCACCAGAGGACTCATCCGCGTACGAATATAAAATTTTAAGAACTATTCGCCAAGAGCAAGACCCTATTGGAACCACTTATGTATACCAAGATGTGTCACTCACCAATGACGCATTCGTATCTGTGGGTAATGGCATTTACTCGCTTCCACCGTACGAATTTCAGTGCGCAGAAAACGTCGACTGCGACACACTTGTAGGTATGGCAAATAGCGGCGGTGTTGTGTCGATAGAGCTCACTATGATCGGTGGAGAAATACCTGTAGCTGTGACTGTTTGGAACTAGTGTGTGGGCCAATTCGTGAGAGAAACTCTTCAAGATTTAAGCCAAACGATTAGTTCTTTTGTGAATGACGGATTGTTTAATTCCACTCATCCTCAGATTGAGACTCTTCGGCGGGTGAGAGAACTTTAACTAATAAGAAGACTGTGCACTATTTGGGAGTAACATAATGAGAACTCTTGGTTTTTGTTCAATGATACTAATCTGTTTTTCAGTGTGCGGAGAAGAGTATTTTTCAAACGATGAGATTGTGAGTGATTCACTAGAGGCTGTTCATTTGTGTTTGAAAGAATACTCTGAGCTTTTTGAATCTGGCCTTAGTGAAGAAGTTGATAGGGTTTATGTTCATTTCTCTCCGGAGGTTATGGGGGTAATTTTTACACGCGGTGAAGCTGGGTCATTTGGAGAGCGAAGCAATAACTATCGTGCTTTTTTGAGCTGTGGTGTAAGCATGTCCCCTAGTTTTCAAATATATTTTTTAGGCTCACCTAGTTTAGAGCCATTGATAGAACTCTCAGGAGCAAACGATTTCGACAATGCATTGTATAGCCAGGCGTTCAGAGAGCTTATGTTCGTATGGGATGGAGATAAATTCAATTTTCACGATATTAAAATTTCAAGTGTCTCTTATCAGTGAATGTTTGGTAGGCGTGAATGCTATTTCAATCAGCAGACCTCAAGATGATTATTAAGGGCATATTTCTTGCCGTGTGTGGATTGTTTTTCTCATCCTTTGCGCACGGAAGTACAGCGCTAGGTGTGAATTGGTATTCAATCATAGATATACCGTCGAATGGAATGGTTCTACAGGTCTCTCATCTATATTTAGGTGCAGGAGATAAACGCGCTTTTTTCGAGCTGGAGGGTTGCTCAGATCAGTCGTCCTTTTTTGAAATCGAAAAGGATTCGGATGGATTGCGTTATTTTTCCGAGTTTGAACTAGAACATTGTGACTTCTCAGGGGAAATTCGATTGACGATGTATTTCGAAGAAATTGATGGAGAGCTTAGAGAAATAGATTCATACACCCCCAAGCTTGGATATGTAGAAGCTGAGGCAATTGAAGTTTACTCAGCATCTTGTAGAACCGAATTATTTTATATGGGTCAAACCCCGGAAGCTCTTCTTAATAGGAGCGTTGAAGTACAAGTTGTCAATAACGGGACCATATCAACGATTAATGCTTTTGAAGTAAAGGCAGGACACTTTTTTAAATTCGATCATAAATTAGAGAACATGAGTTGTGAGACTATAACCGAGTTGCGCGTCGGTAACGTGAACCTCGTCTTATAATGCTACGTCGACTCTTCTCAAATTAGGGGGAAGAAAGGTTAACCATTTGATAGTCGTTGCAACAAAACCTGAGATTGTTTGGACATAACCATCTAATATGATGTTCGGTTTTAGTCTGCCGCTACATCTTCGACACGTGAACATCTATATAATTTAAAAAGCTTGAGAGGCTGTTAATGAAGTCCAGAATATTTATGGCGTTCGTAATTTCAATCTTTTCCGTGGGCGGTTATCCCGCAGATCGGGAGACGGTCTCGTTTTTTAATTTAGTTACTAACCCAGACGCATATAAAGGAAAAGAGATTCAGGTTATCGGGTACCTCAGAGTTGACCTTGAGTACTTGTCAGGTGATACAAATAGTAGAAGCTTTTGCGGCGCACTGATGCATGACAAGGACACGATGACGGCAATTCGTGTTTATGAGATGTTGAGATTTTGTGGGGAAGCTGTGGCATCTATAGAGGGTTTGCATTACCGCTATGTCGGCGTAAATGGAACCTTTTACCCAACTAATGAGTGCCCAAATTACTTGAGCGTTTTTTTAAGGGAGAGGCCTTTAGGTTGCTTGGTTGATGTGACTTACACGTTTCGCTCTGAGATTGAAGGATTAGATGATCCATTTCCTGAAGAACCCCAGCCAGAGTTTGAGTAAATTGATAGTAACCAGAGTAGTGCCCAAGCGTGCTCGGTGGAACATCATGCTCTCGGTAGAGTGCTTAAGAACTCTTGGGCGTTTAAAAATACTGTTGCTCATTATATTTGTATCTGTAGGTTGCAACGATGCTGAACTGCCCGCGGGCGTAAGAGCAAACCTTCCTTTCGGTAACACTGCAGTTGAGAAAGAGCAAATTATAGAGATTATGCGCTCACGAGGCATTGCGTTTACAACATTAAATCGAGGTGATAACAGTTACATAGTATATAACGCAGAAGATATGGCAGAAGTGCTCTCTATACAAAGGCAAGTAAAATTCGGTGACAATCTGGATTCTAATTATTTTGAAAGTCTAATTTTACGAGATGATACGCAAAGAGCTCGGTTTGAAGAGGCTTTTGACGAAGTTGGTATCAGATACTTTGTTTCAACTGATTTTGACCGTATAGAAATCCATTGGACGCAAGTGGACGGTCCTCAAGTTGATGAGATTAGGGAGCGGCTATACATAGCTGAAATCCGCGCTTTGTAAGATAGCAGTGTTGAAAAAATAAGTGATGTTAGCCCTTTTTGGAAGTAAGCAGGAGACAATAATGAGGCTTTTGTTGAGTCTATCAATACTTTTGAATGTTGTATTAGCTGTCCACGTGATGAAGGAAAACTGGAGCAAGCATTCTTTTGTACTCGCATCTTCGGAACAAGCAAACTGCCTTGAAACTTGGGACAGCAACATGAGCACAAGTTTGGAGATAGATTCCCCAAGCATGTTTACGGGACTCCATGCTGTCGAAATTCCAAAATCAACTCAAAGCAGCGAGTTTGAATATTCTTCTTGTTTTTACGATGGATTCAAAGTTGCTTATTCTGTGGATTCCTTAATTAATAGCCTTCAAATTTTTCAGAATGAGGACAGGTTTGAGGGGGTAACGGTATACAAGCCAGCCACAGAGGAGGCTTTTTATATTTATGCCAAGTAAAAGTAAGTCACGTCAATAAACAACACTTAAGTTGTATCTAAACGCTCTGCCCAGCAACCCAGCCAGAACTCCACGCCCAGTGGAAGTTGTAGCCGCCCAGCCAACCGGTAACGTCGAGCACTTCACCAAGGTTAACTTTAAATGCCTCAAGGTCCTTAGCTACTGAAAAAATCATGATCCATCCAATTATTAGGGAAGCCCATTGGAAATTTAGGAATTTCAGGATGAAGAGTGACTAATGCTTTTATTTTATTGTGCCACTGGCTTTCTGGACTAACTTGTCTCATGAGATGAGCTAACATAAGTAACACCATAAAGATTCGACGCCTAGGCTGTATTTGGCTAGGCTCTAGTCTTTCGGGCAACTGCCATATACCTCCATTTGGAATTTTAGGCTGAACCGATAATTCTCTATTCCAAAGCCTGCTGTGGTGTGCGCAACAATTCCTCACAAAATTTAGTGTGTGTAACCAGCTTTCTAGAACCTCTTGAGGCAAGCAAAATCTTCTGGCGATTACTTTACGGTCGATGTCTTTTGCTAAACCTCGATAAAGGTGAGATATGCTGCCAAGTGTTAATTCTTCGACCATCGCCCAGCCAGGCATAAGTTTTGGAGAATCGTATGAATGTTGATAGAAGCGAGCGTAATTTTCTCGAACTCTTCTTTCAATTCGCTGACTTTTAATCTCATCTTCAACGGAGCTTCGTTCAATCTTATTTATGTCTCTTTGGAGGTCACTAAATTCTTTAGTTTGCTTGTCTTCGATTTCTTTTAGCAGTCGCTTATGTTGATAGGACGATTTAAATAATGACTCATTTAAGTACCAATGAGAGCCGCTACATAAATCGTCATTTTGATATTTAGTAGCCATCGTATTATTTAGGGTGGCTCGAACTGCAACTTCAAACCTCTCTATAGCATCCATGATAAGCAGCCGTAATTCCCTATCAAAAGAGTACAACCCAACTATTTGCTTGAATTCAGTTCCATCCTTGAATTGATGTTCAACCGATTGCTTATTTAGAGTTTTATGAAAAGGACGCATATATGCACTAAGGCGAAAATAGCTGATTACCTCTATGTACTTTTCCGCACGTTCAGGGTTTTTAATGGTTAAGCCGCGGCTTTGAAGAATGCTGATTTGGTCTTGAACAGTAACAGCAGGTTTGTTGAATTGACTCATTATGCCTTCTCATTCGTAGTGTAAAAATCAGGCATAAAAAAGCCCGCGCAATTTGAGCATTATTAAGAGGCTTGGCGGGCGTGTTGAATACAATACTAGTGATACCTATTCTGTTCGTCAACAATATTCAGCAATTCACTATCAAAGTGTAAATTACGTCAGTAAGAAACATTTAAGATGTTTCTAAACACTCTGCCCAGCAACCCAGCCAGAACTCCACGCCCACTGGAAGTTGTAGCCCCCGAGCCAGCCGGTGACGTCGAGGACTTCACCGACGAAATATAGACCGGGTTGAAGTTTGCTTTCCATGGTTTTGGAGCTGACTTCGTCTACGTTCACGCCGCCGATGGTCACTTCCGCGGTGCGGTAACCTTCGGTGCCATTCGGTTTAATTTGCCACTGACTTAAGGTTTGGCAAATAGACTCAATTTCCGTTTTGTTGAGATCGGCTAGGTTTTTATTGGGCCACTTGTGGCGCTCGGCGAGCATCTGCCCCAGACGTTTGGGGAACCACTGTTGAAGCAGTGTGTGCAAACCTAGTTTGGGATTGGATTTGCGTTTGCTTGCGAGTTCTTCGGCAATGTCGAGCTCGGGTAGTAAGTTAAAACGCACAGCTTCGCCGGGTTGCCAGTAGGACGATATTTGCAAAACAGAAGGTCCACTGAGTCCTCTGTGCGTAAATAGCATGGCTTCTTTAAATGCGGTGCGGTCATTTTCCGCCACTGTGTCTACCGACAGGCCCGATATTTCTGCGAACTGTTCTTTGTCTTGGTCGTGTAACGTGAATGGAACCAAGCCTGCTCGCGTGGGCTGAATGCTGTGGCCAAATTGTTCGGCAAGTTGGAAACCGAAAGGCGTTGCGCAAAGTTTGGGCATGGAAAGTCCGCCGCAAGCCACGACTAGCCTATCACATTTGATATATGTGCGGTCGGTTTCGACCTGAAACAATTCGTTACTATATTTGACACCAATTACATTGGTTCTTAATTGCACAACGACGTTTGCACTACTACACTCTGCAAGTAACATTTGAACAACATCTTTAGCGCTGTTATCGCAGAAAAGCTGTCCGAGAGTTTTTTCGTGCCAGGGAATTTGATGTTTATCGACCATGCCGATGAAGTCCCACTGGGTGTACCGGCTAAGCGCAGACTTACAGAAGTGCGGGTTGTTCGAGATGTAGTTTTCAGGGCTGGCGTACATGTTCGTAAAATTACAGCGGCCACCACCTGAAATCAGAATTTTTTTGCCGGCTTGTTTAGCGTGGTCGACAACAAGAACGCGTTTACCACGCTTACCAGCTTCAATGGCACACATGAGGCCTGCGGCACCAGCTCCGATAACGAGTACGTCGTAGTGTTCTGAGTTTTGGTCGTTCATGTGTTGCATATCCGCCGTTTGGGAGCAGTGAAACCGAGTGTGCGGCAAGATCATACCAGAAACCGTATGTCTTAAGGCAATCGCTTTCTGGTGAATGAATCTCAGCTCTTGGAAAGGGAGCATGGCTGGGAATGTTAACCAAGGAGAAAATAATGCGAACTTTAACGTTAGGCCTTATCTCAGGTTTATTTGCGGTGACGCTAAGTGGCTATTCGGTGACTGTAGCAGCTGAAGAAGAGTCAAACCGCTTCAGCGACTTGTGTGAAAGCGAAGAATGCGAGCGCATGATTCGGAATTTTGAGGAGTATGGCCAAAACGGTCATGCTGGCTCGATGGTGTTTATGGCGTTAGCCTATGCGCATGGTGATGGTGTTGAAATGGACCATGACAAAGCGAGTATGTGGCTCCGTGAAGCGATTCGTATGCGCTCGCAAGTTGCTCCTTATGTTGCTGCGCAGTGGTATCGTGAAGGTATTGTGTGGGAACAAGATCTCGAAGAAGCGGAAGACTATATCGACCGTGCTATTAGTTACGGTTATCCGTTAGCTATGTTTGACCGGTCGGTAAAGCTATTGCAGGCAGGTGAAGACATTGAAGAAGGGTTAGACTTGCTAGAGCGAGCCGCAGAGGAAAAACTTCCGAATGCGCAATACTTACTTGCTCGTTTAATCGAGGAAGGACAGTATTACCAGCAAGATGTCGTAGCAGCTGGTCTTATGTACCGTGGTTTAGCAGTAAAAGGATACAGAGACTCGCGTGCGCGCCTAGACAATATTGTGGATGCTGTTCGACAAGTGGAAGAGGCTCCGACTGTCGTTGCTGCGGAAGAGTCTAGAGAAGACATTCTGAATGACCTAACCGCTTATGACGATATGGAAGTGATTACCGTAACGGGCCGTTACGAGTCGTTTGAAGCGCAAATCGCAGACATTCAAGCTGGATTGGAAAGCGACTATGCAAATGGACAGAGAACCGGAACGCGGTTGCGTAGATCACGCCAGTGTGGAGTCGAGGGTGGTATCGGATGTAGTGTAATCTTTGACCGAGACAGCAACCATGTAACGGGCTATTCAACACTTGCTGGCATGTTGCGTATGCCTGGTGGTTATTAAGTTAGTCTTTACTACGAACATTAATACCCACGCTTTATTACGTACTAAAAAGGGGCTGAATTTCAGCCCCTTTTTTAATGCTTACTCGAATGTAAGTTTAACTCAGCATTTGTGTGGCACTGAGCACTTCAATCGAACTCTCTAACTGCGGCTGTACGCCCATGCCGTAACCAAACAAGGTTGCTAATGCGAGAACCACCGCACAGGTCAACATGAGTTTACCCATAAGTGGCATACAGAAGCGGAACCAACGGTCGTAAGGTACGCCGGCAATACCGATAATACCCATCAATACGGCGTTCGTGGGTACAATCATGTTCGAGAAGCCGTCACCCATTTGGTAGGCCAAAACAGCCACTTGGCGAGGTACGTCAACTAAGTCGCTCAGTGGTGCCATAAGTGGCATGGTTACAAATGCTTGCCCCGAACCTGAAGGTACAAATAGGTTAAGAATGGTTTGAATAACCAACATACCGATGGCAGAAATCACTGCAGGTACTTCACCTAATGGCAACGACAAGCCATGCACAATTGAATGCAGAATTTGTCCGTCTTCAAGAATAAGTGCAATACCGCGAGCAATACCAATGAGCACCGCTGTATGTGTTAGGTCTTTCACGCCTTCAATAAAGCTGTCTGCAGCGTCGTCAAATTTCAAGCGACCCAGCACAGTAATTAAAATACCCCAACCTACGAAGCAAGCGCCTAACTCGTATAAGTACCAGCCGTATTGTGAAATACCGTAAATCGCAATACCTACAGTCGCTAAGAAAGTACCGAGAATAAGACGGTGGCGACCATTGAGTTGCGGATACTCTGCTTGCTCTTGTCCTTCTAGCGGGTCTGGCAAGTCAGCCACAAGTGAGCTTTCTGGGTTTTCACGCACTTTCTTGGCGTAACTCCACACGTGGTGAAACGCGATAAGAACGAAAGGTAAGATTAAAACTAAGCGTAACCATAAGCCTGAGTAAGGTGGAATTTCCGCAATACCTTGAGCAATAAGTACCGTAAATGGGTTAAATGCTGAAATACCATAACCCACACCGTAGCCGGCTACGGTCATACCTACTGCGGTCATAGCGTCGAGCTTCATGGCTCTACATAACGCGACCAGAATAAGTACAAATGGAATATATTCGCCAGCGGTACCAATTGCGCCTGAAGCTAATGAGAAAAAGAATATAACCATGAAAATAAGACGCTCTGGGGTTTCACGGTTTTTCTCAAGCAATCGACCAATGAGTGCGTCGACTGTGCCAGTACGGCGAGCAATAGCAAGAACACCACCTACAATGAATACAAAGAAAATAATGTCTTGAGCGGCTGCGAATGCTCTTGGTACAGCTGTTAGTAACTGCCAAGGTGTAAGTAATTCGCGAGACTCAACTTGCTCATACGTGTTTGGAATAACAACTTCACGGCCAGACTCGGTAAGTGAAGTTTCGAAAAAGCCTTGTGGCACAATCCATGTAGCAATCATAGCTACAATCATCATGCTGAATAGCAAGGTTAGTGTGTGTGGAACTTTAAAAGATTTCATAAGCGCGATGCCTTTGTCATTATCGTTTTAAGCGAGCGTCGGCTAAGTTTACCTGAAGCAACGAAGGTAAACCAACCTTAACCTTTCTGGTCAAATCAGGTTACAATCGTGGTCAGAATAAAAATTAAAATGGCGGCAAAACAAGCGGCATGAAAAAACAGCGAGCGTTTTTAAAGTGGGCAGGTGGTAAGTACGGTTTGGTGGACGACATCAGACGCGTACTTCCTGACGGCGACAAGCTGATAGAACCCTTTGCTGGCGCTTGTTCGGTATTTTTGAATACCAATTATGATCGGTATTTACTGAACGACATTAACCCCGACTTAATTGCGCTATATAAAATTTTAAAGCGCAAACCGAAAACGTTTATCGAAGACGCCCGCCAATTATTTGTTACCGGTAACAATAAAGAGCAAAGCTATTACGCGTTAAGAGCACAGTTTAATGCGTCGAAAGACCCATACGAGCGGTCACTATTGTTCTTATACATGAATCGCCATGGCTACAATGGCTTATGCCGCTACAATAGTTCGGGTGGCTTCAACGTGCCTTTCGGACGATATGTAAAACCTTATTTCCCAGAACAAGAACTAGAGCTATTTGCAGAAAAAGCGAAGAAAGCGGTTTTCACCTGTGAGTCTTTCGCGAATAGTTTTCGCCGTGCTCGCAAAGGTAACGTGATTTATTGCGATCCGCCCTATTTGCCATTGAGCCCAACGGCTAACTTTACTTCTTATGCCACACAGGGGTTCGGCTTAGACGACCAACAGCTGTTAGCCAAGAAGGCGGTTATCGCCGCAAAGCAAAGGCAGATTCCTGTGGTGATTTCTAACCACGATACCGAGCAAGGGCGCTGGTTATACCGCGACGCGCAGCTTACAGAGTTGCGGGTAAGCAGGTTTATTAGCCAAAACGGTGCTAAACGAGGAAAAGTAGGCGAATTGATTGCTCTATTTTGTCCCGATCTGCTCTCTTCTGAGTCCAAAAATGTAGTTCCTATGCGAATTCGTGCAGGTAAAGCGGTATGACAGCGACCATCACTTGGACTGTGAAGGCCTTTTCAGAGCTAAACGTGTCTGAAGTATATGCCATGTGGAAGCTGCGCCAAGACGTGTTTGTAGTTGAACAAACATGCCCTTATCCAGACATTGATGGAACCGATGAAGACTGGTTTCACTTATTGGGTTGGGAAGGAGACCAACTAGTCGCTTATGCCCGTTTAATGTGGGTGAATGACGAAGCCCGAATTGGTCGTGTGGTGGTAGCTCAGTCGGCTCGCGGCAGAAGCTTAGGCCGTGAAGTTATGCAGCAAGCTATGAAATTTATCCACGCGACTCACGCGAACAGTTCTATTGTGTTAAGTGCACAGACTTATTTGCTCGACTTTTATCAGTCACTGGGTTTTGTTTCCACAAGTGACACTTACCTTGAAGATGACATTCCTCATCAGGAAATGGAGTACAAGCCGTGAGTGCCTTTGCTTTGGTCAGTGAGGTGCCAGAGCTTTCTGCTGCCGCTGCACATTTAGCTGAGCAATATGGTTTTAATTCTGAACTGAATGAAACACAAAGCTTCTATTTAAGGTTAACTCTAGAAGGTCTCGAGTTGGTTTGGGCTGCGCAACAGAAAGTGAAGCCACTACAGATTAGTTTTACCCATGGCAAACAAGCTTGGCGTCAGCAACTAGGGGGCGGTAAGCAAGAAGCCGTAGTTCGTGCCCTGGGTATTAATCGCGGGCATCGGCCATATATTTTAGACGCAACAGCTGGTTTGGGGCGTGACGGAATGATGCTCGCGCATTCCGGATGCAAAGTCGACTTACTCGAGCGGCACCCCGTTGTGCATGCATTATTGGACCAAGCCGTTTTGCACGCCAAACTGCACGAAAAAATGGGTGATTGGGTAAGCCAGCGTGTACGCGTGTTACCCGCGGGAAGCTTGCTTGATTCCATGCCGGAGTTATTGGCTAATGGATACGAGGAATCACCGCCAGACGCTATTTATTTAGACCCAATGTTTCCAGAGCGCGGTAAAACAGCCGCGGTTAAGAAGGACATGCAAATGCTGCAACAGTTAGTGGGAGGCGATGAAGACGCTGATCAACTACTACCGGCAGCGCTTGCATTAGCTACCTACAGAGTTGTCGTAAAACGCCCTGCCACGGCTCCTTTTTTAGCTGGGCAAACACCAACCACTCAAATTACCACTAAAAAACACCGCTTCGACGTTTACATTAAAAGTGCTTACTAAGCAGTAACCCTTTGCTAATTCTGTGGTGACAAGCCCACAACAGCTAGCTCACGGTGCATCCATTCAAAAGGTTTTGCCCACGGCTGCAATGCTTGTTGGTTAGCAGGCAGAGTAGAAATAGCATTGCGTGCCTCAGCAAGTGACGCGTAATTGCCTGTGACTACAACATACCAGTCGCCACCATTTCTAAGTGTGTGATAAACCATAAGGTTGTTTTGGTTCGCTTGCGCTTCAACAAATTGCATTGTGGCCTGTTCTTGGCTAAATGCCGCGAGTTGCAGACCTACACGACTTGCGTCCATATTCAGAATGATTGGATTGTCTTGTGCGTTTAACCACGCGTTAACAGGCTCTGGTGTCGCGTCCGGCTCTTGCGTTGTAGCTACCTCGGCCTCTTGATTAGGTACTTCAGGCTCGGCGCTCTCTGTACTTGCTAGCTCAGCAGGTTCTGACGTTTCTGAGGCTTCTGATACAGCGTTATTTTCAAGGGCGGCAGTAGCTGCTGCAACTAATGGATTAAACGACCGAACTTGGTATAAGCCAATATCGAAGTCGCCTTCCTGTTGATATTCACGCGCTGCAGACGCAAGGCGCGGTAACGCCTCTTGGTAACTCATGGTAAGTTGCGACTCACCCTGTTCAAGAACCGGGTTCAACCAGTCTTCGGGCTGTACGGGTGAGGTGAGATCGGTTGTTTGTGTTGCGTTACTCTCTGTTGCTGGAAGTGGACTCTCAGTACCAGACTCACTTTTTACTTCGTTACGCACTTGAGTTAGTTCTTGGTAGGTCGCCATAATATCGTCACGATACATCCAGCCAGACACCGCAACAGTAATCATTAAAGTAGCGACCATAGCCAATTTTAAGCGCATCGGCGTGCCTTCTTTCACGGGCGCTGACGACTGTGCAGTTTTCCGTTTTTGCGGCTTAGCAGTTTCTTGCTCTGGCGTGTCTTCAATGTGGTAGCGAGTTTTTTCTATAGGCGCGACTAAGTTTTGCAAGCTGTCTCGAATCACTCCAGGGTAGCTAAGCGAGGTGCCTAAGGCTGCTTGAATACGGTAATTGTCTGCGGCAAGCGCTTTGCCTTTCGCGTGTCCGCTCAGCAATCGTTTCGCAAATTGTAGTGCTTCTGAGTCGGTAAATTCAGGAATGACCACAATTTCCGGAGCGTCATTTTGATTACTCGGAAGTCGCTTTTTCTGACGTGCTGCCCATTCCGTTTTTCCAGAAATGATCACGCTAATACGATGACGTCCGGCGGTAAAACGACTATGCAATACAAGCTCTTGTAGTTCGTCGAGGATAACCGGTGGTAAATGTTCAGCGTCGTCTACCACAATCATCAAGTGTTGGGGTTGGCTTGGTAATGCGCGACGAATGCTTTTACTGAGCGATATGTCTTCCGGCATACGCATAACCGACGTAATTTGCTGCAAGATACGCTGACGAATTTGCTCAACGGTAAGCTTTTGCGGTGTATTGAGGTAAGCTAAATTGGCGTAATCGGAAGCTTGCTCGAGGAACACTTCTAAAAGTGTCGATTTACCTGCGCCTTCAGGGCCGGCAACAACCACCATTTGGTTACGAAACGTAGTTAAATAATGGAGTTGCTCCAATACTTTACGTTGGCTCTCCAATGCCTCTACAGGCATGGCCAATGGTGTATTTTCACTCGCTGCCATTTCATGTTGCGCTGAAAGCATAGCGGTCCTCAATTCACGTCAATGTACATTCGCAAACCACGAGCCAAAAGCTCGAAGTCTTATTGTTTAAGTTACTGCAATGCTGGCGTGAACTAAGTGCTCTGGAATGGCTTCATTCGTTACTTTGGCGCTGCCAATACCTGTTGGCAACACAAAACGAACTAATCCATTTTTTACTTTCTTATCGCGGAACAAGCCTTCATCCCAAACTTCCTGCGCTAAAGTTGGTGGCGCAATAGGAAGGCCTGCTGTCTCAATAAGGTTGGTAATGCGTCGATATTCTGACGATTCACACCAATGCAATGCTACTGCAAGGTGTGTAGCAATAACCATGCCACTAGCTACAGCTTCGCCATGTAGCCAATTCCCATAACCCATGGCGTTTTCAATGACATGGCCAAACGTGTGACCAAGATTCAGTAAAGCTCGTGAGCCTTGCTCTTTTTCGTCTTCGCTTACGATTTGCGCTTTAATTTCACAGCTACGTTGAATCGCGTAAGTCAGTGCTTCCGGGTCTTTGCTTAATAATTTTTCTATATTGCCTTCAAGCCAATTGAAAAAGTCGGCGTCGGCCATAATGCCGTATTTAATAACTTCGGCTATTCCTGCCTTAAGCTCTCGCTCGGGAAGGGTATTCAGGGTATCAATGTCGATAACCACTTGCTTGGGTTGGTGAAAAGCACCGATCAGGTTCTTACCATGAGGGTGGTTGACCGCCGTTTTACCACCCACAGAAGAGTCGACTTGCGAGAGCAGCGTAGTGGGTATCTGCACAAAGTCGACACCACGGTGTAATGTTGCTGCCACAAAGCCTGCAAGATCGCCAACCACGCCTCCGCCTAATGCTAAAACCACACTGTCACGGTGAAGGTTCAATGCTAACGCTTCAGACATGGCTTGTTGGTAAGTATCAAGAGATTTGAAAGCTTCACCGTCGGGCATTAAAAATTCGCCCACGATACGCTCGCCTAATACGCTTTTCACACGCTCTAGGTACAGTTCGGCAACGGTAGTATTGGAAATAACAAAGATACGTTGCTTCGGATTAAGGTGAGCCAGCAAAGACTCTAACTGTGTAAGTAGCCCACTGCCGATATGAATAGGGTAGCTGCGCTCTGCAAGTTGTACTTGAAGTTTTTTTGTCGCAGCTACCATTTTGTTAGCTCCTAGAACCCTAGCTTTTCTATGATTTGATTCGCTACGATTTTTGCACTTTGCTCGTCGGTTTGAATAACCACGTCCGCAATTTCTTCGTACAAAGGCTCGCGCTGTTCAGCTAAATCTTCTAAAACTGCTCGTGGGTCGTCTGCATTTGCTATAAGTGGACGACGCTTGTCGCGCTCTGTGCGTGCCACTTGCTTGTCGATAGTGGTTTTTAAGTACACCACAATACCGCGCGCAGAAAGGCGGTTACGGTTTTCTTTACTTACAATAGAGCCGCCGCCGGTTGCCAGAACAATACCTGCATTTTCAGTAAGGTCGCTGATTACTTTTTCTTCGCGGTCGCGGAAGCCTTCTTCTCCTTCTAATTCGAACACCCAGCTAATGTCTGCACCAGTACGGCGTTCAATTTCGGAGTCAGAGTCAAAAAATTCTAAGTGGAGAGATTTGGCGAGTTGTCGCCCGATTGTGCTTTTGCCAGCCCCCATTGGGCCAACTAAAAATATATTACGCTTATCAGCCATAATTGCTTACGTCACTTCAGTTTTGATCGCGTTTACATTAAATGATGAGTGTCTTCCACCCCTGTACCTGTGAAAAAAGACACGCGATTATCGCAATTTCAGGCACTCAAGGCAACCTATTGAAACGGCTGTGCCACGCTTAGGCTTTGGCTCAATTCGCACTGAGTTTGATTGCTCCGCCATGTTAAAGACTGGCTTGTTAATGCTACCAGCTGCCATTCTTCGTTAATAAAGTCGTGAATATATAATTTACGAAACAGCCCTTGGTGGTGGATGGCGGCAGAGTTGCTGGTGCGCGAACCTAAATATATCGCAAGCACTTCTGGCTGTAGGAAGTTTAAGTTGCTGCATTTGTCTTCAACTTGAGGAGTATCCTTTGTATTTATCTCTATGGGCTCTGGTTTATCCTCTGCTTCATTAGCAGTTTGCACTGTGCGTATCTCAGGTTTTGCTGCTGTTACTTCAGCGACCAATGGAGGTTTTGACTTGGCAATAGTGGGTGTGTCGTTGTTTAGGGTTAGAGAAACAGCGACTAAGCATAGCGTTATGCCGGAGGCAAGAAGCCGCTGAAATTGCTGGCGACTGCGGCGCCATTGATAGTGGCGTAGGAAGTCGTGTCGTTTATTCATGTTGGTTGGCGCATCTTATGCTAGCTCAACTTCGGCGGTTGCACACAAGTACTCTGCATGCTGAAGTTCTGGGTAAATACCTACGGGCAAAATTGGCCTATATGCTTCACCATCTTGTTCAGGTGCAACGCGAATATGCTTGGGCATTAAGCCATAGGGTTTGAGAGGCTCAATTATCTCCATAATTGTTGCGCGGTCAGTTCTGGCTAGCTGCCAGCAGCCTTTGCTTTCGGTCAGAGCCGACGATTCAACACTTATAATATCCCATAGCCATTGCTCGGGCTGAAGGTTGTGATTACGTAACCACTCTATCGGCCAGTTATTGTTCAATCGTGTTGTGTTTGGCTTGGCAATGCTTTCAAACGTAACTTGAGACCTAGGAAGGACGAGGGTCCAAGGTTTTTTGAAAAACTTTTGCTGGTTTAAGGAACTAAATAAATCCACCAAGCTCTTAGTACTGTGTGTGTGATTTGGTTGTTGGCAGAGCAAGAGGCATTTTGTCTTGTTCTGCCCCCCACTTCCCTCTCGTCGCTTCCCCCTTTCGAAAAGCCCCGCAGTCAGCCATAATTTGTCGAAACAAACAAAAAGACCTGAACGTTTTGTGAAATATTGGTTTAGCAGCACTGTATTTACCTTGATTTAATGTAACAAATTCCATTTGTGGTTAAATTTAGTTCAGATTCACCCTATAATGTGCGCCAGATAGCTAGGCGATTGCGGACTCTCACTTGTGTTGAAATTTCTAAAATTCTTTTTTGTTTCCATCTTTACTGTCGGTTTTATCGGTTTTTGTGCCGTTTTAGGCCTTTATTTTTACGTTAAACCGGAACTTCCGAGTGTAGAAACCTTACGCGACGTTGAGTTTCAAACACCGATGCAAGTGTATAGTGCAGACGGGAAATTGATTTCTCAGTTCGGCGAGCACCGCCGTATTCCGGTTACGTTTGAAGAGCTTCCACAAGACTTAATCGACGCAGTTCTAGCCACTGAAGATGCGCGTTTTTATGACCATTTCGGGGTTGACCCTATTGGTGTTATGCGTGCCGTGCGCGTACTGATTACGACCGGTTCAGCCCGTGAAGGTGCAAGTACCATTACCATGCAAGTGGCGAGAAACTTCTTCTTGTCGCGTGACAAAGTGTTGATGCGCAAAATTAAAGAAACCTTTATTGCCCTTCACATTGAAAGACTGCTTAGTAAGCAAGAGATTCTAGCGCTTTATATGAACAAACCTGGCCTCGGACACCGGGCTTTTGGTGTGGCTGCTGCTGCGGAAGTTTATTATGGTCGCAAACTCGACGAATTAACGCTTGCTGAATTAGCAACTATCGCGGGTTTATTCCAAGCGCCATCTGCGCTTAATCCTATATCTAACCCAGAACGTTCGGTGCAGCGTCGTCGCATCGTGCTAGGCCGAATGCTCGCCATGGAATATATCACCGAGGCTGAGTACGAACAGGCTTACAATGCTCCGGTAACAGCACGCTACCATGTGCCAGAAGTAGAAATGAGTGCGCCATATATCGCGGAAATGGTGCGTACAGAAATGATCGACCGTTATGGTGAAGACACTGCATATAACAGTGGCATGAAGGTTTACACCACAGTGCACTCTGAAATGCAGGCTGCCGCTGAAGCAAGTTTACGTGCCAATTTGCATGAATACGACGAGCGCCATGGCTATCGTGGTGCAGTAAGTAAACTTTGGGGCTACAGCGCGCAACAAGTTCGCGCTTTGCGTCCGGTGGGACCAATCACCGAAACGGCTCTAGCGGTAATCCGAGAGAACAACGGACAACGTTGGTCGAATGAAGACATTGTTGAACACCTCGATCGCCAACCTCGCTTTGGGCGTTTAATTGCAGCGGTAGTATTAAGCGTTGGTGAACAAGACGCGGAAGTCATGATGCGAGGTGGTGAAATTATCACCTTACCATGGGAAGCGATGAGTTGGGCTCGACCTTATCTTGACCATGACGACCAAGGTCCAGCGCCTTCAACCGCCGGAGAAATTCTAGCTTCAGGTGACCAGATTTGGTTACGTGAAGTGGAGGGCACTACTTACCTAGCGCAATTACCTGGACCTAGTTCTGCAATTGTTTCATTAAAACCGCAAGACGGCGCACTGCAGGCAGTCGTGGGTGGTTATAGCTTTAATGTGAGTCAGTATAACCGTGCAACTCAAGCTCAGCGCCAAGTAGGCTCAACGATTAAGCCTTTCATTTATGCCACTGCACTCGATCACGGATTTACGCTCTCTACCTTGGTAAATGACGCGCCTATTACACAATGGAACCCAGGCGCGGGTTCTGCGTGGCGCCCACGTAACTCCCCAGAGGTATACGACGGACCGATTCGTTTAAGAGAAGCGTTAGCACGCTCTAAGAACGTAGTGTCTGTTCGGTTGGTGCGAGCAATGGGTGTAGAAACTGTGCGTGGTTACTTACCTCGCTTTGGTTTCAACCCGAACGACCTTGCGCCGAATGAAACGATTGCCTTGGGCTCTGCTAGCTTTACGCCACTGGCGATGTCGCGTGCATTTTCAGTGTTTGCGAACGGTGGATTCTTGGTCGAACCCTACTTTATTGACCGCATCGAGAATTCGAACGGCGAAACCATATTTGAAGCTGAGCCTGTAGTTGCATGTTTAGCGTGTGAAGACGCTCGAGAAACTATTCTTGAAATGGAAGCCACCGCCGCAGAAGAAGGAACCGAGTTAGAAATTCCAGCTGAGCTGCAAGAACTTGCTGATCAAAATCTTGCGCCGCGAGTGTTGAGTAGACAAACCGCATACTTAGTTTCCAATGCTATGGAGTCTTCAATTTGGGGTGGCGGTTCATGGGCCCATGACACGGGTTGGAACGGCACAGCGTGGCGCGCACAGGTATTTAGAAACCGCGATATGTCGGGTAAAACCGGAACCACAAACGACGTGAAAGACGCGTGGTTTAGCGGCTTTGTTCGTGGTTTAGTCAGTGTTGTATGGGTAGGTTTTGATAGCTTAGACGAAGAACTAGGCCGCGTAACTTTAAATAGCAACCTCGACCGTGATCGCCAACCGATTGTGGGGTCAGAGTCGGGCGGTACTACTGCGCTACCTGCTTGGGTGCGTTATATGGAAACTGCATTACCTATGGTTGAAAGTGGGCCGCATCCACTACCTGACGGAATTGTTTCTGCGCGTATCGACGAAGAAACTGGACAGCTTTCAACACGCAATGACTACACCAGTATGTTTGAGTACTTTAAAGAAGGCACAGCGCCGAGCGAATTCGTTGAAGGAGACAACTCGGCACCGCTTATCTTTGAAGACGAAGATGAAGGTTTGTTTTAGGGGACTAGATCACCAGCTGTTGCTGAATTAGCTTCCCTAGCAGCTGGTGGAGATCAGACTGAACTCCGCCAGCAGTCACTTTTCTACCCGCACCAGGACCACTAATCACCAGCGGCATTTCGTTATACCAGTCGCTGGAAATGACAAAAATATTCTCTCCAGGAATAAGGTTTGTGAGCATGTCGGTGTTGTCGATAAGTTCTATACCTACCTTGGCATGACTGCGACCGTCGCGCACTTCAAAGCTAGCCATCAGGCGTGGAAGCTTGTTGTCTTTGCGCGCGCTGTTCCATAGCTGCTCCATCGGCTCGTCTAGTTCGCTTAAACGCTCCATGAACTCTTCTAACGGTAGGTCCTTCAAGTGTTCAGGCACCAACCCTTCTATTTCCACGTCAGACCAATCGAGCTGTGCACCGATGTCGCGAGCAACAATAAGTAGTTTGCGAACAATGTCATGACACGATAAGTCTTCACGAGGATCTGGCTCTGTAAAGCCTTCGGCTTTTGCTTTGCGAATGAGTTCACTAAAGGACTGTTTGCCATGGTCGTAATGTTCAAACAACCAGCTCATGGTGCCCGAGAAAATTCCGGAAATGCCGTGAATTTTATCGCCAGAGCGCATCAGATCGTTGATGGCATAGTTTAGCGGTAAGCCTGCGCCAACAGTGGTGTTGTATAGCCATTCGCGCTTATATTCCTGCTGAATGGTACGAATTTCCCGGTATAACGCATCTGGCGAAGAGCCTGCACGTTTGTTAGCGCTAATAACATGCATACCATTGGCAAATAGGCTTGGATACTGCTGAGCTACCGCGGAGGCGTCAGTGAGGTCCATGACAATCATTTCGTCGCAAGGAGCATTGGCAAGTTCACGCAATAGCTCGGTGAGAACGTAGGGCCGTGCTAAGCGATCAAAGCTTTCCTGCCAGTCTTGCAAGTCGACACCATTGTAATCTAGCCATAACCGTTTCGAATTAGCGACGCCCATAATTTTCACGTCTGCCGACTCATTCAGGTTGTCGCGCTGCTGGCGGAATAATTGTAGCCATTCACTACCAATATTGCCGCGGCCAAGTACCAAAATGCCAATACTCTTACGGAAGTTAAACAGTAAGCTGTGTAAACGGTTTAGCAGTCGGTTGTCGAGCTTTTGCCCTAAAATCGCAATGGCAGAATGGCCATTATCCGCTACAGCGAATTGGCGAAGCTGTTGCTCGTCTACTTGTCTTTTTAGTACCGCGAATTGGCGTGTTTCTTTAATTCGAGCGCCGACTAAAGCCACCATGCTGTAGCCACTTACTTCTTGAGCATGATGGTTGTCGTCTAGCTTCGCTAAAAAGTCGCGAACATAGTCGAGTAAGTTTTGGTGGAACGCAAAATGCTTAGCGTCGTTGTCTGTCCAGCTAATTAACGGTTCTAATTGGTTTTCCTCGAACGCCTGTAACAACGACTTTTGTTTCAGTGGAATACTAAACAGTGTTACGTCTTGTAGTGAGGTAAGTACTTTACCTTGCGCTTCGGCAAGTTCGTACTGACCAATGCGTGTTTGTTGATTCTCTACCTTCAAGCTAGAGCGCACGCTAATCACCATGCGCTCTCGGTCTACAGGCTGAAAGGTTCTAGGGTGAAGTACTGGACTTCCTAACCGTGCTAGCTCTTCAGCTTCTTGCCAATCTAATGTGGGTAAGCTAACAACGCGCTCTACCTTACGCGGGTCGGCACTGTACACGCCCGCAACGTCCTTCCAAATAGTGGTTTGCCGGCTGTTAATCAGGCTGCCAATTAACGTTGCAGAATAGTCACTACCGTTGCGGCCTAGTAATAGAGTGCGTCCAGTCCCTGCTTCTTGGCAAATAAAGCCGGTTACGATGAAGCGGGTTCCTGGGTAAGGTGCGATGCGTTCAATTAATGCTTGGCGAGAACTCTCTGTATGTATGACAGGCTCTGCAGCGTCGTCAGCAGACAAGAATGTGCGTGCATCAATATAGTCTGCGCGCGTACCTTGCTTTTGTAGCAAAGCGGCCAATAAACGTGCCGACCAAAGTTCACCGTAAGCACAAAGTTCGGCTTTCTCTATTTTCTCCTCGCCAATTAGCCATTTCCGCCAACGAACGAAGTCGTGCTCTGAACTTGCGCGCGTGTCTTGTTGTTGTCTACCGGAAAGCAGCTCATCAATTAAGCCCTGTTGATAACGCTGCAGTGAATCCAACAAAGTAGCCGCATACTCGGGCTGCTTTTCTCTGGCTTCCCATATCGCCAAAATGCGGTTGGTGGTGTCGCCTGCGGCGGAAACAATGACTAGATCAGAGCTGCCAGCATGCTCTGTAACAATACGGGCAACTCGTCTGTAGCAGAAAGCGTCTGCCAAGCTGCTGCCGCCAAATTTATGTAGGTGAACTTCATTGGCAATGCTTTCAACTCGGTCTGCGGTGACGGTCTGGCCTGTAGTCATGGATACGTTTTACCTAGCAATATGAAAAATGGAATATTTCGCATCATATCTAAAGTTGTATTCAAATAGAAGTTTAGATGGCTAAATAAATTTAATTAGGGCATAATTCGTTTTGTCATAACTTATAACGAAAGGTTTTCAAGCAATGAAATGGAACGGCGATTACATTTATCCCTATGCAGAGCATGGTAAAAAAAGCGAGCAAGTGAAAAAAGTGACGGTTTCCATTCCTTTGAATGTACTGAAAGTGCTCACCGACGAGCGCACACGTCGTCAAGTCAGTAACTTACGCCATGCTACAAATAGTGAATTATTATGTGAAGCGTTTTTACACGCCTTTACAGGCCAGCCATTACCTACCGACGAAGACTTGAAGAAAGAAAACCCGTATAAAATTCCACAGCAGGTGCGTGAAATATTAGAAGCCCAGGGCGTTCACGTGGGGCCAAATGAAATCCCTGAGCAATCTTCGGACGACGAAGACTAATTATCTAGCATGTAGTTTTCGGGTATGTCGATTCTAGCCACGCCCGACTCTACTGCTGCTTTTGCTACCGCTCGGGCAACGCGTTGACACAGTCTTGGGTCCATTGGCTTAGGAATAATATAATCAGGACCGAAAGAGAGGCTGTCTACTTGTGCAGACTTCAATACCGCAGCAGGAACTTCTTCCTTCGCTAAACTCCGAATGGCTTCTACTGCCGCCACTTTCATTTCGTCATTAATGGACGTAGCTCTTACATCTAGCGCACCGCGGAAAATAAACGGGAAGCATAGAACATTATTCACCTGGTTCGGGTAATCCGAGCGACCGGTAGCTACAATTACGTCTGAACGAGCTTCATGCGCCAATTCAGGTTGTATCTCTGGGTCTGGATTTGAACAGGCAAAAACCACAGGGTTGTCTGCCATCAGCTTAAGGTCTTCAGCCGATAGCAGGTCAGGCCCCGACACGCCTACAAATACGTCTGCACCGTTTATAACTTCCTGCAAGGTACGTTTGTCGGTGTTATTGGCAAATAATTGCTTGTATTCGTTTAGGTCTGAACGGCGAGTATGAATAACGCCTTTCGAGTCGAGCATATAAATGTGCTCGCGTTGCGCGCCACACTTAATAAGTAATTCCATGCAAGCAATGGCAGCAGCTCCCGCGCCCATACACACGATTTGTGCTTGTTCTATTTTCTTGTTGCGAATCTCGAGTGCATTTAGCAAGCCCGCAGCGGTAACAATAGCCGTTCCATGTTGGTCGTCGTGAAATACTGGAACGTCGCAGCGCTCAATCAGTGCCTGCTCTATTTCAAAACACTCTGGTGCTTTAATGTCTTCTAAATTAATGCCACCAAAGGTATTGGCAATCGAAGCTACAGTATTAATAAAGTCTTGAGTGGTGCGGTGTGTAACTTCAATGTCGATAGCATCAAGATTAGCAAAGCGTTTAAATAGCAGTGCCTTACCTTCCATGACCGGCTTTGACGCAAGGGGGCCTAAGTTACCTAGCCCGAGAATAGCAGTACCATTACTGATGACCGCAACTAAGTTGCCTTTAGCGGTGTACCGGTAAGCGTCTTCTGGGTCTGCCGCAATAGCTCGCACCGGCTCGGCAACGCCAGGACTGTATGCAAGTGCCAGATCTTTAACCGAATCTGCGGGCGTTGAAATTTCTACGCTAATTTTTCCTGGAGTTGGAAATTCATGGTAATCGAGAGCTTGTTGGCGAAAAGCAGCTTTTGGGTCGGTATTCGACGTATCGCTCATGCTGTTAGAGATCCTTAGCAGACAATAAGTTAGAAAAACTTAGACTATTCAAAGTAGTTGTTCAGTATAGAAACGCAAGTGTAATGTGTTTAGCCGAAAAAACACATCTTACCAATCTAGTTGTAAATTCAACCTTACAGAACCCGCATTCTGACTTGCTAGAAAGCGCAGAGGCGGGTATTGTGAGCCTTTGTTGTTGCCCAAGCTGGCGCGTAAAAGACCGGCGGGTATTTCATTATTTTAGACACTCGGAAGTAAACCATGAAACATTGGACTCAATTTTGGAAAGCCAGTAGATCGTTAAGTAGTTTCGCAGAAGGTAAGTCTTCGCAAGGCTACGCAGACGAAGTAAAGGCATACTGGGAAAATATTGCAAAAGATTTACCGAAAGACGCAGTAATTGTAGACGTAGGAACCGGGAACGGCGCGCTTGCAGTATTGTTGAATGACCTGAAGAAAGAAAAGAAAACTAACTGGACAATTCATGGTGTTGATGCAGCAGAAGTATTCCCTCAGGAATTAGAAAAAGCTGTTCCAGAATTTAAAGGTCGTTTCGATGGCGTTCAGTTCCACGGCGAAACCAGCATGACTAAAATGCCTTTCGACGACAACTCAGTCGACCTTATTGTGAGTCAGTTTGCGTTTGAATATGCAGACGAGAAGGAAGCATTAGCTGAAGCGCTGCGTGTATTAAAACCTTCTGGCCGCCTTGCTATGTTGGCGCATCACAAGAAATCGAATGTTCATAAGTCTACCGAAACTGGTGTTGAAGTTATCGATTATATCGTGGGTAAAACTCCGCTATTTATCCAAGCCGACTTGTTCCTGCGTTTTGCTTCTCAAGGCTTAACTCAAATGGACAAGCAGCAATTTGAAAGCACGCAAGAAGCGCAAGCGACAGGTAAAACGACTGAATGGATTGCTGAGCAAATTCGCGAGAAATTCAAAAAAGAAGAGCAAGACGTTTGGGTGACGGACATTTTGCGTCGCGTGTTTACTCTGATGGGTGCTGCTGACTCTGCTGAGAAAGCAAAACAAGCGGGTCGCGAGCTTTCAGGTCATTACGACTTGTTGTTGGGACATCAATTCCGTTTGAAAGACATGCTTGAGTCTGCGAAGACTGAAAGCCAAGTGAAGAAATTGATCACGGCTGCGAAAAAGTCTGGCGCGGAAGGCGATTATGAAAGCTTCAATGTTGAAGACGAAACCTTCGCATGGGCTGTTTCATTACAGAAGAGTTAAGTTGAAACTTAAACTGTAGATACAAAAAACGCCGCGAAAGCGGCGTTTTTTATGGAACAAGTAAAGTTAAACTTACTTGCTCTTAAGAGCGCCGAAACGCTTCTTGAAGCGGTCAACACGTCCACCAGTATCCAATACTTTCTGCTTACCAGTGTAGAACGGGTGACACTCAGAACATACGTCGATGTGAAGGTCTTCACAACGCGTAGAGCGAGTTTCAAATTTGTTTCCGCACGAGCAAGTTACATTGATTGCTTCGTACTTAGGGTGAATACCTTGTTTCATGGGTAACCTCATTTAAGGCCGCATCGCCATCCGCGCTCTCCGCGAACACCATACGTTGTTTCAATATATTGGGTGCTCATCCTGCTATACGTTCTGTAGATAGGCAGAACACAAGACTCGTCACCATTTCTAGCTAATTTTAGTATCGCTCATAAAGCGAGCGCGGATTTTACCTCACCTCATAGGTAGGATCAAGGCGATCATGAAGCGGTTTATGATTCCTTTCTTGCGCGTAAGTCGCTAGCATAAGGACATACATTCGCTTTACTTTAATTGGGTGAAATGACCGCGCCTCCTGCTAATAATCGCTTTGTTTCTGTGGCTTTGCCGGTTCCTTTACGGCAGGTATTTGACTACTTGCTGCCTGCAAACTTACCAGAACCTCCGGTCGGAGGGCGTGTTTTTGTGCCGTTTGGTCGTCGCAAGCTCATTGGGTTTGTGTTAGCGGTGGGTAGTGAAACAAGCTTTCCTGTTGAACAGATTAAACAAGTAGAAGAGGTTATTGATAGTGAGCCGTTGTGGCCCAAATCGATGTGGGACATGCTGCAATGGGCTGCGCACTACTATCATCATCCATTAGGCGACGTGCTTCAGCACGCGGCTCCCGCTCTAGTTCGGCAAGGCAAAATGCCGAAGTACGAAACAACGACTTTGTATGCGCTCACGGAAGAGGGTTCGGAAGTTATTCTTAACGACTTAGGCCGTGCGCCACAGCAGCAAAAATTACTTGCCGCACTGCAGAAAGGGCCGGTTTCTGCCGCAGGCGTGCGCGCGATAGAAGTACCTGCTGCAACGGTTAAAACACTGATCGACAAAAACTGGATAGAAGCTACAACGCGTTCCGAAACACCCCAGGAATGGGAATGTAAAGGTGCAAACGACCCATTACGCCTTAATGCTGAGCAAGCGGTTGTGGTAGCTGCCATGGCATCTGCTATTGAAAAGCATGAGCCAAAGGTTTGGTTGCTTGAAGGTGTAACCGGAAGTGGTAAAACTGAGGTTTACCTGCAAGCCATGGAGCCGGTACTAAAACGTGGTGAACAAGTGTTGGTTTTAGTACCTGAAATTGGCTTAACGCCACAAACCATCAAACGCTTTGCTAAACGTTTCGACGTGCCAATTGTGGTTTTGCATTCACAACTTACCGACACCGAGCGCCTCCAGTCTTGGTTGCAGGCGAAAGACGGTAAGGCAGCCATTATTATTGGCACTCGCTCCGCAATATTCACACCGTGTAAAAACATTGGCTTAATGATTATTGACGAAGAACACGACGCCTCGTTTAAACAGCAAGACGGGTTTCGTTACAACGCCAGAGATTTAGCGGTGAAAAGAGCCCACCAAGAGAAGTTTTCTCTAATCTTGGGCTCTGCTACGCCATCTTTAGAAAGCTTGGCGAATGTGAAAGCTGAGCGATATAGCTTGCATCAACTTACGCAGCGCGCAGGTTCAGCTCAAGCTGCGCAGCATGAAATTATCGACTTGAAACAACAGCGTATGAGCCAAGGCCTTGCCGAGCAAACCATGACTCTCATGGCTCGACACCTACAGGCGGGTAATCAAGTGCTGTTGTTTATTAACCGCAGAGGTTACGCCAGCTCTTTACTTTGCCATGAATGTGGCTGGGTAAGTGACTGTAATCGATGTGAGTCGAACATGACCTTACACCAGCAATCCCATAGCTTACAGTGCCACCATTGTGGCTCGCAGCGTCGAGTACCACGGCAGTGCGGGCAATGCGGTAGTACCCAACTCATTTCCCAAGGATTAGGCACCGAACAGCTAGAGGAAGCTTTACAGAAGCACTTCCCCGGTTATCCCGTGCTGCGCATAGACCGCGACAGCACCCGTAAAAAGGGTCAGCTCGAAACAGCGTTACAAGCCGCAACGAAAGGTGAGTACCCTATTTTGCTGGGAACACAAATGTTGGCAAAAGGGCACCATTTTCCAGACGTAACTTTAGTGGCGCTTCTCGACGTAGATGGCGCACTATATAGCTCCGATTTTCGTGCGCCCGAACGGTTAGCACAATTATTTGTGCAGGTTGCGGGCCGAGCTGGCCGTGCTGAGAAAAAGGGAACGGTACTGTTACAAACCCATCACCCCGAGCACCCATTGGTGCAGGAGTTAGTGAATAACGGTTACCGAGACTTTGCCCAAGCGGCGCTTGAAGAACGAGAAATAGCGTTGCTTCCGCCTTATTCAGCAATGGCGTTACTACGCTCAGAAGCAACGTCGATACAGGCGGCAGAAAGCTTGCTGAAAGCAATGCTGCCAGTTTTCGAGGCTTACGGTGAAGTGACTGCAATGGGGCCTATTTCTGCGCCGTTAGGTCGAAGAGCAGGGCGCTATCGCTTTCAACTGATTTTATATGCACAACAAAGGGCTCCACTGCATAAATGTTTACGTGAAGTGTTGCCCATACTCGAAAAGTTACCCGAAACACGTAAAGCAAGGTGGTCGCTCGACATTGATCCACAAGATTTTGCTTGAGTCGCGCCTTTTTTTTATGTCGCTGAACGATTAAACTAAGCGACCATTTTGAATGAATATACAACTGAGGTTTGGCTGGCGCCATGAAAGAACAAATTGAATCCCTTCTCGCGCAGGCGCTTGCGCATCTGAAATCGAATGAAACTCTACCTGCAGATGTGGAGCCACGTATTCAGCTAGACCGTCCACGCGACAAAAGCCATGGCGATTTCGCAACAAACCTAGCCTTGATGCTAGCAAAACCGGCGAAACAGAACCCAAGAGCATTGGCTGAAGCTATTGTGGCGGCGATTCCAGAGAATAACCTTCTTTCTAAGTGTGACATTGCAGGCCCAGGCTTTATTAATTTCACGTTAGACCGTGCTCAACTTATTGGTCAGCTAGAAAACGCTTGGCAAGACAGCAACCTAGGTGTTGACGTTGCGGAGCAAGGCGACACGGTTGTTATTGATTACTCTTCGCCGAACCTTGCGAAAGAAATGCACGTAGGGCATTTGCGCTCTACCATTATTGGCGACGCTGTTGCGCGTGTACTTGAGTTACAAGGCCATAAGGTTGTTCGCCAGAACCATGTGGGCGACTGGGGTACGCAATTCGGTATGCTGCTAGCGCACATGGAAGACGAGATGCAAGACCAAGCCGAAGCTCGCCTTCAGCTTGCAGACCTAGAAACTTTCTATAAAGCAGCGAAAAAGCGCTTTGACGAAGAAGAAGGCTTCGCTACTCGTGCGCGTAATTTAGTAGTAAAGCTTCAGTCTGGCGACCCACAATGCCAAGAGCTATGGCAAGAATTCATTCATATTTCATTGTCACACTGCCAAGAAGTCTATGACCGTTTAGGCGTAAAGCTTAGCCAAGCTGATGTAATGGCCGAAAGTGCATATAACGACGACCTTGCACCAGTGGTTGCTGACCTTACTGAAAAAGGTTTGTTGGTAGAAGACGAAGGCGCGAAATGCGTGTTCTTGGACGAATTTAAAGGTAAAGACGGCGAGCCACTTCCTGTTATTGTGCAGAAGAAAGATGGCGGCTATTTGTACGCAACTACCGACTTAGCCGCAGTTCGCTACCGTGTGGGTGAGCTTCACGCAGACCGCGCAATTTACGTAGTAGACGCGCGTCAGTCGTTGCACTTTGAGCAAATTTTCACAGTTTCAAGAAAAGCCGGTTACGCAAGTGACGCGGTTAAACTTGAGCACCTTGGTTTCGGTATGGTGCTAGGTAAAGATGGTCGCCCATATAAGAGCCGTGACGGTGGTGTAACCAAACTTGCAGACTTGCTCAACGAAGCTGAACGTCGTGCCCTGGAGCTAATTAGCGAGAAAGACAATGACCTTTCTGCGGCAGAGCGTTACGACGTTGCACGTGTTGTGGGCATCGCCTCTGTTAAATACGCAGACCTTTCTAAGAACAGAACTAGTGACTACATGTTCGACTGGGACACCATGTTGAGTTTCGAAGGGAACACGGCGCCTTACTTACTTTACGCGAACACACGAGTGAAGAGTGTCTTCCAAAAAGCGGGTGTAACCATGGACTCGTTGCAGGGCGAAATTCAGCTGCCAACCGAGCAAGACGAAGCACTGGCGAATGTATTAGTCCGTTTCGCTGAAACTATTCAGTCTGTAGGACAAAAAGGTATGCCGCACTTTTTATGTGGTTACTTATTCGAATTGGCGGGCGCATTCTCGTCGTTCTACGAGGCATGCCCAATTCTAAATGCCGAGGATGAAGCATTAAAACAAAGCCGTTTGAAGCTTGCTGCACTTACGCAACGCACGCTGGAAAAAGGCCTTGAATTGCTTGGCATCGAAACCTTAGAACGGATGTAAATTACTTTGGCTGTAGATTACGCGAAGAAGAAAGCCCCGAAGCGCAAACCTCCCCCGAAACGTAAGAAGTCGGTAGCAGCGAAGCCTCGAGCAGGAGCAAAGAAGAACCATAGCGGTGGTTCTCCTTTGCCGCGCGTAATTATGGCCATTATTATCCTAGTAGCATTCGTGGCTTTGCTGGTTTGGTTGAAGTCTAAAAACACCGAGCAAGCAGTGCAAAGTCAACCTGGTGCTGCGCAAGTGAATGAAGAGCCGCTTCCTGAGCCGCCACAAGAACAATGGCAATACATCGACGAGCTAGAGAACAAGGAAGTAGAAGTTGATGTTCCTGAGCGTGCAGAGTCGCACCCACGGGTGATTCAATGTGGCTCATTCCGTTCAGAAAGTGATGCTGAAGCGATGAGAGCGCAAATTGCATTTATCGGCTTAGAAGCTCAAATTCGTGCCACCGAGGGAACTTCTGGCTTATGGCACCGAGTCGTGCTTGGGCCATTTGAAAACCAACGTGCGGCACAAAGCACAAACCACCAATTACAACGCGGTGGTATGCATGGTTGCCAGATCTGGAACTGGACATTCGATTGAGCTATTGAATTTTAGCTCCCCCGCCCCTATCTCAACTTCTATACCTCAAAACGCCCATATTAGGAGTAGAGATTTATGACCACGATCGTATCGGTGCGCCGAGGAGATAAAGTTGCCATTGGTGGTGACGGACAAGTTTCTCTAGGCAACACGGTAATGAAGGGCAATGCGCGTAAAGTTCGCCGCTTGTACAAAGACCAAGTTTTAGCAGGGTTTGCAGGTGGAACTGCAGACGCTTTTACACTATTTGAACGATTTGAAGCGAAACTAGAACAGCATCAAGGTCATCTAACCAAAGCCGCAGTTGAGTTAGCCAAAGACTGGAGAACCGACCGAGCCTTACGAAAGCTAGAGGCGTTGTTGGCGGTGGCAGACAAAACAACTTCACTCATTATTACCGGTAACGGCGACGTCGTGCAGCCAGAGGACGACTTAATTGCCATCGGTTCTGGCGGACCCTATGCGCAAGCCGCTGCACGTGCACTTCTCGAAAACACGGAAATTGCAGCGCCAGAAATTGTGGAAAAAAGCCTGAGTATCGCCGGCGATATTTGTGTGTATACAAACCGATTCCAAACCATTGAAGTGTTGGATGCAGTACCTTCTAAGGAGTAATTATGTCTAACATGACACCGCGCGAAATTGTCGACGAACTTAATCGCCACATTATTGGTCAAGACGAAGCAAAACGCGCCGTTTCTGTAGCTTTGCGTAATCGCTGGCGTCGTATGCAGCTGAACGAAGAGTTGCGCCAAGAAGTTACACCGAAAAATATATTAATGATTGGTCCAACGGGTGTAGGTAAAACTGAAATAGCCCGCCGTTTAGCGAAACTAGCGAACGCGCCATTCATTAAAATTGAAGCCACAAAATTCACGGAAGTCGGTTATGTGGGTAAGGAAGTAGACTCCATAATTCGCGACTTAACCGACACCGCAGTGAAACTGATGCGAGAAACAGAAATGGCTCGCGTTAGACACCGCGCCGAAGACGCTGCAGAAGACCGTATTCTGGACGTACTGTTACCTCCAGCTAAGAAAGGTTGGCCGAGCGACGATGAAGACGACTCAAACAGCGAAGACTCTAGCCAAACACGACAAGCTTTTCGTAAGAAATTGCGCGAAGGCAAGTTAGACGACAAAGAAATTGAGATTGAAGTTTCTATGACCCAAATGGGTGTAGAAATTATGGCTCCTCCGGGCATGGAAGAAATGACTTCTCAGTTGCAGAACATGTTCCAGAACATGTCGGGTGGCAAAACCAAGAAACGCAAAATGAAGATTAAGGACGCGTTTAAAGAATTGGTTGAAGAAGAAGCTGCGAAAATGCTTAACCCTGAAGAAATTAAGGAAAAGGCAGTAGCTGCAGTAGAGCAAAATGGCATCGTGTTCCTAGACGAAGTAGACAAGATCTGTAAGCGTTCAGACTCTAGCGGAGGTCCAGACGTTTCCCGTGAAGGCGTGCAACGTGATTTGCTTCCTCTAGTTGAAGGAACAACCGTAAGCACGAAGCACGGTATGGTTCGCACCGACCATATTCTGTTTATTGCGTCTGGCGCGTTCCAAATGAGCAAGCCGTCTGACCTAATTCCAGAACTACAGGGTCGCTTACCGATTCGGGTGAACTTAAAAGCGTTAACCACAGACGACTTTGTCAGCATTTTAACTGAGCCGAATGCTTCATTAACCGAACAGTACCGTGCGCTAATGAAAACCGAAGGCGTAGACATCGAGTTCACGCAAGACGGCATTCGTCGTATTGCTGAAATAGCTTGGCAAGTGAACGAGCGCACCGAAAATATTGGTGCACGACGCTTGCACACGGTATTGGAGCGTTTGATGGAAGAGATTTCGTTCGAAGCTTCAGAGCGTGAAGGTGACCATATTTCTGTAGACCAAGCTTATGTGAATAAGTACTTGAATGAGCTTGCAGATGACGAAGACTTAAGTCGATTCATCCTGTAGGTCGTTTAAATCAGGAAGTATTTGAAATGTAGAGCGGGCATGGAAACTTGCCCGCTTTTTTATTTCTCGCTAATTAGGCTGAAATTCACTTCGCCCCAGGTTTTCCAATGCTTTTTAAGAATTTCTCGTGCCTCTGAAGTGTTCACCGGTGGCGAGAGCAAATAGCCTTGAGCCGAGTCACAACCCAGGTCAAGTAAAGTGGCGAGCTGTTCGTGGGTTTCTACACCTTCGGCAATGACGGTTTTGCGCAAGCCATGACTGAGTTGAACTAGAGTTCTTACAATCGTGAGGTTAGAGTCGCCTTCTAGCATTTCATGAACAAAGCTACGGTCTATTTTAATTCGGTCAAACGGAAGTCTGCGCAAATAAGACAACGACGAGTAACCAGTGCCGAAGTCGTCGATAGAAATGCGAATGCCCATCTCTCTGAGTTCACTTAATACGTTCAAACCTGTGGTCATGTCTGAAACAGCGACACTTTCTGTGATTTCTAGCTCTAAGTCTGTTGCTTTCAGTTCGTATTGCTGGAAAAGTTTCTGAATGTGGGAAGTGAGTCGGTTGTTTTGGAACTGACGAGCACCCAAGTTTACGGCAATGGGTACGGTTCTTTCGCCAGCTTTTCGCCATTCATAAATAAGTTTTGCGCAGCGAGCTAGAACCCAGTCGTCCAAATCTGAAATCATGCCGAGCTGCTCGATAAATGGCAGGAATTCGCCTGGTCCTAATAAGCCACGGATAGGATGTTGCCAACGTACTAGGGCTTCAAAGCAGGTTAAAGCTTGTCTACGGCCACTAAAAATGGGCTGTAATTGAATGAAAAACTCGTCTTGTGCAAATGCGCGGCGTAATTCCGGCTCGATGTCTGCAAGCCTTATGTAATGCTCGTCCATTCCGCGTTGATAAACCATCACGGACGGGTTGCTAGAAAGCTTTGCATTCGCCAGTGCTATGTTTGCTTTACTGACTAATGTTTCTGCACGGCTGCCGTGCTGAGGATATCGAGAAACTCCCACACTGCAAGAAACAGAAAGCTCGCGGCCATCTATGTGCATAGTGTCTTGCAGACGGTCATGTATGTTTTGTCCTAGTTCCTGCAGTAATGACAAGCGTTTGAGGTGATCAAATACAATAACAAACACGTCGCCACTAATTCTGGCTTGGAAAATTTGACGGTAAGGCAAAGCTTTCAAGCGGTCACTAATTTCAACAAGAAC
The DNA here is from genome assembly GCF_004344885.1 of Lysobacter sp. N42. Classification (NCBI taxonomy): domain Bacteria; kingdom Pseudomonadati; phylum Pseudomonadota; class Gammaproteobacteria; order Lysobacterales; family Lysobacteraceae; genus Lysobacter; species Lysobacter sp. N42. Next base: position 92,977 of record NZ_SKFB01000004.1, read on the forward strand.
TCTGTCGCCGCCCTTCATACCTAACGTGTCATTAATGGCCTTAAAACGGTCTGCACCGATCATCACAATCGACAGCTGTCGGTCGCTTGCTCTACACGAATCGATGAATAGTGGGAGCTTGGTCATGAGCTCTTCGCGGTTAGGAAGCTGCGTAAGTGCGTCGTGCCTACCGAGAAAGTCGGCTTGTTGAATGGCGCTGAGCGCATGGTGTCTTTCACTGTCGAGCAGCCAAATGGTAATACCCAGCACCACAACCACGACAGAAACCATGTTGAAGTAGCCTTGTAATGCCCACACGACTTCATTTAGGCCATTAAGGCTAAGAAACAACAGAGCACCTAATACGCCCAAGTTCTTAAGCCCATGCACTATGAACGAGAAGGCGATAAGTTTTGGTCCTAGCCCCGCTTTGGTGACTAGCCAAATGATAATCCCTGCGAGTAACAGGGCGAGGCCTGTGATCAAGAACATCGCATCGTCGCCGTAAGAAACAACTTCAAGACCTGACGCAGGCTCAGTAAAGAAAATCGGTGCAACGCCACCTACAATACTAATCGCGTATATGAGCCAGCGCACTTTCTTACGGGGTAGCTTATTTCGAATAATATCGACCGCGCCTATAACTAACGAAGCAAGTGCTACATAAAATGCGCTAATGTGAAAATGCTTTAAATAGAATAAGGTGTTGTCTGAAAACCAGTCGAAGTCAAAACCTACTAAGCGTATGAAATTAGCTGCACAGCCTAATGAATAGTAGAACGTTGCATACGACCAAAACCGGAGGTAACTGCGCTTATATTGGCGATAATAAAACAGCAATAGCACGGCAAAACCGAACATAAGTAAAGCTTGTCCGGCATAACTTGAGCTTGCAATTAATGTGGTAGAAATCGCCATAGAAGAATTAAGCTTTGCGGTAAGGTAAAGAACTCATTACACGATTTAACGAGTTTTACCGGATAAAATCAACCTAAGCGGTGTAAATGCGCGTTTTCATGGTTATACTGTGCGCAGAAACTTTCCCTTTCAGGAGCTTCCCATGGAATATAACACCTCTGAATTATGTGACTTATACGCTGACCTCGTAGACGTGGTTGAGCCAATGTTCGTTAACTACGGCGGATTAAGTTCGTTTGGTGGTCAAATTGTCACGGTGAAGTGTCATGAAGACAAAGGCGTCATCGAAACCGTACTTGCGCAAGAAGGTACAGGAAAAGTGTTGCTTGTAGACGGTGGCGGCTCCATGCGACGCGCATTAATCGATATTAATGTGGCTGAGTTAGCCTTAGAAAACGACTGGGAAGGCATAATTTGTTACGGTTGTGTGCGCGACGTCGACGCGATTGAAGACATTGAAATTGGTATCCAAGCCATTGCTTCAATTCCAGTTGGCGCTGGCTCGGAGGGTGTGGGCGAGTCTGACATCCCCGTGAACTTTGGCGGCGTAACCTTCTTACCTGACGACCACATTTACGCCGACAACACAGGCGTTATTTTGTCTCCTGAGCCATTAGATATCGAATAAACCGATGTACGAGTTTGTGCAGGCTGTAGACCCGCAGGAATGGGTTAAGCCGAGAGATAACGAAACTAAGGTTGGCCAAGCGGTTCCTTTATTACCGAAAGCAGAGTCTTATTCGGCGGCGTTAGCCAGTGCGTATAGTGCTGGCCAGCGTGTTGCTATTTTAGGAGTTCCAGAGTGTATTGGGCCTCGGGCAAACTTAGGTAACGGTGGTGCGCAAGACGGTTGGAATGCTTTTTTGAAAAGCTTTCTCAACTTGCAGTCAACGCATGCATTGCCACTACAAGACTTGCTTCTAGTGGGTAATGTAGACACTACCGACCTTATGTTGGAGGCGGAACAACTCGATGTCAGTAAGCCCCATGAACTACTTAGACTGCGTGAGCTTGTTGCTTTATTAGACACAAGAGTGCAGCACGTGGTGGCTCCGCTATTCAACGCTGGCTTTGAAGTGGTGCTAGTCGGTGGTGGTCATAATAACGCTTATCCGTTGCTAACCTCATTACACCAAGCTGTAGGCGTTCCAGTCGGCGCAATTAACCTAGACCCTCATTCCGATTTTCGTCCGAGAGAAGGACGACATAGCGGAAATGGTTTTAGTTACGCTTACACCGAAGGAGCATTAGGTTATTACCACGTCATGTCGTTGCATGAGGGCAAAAACTCGGCAACTACATTAAAAAATCTTGCAGACGCAGGTTTTCGCTATCACAGCATTCATCATTTATACGATATGCAATTCACTGACGCGATGCGCGACGTAACGGCCAAGGCGATAGCATGGCAAGCACCGCTAGGTGTTGAAGTTGATGTCGACGCTATTCAGTTTGCGCCGGCGAGTGCATACAACACTACCGGCGTATCCGTGGCTCAAGCATATAGCTTTGTGTCTGATTTAGCGTCGTTACCTGAAGCCAAATATCTTCACTTGGCGGAAGCTGCACCGAGTTGTCACCCCGCAGGTATAGATGCAGGAATGCAACACGCGGGTCAGTTGTTAAGTGAACTTCTGATTGCTTGGCTACGCGGCCGAGGAAGAAGAGCTAGCGAACCTTTGCGTTAGACGCTGAACACCAAACTCGTAACAGATCATTTCTGGCGCTTCCATATTCCATAATGCCATGTCGGCTTTGTATCCTTTGGCCAACACCCCAACGTCGCTTTGCCCCAAAGCCTTTGCTGCATGTTTGGTCACACCTAACCACGCTTCTTCAGGAGTCAGCTGAAATAATGTACATGCGAAGTGCATCATCAATGGCAGGTTCACAATAGGTGAAGACCCCGGGTTTGCGTCGGTGGCGATAGCAATGGGCACACCAGCTTCTCGCAATGCTTCAATAGGTGGTAACTTTGTTTCACGCAAGAAATAAAAAGCACCTGGAAGTAGTACAGCAACACTGCCTGCTTTAGCCATTTGCTCGATACCTTGTTGAGAAAGATACTCTAAATGATCTGCAGACAAACCGTTAAAGCTTGCCATGAGTGCTGCACCATCTTGGTCGCTTAGCTGTTCGGCGTGAATTTTCACCGGTAAGCCATGGGCTTTTGCGGCCTCAAATACGCGTTCAGACTGTTGGCGCGTGAAGCCCACTGTTTCGCAGAATACGTCTACAGCGTCAGCTAAGTCAGCTTCTACCGCCGCAGGAATAATAACGTTACACACATGGTCGATATAGTCGTCGGCGCGGTCGCTATATTCGGGAGGTAGCGCGTGCGCGGCTAATAATGTGGTGACAACTCGAGCGGGTAAGGTTTTACCTAAACGTCTTGCCACACGAAGCTGCTTCAATTCGTCTTCTAGGTTTAAGCCATACCCAGATTTAATTTCGATAGTGGTTACGCCCTGCTCAATAAGAGCTTCCGCGCGCAGCAAAGCGTCTTCGAAAAGTTGCTCTTCACTTGCTTCGCGTGTGGCTTTTACGGTGGATTTAATGCCGCCCCCAGCAGCTGCTATTTCTGCGTAGGTGGCTCCATGTAAACGTTGTTTGAATTCGTTGGCACGGTTTCCACCCCATACTAAGTGAGTGTGGCAGTCGATAAGTCCGGGTGTAAGCAGCTGGCCTTCACCATCAATGCGATTAGACAAGTTTTTATAGTTGTCGGGTAGCTGCGACTGTGGCCCAACCCACTCTATTTCACCTTGTGAAAAAACTAGCGCACCATGCTCTATAACGCCTAGAGGGTTGTTATCAGAAGACTGCATAGTGGCAACAGTAACGTTCTCTATCAAGGTTGGCATAAAGACTCCGAAGCTGACAAAAAAGAATTTCTTTGCTATTGTATATACAACAGTATAGCACACCAAACAATGGATTGGGTTGGAATGAAGCGGGGGACTTCAGGATGACCAAGTACGAAAGCATTAAAGAGCATATTTACCAGAAAATAGAGAGCGGCGAGTGGCCTGAATACCACTCGGTGAGTTCTGAAAATGCCCTGGCGAATCAATTCCACGTGAGTCGTATGACCGCGCGCAGAGCTTTACAAGAGTTATGCGACGAAGGTCTGGTCACGCGTACTCGAGGGTCTGGCACTTTTGTTGCGCCGTTGAAATCGCAGTCTGCGTTGTTAACGATTCGAAATATCGCCGACGAAATACGCATGCGTCAGCACCAGCACTCTGCTCGGGTAGTGAAAATGGAGAAAGTGCCGGCTTATCCAGCGCTTGCCACCTTCTTGCATGTGCCTATCGACTCAGACGTATGGCATTCGGTGATTGTTCACTATGAAAACGGTCAGCCGGTACAGGTGGAAGACCGTTATGTGAATCCTAGATTAGTACCCGACTACGGCGACCAAGACTTTAGCGAGCATACACCGCACGAATACTTGTGCGAAGTCACACCGCTGACAGAGGCGAGCCATCAAATTGAAGCGATGGCGCCAGACCAACAATTAATGAAGTGGTTGCAGCTTAATGAGCCGGAGCCATGCCTACAAATTCATAGACGTACCTGGTGTCGAGACGGAGTTGTAAGTCAAGCCACGTTAACGCACCCAGGTTCAAGATTCCGGCTCGGTGGACATATGACCTTCCGCGCCCCCAGAAAAAAGGTAGAGGAGTAAATAGCATGAAATCGACGCGCCTAGATACCTCGCGCAAAATTCGTGCAGCGCGCGGTAGCGAACGCACTGCGAAAAGCTGGCAAACCGAAGCTGCGAAACGCATGCTGATGAATAACCTAGACGAAGAAGTTGCGGAGCACCCGCAAGGTCTAGTGGTGTACGGTGGAATTGGCCGTGCGGCGCGTAACTGGGAATGTTACGACCGTATCGTTGAAGTACTGGACCGTTTAGAAGACGACCAAACCTTGCTAGTTCAAAGCGGCAAGCCTGTTGGCGTATTTCCTACGCACAAAGACGCACCCCGTGTACTTATTGCTAATTCAAATTTAGTACCGCAGTGGGCGAACTGGGAGCACTTTAACAAGCTCGACCGCAAAGGTTTGATGATGTACGGGCAAATGACCGCCGGTTCATGGATTTACATTGGTTCGCAAGGCATTGTGCAAGGCACCTACGAAACATTCGGAGCGGTTGCTCGCCAGCACTTTAATGGCGACGCTAGCGGTAAGTGGGTACTTACTGGCGGTCTTGGTGGAATGGGTGGCGCGCAGCCACTTGCGGCAACCATGGCTGGTTTCAGTATGTTGGCATGTGAAGTAGACGAAAGCCGAATCGACTTCCGTATTCGCACTCGCTACGTAGACGAAAAAGCGACTGATTTAGATAGTGCGCTCGCACGTATTGAACAAGCTAATAAAGAAGGTAAGCCGGTGTCTGTGGGATTACTCGCAAACGCAGCCGACGTATACGACGAGCTAGTTAAACGTGGCGTTACTCCAGACGTAGTGACCGACCAAACTAGTGCTCACGATCCTTTAAATGGTTACCTGCCACAAGGTTGGACTATGGCTCAGGCTGCAGAGCGTCGTGAACAAGACGAAGCTGCGGTAGTGAAAGCGGCGAAAGAAAGCATGGCTGTGCAGGTGAAAGCGATGCTTAAGCTGCAAGAGCGTGGCGCGGCAACACTAGATTACGGCAACAACATCCGCCAAATGGCGAAAGACGTTGGTGTGAGCGACGCATTCGACTTCCCCGGCTTTGTACCTGCGTACATTCGCCCACTATTTTGCCAAGGTATTGGCCCATTCCGTTGGGTAGCGCTTTCTGGAGACCCGGAAGATATTTATAAAACAGACCAGAAAGTAAAAGAACTTATGCCCGACGATGCGCATTTGCACAACTGGCTAGATATGGCGAAAGAGCGTATAGCGTTCCAAGGACTACCCTCACGTATTTGTTGGGTGGGTTTGAAAGACCGTGCGCGCTTAGGTTTGGCGTTCAATGAAATGGTTCGCAACGGTGAACTGAAAGCACCAATTGTGATTGGTCGTGATCACCTCGACTCTGGCTCTGTTGCAAGTCCTAACCGTGAAACAGAGTCTATGATGGACGGTTCTGACGCAGTTTCAGACTGGCCGTTATTGAACGCTCTATTGAATACGGCGGGCGGTGCTACATGGGTAAGCTTGCATCACGGCGGTGGTGTTGGAATGGGCTATTCGCAACATTCAGGCGTAGTTATTGTTGCCGACGGTACAGACGAAGCAGAGCAACGTTTACGCCGTGTATTGTGGAACGATCCAGGCACGGGTGTAATGCGCCACGCAGACGCGGGTTACGACATTGCAAAAGACACCGCGAAAGAATGCGACCTTGACTTACCTATGATTACGGGCGGTCAGAAGTAGGAGTTTTATGATGAAAAAGATTGCTTTAAAACCAGGTCATTTAACCTTAGAAGACCTTCACTTTGTTAGCCGTAACCCGGTTGCTTTAGAGCTCGCAGACGAAGCTTGGCAAGATATTGAGAAGTCGGCGCAAACTGTTGCAGACGTACTTTCGCAAGGTCGTGTGGTGTATGGTATTAACACCGGTTTTGGTTTGCTTGCGAACACACGCATTCAGCCTGATCAATTAGCCGACTTGCAACGCCGTATCGTATTGTCTCATGCTGCTGGCGTAGGTGAGCTCATGGCAGACTCTGTCGTGCGCTTAATGATGGTCTTGAAGATTAACTCATTAGCACGCGGCTTTTCGGGTATTCGCCCGCAGGTGATGGAATTCCTTCTGACGATGTTAGAAAAAGAAGCCTACCCTTGCGTGCCGGAAAAGGGCTCTGTGGGTGCTTGTGGTGACTTAGCGCCACTAGCACACATGGTGTTACCGCTTTTAGGCGAAGGTGAAATTCGCTATCAAGGCGAAGTAAAGCCTTCTTCAGAGGTGTTGCCGCTTATTGGTCTTGAAGCTATGACGCTTGCACCAAAAGAAGGCTTGGCATTGTTGAATGGTACGCAAGCTTCAACGGCTTTGGCTTTGCACGGCCTATTTGCGATTGAAGACGTATTCCGCGCGGGCTTGTTGGCTGGTGGTATGGCGGTAGAAGCTGCGCTTGGTTCTAGAACTCCATTTGATGCGCGTATTCATGGTGTACGTGGTCAATTAGGCCAGCAAGACGTAGCGGCGGAACTTCGTCGTATTCTTGCTGAAACCAGTGAAGTAGGTCAGTCACATGAAAACTGTGACAAGGTACAAGACCCTTATTCACTGCGTTGCCAACCGCAAGTCATGGGAGCTGTTTGGGACCAAATTCGTTACGCGGCAACTATTTTAGAACGCGAAGCTAATGGCGTAACCGACAATCCATTAGTGTTTAGTGAAGACCAAGATATTCTTTCGGGTGGTAACTTCCACGCAGAACCGGTTGCGCTTGTGGCAGACGCCTTGGCTGTAGCGTGCAGTGAAATTGGTGCACTTTCAGAGCGCCGTATTGCACTGCTGGTCGATAAAAACTTGAGTAACCTACCTCCTTTCCTAGTTGAAAACGGCGGTGTGAACTCTGGATTTATGTTGGCTCAGGTTACTGCAGCTGCACTTGCGTCTGAAAACAAAACGCTTGCGCACCCAGCTTCGGTAGACAGTTTGCCGACTTCAGCGAACCAAGAAGATCATGTGTCTATGGCTACATTTGCTGCGCGTCGCTTAGAAGATATTGCCGAAAATACTGCGGCTATTGTTGCAGTAGAATTACTTGGTACGGCTCAAGGATTAGAGTTTAGACGTCCGTTGAAAAGCTCTATTACGATAGAAGCAGCGTTCGCTAAAGTTCGAGAAAAAGTAGGGTTTTATGACGAAGATCGCTACTTTTCACCGGATATTAAAGCAATTACAAGCCTAATTCGCAGTGGCGATCTTTCACCATTGTGTGAAATTAAGCTTTAAGTTCTTAGTTTTAAGTCTTAGCAGTAAAGCGACCTAACCGGTTGGGTTAGGTCGCTTTTTTATTTCTATCTTTTAGCCTTAACCACATAGTGTCCGGTAAACATGGCGGCAAAGTCGTCGCCGTCATACACGGCTACCGTCAGTGTTAAATGAGCATTTTTGCCTTGCTGCAAGGCCGTGAAGTCGCCTTCCATGTCGCTCATGGTCGATATCGCACGGGGTTCACTCTCGACAGGCATTTTGTATTCGATATTGGCGTCGGCAAGCACGATACCGCCCTCAATATTTTCTTCCTGCATGTGCAGCTGAATCATGCCCCAACCGGCAAGCGTTGCGAGGGTATATATGCTGCCTGCAAACATGGTTTGGTGCACGTTAATGTTGCGTGCTAGTGGTGCGCGAAGTTCGAATGTTCTACCGGTATATTGATAAATACGAATACCCATAGCTTCGGTAATCGGTATTTCTTTGTGCCATACGTTTTGCAGGTCTTCGCACCATGTAGGTCGATAAACGATGTAGTCGGGTTTGTCCAACGCCTTCACTAACTGGTGTTCAGCTTGTGGATTTTTTACCGTATCCGCTTCTTCTTTCAGCTCATAGCCACAGCGGATGTAAAACCCTAGTGTATTTTCTCGAGAATTAATAATAACGCGTTCCGCACCTTGTTCTTTCGCAGCAGACTCGAGCGCGTAAATAAGGTTTACACCGTGTCCTTCGCCTTGCACTTTAGGGTCTACCGCCATAAAGCGTATTTGCGCTTCTTCTGGGCTATTAAAGTGAATGCGCCCTACACCGATAGCTTCGCCCTTGCTGTTGACTAGCATGCGGTGTTCGCCGACTTGATCGTATTCGTCTTTTTCAGAACCGCGTGGCCTTTTAAAGGGTTTACGCAGCACTCGCCAACGCAAGTCGTAGTAGCGTTCAAACGTTTCTTCACTGTGCGGTATAACGACTGAAGTTTTACTCATTGCCTTCCTGTTTCAAACACATACACTAAGTCTCTATGGAGTTATTCCCGTAAAGAGGCTTTGCATTGACTCAATATTTAGACGCACCAGCCCTAGAAAATATTATTAGCTCTTCAGACATCGTCGCGTTCAAAGGGAATAGCGAGGTTAGATTAGTCGTATTAGAGAATCAAGAATATCGTCTTTTAGTATTAAATGGCGCTGTTCAGTCTATTCAGTATAAAGCAGAACCTTTTACATTATTGTTTCCACATCAAAGGCAATTGCTGAAAGTTTTAGGCGAGCTACCAGAGAACGCGCAGGTACTTGAAATGGGATTGGGCGGAGGCTCTGCATTAGCGCATGCACAGCAGTATTTTCCCCAAATGCAATGGACCACATTAGAGCGCTCTATCGACGTTATCGATTTGTATCTCGACTTTTTTGCTCCGCAAATTCCTCATCACCGACATCAAATTGTGTGTGCCGACGCTGCAGACTGGTTAGGAAAAAACGATGCCAGAAAATTCGATCTAGTACTTTGTGACGTCTACGACAAAATACAACGGCCTCTGCTGGCAAAGTGCGCCGCATGTGTGGCGAATAATGGTTGGCTGGTGGTGAATTGGTTACCGCACTTACATGAAAACACTGATATAGAAAGGTTTTTAGAAGGCGTACCCGAATTAAAAGGCTGGCAGTTCAATGTGAGCAGAGTTGAAGGCTACCGGAATAAAATACTGCAGTTTCAGCGAAGTGAATGAAATAAAAACTAAACTATTGGTTAATAAATAGGTCACAAAGGGGTGTGTATTTCTTAAAAGTGTCATATTGTGAAGGTATAACAGGCTAAAAATAAATAAGTTTTTAGTTTTCCGCTGGGAGATTATTTATGTCTTTAAAGGACGTGTCTGCAAAGGAAGCGTTAGTCGAGCCAAAGGAACAGTTGTTAGTAGAAGAAAATAAGCGCCAGTTGGACTGGTTAGAGCTTTTGCTCAACCAACTTCGTCCGCAAGACTACAGCCGTTCCGACGCATATTCAGGAGCGTCAGCCATTTCCAGCCATGTTCGCCATGTATTGAATCATTACGACCTGTTCTTGCAAGCTTGCCAGCTTCACACATCCCAAGACACGTTAAACTACGAAGCTAGAACAAGAAACCATCCTGCAGAAAAGAATATAGACGCGGCTAAATACTGGCTTGCAACCATTCGTAAAACCATGAATAGCGCTAATCTCAACGAGAAGAAACCGTTGAAGTTAAAAGAGTGCGCAGGACAAGTCGAGGTGCTGTCCAGCGTGGGGCGTGAAATGGCATTTTTGTATAGCCATACAGCTCATCATTTAGCGCTCATTAAGCAACAAGCTGTTCAGTTAGGTTATGAGCTTGCAGAGAGTTTCGGTGTTCACCCTTCCACATTGCGTGCGCAAGCAAATCAGAAGGTGCAACCTATCCAAGCGAAAGGGAAAGCATGTGCACGATAACTTGGCGAATTGTTGCTGAGAAAGAAACCGACAACCAACCCGTTGAACCCCGCCTGTACATTGTCGCGAACCGAGACGAGAGCCGAACTCGGGTTCGTGCTTTGCCTCCGCAATATTTTGAAGCGTCAGACTGCCGACTCTTAATGCCTGTCGATCCACAGGGTCAAGGAAGTTGGATAGCCACCAACGAATTTGGCTTAACTGTTGCGCTTTTGAATAATTATGAAGCTGAAGCCGAGTTCCATAAGTTAGAAGGTGCGCGTAGCCGCGGATTACTCGTGAAAGCTTTGGCCGGTTGTACAAATTTTTTGGCGGCAGAGAAACAATTAAACGCGGAAGACATCAAGCGTTATGCGCCTTTTCATTTGCTACTATTTGCTGGCGCACAACACCCTGTGTGCTGGACATGGAATGGCCACAAGCTTAGCCAGAAGCACCTGACCAGTGGTTATTTAAGTACTTCAGCGTGGCAGTCTAAGCATATTCCTAAAGTTCGCGCCCGCTATTTAAAAGATGCCTTAGCCAAAGTGACCAACGAAAGTGAGCACTTACATTTACTTCGTTCTGCTAAACCCAAAGGCGGTGGATTTGGTGTTGCGATGAAACGCAACGATGCCATGACCGTAAGTACCACAACGCTTCAAATAACGCCGAAGCAAACGGTGATGCATTATTTTGATGGGCACCCTGATGAGCAGCTAACGTATGAGCAACGTGGTGAAGTGGAATACCGTTTAGACATAAAAGACAGCTTGTATATTAACGCTCAGTTTCACGGCAACGCGCCGTGGCAAACACGTATTCAATTTGAAGCATTATTTGAAGAAAAGGCGCCTGCTTTGTTGGCATCTTTGCCGAAAGGAAGCCTAGCGGTAATCAAGCGCGTTTTGCGTGAAAAACCGTTGAATGAACTTTTCTCTAGATTCGATCATGCGCCACCGCAAGCGTTTTGTGACGCAGCTCTCAACGAGTTAGGCGTGGAGCTAAAGGTACATAGCGAGAGCTGGCCTTCAGCTGAGCAAAGACCGATATTTGTCTGTAATCACCCCACCGGTGGCGTCGACGGTATTGTTCTCATGGCTGCGTTACACAAGCGTTACCCTGAACTAAAAGTGGCGGCAAACGATGTGCTCAAGCAGATAACGCATCTGACACCATGGATTACTCCAGTCAATGTGTTTGGCAATAAACGGGCGGCCCTGCAACCGCTACAAGAGGTGTTCGCGAGTGGCGCACCGCTTATGGTTTTCCCGTCCGGAAAAACAGCACGGCGAGATGGGAAAGGACAGCTGGACGATGGCGAATGGTCGGGCGTACCGGCCAAACTCGCATTGAAACATAACCGAGTTGTGGTGCCGCTACATATTAAAGCGCATAACTCGAAATGGTTCGACACATTGGCGGCGATAAGAAAGCGTTTCGGTGTAAATATGAATATTGAAATGCTGCTTCTAGTGCGCGAACTCATGAAGCCCGCATGTAAACAATTTCACTTGCACTGCGCAAAGCCGTTAAGTCAGAGTGATTTGAGTCAAATCGTGGCTAGCCGAATTGCTGGGGAACTCTTAAAACAGAAAAGTTATGCATTAGTTGGAAATACGCCATGAAGCCAATTGCACAACCTATACCTGCTGAAGCATTAGCTTCAGAATTTAATCAAATCGAACCTTTGAAAGCCTTCCGAGGCTTGGAAATTTATCAGCTTCATGGTGACGAGTGTCCTAACATCATGTTGGAAATTGGCAGAATTCGTGAGCTGGTGTTTCGCCAAGCTGGCGCAGGTAGGGGCGAAGAACGGGACTTAGATTCTTTAGACACAGGCGCTTTGGGTTATTTGCAGCTTGTGGTTTGGGATCCGGTAAATCTTCAAATCGTGGCTTTGTATCGCTTTCAAAAAGGTGAGCACGCTGTAGAAGGCGGTGACGCATGGTTAAGAACTTCGACGCTATTCGACTACTCTGATGAATTTCGTAGTAAATGGTTGCCGAACGCTATAGAACTTGGTCGCTCGGTCGTGAACCCAGAAGCAAAAAAGAAAACTTTGGGCTTCTTTGCCGTTTGGCAGGGTCTTGGTGCACTTATTCAAGCATACCCTCAAATGTCTTGCTTCTTCGGTAACGTCACGCTTTATAAAACCTTAGGCGAAGACGTACTCAACACCATCGTTGGTTATTGCGAAACTTGGTACGCACCAACCACACCACTACTCACAGCAAAATCAGGGTTACAGTTTTCTAGTCGCTCGGAAGTTGCAAAGGCAGTCCAGCAAGTCGATTCCGAAAGCTCAAACCAACGTATTCAACGGTTGAAAGAGGCTTTGGACGCGTTGGGCGAACGTGTACCACCTATCTTGCAAAGTTACATGGGGCTAGGTGCCAACATTTATATGGGGCAAACGGCTTTAGACGCAGATTTTGGTGAGGCGTTTGAGTTAGGTATCGTGGTGCCCATAAAGGCTATACCCGCTGAAGTTTTGGAGAAATTCACGCGTTAGCTTATATTGAGAGGGTGAATAGCCTAGTAGCTTCAACTCAAGGACATGGCGTGGAAGACAATTCTGAAAAAGAAACCTGGCAGGACCAAGCATTAGACGTAATGAAGCGCAGCGGTGACTTTCTGGTGTTTTGCTGGAACCGGTTTCGTGACGAACGCATTAACGTGACTGCCGGTCATCTGACTTATGTTACTTTACTCTCGTTAGTGCCGTTGTTGGCTGTCATCTTTTCGGTTTTTGCAGCTTTTCCAATGTTCGACGGCCTTCGAGAAGATATTCAAGAAACACTGTTGTCGAACCTTATTCCTACCAGTAGCGAAGCTATTGAAGCTTATCTTAATCGCTTTGTAGCCAACGCTAACCAAATGACCGTCGTGGGTGTGTCTTTTCTATTTTTGGTCGCATTATTGATGATCTCGGCAATAGACCGTGCCTTAAATTCTATTTGGCGAGTGCACCAACGTCGCCGCATGATTATTTCTCTTGCGGTGTATTGGATGGTAATTACCTTGGGGCCAGTTTTGGTTGCCGTTAGCGTGGCTGTAAGCGGTTATTTATTCTCGTTAGCAGCAACCGCAGACGAGTATGTACAAGGGTTCCGAGCAGGGCTACTGAGCTTAGTGCCCGTGTTGTCTATGTTTGTAGCGTTCTTACTTTTGTATGTAACCGTGCCCAATAAAGTTGTGCGTATTCGGCATGCTTGGTGGGGCGCAGCAGTGGCAGCAATATTATTTGAGTTTGCTAAAAATGGCTTCGAGGCATACTTAAAACACTTTCCTTCCTACGAGCTCTTATATGGTGCGCTCGCAACCATTCCTATTCTGATAGTTTGGATTTATTTGTCTTGGATCGTTATTCTATTCGGTGCTGTTTTCGCGGCAACTATTGAAGATTATTTCGACCCAGAAAGATACGACGATATTCCAGCAGAGGAGTCTGAATGATTGGCTTAATTCAGCGTGTCCAAGAGGCGCGCGTAGAAGTAGAGAAAGAAGTGGTAGGGCAAATTGGCCAAGGTGTTTTGGTGTTCCTTGGAGTAGAAAAAACAGACACCGATGCTCAAGCCATTGAGCTGGCGCGCAGAATATCCAGTTACCGTATTTTTTCTGATCACGAAGATAAAATGAATTTAGACGTGAAGGACATTCAAGGCGAGGTGTTAGTTGTTTCTCAATTCACCTTAGCGGCAGACACACGAAAAGGCCGCCGGCCTAGCTTTTCTTCTGCTGGATCTCCAGCCTCTGCCCAGCGCTTGTACCATGTATTTTGTGACGCACTAAGAGCACACGACGTACCCGTAGCCACCGGCCAATTTGCAGCCGACATGCAGGTTCATATTGTGAATGACGGCCCGGTTACTTTCTATTTAAAAACAAATGCTGAGTAAATAACCCTAAAGCCTCTACGGTTACTCGAATATCTTAATCGATTAAATTGAATCTAATTATCAAGTGTAATCGTATAAGGTTGTATAACTACACGCAGTGGGGAGCTTTGGTTATGAAAAAAACAGCGACTTTCGCAGTGCTACATTTTAGCGTTGCCTTCACAATTACTTATTTACTCACCGGAAACTGGGTTCTAGGTGGACTGGTGGCATTAATTGAGCCAGCCGTGAACACGGTTGCCTACTTTTTCCACGAGAAAGCGTGGAATCACTTTGAGCAAAAGCGCTCGGTTACCGTAAGCTAAATCATGTTGAAGTATTTAGTTTACGGTGCCGGTGGTGGCATTGGCCAAGCTCTTGTGGAAGAACTACTCAAGCGCCACACAGACGCAGAGGTGTATGCGGTCAGCGCACAAAAGCAGCCTTCTGGGTTAAACCAAGACCGAGTTAAATGGTTTTTAACCCCGCATAGCCTAGAAGCTATGGAAGAACGCTTGGGCCAATGGCAAACAGAAGGCATCATGTTTGACGGCGTCATCTCTACCATTGGTTGGTTACACGACAACGACAACATGCCCGAGCGCAGAATAGAGCACCTCAATGCAACCCAGCTGTCACGGTATTTTGAAGTGAATGCCATTTTCCCCATGATGCTGTTGCAAGCACTCAAACCTCTTTTGGCGAAGGACTCCCCTGCATTCTTTGCTCAACTCAGCGCAAAGGTGGGCAGCATTGAAGACAACCATTTAGGTGGTTGGTACGGCTACCGCGCATCAAAAGCTGCTTTAAATATGTTTCTCAAAACAGCTGCGATAGAATTTAAGCGGACCCACAAGAAGCTTGTTATTAGCTCCATACACCCAGGCACCACAGACTCGGAGCTCTCTAAACCGTTTCAAGAGCGTATCCCCGAAGGTAAGCTTTATACTGCTGAACAGACAGCAGAGCGTATGCTTAATGTAATTGAAGGGCTAACGCCTTCTCAAACCGGAGGTTTTTGGTTCTGGGACGGCAGCGCTTTACCTTGGTAGTCTTGTTCTTCGTGCAATATTCATTCATGCTTGAGAAAAATAAGAAGGAATGAATTATGGATTACATTATTAGCCTCATTTTACCTCCGTTAGGCGTATGGCGAAGCCAGCACAAGCTCCAAGTACTGCTAAGTTTAGTGCTTTGGGGGCTCGCGATTATGTTCGTGGTTATAGCGTCGAATGACGGACCGGCAGGAACGTATGCGGCGGGCCCTGTACTTTATATGTTCTCAATTATTCATGCATTTATTCTCACGCACCGTCACTTACAAACAGAACGCGGTAGTCGCCACCCTCACCAAGGCCAATAATTAAAAGCGTTTGCTCTTGAATTTCATACACTTCGTTGCCATACCTAAACATAAGACACGTGGAGGTATGGCATGAAAAACGAATTGAGTACCCGATTTATTTTGCAAGTGTTCGAGAAAATTCGCGAACATGGTGAGAATAAAGACGACAAGCATGTATTAGAGGATATAACGGCATATACAGATTACGACGGTTATACCGTGTATATGGAAGGCCATCAGGTGAAATTGAATACGGGCTTTCACAATACCTATCACCTCGACTATGATTCCGAGCGTGCTTTCCAAAACTTCCTTAAAAAACTTCAATATATCGACAAAAACTATGGTTAAATGGGCACTCGATACACAGATGGTCAGACCAGAAAGTTTATGAAGACATATTCACTTGCAGAAGAAATTGCGAATTCAGTAAGTCATGGGGTAGGTGCGCTACTATCGATAGCCGGCCTCGTGGTGATGGTTGTGATGTCAGTTGCCTATGGCGACGTATGGACAGTAGTAAGTACCTCTATTTACGGTGCTTCGCTCGTGTTGCTATACACAGCGTCAACTTTGTATCACGCAATTACGAATGAACGCGCTAAACATGTGTTTAGGCTCATGGACCATTCCATGATCTTTATTCTTATCGCCGGAACATATACACCTTTCTTGCTCGTGAACTTAAGAGGCCCTTGGGGCTGGTCATTATTCGGGGTGATCTGGGGTATAGCCATTGGCGGCGTATTCTTAGAAACCATGAAGAAAAAGCGCGTGAAATGGCTTTCTGTAAGTTTATACCTTGGCCTCGGTTGGATGGCGCTTATTGCTATGAAACCGATGCTCGCTAACGTGAACGCGACCGGCTTATTGCTGCTTCTTGCCGGCGGGCTTTGCTACTCATTCGGCGTTATTTTTTATGTGAAAAAACAGATTGTGCATCACCATGCTATCTGGCACATGTTTGTACTGAGCGCGAGTGTTTTGCACTTCTTTGCAGTGGTTTATGGCGTAATTTTAGGCTAATATTTTCATATAGTATGGCCTAACAGGCGTTTCGATTGTTGAATGCAAAGCAAAGGTTCAGTCAAGTTCCTATTCGAACGATTGTATTTCGAAGCGCCACCATTTTCCTTATCCTTGCCCTTAGCTTTATAGCTACCATAGCCAACGAAGTTAGAAACTTCGCGCGCAACGACCACAATATTGGTTATCAGAATTTCGAGTTTAATGTTGTCGCCACAGCGCGCTTTTCCGACGCTATTTTCGACTCGGTAATCAATCAACCTCGAATTCTAGCGTTGATGCAGCAAGCACATTCAGAAGATTCTAGCGAAGTTGTTGAGGCTAGGCAGAGCTTATATGAAGCGTTACAGCCGCTTTATGAAACGCTGCGCGATGCAGACATTCAACAGCTGCATTTTCACACCCGCACAAACCATTCTTTTCTAAGATTCCACCGTCCTAGCTTATACGGTGACGACCTCACAGGTATTCGCAGTACCGTTGAGTATGTGAATGCAACGCAAACGCCTTTTCATGGTTTTGAGGAAGGCAGAGTATTTAATGGCTTTCGCCATGTTTATCCGCTGATCTACCAAAATGAACATGTGGGAAGTGTGGAAATCTCAAACTCGCTTGCAAGTTTTAAAAGAGTGTATGAACTAAGCCAAGAGGATACCGTCGACTTCGTGTTATTCCGTGGAGTTGTGGAAAGTAAGGTTTTCGAAGAAGAACTGAGTAACTATCACAACTATGCTTTAAGCCCGCACTTGTTGCTGCAAAACGAACTTATCGAACTCGATCTTGAGTCGCCGATTATTGATTACCAAGAAAAGCAAAGATTGCTTCAAAGATTTGCAGACCGTCGTGGTGTTGTTCGTGCCATTGAAAATCACACAGATTACTTTGGTGTCGCATGGTTTAACAATCGTGTGTATTCCATTAAGTTAAATGTGCTTAGAGGCGGCGTTAATCGAGAACCCGTAGGGTTTGCGGTTAGCTTGAGTAACTATAACTACATTAAAGAGTCTTTACCTGGGCACATACTTCAGCTTTCTCTATTTCTACTCATTTCGATTGCTTTCGCGTGGGTGCTTTACCGACAACGGCGATTAATGAAAGGTGCTGAGCATTTAGCCCGTTACGACGGCTTGACAGGGCTTATGAATCGTCGTTATTTCTCAGAAGTCGCGATTGATACGCTTACCCAAAATGAAAACCCTCCTAAATCTCGGTTTTACTTTCGCCGTAAGCCACCTTGGGTCAAAAGAGACTACTCGTTAATAATGTTCGACATCGACCACTTCAAAAAAATTAATGACCAGTTTGGTCATGACGTGGGCGACAAAGCACTAGAATTCATGGCACGCCTAATTAAAGAACAGAATCAAAGAGGCGATACCTATTGCCGCTGGGGCGGTGAAGAGTTTATGGCGTTAGTGCGCGGTAAGGTAGACAAAGCGCAAGAAAAAGCAGAGTTCCTCCGTGCACTTATTGAGGAAAGAACCGAGCGGGAAGAAGGTATTCCAGGTTTCACTTGTAGCTTCGGTGTAGTCGAGACCGATAAAAACATACCATGGGACAAGCAACTTACCGACGTAGACCATTTGCTTTACAAGGCTAAAGAGAACGGCAGGAATCGGGTTGAGGGGTAGTGGTTTAATACCTTACGGACAGAGAGACGGAGTTTGATTGAAATGATAAGGATATTCCTATCTATCTACCTTTTTGCATTAATGTCTTCTGGTGCTGAGGCATCCGATGTGGAAATAGTCACTAGGCTCGAGTGTCGCACTCCGGATCTGGGCACAGAGAGCGTCACTCCTGAGAGTATTCCCACTGATGTTTTCCAACATCATGATTTTATGTCTGCCACGTTGACCGTTAGCGTCAATAATTCCGATTCAAATAATCTCAAGACTAGCCTTAATGAGCATGATCAGAGACACCCTTACAGCCGAGTTGCAGTACTCTCGGTGCGTCGGAATATTGAAAAGCTTTTACCATGCGGCGAAGTATTTGATGTTTCGGTTTATTTTTCTAGGAAACATGATGTAGTTTCGAAGGAAAGAGTAGTAGAGATAACCGGCAGAATTCGAAATAATTGCTCAAGCTTTGCGTTGGCCTGTTTCGAAGCGCTATCTGTTGAGATAGTTGAATGACTTAACATTTCCAACCTTTTTTTCGAGGTTTGACTGTATGGATTACCAGACACTCTTGGTGATAGGTAGATTTATAACTGCAATTGTTTTTGTAATCAGTGTCGGCAATGCGTACCTCGTTTTTTCTCTTTTCAAGAAAAACAAACGAATAGCCTTATATGTTTTACTTCTTTTAGCAATTAACTTAGTGGTTGGAAATTCGTTCTTAGTGGAAGGCGATATCTATTTAATTACCCTGAGTGCTGCTGTGTTTTTAAGCTTATTTTTAAATGCCTGGGTTATATCGAGAGAGTTAAAACCATTCGAGCGTCTTCTAACTTTATCGTTGCCTACTTTGAATTTAATTATTTTCTGTATAAATATCCGTTTAAATGATGAGATGGGGCTTACTTACTATGGTGCGTACATAACTTGAGTTAGATTTTCATCTCTTGGACCCCAAACAAAAAAGGCTTTCCAATCGGAAAGCCTTTTTGCATTCAAAGCCTAGAAGCTAAGCCTTATTCACCGCTTGTGCGTGAAGCGCGTTTACGTTCGTTTTCGGTAAGAAGCTTCTTACGAATACGAATCGACTCTGGTGTTACTTCTACTAGTTCGTCATTGTCGATGAACTCTAGTGCAGACTCCAAAGTTACGCGGATAGGCGGAGAAAGTGTAGTTGCTTCGTCGGTACCTGACGCACGAACGTTAGTAAGCTGCTTACCTTTCAAGCCGTTTACGGTTAGGTCGTTTGAACGGTTATGAATACCGATGATTTGGCCTTCGTAAACTTCATCACCGTGAGTTGCGAATAAGCGACCACGTTCTTGAAGGTTAAATAGTGCATAAGACAAGCACTTACCTTGCGCGTTTGAAATCAATACACCGTTAGTACGCTGACCAATTTTGCCACCTTTGTGCGGACCGTAGTGGTCGAACGCGTGGTAAATCAAGCCAGTACCTGAAGTGAGTGACATGAACTCAGTTTGGAAACCAATTAAGCCGCGGCTTGGTACGATAAAGTCGATACGTGTACGACCTTTACCGTCTTGCTGCATGTTGGTCATTTCTGCTTTACGTAGACCAAGAGCTTCCATTACAGAACCTTGGTGCTGTTCTTCAACGTCAACAGTTAGGGTTTCAAACGGTTCTTGTTTAACACCGTCAACTTCTTTGATGATTACTTCAGGACGAGACACTGCAAGCTCGAAGCCTTCACGACGCATGTTTTCGATTAAAACACCCAAGTGAAGCTCACCACGACCAGAAACGCGGAACTTATCTGGGTTCTCTGTTTCTTCTACGCGAAGTGCAACGTTGTGTACCAATTCTTGTTGTAAGCGCTCAAGAATTTGACGAGAAGTTACGAACTTACCTTCTTTACCCGCGAACGGAGAAGTGTTTACTTGGAAGGTCATCGTTACTGTTGGCTCATCAACGGTAAGTGCTGGCATCGCTTCTGCGTTACCTACAGCACAAACTGTGTCTGAAATTTTAAGTTCACCCAAACCAGTAATTGCGCAAATGTCACCTGCGCCTGCTTGGTTTACTTCAAGGCGATCAAGACCTAAGTAACCAAATACTTGGCCTACTTTACCGTTACGCGTTGTACCGTCGGCACCTACTACAGTAACTTGCTGGTTTGGCTTCACTGAACCACGGCGGATACGGCCAATTCCGATAACGCCAACATAGCTTGAGTAATCAAGCTGAGAAATTTGTAACTGTAAAGGACCGTCTTCGTCTGCTTCTGGTGGTTGAACTTGTTCAACGATAGTTTGGAACAATGGGTCCATGTTGCCATCACGAGCTTCAGCGTCAGTAGACGCGTAGCCGTTCAATGCAGAAGCATAAACGATAGTGAAGTCGAGCTGTTCGTCGGTTGCGCCTAAGTTGTCGAATAGGTCGAATACTTGGTCGATAACCCAATCAGGACGCGCGCCAGGGCGATCGATTTTGTTCACAACAACGATTGGCTTCAAACCGTGTGCGAAAGCTTTTTGGGTTACGAAACGTGTTTGCGGCATTGGGCCGTCTACAGCGTCAACCAAAAGTAAAACCGAGTCTGCCATCGACAATACACGTTCTACTTCACCGCCGAAGTCAGCGTGGCCCGGAGTATCAAGAATGTTGATGTGGTATCCGTTCCAGTTGATTGCAGTGTTTTTCGCCAAAATGGTAATTCCACGCTCTTTTTCAAGATCGTTAGAGTCCATGATGCGCTCTTCAAGTTCGCCACGGCTTTCTAGCGTGCCAGACTGCTGAAGAAGTTTATCAACCAAGGTAGTTTTACCGTGGTCAACGTGCGCGATAATAGCGATATTACGTAGATGTTTGACGTCTTTAGACTTTAAGTCGGTCATACTTGCTTTCCAGTTTAGAGGTGCCACATTCAATGGTTTGGAATGATTTCCAAGCATCTTTACAACATGCGGCTGAAAAAATAGGTCGGGATTATACAGGTATGAGTGCGTAAAAAACAGGCGGCATTGAAATGCTTTTATGAATTTTCTGTTTAAATGTGGATGTGCAGGTAGTCTAGCTTCACATGTCGTAACATTTTAAGAGCTGTGTTTGACTACAATCTTGTTACTATACAGTGGTTTATAAGCGCAAGAATGGTGAAAGGAATGCAGCTAGCTAGGTTTTCTCTACTTCTAGGGTTTTGTTTGTTTTTGGCGGGTTGTTCGCTTCAACAGGCGCCGGAACCTCGATATATCAGCCCTGAGGTAGCGGGTTTTGACGATGAAAAGTTACAACAGCTCACTGAAATCGCGGAAGAGGCAGGCAGTTCGTCGATTGTGCTTATGCATGAAGGGCAAATTGTTTATAGCTATGGCGATATTTTCGAGAAGCACACCATTCACTCTATTCGCAAATCGATGCTCAATAGTATTTTCGGCATCTATGTCGAGCGCGGCATGATTGACTTGGATGCTACCATAGACTCACTCGACCTCGATGACATACACGGGCTTTCTGAATTGGAGAAATCCGCAACGGTTCGCCAGTTGCTGCAAGCTCGGTCTGGAATTTATCACCCGTCTGCTGCCACCAGTGCAGGCATGCTCAGAAACATACCCGAACGCAATAGCGTTGAGCCCGGTACTCAATATGTTTACAACAACTGGGACTTTAATGTGGCTGGCGCCATTTTCGAGCAACAAACAGGGCTTAGTATTTACAAAGCTTTCCTTGAAGAAATTGCAAAACCCATCGGTATGCGCCAATACCAAGGTGATTATGTGACTTACCAAGAAGGCGACGAATTGGGTGAATACGAAGCGGACGGCTTCTATATGCACGAACCCGAGCTTTCCAAGTACCCTGATTATCACTTTCGAATGTCGGCTTATGACATGGCGCTTTATGGCCAACTTTATTTGAACGGTGGTATGTGGAATGGTGAGCAAATTATTCCGCAAGGTTGGATTGAAGAGAGTACTACTTCATACTCAGTGACGAATCCCTACATGGATTTTGGCTATGGTTACCTATGGAATGTGATCAACCCGAACGAGGAGAGAGCAACCAAATCGTTCTACCACACAGGTGTTGGCGTGCACATGCTAGCTGTATATCCAGGTAGTGACTTCGTATTTGTGCACCGCGTGCAAACCGAAGAGGGTGTCGAATTCAATCAACAGAACTTATATCGGTTGATCGGCGCAATGTTCTCAGCGAAAGATTAACGAAGGACAACCAGGATGAGAGAAAATCTAGAGCGGCGGTCTTTTATGTTATTGCTTGCGGCCGTCAGCGTGTTATTTATTTGGATACTCGTTCCTTTTTGGTCAGCCATATTTTGGGCTGTGGCGATGGCTGTAATCTTCTTTCCCCTCAAGAACGCTATTCAGAAAAAGCTTGGTGATCGCCCCAATTTAAGTGCAGGCCTTACGTTGTTGGTCGCAGTCGTTATAGTCATTATTCCTATTTTGCTGATTTCCGGGTCTTTTGTAAAAGAAGGAATTCGGCTGTATGAGGCGATCAACGCGGGTGACATCGACCCACAGCAAGTGATAACCCGTATTCGCGAAGCTTTCCCAATTATTCAAACCCTTTTTGAAAAGTTAGATATCGACATGAATAGCTTGCGTGAAAGATTTTCTCAATTCGCAGTAAACTCAAGCCAATTCATTGCTCGAAGCTCGGTCAACTTTGGAACGGGTACGTTCAACTTTATCGTAAACCTAGCGATTATGTTGTACCTGACATTTTTCTTCTTGCGTGACGGCTCGAAGCTTACTGATCTGATGGTTGACGCATTGCCATTTGGCAAAGGCAGAGAAAAAACACTGTTCAATAAATTTGCTGAAGTAACAAGAGCGACTGTGAAAGGCAATATTATCGTTGCTATTGCGCAAGGCGCACTTGGCGGCATTATATTCTGGATTTTAGGAATTCAGGCCGTGATTATCTGGGCAGTCATTATGGCAATCTTGTCCTTAATTCCTGCAGTGGGTGCTGCACTGGTTTGGTTCCCTTTTGCAATTTACTTGTTTGCGATAGGCGACTGGATAAGCGCCAGTATCTTAATTGCTTACGGAGCCATTATTATTGGATTGGCAGACAATGTGCTGCGCCCGATTTTGGTGGGCAGAGATACCAAACTGCCAGACTATGTCGTACTGCTATCTACTTTGGGTGGTATATCACTGATGGGCGTGAATGGCTTCGTGCTTGGGCCACTCATCGCCGCATTATTTTTAGTGTGTTGGCAGATCTTCGCGAAAGACTTACAAAACGACTAAGCGTCTGGCTTGGTCTCGTCAGCGTTGCCATTGCCTCGTTGAAGTCTTTTATTCCAGTTCTGCTTTGCATAGCGGCGTAGGCTTGGAATGGTGTCGGTTTCGTCCATGATGGGCTGCCCTAGAATGGTTTCAATAATATCTTCTAGTGTAACCAGACCAAGCCACGATCCATGTTCGTCGAACACCAGTGCCATGTGTTGCTTTTGCTCTAACAAACGCGTCATCACCTGTTCAATGTCAATGGTTTCCATAACCACTTCCACTTGCCGTGCTAGGTCTTTAATTTCGCAATCACTTTGAGCTTCTAAAGCTTCGTTGCGAAGAATAAAGCCGTGCGGTACTTCGTCTTTGTCGATCACCGGAAAGCGAGAATAGGGCATGGCTTTTACCCGTTGCAAGAAGTCACTCACGGTTTCGTCTGGCTCTACAGCTTGGCAAACTGTGCGTGGTGTCATTACGTCGCGCACACGAATGGTGTGCAAATCAAGAATATTGCTAATTACGCGTCGCTCGTCGGTATCAATTGCTTTTTGTTCATGCCCCAGTGTCGCTAGCGCTTTAATTTCTGAACGCACGTCGATATTTTCTTCACCGCCAATACGCTGAGTTATTTTGTCGGACATCCAGATAAACGGCTTCAAAGACACAATCATGAAGTTGAGAATGCCTGGAAGCAACGGAGCGAGTTGGCGCCAGAATTTTGCGCCAATAGTTTTTGGAACAATTTCCGAAAGCACCAGAATAAGTATGGTCATAATGGCGGAAGCTGCCGCTAAATAACCGTCACCAAATACCACGCCTACTTGCGCGCCTACGCCTGCGGCCCCAGCAGTGTGTGCTACGGTATTCAAGGTCAGAATTGCGGCTAAAGGTCGGTCGATGTTCGACTTTAATACGCCGAGTTTCTTATGTAGGCGAGGTCGCTCTTCCTTCAATTTAGCAACATAGCTTGGTGTTATAGATAAAAGCGCGGCCTCTAGAATAGAGCAGAGAAAAGAAACGCCAATGGCGATAAAAGCAAAAACGATGAGTAAGAACATTTGGGCTTGTTGACCTTTGCTGTTTAGATTTTGTTCGTTCTGGCGACGTTTTGATCGCGAAACGAGCAACGAAGTTTAGTTATTCTAAATAAGGCGCGAGTGACAAAAAGCAAAGCGTCGCCAGACGAACCCGAAGGGCAGCGCTTGGCTGGCCTTTCTACTGCGTTAGAGCTTGCTTCATGTAGAATAACTACACATCAAAAGCTCTGCCTTGTATAAACAACAGCCAAACTGCTGCAAAAGCAACCAGCAAAGGTCAACAAGCCCTAAAACCCTATGGGTTAAAAACGGACGCTAATTTTATCTAAATTCCTTAGTCTGTCTAGTTTTAGGGAAACGAATAATAAATTTGGTGCCCTTTTGCTCGGTGCTTTGCACTTCGATGTTTCCTAGAAGTACAGCATCGACAATGTTGTAAACCACGTGCATGCCTAAACCGCTGCCACCCTGGCCCAGTCGTGTGGTGAAGAAAGGTTCGTAAATACGCACCATAGTTTCTGGTTTCATACCTTCACCAAAGTCTTCAACACAAAGCTCTACCTGGTTACCGTCTACTTCGTTCGCATAAATATCTACACGCCCTTCTGCTCGAGAAGCGTACGCATGTACGAGCGCATTCTGCACTAGGTGAGTGAGTACAGTTGCAAGCTGCCCGGCGAAAACTTCCACATAAAGGCTGGGGTCGACCGTATTGGACACACTGAAGTTTTTCTTTTGGATGTCTGTTTTAAGTGACGTAATAACTTCATCGACCAGGTCTTTTAAAGCCAAATGACTAGGCTTAGTACTGGTTGTTTCAATCGAAACTTCTTTAAAGCTGGTAATTAAGTCGGTGGCACGCTGCGTACTGCTTTTCAGCAAGCTAGCCGTTTCTTCAAGCTTGGTAACGCTTTTCGGTGGTGACTCAAGCTGTTTAAGATCATTCACAACGTCGTCGAGCAAAGACGCTCCCATGTAAGCATTGCTAATAGGGGTTGAAAGCTCATGAGAGATGCCTGCAACCAACTTACCTAGCGAAGCCAACCTTTCTTGCTGAACTAACTTGGCATTTGCAGATTGTAGACCCTCATAAGTTTCCTTGAGCTGCCTCGTGCGCTGTTGCACAGATGTCTCTACGCGGATGTTGTGAAATAAAACTGCGCCGTAAGCAAAAACGGCTAAACATGTAACCGTAATGCCAACAAAAATGATGAATAAACCAAGATTACTTTCTTGCCATAACGGACTATTGTCTGCGTCTAAAGCCCAGCGAAAATTAAGTGTATTTCCACCGAACTCTAAAGACATAAAATGTATAGCTTCTGCTTCTGTAGCTAAAGGCGTGAGCTGTGCGTGGTTAACAAGCGGTTGCTCGGTCGTGAAAATGCTGAGGCTTTTCCCTTGGTCAAGAATGTCGCTCGCGACGCGCATTAAGATGTCGTTAAACGGAATAACTACGATTAAAGCGCCTTCTTGTCCGTTATT
Source organism: Lysobacter sp. N42 (assembly GCF_004344885.1). Classification (NCBI taxonomy): domain Bacteria; kingdom Pseudomonadati; phylum Pseudomonadota; class Gammaproteobacteria; order Lysobacterales; family Lysobacteraceae; genus Lysobacter; species Lysobacter sp. N42. The sequence continues at coordinate 118,823 of NZ_SKFB01000004.1, forward strand.
CATAACCGACACAGACATGGCAAGGTAACTTTTAGTTTCATACTGAAACAGCGGAGCTACATATAAATTGCTGCCGTTGTTTAAGCTATGTTCAATCGCAAGGTTAATGGGTGTTGGAAGTTCTTGCGTGACAGGCCAAGCGAAGTTTCCAGAAGTTTGCTCAAACTGTTGTAATGCTGCGTTGTACCAGCCTGTGGCCATATTATTTCGAGACTGGGTGAAGGAAAATAAATTGTCATGCGCCGCGCGTAACTCTTCTTCTGTAACTTCCCGCGAGCCTTTGTAAAGCGTAGCGAGGCTAAGTAAAGGTTCACGCTCTAGTTCCATTCGGTAAATAAGCTCGTTGCTCATACGTTCTGCTTCGGCAACAGCTCGGTATTCCCATACTTTGAATTGATTTCGTTCTGCTGCGTAATACACAACCGCAGTCAACAGCAGGCCTGCCAGAAGCATTGCAGCCAAAGCTATTGTATATGCGCGACTTTTTTTCAACAGAGAAACCAAAAAGCGACCCTCTAAAGGTAAAGAACGTAAGAGTCTTTAGTATAGAGAGTCGCTTCTAAAACGCTAATTTTATTTACAAATTATAACAATTCGCAGGTATTCAATGTTAATTAATCTGCCTTAGTCGTTAGCGTAGAATTCCCGCAGATCACGCACCAACTGTTCTAGCGACGGATGATGAATGTACATCATGTGTCCTGATTCATAATATTTCATGGTTACGCGGCTTGGATCTATGCCGTTATTGTTGAAGCTATGTTCGGTTGCGAAGAACGGCGTTGCAGCGTCGAAATAGCCATTGGCAATGAAAATATCAAAGTCGTTGTTACGCTCTTGAGCTGTCGCGAAGTGCGGAGCAAGGTTGTGGTAACCCTGTTGTTGCCCGCGTGGCGTACTCCAGTCCCAACCGCCGAAAACACGACCGCTAAGAATGTTGTACTGCTCTGTACGGTTTACACCTAACGAGTTGCGCAGGTAGTAGTTCATTGCTGCAGTATAAGGACCGTCTATGCCGTAAGCTGAAGGATCTGCTGCAGGGAATTCGCCCGCATTGTCCCATTCTTCACCGATATAGCGACCGTCTAAGCGACCTGCAACTTGACCACGGTCGCGCAGTAGTTCGCGGAAGAAGCGGTGCGGTTCGACACGAAGGTTCGCATTGCTAATAAACGACTTGTCTAAACCTGTGAAATAGTGAAGACGGTCGATAATGCGCTGCTCTTCTTGTTCACTTAAGCGTGCGCCTTGGAAAAGTGCAGTGTGCAATTCGGTTGCAGCAAAATCACGTGCTTCGTCTAAGAACGCTTCTAGGTTTTCATGTTGATTGGGTAATGCATTGTGATACCAAGCAATAGCGGCATAAGTTGGCAAGTAAGTTACATACGGTAAGTCGTTGCCTGGGTCGGTGCGTGCTGTACCGAAGTCTACGATTGAAGAGATCAGTTGCACGCCATTAATCGGCATAGTGCCCCAACCTTGCTGAATTTCAGCAAGTAGCGCACCTACGCGCGCTGTACCGTAACTTTCACCCGCTAAGTATTTTGGTGCATTCCACTTGTTGTGTTCAGTGGTGAATAAACGAATGAACTCAGCTAAAACTGCAGCGTCTTTTTGCACGCCCCAAAAGTCAGAACCTTTACCTTCACCCAAAGCACGAGAAAAGCCGGTGCCTACTGGGTCGATAAACACTAAATCAGTAATGTCGAGCAAGCTGTCTGGATTGTCGGTAAGTTCGTAAGGTGCAGCGCCTGGGTTCTCGGCGTCGCTAGGTAGAACTATTTTTTGTGGGCCATATAAACCTAAGTGCAGCCATACTGAAGAAGAGCCTGGGCCGCCATTGAAAACGAAAGTAATGGGGCGCCGCGTTGCATTGTCTACGTCTGTTCTGAAATACGCAGTTGAAAAGATAGCCGCAACAGGTTCACCGTCGTCATTTTTAATCACGGTGTCGCCAGCAATCGCACGGTAGCGGATGTTGTCGCCATTAATGCGAGCCCGATGTTCGGTTACGCTTGGTTCGGGTACTAAAGCGTGGTCGTCTGCAAACGTTGCGCTCGCAGGCACCATAAAAACGAGTAATGTGAGTAGCACACTTAATTGAGCTCTCATAACCTTAAACTCCTCAGTATTGTAATAAAGTGCATATAACCTAGCATTATTTCCTCAAAAGACTAGTTGATCGCCGACAAGGCGTATAAAAAACACGATTGAGAGGACTTATTGAAACTGCGCACCACTTTGGCGCGTTGCGTCGCACCAATATTGTGCATTTAGCTATGTAAATCCTTGCTGGAAATTTGCTTTGAAACGTTAATAACTGATTTATAGAGGTTTTTCAGTTGTGGCACAACGGTTGCAAATTCAGGGCAAAAGCGCCAAAGCTGTGCCATACTGAATCTGCACTTTTGGCGTTTGACCCTTTAAACACTAACTGGAGGTTATCCATGTCTATCGAAGCCGTGCTGGAGTTAATTGAAGAAGAAGAGGTTCGCTTTGTCGACCTGCGTTTTACCGACACAAAAGGTAAAGAGCAGCACGTTACTATTCCTGTTTCTCAAATTGACGAAGAGTTTTTCGAAGAAGGCAAAATGTTCGACGGCTCGTCAATTTCTGGTTGGAAAGGCATCAACGAGTCTGACATGGTGCTATTGCCAGACCCAACAACTGCGGTAATCGACCCGTTCTCTGAGTCAACTACGCTTATCGTTCGTTGCTCAATTCTAGAGCCAGACACGCGTCAAGGTTACGACCGTGACCCACGCTCTATCGCAAAACGCGCAGAAGAATATCTTAAGTCTACAGGGGTAGCTGACACAGCATTGTTTGGTCCAGAGCCAGAGTTTTTCTTGTTCGACGACGTTCGTTTCCACACCGACATGAGCGGTTCGTTCTACAAAATCGATTCAGAAGAAGCGAAGTGGAACTCAGGTGCAGACTATGCAGAAGGTAACCTTGCGCACCGTCCAGGTGTTAAAGGCGGTTACTTCCCAGTGCCACCGGTAGACTCTGCTCACGATATTCGTAGCGTGATGTCTGAAACTATGGAAGACATGGGTCTTGTAGTTGAAGCGCACCACCACGAAGTAGCAACAGCAGGTCAAAACGAAGTGGCAACTCGCTTCAACACTTTGACCAACAAAGCTGACGAAATGCAGGTATTTAAGTATGTGGTACACAACGTAGCGCACGCTTACAACAAAACAGCGACCTTCATGCCAAAACCAGTTGTAGGTGACAACGGTTCAGGTATGCACGTTCACATGTCTCTAGCGAAAGACGGTAAAAACCTATTTGCTGGCGACAAGTACGGCGGGTTGTCTGAAACTGCACTTTATTACATCGGCGGTATTATTAAGCACGCGCGTGCATTGAACGCATTCACTAACCCAGCAACCAACTCATACAAGCGTTTGGTTCCTGGCTTCGAAGCACCAGTAATGCTTGCGTACTCAGCGCGTAACCGTTCAGCGTCTATTCGTATTCCTTTAGTAGGTAACCCGAAAGGTCGTCGTATTGAAGCTCGCTTCCCTGATCCAGTAGCGAACCCTTACTTAGCGTTCACTGCGTTAATGATGGCGGGTCTAGACGGTATCCAGAATAAAATTCACCCTGGTGATGCAATGGATAAAGACCTTTACGACCTTCCACCAGAAGAAGCTAAAGATATTCCAACAGTTGCGTCTTCATTGGAAATGGCGCTAGACAGCCTAGACAAAGGACGCGAGTTCTTGACTAAAGGCGGCGTAATGACCGACGACATGATCGACGCTTACATCGACCTTAAACGTCAAGAAGTTGAAACGTTGAACAAGACTACTCACCCAGTTGAGTTCGACATGTATTACAGCTGCTAAGTTGTTTTACTGGAGCGCGGCCTTGTCGCTGAACAAGGCGCGCTCATCTTGCACTTTTCTAAGAAATGCACCAAAATGGTGCATTCTTTTTCTCAGCCGAACCTTTTCGAAGAACCTCGGAGTGTAAGCATGGCCACGCAATCTGATTTTGCCGAATTATTCGAACAGCTGACCACAGCTGTTGTGGTGCTTGATCAACGCTTACACATTACCTACGCCAATGGTCGTGCAGAATCTATATTTGCCGGTAGTGGCAGGCGTTTGCTTGGCGCACCGTTTGAAAGTGTTTTTCGCTTCACTAGTTTAAGCCCCGGTTTATTGCAACAGGTATTAAGCGAGCAGCAAAGCCTTACCGACAGCGACGTAGCCATTGTGCTGCACGACGGCAAGAAAATGACCATAGAACTGAGTGCCAGCCCTGTTTCGTTCGAGGGTGTGGAAGGCTTGGTTTTAGAAATGCGCCAGGTCGATCTTATTCGTCGGTTGAACCAAGAAGAGTTACAACGCCACCAGCAAGCCGCAGCGCAACAGTTGGTGCGCGGTTTAGCACATGAAATTAAGAATCCTTTGGGGGGTATTCGCGGTGCGGCTCAGTTGCTCAATGCTGAATTGCAAAATGCGGAGTTAGAAGAATACACGCAAATGATTATGAGCCAGTCGGATCGTTTGCGAAACTTAGTCGACCGTTTATTGGGGCCAAATCAGCTCGGTAAGCGAGAGTCAGTGAATGCCCATGCTGTCATTGGTAGTGCGCTTAATGTCTTAAAAGTGAATTTACCTTCCGGCATTGAGCTTTACGAAGACTACGACCCGAGCCTACCAGAACTTATTTTATGTGCCGACCAAATGGAGCAGGTGTTATTAAACTTACTCAATAACGCGGTTGAGGCTTTAGGTGAAAGTGGTCGTTTAACGGTGAAAACACGCGTTAGCCATAAAGAAACCATTTACGGTAAGCAGTACCGCCAAGTTGCACTTATTTCTGTTATCGATAACGGCAAAGGGGTTTCTGAAGAACTAAAAGACACCTTGTTTTACCCACTGGTGACCGGTAGAGAGGGTGGCACAGGCTTGGGTCTTTCTATCGCGCAAACCTTAGTGCACCAGCACGAAGGAAAAATAGAACTCACTAGCCAACCCGGTGAAACACAATTCACTATATTCCTACCCTACACCGACGCCATGCGCGCTGCCCAAGAAGCTGCTGAACAAGGAGTGTCTGCATGAGTACAAGTACATTAGCGTGGGTGCTCGACGACGACGACTCTATTCGTTGGGTAATGGAAAGAACATTTAAGAACGCAGGTTGGAATGTTCGGTTGTTTGGTTTACCCGAAGAGTTGCTCAAAGCTATGGAAGTTGAAGAACCTCCGTCGGTATTAATTACCGACGTACGCATGCCCGGTATGAATGGCATGGACGTTCTCGCCCATGTGCAAGCGCAATGGCCACAGGTTCCCGTGGTAGTGATGACAGCTCACTCTGACCTAGATAGTGCTGTAAATGCCTTTAAAGGCGGTGCATTCGAGTATTTGCCGAAGCCATTTGATTTAGACGATGTTATAGCGGTGGCGGAACGCGCAGTGAGCCGCAACGCAAAGCAAAATAAAAAGAAAGCACCGAAGGTAGACAATGAAAGTCTGATTATTGGTGAAGCGCCGGCAATGCAGGAAGTCTTCCGCGCTATCGGCAGGCTTTCACGTTCACATGTCAGTGTTTTACTTACCGGCCCTTCGGGAACGGGTAAGGAGTTGGTGGCAAAAGCGTTGCACGAGCATAGTGACCGCGCCGAGCGTAATTTTGTGGCATTGAATATGGCGGCCATTCCAGAAGACTTAATTGAGTCGGAATTGTTTGGCCATGAAAAAGGCGCGTTTACGGGCGCAGTGCAAAAACGTGATGGTCGCTTTAAGCAGGCCGACGGTGGCACATTATTTCTAGACGAAATCGGCGACATGCCACTTGGCGTGCAAACTCGATTGCTACGGGTATTGGCAGAAGGTCAATTTTACCCCGTAGGTAGCCATGAGCTTACTCGGGTAAATGTGCGCGTTATTGCCGCTACACACATCGATTTAGCGAAAGCGGTAGAAGAAGGTAAGTTCCGCGAAGACTTGTATCATCGCCTAAACGTAATTCATGTTCGCTTGCCTACTTTGGCAGAGCGCCGAGAAGACATTCCTTTATTGGTAGAGCACTTTCTAGGTTTGGCAGCACAAGAATTACAAACCGGTGTGAAGTCGGTTTCTGCGGAAGCTATGAAAAAGCTACAAGCTGCGCCTTGGCCGGGGAACGTGCGGCAACTCGAAAATACCTGTCGTTGGATTACGGTTATGGCGAGTGGCGACAGAGTGGACGTAGACGAACTACCACCAGAAATTAATGGTAATGGTGAGGGCTTCCAGTCTGCGTCTGAATTGCATCAAGATTGGTGGTTGGGTTTTCGCAATGCCCTTAAAAAGACCTTCCAAGCTGACGACACCGAAGGCTTTACGCAATTGATGGGCAATATTGAACAAATTGCCATTGAGGAAGCGCTTCATTCTACCGGTGGTCATAAGCAAAAAGCCGCAGAGCGCTTAGGCTGGGGTAGAAATACACTGACGCGGAAACTTAAGCGCGAAAGTTAAAGAAAACGTAAATATGTCTGTAAAGACTCTTAATTCCCCTCTTTATCTTTACAATGTTATCTTTACAAAAGGCAGGCTAAACTCAATAAAAACGGGCTTTTGCTAAATCTAGTGCCGTTTTTAAAGGGCTTAGCACAGTGTAAAGAGGTAACAGAGTATGACTTCTATTTTACTGATCGACGACGACATTGAATTGTGTGAAATGCTTACGCAAGTGCTAACGCGTGAGGGTTGGAAGATTACCACCGCCAACGACGGCAGAGCGGGGTTAGAGAGAGCAACAAGCCAGCCGTGGGACATCGTTCTACTCGACATCATGTTACCTCATATCGACGGCTTACAAGTGTTGAAGCAGCTACGCCAAAGTGACGTGGATTACCCTGTACTCATGCTTACTGCGCGTGGCGACGACGTAGACCGTGTAGTCGGCTTAGAGCTCGGCGCCGACGACTACCTACCCAAACCTTTTTACCCGCGAGAGCTAGTCGCCCGTATTCGCGCTTTATTGCGCCGCCAGCAACGAAACAACAGCAAGAGTGACGATACTGAAGTTCAGTCATTACGCTTTGCAGGCTTTAAAATTGATACCAAGGAATGCACCGCTTCCTGCGACAATCATGATCTTGTGTTAACACCAACAGAGTTTGAAGTGTTGCGACAGCTTATGACGCACCATGGTCAGTTGGTCACGAAAGAGAGCTTGTCGATGCATGTGCTAGGCCGTCAGCTAGGCCCTTACGACAGATCGCTCGACGTGCATGTGAGCAATATTCGTAAAAAACTACCGCAGGCTCCAGAGCGCATAGAGACTGTTCGAGGCCGCGGTTATCGTATGGTAGAGTGCTAGTTCTACATTGAATAGGGCGAGTAAATGAAGGCTTTAAGAACTCGATGGTATCAGTCGCTTACCCTTCGTTTGCTCGGCTTGTTCTGGTTTCTTCTGTTAGCTGCTGCCAGTATTTCCTTGTATGCAGCGTTTAGCGTTACACGCCCCCCTTCGTTAGCGCAGGTGTCGGAAGACTTCGAGCGCAGCTTAACACCCATATTTAATACCGCCGCACCTGCCGACCCAGCATTTCAGTCGGGCAGGTTGCTGGTGGGCGAATACCGAATTGTGGCGCGTCAGGAATTGGACGAAAACGGTGTACCAAGTCGTGCTGAATATGCTCCGGGTCTGCATCAAACCGTGATTATGCAAGCCGAACGCTTACTGCAATTGAATGAAGCGCAGCAAATAGCGGTGGGAAACAGGTTACTCGCTGGGCCTTTTACACTAGGGCCGGTGAATTTAGTGATCAGCAGGCCGCTCACCCAAGAAGAAAGCTTAGCGTTAGACTCGCAAGAGCAGCAAGATTGGCTTCCACGACTACTAGTACTCGCGTCGGTGATTACTGGAATAGGCGCACTGGTGTTGGGTATTTGGTTTGTGCGCCCATTGATTATTCTAAGAAACGCCACGCGCGAAATTGCAGCAGGGCAAGCCTACCCAAATTTACGCAAATTGCCGAAGCGAAGAGACGAACTAGGCGAGCTGGCGCGAGCGATGAAACGCACGGCAGAGGAGCTTGCTGTTTCTCGTGACGCCCAAAGACGCTTATTAAGTGACGTTTCTCACGAGCTACGCTCTCCTTTAACTCGCTCTCAAATCGCCCTCGACTTACTGCAAGAAGAATTAACGGGTGACAATGTTCATGTAAACCAGTTGAACAAAGACGTACAGCGTTTAGGACATATTATCGAGAGTATTTTATGGCTGTCGCGCCTAGAAAATGGGTTAGACGAGCCTATCACCGAGCCGTTCTCGCTGAATACTTTGCTAGGCGACATTCAAGCCGACTTAAGCTACGGCAAAGACGACTGGCGTGAAAGACTGCACGTTAAGATGGCGCAAGAGGAAATCACCCTAGAAACAGACGCCCTATTGGTGCGCTTGGTGGTGGAGAACTTAATTCGCAATGCATTTCAGTATGGTGGTGAACAAAGCCCAGTAGAGGTTTATGTACAGCTCATAGGTTCTGAATGCGCAATTACTGTGCGTGACCATGGAGCAGGTGTTGCAGAGGAAAAATTAGAAGAGTTGTTTCAGCCGTTCTTTCGGGCCGACCCGTCGCGGCATCATGGTGCCGGTGTGGGGTTAGGTTTGGCACTTTGCCAGCGTGCTAGCCGTGTGTTGCAGGGTGAATTACATGCAGAAAATCATCCCGAGGGTGGGTTTGCGGTGACACTTTCGATACCATGTAGTGTTTAGCAGATTAATGTAAGAAAGAAAAATAAGAAACAGTGCGCACACCGACTCACAAGAATAGAGACACAGCATGGACAAGGCAGCTCTTCAACAACAACTGAATGCATGGTTAGAGGCTCGCCCCGCAGACACAGATTCAGCGTGGCTAGACTGGGCAAAAACAGATTTAGCTGCGTTTTGGCAGCGCACCGAACATTTAGAATTTAACGGCAAGCACGACAAACGCATTGCGTACGGTGTTTGGCCGCAGTTAGAACCTTCTCCTTGGGTAGTTATTTCGCCCGGTCGTATCGAGTCTTACATTAAATACCAAGAAGTGGCTTTAGAGTGGGCCGCAACGGGTTATTCTGTGGCGCTTATCGACCACAGAGGCCAAGGATTTAGCGAACGCTTAACCGACCACCATGAACATGGGCACGTTGACCACTTTATTGATTATGTAGACGACTTCACAACCTGGATGAGCGAGCTAGAGCCGCGTATTCAAGGACAGCCTTGCTATTTAGTCGCGCATTCCATGGGCGGTGCCATTGCTAGTTTATATATGGCGCAATATGGTCGCGCAAAAGTCCCGTTTCAGTTCAAAGCTGCAATATTAAGTGCACCCATGATGGGTATTAACACCAAGCCATGGCCTGAAAGCTTAGGCAAGGCAATAGTGCGGTTTGGGGCGAAAGTGAAACGCTCGGTTGCACCTAATTCGGCGCACTACTTCATAGGCATGAAAGACTACGACCCATTACCTTTTGCCAAGAACGACTTAACTCACAGTGCGAATAGGTATAGCTGGCTTACGGGTATGTACAAAGAGCATCCGCGCATTCGCTTAGGCGGCCCTACGTGGCAATGGTTAACCGAGTCATTAAATGCCATGGACATTTTGCCCCGCATGGCACGCAAAATATCTACGCCCATTTTATTGATGCAAGGTAGCGACGATGTAGTGGTGATGCCTGAAGCACAGGACAGATTCATTGCAAACTGCGATAATGAACACACACGCTTGGTGAAAATAGACGGTGCCCGTCATGAAATTCTGATGGAAACCGACGACGTTCGTAATCGTGCAATGTCAGAAGTTACCGCATTTTTAGAGTCGTTACCTACGGCTTTGGCAGAGGAATAAGTTAGTGTCGCAAGCCCAGTCTCCCCTACATATTGTGTTGTTTGAACCGGAAATTCCGCCAAACACAGGGAATATTATTCGTTTATGTGCCAATTCCGGCATGCAACTACACTTAATTGAACCCTTGGGCTTTGATATCGACGAAAAGAAAGTACGTCGAGCAGGCATGGACTACAAAGAGCTGGCGCAAGTGAAGTTTCATAAGAACTTCGACGCCTTTTTAGAAAGTGTTCAACCCAAGCGCTGGTTTGCATGCACTACCAAGGGCTCGGTGGCTCATTCTAAGGTTCAATATGAAGAGGGTGATGCGTTAGTATTTGGACCTGAAAGTCGAGGCTTACCCGACAGCGTATTGAACCAAGCAAAAGACGGTTTTCGTATCCGTATTCCCATGCTGCCACATAGCCGCAGCCTGAACCTTTCTAATGCGGTTGCGGTCATAACTTATGAAGCGTGGCGACAACTCGACTATATTGGAAGCTAATGTCAGAACTTAACTTTAAAACCCGGAGAAATAAAATGAAGTACTCCTTATTGAGCTGGATAGGCGCAATGCTTGCTGTTGTGGTAAGTGCTAGTGCGCAGGCGCAAGACACTCCGCGGCTTTATAATTTGTATATGCTAGGTAGCGAATTAGAAATTTGCTCGAGCATGAAACAAGAGTGGTGCGAAAACACAAGTTGGATTCAAGCCAATGAAATGCGCACCGCTCGTTTGTTTGACCTGAGTGACGTTCGCCGCCGGTCAGCAACCAACCAAGCCATTTGGCCAGATAACAGAGAAGACATACGTAACGCGGTAAGTGAAGCCCTGGCACAAATGTCTGAGCACTTTGGCCGTGGCATTGTGCCCGAACCTCGTTTTGTAGAGCGCTTTCGCTCGCGCGCGCACTTAGACTTATTAATGCAACTTACCGACGCCGAATATAACCGCATTCTAGACACGCTCGAGTTACGCCGGTTAGAAGGTTTGAACGAAGTTGCGAATATTGAACAGTCTTCGCCAGTTACCCAAGAGTTTATTACCGACATCGTAAACATGATGCGTCCGATTAGCGGCGGCAGCCAACCAAGATTAACCTTGGTCACTGCAGCGGCTCGAAATAGCTTTGCACAAGTTCAACGCTATACCAGTGCGTTTGAGCAAGCAGGAGCAATTGTGCAATGGCTACCGTTAGACTCGGTAGTCACCAAAGCACAAATGATGAATGCCTGTGACGAATTAGAAGATTTCCGCAGAACAGACCTAGATACCTACGACCGTGACAGAGTGAGCCCGCAATTTCATGCCCAACAAGTGGCCTATTGCGAAGCAGATAATGCATGGCGAGACGTATTAGCAACAACCCATGGCGTGTTTTTCCTAGACGGTCGAGCACAGCGTTTACGCGACGCCATGGTGCAAAATAATGACCCAGTTGGTTTTTTAGGTGGCGTGCTTGAACGTTTCCGTGAAGGCAGCCTCATTGTGTTCTCGGAAGGTGAAGCGTCTAACGCTATGGTGCAAAGTAACATGCTTTCTAACGGCACAAGCCGAGAAGCCATGCGCCGCAGAGCGCAGTCGCGTGCAGCACCACCTTTAAATTGCGACCTAGACAATAGCTGCCCACGCAACTTAGGTACGAACACCGTAACTTATGATCCACTAGGTGGCTTAGGTATCTTCCCGTTTGGAACCGTAGACAGTGAGTTTGCCCAGCGAGGTCGTCAAGTTCGGTTAATGAAGCTAGCACAGCAGGCTGCTATTCCACTGAGCTTCGGTATCGACCGCAACACAGGTTTGCAGGTAAATACCGCGCAAAGTTACTTTCGTGTGCAAGGCAATGAGGGTGTAACTATTTTCGAGGGCGTACAAGGAAATAGGCAATTCACTGCAGCCACATTCCATTACTTACAAAACGGTGCAACGGGTCGACTTACCAGTACCAGCGTGAACGATATTGTTATGCTAGAGCAGCCAACAACAGCACCACGCAATGTCACCAACCGTTTTTTAGACAACACTGGTGTTTATGCGTCTATGACTACGCTATGCCAAAACGGAGTAGCGCAGTTGGTGGAAGACATTGGCCAGTTGATTATGCAAGTGAGCGACGACAGCCAAACACAGTCTAGCCGAGGCCGCTGCCAAGTGGTAAACGGTACTATGGGTGTGGCGCTTAACGACGACTAGGTTCGTTTAGAATAGCCACGCTTAAAAGTAATAGCTAAAGGCCAGGCCCAGTTCCTGGCCTTTTTGTTGCTCGCCGTTACTTAAGCGGTAGCGGTCGGCACGAACATAGAAGCGTGCGTCAAACGCACTGTCTATTTGCAATAAATGCTCTACGTTAAGTTGGCTTATTCTGCCCGCTTCCCCAGCAAATCCTTCGCGCGCGGTGAGTTCAATATGCGTACGCTGAATATTGGAATGGTCTAACAGCATGCCTAATGTGGCGGTTACGGCTACCGGACCTTTTTGAAAGCCGGTAGTACTTAGCTGCACACCTGCCATGGCGTAAGGTACTGCGTGTCCGAACCTATCCGACCAACCTGTTTTCAAGTCGAGATTGAAGTTTAAACAGTCGGTACAACTTAAATGCGTGTTGCTGATGTTTGCCGCAACTTGCCAGGCACGCGATCGCATTTCAGGTAACGGGGTACGCTGCACGTAAAGGTTCGTAACGTCGAACAACTGTAGGCGATTCAACGATATGTTGTTGTCGGTAATGTCGATGTCTGTGCGCAATACTTCCAAGCTGGCGTAAGGCATACGCGCAGCAGAACTTTGCAGTAAGTCGTAGTGTAGCGGCCTGAAACTTAGCCTGCCGACTGTACCTATTTCGCTATTATCCAAGAATGCCATGCGCCACATGCTCGAAGGTACTGCCGTTTCAATCGGTGGTGGCGGCAAAGGACGAGAAACTTGCGAATTTGCAGGAAGTTGTAGCCGTTTGACTAGCGCTTGCTGGCGCAATTGGGGTATCGGCAATTCCGTGTCTGTTTCTTCTAGCGTGAGCAAGTGGCTGAGTATTACATCAATAACTGCCCCTTGTTCATTTGTATTAAGCTCCGCAAACGCCGTGTTTTGGAAGTTTAACAAGTTTGGGTTTTGCCATGTGCTTTCAAGTGCAAATTGCTGATCACTGGTCAGTTGATGAAAAAGGTGTTCGGTAATGAGTCTTCGAGAAGGTTTGTGCTCACGCTCTGCAATTAACGGCTCGCCCTCGTACTCCGCTTGGCTTAAGTTACGCATTACGGTTTCAGGGGCAACCCAAGGCATGTTTGACTGAGCAAGGTCGTCGTTGATCACCAACTCAAGGGTTCTTGCTATGCGCGAAGCGCAGTTTTCAGACAAAAATAAGTAATCAAAGTTTTGCCCCAGGACTTCCCACATGTGAAGAATTAAAAACTCGCGGTCTTCATCGTTCAGGTTCAGTTTGTATTGCCATAAATCGCGCATTTCCGATTCGGAATAAATGGCTGAGTTATGGAAGAACAGTGCTTGTGAATAACGAGCCTGATAGCCGCCAAATAAGCCTTTCAGAATATAAGGAACGATTCCGTCGTCGCCAGTGTCTGCGCCAAAGTTCATGCTGGTGTCGAGTAGCGTTACCGGGGTGTCGTTTGAACTAGGTTCGCCAAGGTGAATAAGCATGTGGCCAAAAAACGAAGCCGGGTTTCCTAAATAACCTGACGCAAACATTACTCCTACGGATTGGTCTTGGTGTTTGCCTAACCACTCGTCGCGTTCTGGGCAATTAGCGTCGGTAGGCTGCACTAGGTTTTGCTGCGCTAAAAACTGGGCGCGCGCAGGGAATTTACATACCGCATGGCCTTCGCCTGCAATTTGTGGTGCTTCAAGCGCTGCTAGCGTAGCTCTTAGTTCTGCATAAGGGTTCTGCCTACCTTGCTCGCTTAAGAAAAAGCGCTGGTCGTTTACAGCGCTTAAAGCTCCGGGTTCGTCTACGTGCAGCAGTTTCAGCCAGGTACGCGACTGCGCAATCACTGCGTAAGGGTCGTCGCTAGCATAGGCAGGAACAGACACAAGTATGGGGAATAATATTAAAGAGAGAACAAGCCTGCGCACAGTACTTCCGAATAGAGTTAGGTTGATCAAAAACGGCGAAGAAAACTTCGCCGTTGTTTCTTAGTTCTTCATTTTGTTCAAAGAAGAAATTATGCGCAGCCTGCTGCTACTGTTTGTAAGCTGCTGTAGTAGCTGTACGCTTTCTCTTCGTGAGACATTTCAGTGTAGTTGCTAGAGCTAGCTACTTCAGCAAGGTCTGCGCGAAGTGCGCCAACAGTTTCTTCAGTTGCATTACAACCTACAAGGTTAAGCGCAGCTGTTAAGTGCTCGCCAGAACCTTGAGCAGTTTCCATCGCTAGCTGGTCATAAGAGCTGTCGATAAGAAGTGCTACGTCTACAATTGAAGTTCCGCACTGCTCTGGAGTTACAGTTGCAGAAGTTACAGCTGTTGTACCTAAATCCCAAATAATGTTCGAGATTGCAGCAGCAACGCCGTTCTCAGGGAAAATCATTGCGCCAATACCGCAATGTTGCCATGGGTTCACTTCCAGGCCTTGCGCTTCAGCTGTTTGAGGAGTTGCCATTAGGCCCGCAGACATTACGCCAGCAGCTACGAGTAGAGATAATTTTTTCATCACAAATCCTTCTTCATACATATTTGTTGTTATTGCTTTCCATGAAACAGTTTCGGTTTTTAAGTGCTTGAGCTGTTAGAAATACAACCGAGCCCGAAACGTCCAAATTTCATATTATGGAATGTTGGGTCGGCTGTAAATCGTTTCGAAAAAATTTACTCAATACCGTACTGGGCACGGTATGCACGAACCTTCTCAAGCATTTCTTCTTGACCAGGTTGTTCCGACAAGTATTCAACCAAATCGTTAAGCGTAACTATGGCGATTACTTTGGCGTCATAGTCGCGCTCTACTTCTTGAATAGCGCTGAGCTCGCCTTTGCCTTTTTCTTGGCGATCAAGGGCAATAAGCACGCCACCCAAGCTTGCGCCTGCCGCCTGAACGATGTCCATCGACTCGCGAATGGCTGTACCTGCGGTAATGACGTCGTCGACCAACATAATGCGGCCTTCAAGAGCTGCGCCAACCAAGTTACCGCCTTCACCGTGGTCTTTCTTCTCTTTACGGTTGAAGCAATAAGGCACGTCGCGGTTGTGGTGCTCAAACAAGCTAACGGCTGTGGTTGTAGCAATTGGAATACCTTTGTACGCCGGGCCAAATAGCACGTCGAACTCAATACCTGAATCTTGCAGCGCAGCGGCGTAGTAACGACCTAGTTTGGCTAAGTCGGCACCCGTGTTAAACAAACCGGCATTAAAAAAGTAAGGGCTTTTACGACCACTTTTTAAGGTGAATTCGCCAAACTTCAGTACACCTTTGCCTAAAGCAAATTCGATAAATTCGCGTTGGTATGCCTTCATCCGTTTAGCGCCTCTTTCTGAATATCGTTTAATTCACGAATGGCGTGCTTAGCAAGCTCTACCATGGCGTTCATTTCGTCGAAGCTAAACGGTTCGCCTTCAGCCGTACCCTGAATTTCAATCACTTTACCCGTGTCGGTCATCACTACATTCATGTCGGTTTCGGCAGCAGAGTCTTCTGGGTAGTCTAAATCGGCAACCGGTTCACCGTTGTAAATACCCACAGAAATAGCCGCAACCATAGACTTCAACGGGTTGGTTTTAATTAAGCCTTTCTTGCGCATATGGTTAATGGCGTCGACCATAGCCACACAAGCACCCGTAATAGACGCCGTGCGCGTACCACCGTCGGCTTGAATCACGTCGCAGTCTACCGTAATCGAGTTCTCGCCCAGCGCGCTAAGGTCTACCGCCGCACGTAATGAACGTGCGATAAGGCGCTGAATTTCCATAGTACGACCACCTTGCTTGCCACGCGCAGCTTCGCGGTCTGAACGGGTGTGCGTAGCACGCGGCAACATGCCGTATTCCGCAGTAACCCAACCTTGGCCTTTACCTTTCAAAAAACGAGGAACACTTTCCTGTACGCTGGCGTTACATAAAACCTTGGTGTCGCCAAACTCAATAAGCACACTACCTTCGGCATGGCGCGTGTAGTTGCGGGTGATCGTTACAGGGCGAATTTGATTGCTGGTACGGCCGCTTGGACGCATAGAAGAACTCCTCGTTAAAAGTGGGCTGGCATGCGGTGTATAACGCGCAAGCAAGCAGGCAAAAGGAATATTGTGGTTGCGAATTATAGCACGGACTCAAGGCTTATTTCGACGAGAAACCCAATACCAAGAAAAGTGATATACTGCGCGGAAATTGAATGCGAATGAATAGGGTAAAACGCATGATCTACAGCATGACCGCGTATGCGCGCGAAGAAATTAAAGGCGATTGGGGCACAGCAGTTTGGGAACTACGTTCAGTAAACCAAAGGTTTCTAGAAACTTACTTCCGACTTCCAGAACAATTCCGCGCCTTAGAAATTCCACTTCGCGACCGTTTAAGAAAGAAACTGCAACGCGGCAAAGTAGAATGTAACTTACGCTTTACCCCAGGCGCAGGCAAAGACACCTCGCTTAACGTGAACGAAGACATGGCAATAGCCGTACTTCGCAGCGCAGAATGGATACAAGAAAAAGGCGCAACCGCCTCCATCGACCCACTCGACGTACTCAGATGGCCAGGCGTACTCAGCAGCGAAGAAGCCGACATGGACAGCCTACAAGCCGAATTACTACAAGGCTTTGAAAAGGCACTCAGCAGCTTTATCGACCACCGCGCCCGCGAAGGCAGCAACATGCGCAGCCTTATTGAAGAACGCCTACGCGACATTCGCAGCAACGTCACCAAAGTGCGCGAACACATGCCAGAAATCATCAAATGGCAGCGCGAACGCATAGCCACCAAATTTGAAGAAGCAAAAATAGACCTCGACGCCGAACGCGTGGAACAAGAAATGGTACTACTCGCACAAAAAGTCGACGTAGCCGAAGAACTCGACCGCCTCGACAGCCACATTAAAGAAACCCTCAACACCCTTGAAAAAGGCGGCGCCTGCGGCCGACGCCTCGACTTCATGATGCAAGAGTTCAACCGCGAAGCCAATACGCTTGGTTCGAAAAGCATTCACACCGACATTACCGCCGCCGCTGTGGAGATGAAGGTGCTGATTGAGCAGATGCGGGAGCAGATTCAGAATATTGAGTGATTTTAAAGAGATTAATTTTTCAATGAATACTGTTAATTGAAATAAAAAATGCATTTGTAAAGGCTCCAAGTGGAGCCTTTGTTGTTTCTAGACGTCGGAATCTAAAAAATCAGAAGTATCAGTACTTACCAAATATTCAACGACTTGTTGTTTTGGCTCAATCCTGGCAACTTTGACTCTATGTTAAGCAAAGGATGACACAATATGAAGGAAGGCTTTTACGAGTTACTTCATTCAGAGGATACGCAACGACTTGTTGAAGAGTCTGGGTTGGAAGAGATCAGTGAAGCGCTAGAGCTTGCGCAGAGTGCGCGCCATCTTGCGGAGGTCGCGACTGAAGAGTTGTCGATTGTGCTTGCCAGTATTGGAGAAGAACGCGGGAATACTGATGAGCGACTGCGACGTCAAATTGAAGTTTTGAATGACGTAATTGTTCATGCCAGAAAGCTTTCTAATCTGGAAAAATCAGTAGTTTATCAAAATCCACCTAAAGTCTTGAGAGCCCTACATCATCCTCTCGAAGACGTTAAGTTACCCCAAGTAGGATTGGCGCAGCCGTGGCTATTTACTTCAGGGAAGGATTCTCCTGCTCTATTTCATGAGCTTCAAGCTGAACTCTCTAACTGTAAACACGTTGATATTTTGATGAGTTTCATAACTGTTTCTGGTGTTAGAAAAATTATCGATCTTCTGCGCGAGATAACTGCAACGGATGCACAACAATCCTCGAGAACGAGTTTAAGAATAATCACGACTACGTATATCGGAGCCACCGACTTAAAAGCGGTTGATATGTTGGCTAATCTACCGAACACACAAGTGAGAGTATCATTAGATGGGCGACGTAATCGCTTGCATGCGAAGGCGTGGATCTTTGAAAGAGATACCGGTTTTGGTTCAGCCTATGTGGGTAGTGCGAATCTATCCGGTGCTGCATTAATGGGCGGATTAGAGTGGACTGTAAAGTTCACTGAAAAGGGACAAAACCACCTTTTCAAAAGGGCAAAGGCCCATTTTGAGACACTTTGGCAAGACGAAGAGTTTCAAGCTTACGACCCGAACAACGAAGTCCATAAAAATGAGTTACATCAGGCATTAGCTCGCGAACGAGGCGCAAAAGATTACGGTGATAATGTCATCACAACATTCTTTGAGATAGAACCAAAACCTTTTCAACAAGTAATTTTAGACCAGCTCTCGAATGAGCGATCACATGGACGAAATAGGAATTTATTAGTAGCTGCCACCGGAACGGGTAAAACGGTTATGGCGGCTCTCGATTACAAAAGAATAGCCAAGCAGCTGGGTGGGAAGCCTAGGTTGTTATTTGTCGCTCACCGGAAAGAGATCCTGACTCAGTCACTCCAAACTTTTCGCCACGTTCTCCGTGATCAAAATTTTGGTGACTACCTTGTTGGTGGCCATCAACCAGCCTCTTTCCATCACTTGTTTGCGACTGTTCAGAGTATAAATAGTCAAGGCTTGATTGACCGCTTTGGCGGAGATTACTGGAATATCGTGGTTATTGATGAGTGTCATCATATTGAAGCAAAATCATTTAAAAGGCTTTTAGATGTTTTGAATCCCCATATTCTATTGGGTCTTACGGCAACTCCTGAAAGAGCTGATGGGCAAAACATTCTGCAACACTTTGATTCTAGACCGGATGGAACCCCATCGGCGCAACTTCGATTATGGCATGCTTTAGAACAGCAATTGTTAGCACCTTTTGAATATTATGCTTGTGCTGACGGTGTAGATTATTCTGGTGTGAATTGGAGATCAGCCAATGAGGCTGCTCAGCTTGAAAAACTGCTAACTGGAGAAATGAGTCGCGCCAAAGCGGTCGTAAGAGCATGGCAGGAATACGTGAACGACATAAAGTTATGTAGGGCATTGGCATTCTGTGTTTCGATCGCCCATGCGGAGTTTATGACTAATTTTTTCAATGAGAATGGAATAAAAGCGTTATTAGTTACGGGCCAAACTTCCGCTAAAGACCGTGCTGCAATTCCTAAGCTTTTAGAAGCCAAGGAAATAAATATTGTTGTAACGGTCGACTTATACAACGAAGGGGTTGATCTACCCTTTGTAGATACTCTGTTACTTTTAAGACCGACACAGAGCGCCACGCTTTTTCAACAGCAGTTAGGTCGTGGGCTAAGACTCTACGATGGGAAAGAAAGCTGTTTAGTTTTGGACTTCGTGGGTCAATATTCAAATGATTTTAGGTTTGATGTGCTTTACAGCTCTATAACCGGTTTATCTAAGCGAGAAATTCTAAAAGGTGTAGAAAATGGATTTGGAAACCTCCCTCCTGGATGCTATTTACAGATGCAAAAACAAGCCCGGGAGCAAATCCTTACAAATTTAAGGGAGGCGGTGAACCTCAACTGGCAAAGGCTTAAAACTGAGCTTGTAAGCTATCAAGTAAGACATTCAGATGATTCGCTGAGCTTAACAAAATTTGTTCAAGAGCAGGCGTTAAGTTTACCTGAAATATATCGCGAAAATGGTGCCTCTGGCTGGACTAGATTAAAACGCGACGCACAGCTTCTGGAGGGAGAACCTGCAGAATTAGAGACAAAATTAAACAGACGCTTTAAGGATCTTTGCCATATTGATGACCCGGATTACATTGATGTGATCCGTTCGATAGGTAATAGAGCCTTAAAAAACGACGAGATGTCACAAAGAAGAGCCCTTATGGTGGCATACCAGGTTTGTGGCGGCTCCAGTGTGCAAACCGTATCAAATTTATTGAATGACTTAGTCAACACTCCGGAACTTTTGGACGAATTGATTGAGTTATCTGACGCATTGGACTCCGCGACTAACGAATACTTCCAGCCTTTGCCAGCTATAGAGTCTTCCGGCTTAAAGCTACATAGTGCATATAAAATACGTGAAATCATGACAGCCGTTGGACATCATACCGAAACGAAATTTGCAGCAGTAAGAGAAGGTGTTTGGCGTGATCAGAACAAAAAATTAGAGCTTCTTTTCGTAACCCTTGATAAGCAAAATGCTCTACATGAAGGAGTTGCGTACGACGACTACGCAATTAGTCGAGAGTTGTTTCACTGGCAAACTCAAAATGCAGCTGCTCCTCACACTACGGCAGGCAAGCGTTACCTTCAAAGCGATAGTAATGGTTGGAAGTTTCAGCTCTTTGTTCGTGTGAACAAAAATTCACCTTACAGAGCCTGTGGGCCTGTAGAGCTTGTCAAAAGTGAAGGTTCTCGACCGATGAACATCACTTGGAAATTAACACATCCTTTGTCTGCGAAATTATTTCAAGAATATTCAGTTGTGAGGTAAAGAAGCGTCAATAAATCAGGACTCACCAATCAGCAAGTTGCTGTGTCTGCTTGATTCTATCCCGTTGCATGAGCATGGCTTCAAATATATCACCAGTATTTCGGTTATTTGGCTGCAAGTTCGGTAAAGCGAAGTTGGCTTGTGTGAAAAACTCTTCTTTGTTGTCTTTCCACGCTGAATCCCACCACGAAACGATGTACTTCTGAGATTCTTTCATGCGTTGTCTGGTGGGTAATTTATCGGACTTTTCATTGTTTAACTTTGCTTGTGCGGGTAATAGGTTCCACAAATCGTTGTTGGGCCATCGTGCAAATGGGAAGGCGTGGTCGATAGCGTATTGAACTCTAGCTAAGTCTTTGCCGGACCAACAACACTGGACGCTAGTATCAGAAAGAAGCTGCGCGACTCTTTGTCGAATTCGACCGGTGTTCCTCTCTGGATTCTCCCAATTTAGCGCGTTTAAATAATCGGTTTTATGTAGACCCCGCTCTTTGTTTCGGGGGTAGCTCTCCATTAAACGAGCCCATTCATTGACGAGAGCCGGTTCTATCCAAACACTAAACCGAGACAGAACCTCCCAAAAATCGGCGGGCACTTCGAACTGACCAAGTGACTTCAGGTAGTTAAAATCTAAAAGTAGCGAGGATTTAGGTTTGGTTGTTCTACTGGTTTCAACATTGAAAATGGCTTGTTCTGTGCCCGGTAAGGTGATGTATTTTACGGGCATATTCTTGATGGTCGTTGAAATATCTTTAAGGGTTTGATGCAAACTTTCTGCTTCTTCTTGGTCGAACACGCATCGTCCAATATAGAAGTCGCTCTCATGGAAGTGTGTTAATTTTTTCCAGCCGTTTGCTTTTACGAAGCCCAATCTAGAACCCGAACCTTGTTTGAGATTCAAAGTGTCTACAAGGGGTTTGTAGAGTTTCAGCCAATATAGTGCGATAAGTCCAAGTGGAAGCTTTACAGTTGAAGGCGTCCGTTCTAGAACGGCACCCGGATGACCCTCTGCAATCCTCAGCAAAGTGCGCAATAACGCAACTTTGTAGGTGGATGACTTGTGGTCGTTGATAACAATGTTTCGAATAAGTGGGAATGCTCCGGTTCCATCATCAGGGAGAGTCAGAACCACTGTTTCCCAATAAACATCATGTCTACCACTCTTATCTTGGGAAACACCCTTGCATGATAAAGAAAGTCCAAATTGTTGAGCTAAATTAGCAAGTTCATCTTTGGAAACAGGATACATTTTTCTCTCATCTGGGCTACTTCCATGGCGAAGAGAAATAACTAATTTACCGTTTGGGTTGAGCAAACTACTCAGCTTTCTAAAGCTTCGTTCTCGTGATGAGGGTGGAATATGCATCCAAATAGCGCTGAGTAAGATGAGGTCAAATTTAGCGTTGATTTGATGAACTTGCTCAAGTGCTGGAAGGCTGTCGTCCAGCCATTGGATATTAGAATTTGCCTCGTAACTTTGAGCGCGCTCGCGAATGCCGTCAGCCGGCTCTACTGCATATACGGTAAGCCCTTTACTCGCGAGGTATCGAGCATCTCTTCCAGAACCAGCTCCTACATCAAGCACAAAGCCAGACTTTGGAATTTCTTCCATCCAATCCTTGTGCACGTCTTCAAACGCTAAGCTGTCGTATTGTTCAGACAACTGTTCAGCGTTTTTAGTGTAGTAGTTGATGGTTTTAGACATTAAAGCAATCTGCTGTAAGAAGTTGGATTTCACTATAAACACTAAACTGCGTTGTTTAAAGGAGCTTTATCGTTGTAGCCGTTATCAGTTACCCTTTGCTTTTATTAAAACAACCAGAATTCATAAAAGGCCCCAAAGTGAAACTAAGCATAGAAATAAGCAAATACCCGCTAGCAGACGAATACATTAAGCCGATCTCAGGCTTCATCGACGAGCTGAACAACAAGCTTAAAGCGCATGAGGGCGTGAAAGTACTTACTAACACGTTGAGCACGCAGGTGTTTGGTGACTATGACTTGGTGATGACTGCGTTGAATGACTGCATGAAGTGGTCGTTTGAAACTTATGGCAAGGTGGTGTTTGTGGTGAAGTTCTTACCGGGCGATTTGCGGCCTGAATAAGTTGTCCTTATGAAAAAGACCGACAAGAAAACAGACAACCAAATCATTAAAGCGCTTACGGAGGTTTGCGAGCGTGCGAAGTTCGAAACCTCGGGCTTTGTTTGGCTTACCCACGCGGTTGACTACAACCGCTTTCCGCAAAGTTTGAAAGTTACGCTGGTATTTAATGACTCGGTGAGTGAAGACTTACTTTTAAGTGAGTTTAAAGCGTTAACTCCCGAGGTGCAGGCGGCGCTGGAGCCCGTTGTCGGAGCTGTGATTTCGCCCAAACAAATCGAGGCGCGCCGCGAACACTCGGTTCACTAATGGTTTACGAGCTGTTCTCGTTTTTTAACTACAACCGCCCACTCAACAAAAAACCACCAATAAGCCCGCTGAATCCGCCGCCGAGTCCACCGATGGCACCTACGTAGCACTGCCACTTCTTATTTTTGGGCATGTGTATGTGTTGGTGCACTCGGCTTTGATTGAACATGACTCCGGCGACAAGAATGCAGTAGGTAATGGTGGGCATAACCCAGCTGTCGTCGAGTGCGTAGCTTGCGAAGAATAGCCCTCCAATCACAACGAAGAACCATGCGGTTTGGTTACGAAGCTTCTTGAGTATCCCTTTCGCTTCTTGGTTGTTGGCGTACTTTTCTGCTTGTTTTGCGCCGATGAAAATTCCGGCAAGTCCGCCTACCAATCCCACGGCTGCGGTGCCGAGTAACATGAACCACTTCCCGAAACCGGTAAGGCTTGTGGTTACCGCTGTTCCCGTTGCGGCAGCTGCCGGTGGAGCCGTGAACATGGCAACGCTGCTGAGTATTGCGGTAGCGCTTAGCGAAGGTGCGGTAAGTAGTGCTGCTTTGCCTACGCGTTTGAGTAAGTCTTCGGCGAGCGTTTTACGTGCCCTCGAAAGGCGCTGTCGCACGGTTGCTGGCTCCAAGCCGAGCAGCTTGGCGACGTGCTCGGCAGACTGTTGTTCGCGATAATACAGCACCACAATATCTCGGCTCTCATCGGGTAGCTTTGCCATGGCTGCTGCGAGTATCTTCTCGCGCTGTGCTTGGTTGAGCTGTTCGTCTGGAAGAGAGTCGTCGACCAAACTTTCGAATTCAGGCTCGAGTGACTCTTGGCGACTCTGATGGTTATGTTTTTCCCGCTCTAACCATTGATAAGCACAATGGCGCGTAATTTGGCGAAGCCACGGTAAGAAGCTTTGGTTGCGCTTCAGTTGGTCGAGCTTTTGCCAGGTTTGTACATAAGCTTCTTGGGCGATGTCTTCGCTGGCGCGAACGTCGTGCACAATAGCTAGCGCAACACTACTGACTAGGTTCTGGGTACTTGCAACAATGGCGCTGAAAGCGGTTTGGTCGCCTTTGCGGGCAAGCTCTACGTTGCTGTTTAATGCTGCGAAATTAGCCATGGGTGTTACCCCCAAAACATTGTTCTTCCATGAAGTTCTGCGTTGCTTGCATAAATGCCTCGGGCTGGTCCCACATAATAAAATGATGCGCTTGGTTAAACTCTAGCAAGCTCACGTGGTCACTACCACTTACTTGTTGTTGGTACTGGTTTAAAGCCATGTCGTGCTGTGATTCGGGCAACGCACCAATGGCAGCCATTTGCAGTACGGGTGTTTGCAGGTGCGGGAGTTCTGGCCGTAAATCGGTAATCATAAGTTCATACATGGCTCGGCCTACTGTTTGCGGATCGGAGCCTTCTGCCATGCTCATAATAAGGTCTTGGCCTTCGTTAGATTGAGTTTGTCGGTCGAGACCCATTTGGGTTTGTTGCACCATCATTTCAACTGAGAGCTGTTGATATCCCTGTAGCATTTGTTCGGCATGGGGTTGTGCTTGCTCAGCAGTCATGCCCGGCGTCATGGTGACTAGCGCGGAGAAGAACGGTACACCGTCTACCGCTACTGCACAGCTTACTTGCTCGTTACCTTGAAGTGCCAACTGATACCCTAAAAACGCACCTAGGCTATGGCCGACAACCGCAGTGTTCGAACCTGTGTTTTGTTCGATGTATTGGTGTAGAGCATTTAAAACCGGCTCTGAGAATGAGTCGCGCAGTTCGGTATTCAAAGGTGTTTGCCCAAACCCTGCTATGGAAATGCGGTGCACGGTGTAACGAGACTCGAGCTGCGCTGCTGTTTCCTGCCAAACACGAGCGTCGCTCATTAGACCAGGAATAAGAATCACGTCGGGCCCATTTCCAGTTACTTGGGTTTCAATAATCGGTGTGGAGATCGAGCTCGCATGCGCGCTAGCAGCGCAAGTAAGTAACAATGAGCCAGCAATAGTTTTAAGTTTGAATTTCATAACCTGTCCTTAATGTGTTGTGGTGTTAACACTAAGGTCAGGTTGAAGCGAAAAAGTGTGACAAACTTTTTTGAAAAAACTTTAATAGAAGTCTTTTTTAGAAATTAAGCCTTTCCGCCAGCCCTGAATACCCGCCACCAAAACTACAACAATGACGCTGATGGAAATTAAATTCTTTAGGATAATAAAAGTAGTATCGCTGATGTCACCTTGCATGTGGCGATAAAAAAGAAGCGCGAAGGTCATAATGTTAATCACGCAAACGAGG
The DNA here is from genome assembly GCF_004344885.1 of Lysobacter sp. N42. Lineage (NCBI taxonomy): Bacteria > Pseudomonadati > Pseudomonadota > Gammaproteobacteria > Lysobacterales > Lysobacteraceae > Lysobacter > Lysobacter sp. N42. The sequence continues at coordinate 143,887 of NZ_SKFB01000004.1, forward strand.
ACAAGACCCACGAAAAGGTTTCGGCGTTGCCTTTTCTTGTCTTTATATGCTGCGATGGCAGGCTTTTCTTGTTCCGTGGTGGAAACGGTAAGTTCTGAAGCTTCTACCTCTAGCACTGCAGCAATGCTTTTGATGGTTTCTAATGAAGCGGTGGAGGTTTTTTCTAAGCGCTGCAAGGTTCTCATGCTAATACCTGCCATTTCGGCAAGCTGAAGTTGAGACCAACATTTTTGGTTGCGATATTCTTTTATTAGCTTGGCGTTAATTTCCATCTGTTTTCTTTTTTAAGCCGCTTAGTTTGGAAATCATAGCAACTTATTTTTTCTGGAACTACCTCATACGTTCGTCGCAGAGTGCGACGGTTTGATACAATAGGAATCATAAGGTTTAAGCAAGGTATTAATATGTCAGAGTGCTGCGGCAGCGAATCATTAAAATCAGAGCAAGTTCAAATGGACAACGCACAAAAGCGGTTGCTATGGACTGTTTTGGTTTTGAATGGTGTGATGTTTTTCGTTGAGTTTATTGCTGGCTGGTTGGCTGAGTCTAGCGGGTTAATTGCCGACTCTTTAGATATGCTAGCGGACACACTTGTGTATGCAGTAAGTTTGTATGCGGTGGGGAAAGCTATTAAATACAAAGCAAATGCAGCGATTTTCAATGGCTCGTTGCAACTGGCGTTAGCAATTCTTGTGCTAGGTAATGTGCTGCAGCGTTTGATTTGGGGGAGTGACCCAAATGCTTCAACTATGTTGTGGATAGCGGGTTTAGCGCTAATTGTGAACATTGCATGTTTTTTGTTGTTGTACAGTCACCGTAATGGTGACATCAATATTCGCGCAAGCTGGATCTGCTCTCGTAATGACATGATTATGAATATTGGTGTAATTGTTTCTGCCCTGATGGTGGCAGAGCTGAGTACAGCGTGGCCTGACTTACTTATCGCCAGTGTTATCGCATTATTTGTTCTAAAGTCTGCACTGACGGTAATAAGCGACGCCCGAGCTGTAAAGTCGGGCGCTAAAACGGATATTTCGAGTTGCTGTGGTTAGTTTTCCAAAGCTAAGCGTTGTTTATAAAGGCTAAGTTTGACGGCGAGTAGTGCAATAACCCATGGTGCTGCTAACTTTAAAATAGAATGCAGCAGAGCAGCTTCAGGGTGCATAAAAATACTGAGTACACCATAGAGTGTTAATGCACCTGCAAAATACCAAACGGTTTTTGGTGCATTTGATTTTGTTTGCTTATATACCCAACTGCTCACCAAAAGCGCGAGAGCAAAGCCAATCAGGGGCTGGGCAATGGCAATAATTGAAGCAGTCGGCTCTACTGCCGGCAGCTGCGCAGGTGGAATAGTATTAAACAGCTGCATAAGTACCATAATTAAAATAGAACTCAGCAGCACCCCGCCTGCTATATAAGTAAGTACTCCAATGGTTAGCCATTTTATGTCTAAGTTTTTCATTGTAATTTCCCTTTTCGTATTCAAGTAAGTGATGTTTTTACTCATTCACATGAGCTGGCTTCACAATAGCGCTAGGCGCAGAACCGCGTGACGACACTTATAGGAAAGGCATAGGAAATGAGTATGAAACGAATGCGACAGTAATATGACAAGATGGTGCAGTAGTTGCTTTTAAGAAAGCTTTTCATTACAAATAGGATATCTATCAAAGGCTTTGCTCTGGAACAGTGCGAAACCGATTATGAAGAGTAGTGAAATTGAACACGAGTAGCGCCGCCCCTTCTAATCTTTTCTTTGCTGTAATCTACGGTTCGATAGCGGCGTTTTTTAATGCTTTCTTTCTAGTTAATTCCTATGGCGAACTCTGGTTTCACTTCGGTCAACTGTTCGTTCTTCTATGCCTGATGAGCCGAGGCTTTAAACCTGCTCTAATTGCTTGTTTGTTCTCTTCGGTAAGCCTTTGGTTAAAAACTGATAACCCTTATTTCATTTTCTTAATGTTTGCGGAGCTTATCGTTGTTTATTGGTTTTATAAGCGAGGTATGTCTCTGGTTATAGCCGACGTAATTTATTGGCTAATAGTTGGTATACCTGTTTCGTATGGCATTATGAATAGCCAATACAATTACTACCCCCAAGACTACATGTTCCTAGTGCTTCTGAAGCAGCTTTTAAATGGCCTGATTTACACTATTGCAGCCAGTCTTTTGATGGTTTTTATTCCGCTGAAATGGTGCGACTTAAGCGCTCGAAATAAGCCTATTAAACTGAGTGCTCGAATTTTTTACCTCGCAATGAACACCACTTTTCTACCAGCATTGCTCGTTGCGTTGGTGTTAACTTCAAAAACCGTAGAAACTTACGAGCGCGAGTTTGCTTCTAACCTTGAAAGCACAGCTGCGCAATTGAACAATCTGAGTGAAAGGTATTTGCGTAACCACCAGAACGTAATTAAACAGTTGGCCGAATTGCTCTCTTTCTCGGACAACCCACAGTTACTTTTAGAGGCCACGCAGAATAATTTCCCTGGCTTTATTACCATGTTAATTGCAGACGCAAGCGGAAATATTACCCATGGTACACCGAAGGAAACTTTTCAGCGGTTGCTCGATTCACCAGACCCGGTAAACCGGAATGTAGCAGACAGAGACTATTTTCGTGTGCCTTTTCAGTGGCAAGAAAGCTTCGTTTCTAATGTGTTTCAGGGGCGCGGTTTTGGCAACGACATGATTATTGCGGTGAGTAGCCCAATTATTGTGGACGGAGAAACGGTTGGGGTGGTTGAAGGTTCTTTGAACCTGCCTAGGCTGGAAGTACTGCAAGAAAGCCTAAACGAAAGCGTTAGCGAGCAATACATTGTGTTAGCAGACGCCTCGGGTCAGGTTATTCACACCTCTAGCAACTTACCGTTTACGGCTGAAGATAATTTTAATGTTACCGAGCAAGAGAACCGTTACACGGACAGCATTAAATTAACTTCGATTCAGGGAGACGAATTTTTCTACGAGATGGTAGAGAGCTCTTTTGGTTGGAAAGCTTATGTATTTTCAGACCCCGATGTGATTACCCAAGTTTTTATTAGAAACATGATTATATTGCTGATCTCACTGTTTCTGATTTCCACATTCTTCTTGGTTACGGTACGGCGCTTCGCAATGCAATTTACCTTGCCGTTAAAAAGCTTAATTGAGCAGTTCACTAATAAGAAAGACTATTTGGTGCCAGCAGATTCTTTGTTCCTTACTACCGAGGTAGAAGAAGTAGGCCAGCAGCTGCAAGAAAGTAAACGGGTCATGATGGATTTTAACCGTAAGCTGGAAGAAGAGGTGGAACAAAAAACCAAGGAACTCTCAGAGCTAAATGCGCGTTTGGCAGAGACGGTAAAAAGAGATGCACTAACAGGCTTATTTAACCGCCGTTACTTCGACGAAACAGCTCAGGTGATATACAAGTCGAACACACGTAACGAGCAACCCCTTTCGGTGGTGGGCTTAGACATCGACTTCTTTAAAAAAATTAACGACACCTACGGACATTCCAAGGGTGACGACTGCTTGAAAGTTATTGCTGAAATGCTGAAGTCGTTTTTTCACAGGGAGTCAGACCTTGTCGCCCGCTATGGTGGCGAGGAATTCGTAATGATTCTTACAGGAGGCTCATGTGAAGAGCATTTCGCGCAAATCGAGAGTTTCCGCAAGGCGCTAGAAGAAAAAGACATCCCTATTGAAGCTGGAAGCTTGAATATGACGGTGAGTATAGGCATGGTTTCGTTGCAAGACGATTTTGCACTCGACTTAGATACTGCAATGAGACTTGCCGACGAGGCGTTGTACACGAGTAAAGAAGAAGGTAGAAATCGCACTACAGTGTTCAACAAGTAATTTCGTGAACATTCAAAAGTGATGAGTAATTTATGCAAACCATTCTGGGCGCTACCGGACAAATTGGCACTGAATTAGCTCGATCGTTGCATCGAGACCATACCGACCTTATTCGCTTGGTAAGCCGCAACCCTAAACCACTACATGAAACCGATGAGTTGATCCCTGCTGACCTATTAGACGCCGAATCCACGTTGAACGCGGTGAAAGGATCAAAGGTCGTATATCTTACTGCAGGCTTGCCCATGGACACTGCGCGTTGGGTGCGGGAATGGCCGGTAATAATGACCAATGTGTTGCGTGCTTGTGAGCAAGAAAGCGCAAAGCTGGTGTTTTTCGACAACACCTACATGTACCCGCAAACCTCACTCCCACAAACTGAGGAAACTAAGTTTCAGCCTTACGGCAAAAAGGGTGAAGTGCGCGCGCAAATTACCAACCAAATGCTTGAGGCAATGTCGCAGAGCCGCATTGAGGGCATGATATGCAGAGCGCCGGAGTTTTATGGTCCGGGTAAAACACAAAGTATTACCAATGCCACTATTCTAGAGAATATTGCCGCAGGAAAGCCTGCTAAGGTTTTCGTTAGTGCAGACACCAAACGGTCACTGATTTACACGCCAGACGCCAGCAGAGCAATGGCCTTACTGGGCAACACCGCCGATGCTTTTGGTGAAACATGGCACTTGCCGTGTGACGACAACCGGTTAACTTACCGCGAGTTTATTGAGCTAGCCGGAAAAGCTTCAGGGCAATCTGCGAGCTTTAAAGTGATTAAGAAGTGGCAGTTAAAATTAGCGGGCTTGTTTAATTCGGTCATTCGAGACGCGGGTGAGCTTTTGCCTAGATATGAAACCGACAATGTATTTATGTCCGAGAAGTTCAAGAACCGTTTCCCCAAGTTTGAAGCTACGACTTTTGAGAAAGGCTTAATGGAATATTTCTCGGAGGTACGGGAGAAAAAGGATGCCTCTTAGTTATGAGTCAGAATTCTCTTGCCCCTATTGTATGGCGCCCAATATGCTCGAAATTGACGCATTAAATGACATTGAACAGTCGCAAATTGTCGACTGCCAGGTCTGTTGCCAACCTATCGAGATTACCGTTCATGAAAACATGGACGGGGATTTCGAGATTATTGCTCGCACCGATGATGAGTAGCCACCCGCCTTTATTCTATTCATTAATCTATTCACAAATCTATTCATAATGTGCTATTTTTTATCTATAAGCCTTTTAAATAGGGTGTTTGGTTATTTTGAAAGTCTATTCACAATTGCCTGCGGGATACCATTATGTCTGAGCGTGCTAGCAAAATTCTGAACATATTGAGAGCAGAACCATTAACTGCTCCTGAAATCTGTTCGCGCTTGGGAATAAGTCAACCGACTTTCAGTAGAGAGTTGAAAGTTATTAACGGTTATGTGGTAGCTGCTGGAAAAGGGCGGGCGCGGAGATATTACCGAAAGCGCGAATTAAGGCAGTTGGAAAACGAAGAGTGTCTTCCGATTTTTAGGGTTAAACAGGAGGGGCAGGTAGAGAAAATTGCAGAACTTTTTCCGGTTTTTCCTCAAGGCTGCTTTCTCGTTCAAGATTTACGGGAATATAAAAAGACGAACCAGAACTGGACTTTCTATGAATCATTACCATGGTGGCTTGCCGACATGCGGCCTCAAGGTTACTTAGGACGCGCTTTCGCAAGATATTTATGTGACGAGCAGCAGGAGCTTGTAGATGTTGATCCGAGAAACTGGGATGACGATACAGTACTCTTTGTTCTCGCTCGTTATCCGAAGGAGACCATCGGTAACCTGTTGATTGGGGAAGAAGCTTACCAAGCTTGGTTTAGCTTGCAAGAAGAACCTTCGCTAAGTGAGTTAGAGGTATATCGACGAGCTAACAGTGATGATTATTTTGGGTCTTCAGCTCAAGGTGAGCAGCCCAAGTTGCTTGCTAAAATGGAGCAAGATAAATACATCATAAAGTTCTCAGGAGAAGTGAGCCAGACTCAAGTAGAGAGTAGTGCCAACAGGTGGTCTGATTTACTGAAAGCAGAGGCTTTAGCGAGTGAAATACTCAATGAACATAGTCAGGGTATCGCTTGTGAATCTCGTGTTTTTCATGTCGAGAAAAGAACATTCTTAGCGGTTAAGCGATTCGATCGTATTGGAGAACTCGGAAGAAAGGGAGTCATTTCTCTCTCTAGTTTAGATGCTGAATTTGTCGGTAAAGGTTCGTCCTCATGGCCCGAGATAGTGCATGAATTAGCAAATCAGAAAGTCGTTACAAGACAAGCAGAATTGGATACTCAATGGGTATGGGCTTTTGGGCAGCTGATATCAAATTCTGACATGCACTTAGGTAACTTATCTGTCCTTGTTGACGAAGGAAGACCTTATCAATTAGCCCCGATATACGATATGTTGCCGATGTATTTTGCGCCCAAGGCGAATGGCGACTTGCCAAGTGAGCCAAGAGTTACTCAGATAAACTCGGTTGTGAGTAAAGAGAGTTGGCAGGTGGCGTTTGAGTTGGCCGTATCCTATTGGCAGCGTGTACTGGCTTGCGATGAGATCAGTACCCATTTTAAAGTTGTTGCAGAGCTGCAGTTGCAGCAAGTAGAAACGTTTGCTTCTGCGATAGAGCGCATGGCTTAATTTTTATTTGCACACCAATGAGCACTTACTTTCTCTAAAGCCTCAGTAGCCTCGGGTAACTGGTGGCTATGTAGCTGAAATACGTGCCACATACCTTCAAACACCTCTAGGGTGGTTTCTACCCCTGCTTTTTTGGCATTTTCATGGAGCTTCCTGGCGTCGTCGATCAGTATTTCGTCGCTGCCTACTTGAATGTGAATAGGCGGTAGCCCCGTTAGGTCGGCAAAAAGAGGTGAACATTGTGGATGATTTCTTGGCGTGTTTTGGCAGTATGCACGCGCACAAGAGTGCAATCCTTTTGGAACTAGCATCGGGTCAATTTTCGCATTGCTGCGATGACTTTCTAAGTTTACGGTTAAATCTGCCCAGGGTGAAAATAGCGTTAATAGAGCAGGCATAGGTAAGCTCTGGTTTCGCAGCTCTAACGCTAGGGCAACGGCTAACCCACCACCGGCTGAATCACCAGCAATCATAATATTTTCGGGTTTCACGCCCAGCGAAAGTAGATCGTTGTATGCCGTAAGCGCATCGTTTAGTGCCGCGGGAAATGGGTGCTCTGGTGCGAGCCGATAAAATGGCATTAAAACGGTTGCGTTGCATATGAGTGCTAGGCCGTCGACCACTTGCCTGTGCGTATTTTCATTGCCAAAAACATAACCACCGCCATGCAAATAAAGAATGGTTTTGTCGCTTGTTTTCTCGGCAGGCATGGCTTGATAAGCCGGAATGCCTTGTATAGAAAGCCGCTGGCGCGAAACACCTGGCTGCTTTTTCGTAATGAACTTTGCGCTGTTCATTAAAATTCTGCGCAACTTAAAGGGTACCCACGGGTAAAAAAGAGGTTTGATTAGGGTTTTAATCAGTGTGCGGTTCATCGTGCAAGCCACTTGTTGCTAAAACGCGCAAGCCAGTTTGGTGAGATCTTGCTCAGAAACACCGCCACTTTGGTTTGAAATCCAATTACCCAGTGTACTTTCGTGCCTTGGTACTTAGACAGTTGGAAAACCTTTGTTGCGATAGTTTCAGGGGTTATGCGAACACCTAAACGACCAATACTGTTTGCGTTCATGCCATCGACCATGGCTGTTTGAACGAAAAGCGGCATAAGGTCCATAACTTGAATGTTCTTACCTTCCCATTCGATATTTAAAGCTTCGGTAATGCCGCGCACGGCGAATTTACTGGTGGAGTAAGTAGCCAACGAAGGCTGGCCATAAATAGCACTGGCAGAACTCATATTAATCACTCTTGCTTGGCCTAGTTGTGCCGCTTGCGCTAGGTAAGGCAGTGCTAAATAACAGCCTGCAAGAACGCCTTGTACGTTCACTTGAATAACCTTTTGTTGTGCCTCTAAGCTGTTTGATTCAAAGGGGCCGGAAAGCAGAATACCTGCGTTATTGAAAAGTATATTAAGCGCGCCGCCAGTATACTTTGTGAAGTGTTCCAGCGCCTGTTGCCACGACGAGTTTTGGGTGACATCGAGTTTACCGGTAATTAAGTTGTCTGGGCGGTTGGTGTCTACTAAGAGTTTGTCGAGGCCTTCCTCGTCTAAATCATAAGCACCGACTAGCCAACCGTTCTGTAGAAACTTTAACGCTGTAGCACGCCCAATACCGGCAGCAGCTCCGCTAATAAATATGCTTTTTCTCTCTGTCATAGGTTCACTTATGATTCTTTAGTGAAGATGTAGTCTTGCGTTCTAACGCGCTTGGTTACAAGCCGATAGTAAAAGGTGAAACCGTACCAATTGACGACATTTTTTCCTTTCTCGTTCAGATACCAAGAGTTACACCCCGAAGCCCAGACCGTTTTCTTGAGCACGCCTTGTAGCTCTTCGTTATATCTGCGCTGTGTTTCTGCTTTCACATCCATGGCTAGTGCATTGTGTTTATCGAGCTTGTTTAAACAATGCAATACATAGTGCATTTGGGACTCGAGCATAAAAATAATAGAACTATGAGAAAGGTTGGTGTTCGGGCCGTAAAGCATAAACAAGTTGGGAAAACCCGACACTGAAATACCTTTGAAAGCTTCCGCGCCATCTTGCCACGCCTCGTTTAACGTTTGGCCATTTAAACCCACAATATGCATGGGAGAAAGAAGCTCTGTCGCTTTAAAGCCTGTGCCTAGTATCAATACATCAAGGTTGTGAGGTTCGCTTTCGGTGGTTTCGATGCCTGTTTGTGTAATGCGTTGTATTGGTGCAGTGGTTAGGTTTACGTGCGGTAGCTCAAAGGTGCTATACCAATTGTTGGCAAGTAGTATGCGATTGCAGCCAATTTGATAGTCGGGAATAAGTGCCTTTTGCAGCTCTGGGTTCGTTACGTCTCGACTCACCATTTTTCTCGCGCGTTGTTCACCGAATTTCAGAATTCCGCTGAAGCTAGTAAAAGCGAGTGCGCGAGCTTCGTTCTTCCAATAGATAATGGTTCTGTAGAGTTTGTCTACGCCAGGAATGTACTTGAAGCACCATTTTTGCCACTTAGTAAAAGGTTTGTCAGATTTCGGAATAACCCAAGCAGCAGAGCGCTGAAAAACAGTAACTGATTCTGCTTGTTTAGCGATTTCTGGCACAAACTGAATTGCAGAAGCCCCAGTGCCAATTACTCCAACGCGCTTGCCTGTTAAGTCGACATTGTGGTTCCAGCGCGCAGAGTGAAAGCATTCGCCTTGGAATTCATTTAAGCCTTCAATGTTGGGATAAGAAGGTTGGTTGAGCTGTCCCGTAGCCGTCACAACACAGCGCGACTCAAGCACAGTTCCGTTCGTTAACTCTACATGCCAGCAGCATTGTTGTTCTTGGTACTCTAGTTTTGCAACTTCTGCGTTGAATTGAATGTGTGGATCTAACTCAAATCGGTTTACGCAGTTTTCGATGTACTCGAAGATTTCTTGTTGCGGAGCGTAACTCCGTGACCAGTCATGCTTAGGCGCGAACGAGAAAGAATAGAGGTGCGATTGAACGTCACACGCGGCTCCAGGGTATGTATTGTCGCGCCATGTACCGCCTACTTTGTCGGCCTTTTCAAGAATTAAAAAATTATGGCGACCAGCTTCCTTGAGCTGAATCCCCATGCCTATTCCGCCGAATCCTGAACCTATAATTAGTACGTCGTACACTGAAGCCTCTTGTCGTCTTTTGGTGTCGAACTCATCTCGCTATCTGTTCACTATGTTCGCCCAGACTTTTACAGGTTGTCTACTTTTTTGTGGGTAAGGGATCTTTTAACTATATTTTTTATGAGTATGTTCGATAACTGATAGAGAACAATAAATTACAGGTGGCGTATGTTTAGGAATTTTAATATTGGGTTGCGGATAGCTGTTGGGTTTGGTGCAGTCGTTACCGTCATTATTGTGGTGATGGCACTTTTTTACATCATGAACTCGAATGCCCTTATTCGCCAAGCCGAGCAACGGGAATTGGAAAACCTATTTAATGCCGCCCGCTCGCAAATAGAAACGCGAGCTCAATTTGCCGAGGGCATGAGTGCCATAGTCGCGCTGCACCCCGACACAGCGGAAACTTTCGCCAACCGAGATCGTTCAGAACTCATTTCAGTTTATGCGCCAATGTTTGATGTGTTGAAGCAAAACTATGGTGTGGCGCAATTCCAATTTCATACTCCACCTGCTACCTCTTTCTTACGTGTTCATAATTTAGAGAAATATGACGATGATTTAACGAATCTAAGACCTACGATTGTGGCTGTAAATCGCACTAGGGAACCTGTACGAGGCTTAGATGGTGGTGTCGCTGGTATTGGTATTCGAGGCTTAACGCCTATTTTTCATCGTGGCCAACATCGAGGTTCCGTTGAATTCGGACTCAATCTTGGACAGGCTTTTGTGGACTCGTTTACTGAAGACTATGGCGCAAAAATGGCGATTCACAGTGTGCAGGGTAACCGGACGAACGTGCTGGCTACCTCCATCGGCAGTGATTCATTAGTTGCAGACGAAAACATTCTTCAAGCGTGGCGAGGAGAGCGTCAACTCGGCAGGAACGAACTCAATGGAACGCCGTATGCGACATATAGCCGAGTTATTGAGGACTTTAGTGGCAGCCCCATTGCCGTTGTAGAGATTGCAATGAGCCGTGAGTATTACGCCGCTAGTGCAGCGTCTACTCGTAATTTTGTGATTGTGCTCGCTATTATTGGTATCGCAATCGCGCTGTTTGTAGCTTCTGTGTTAGCCAAGAGTATTGTGGCACCGCTTCGCATGACGGTACAAAACCTTAATGATATCGCTGAAGGCGAGGGTGACCTGACTCAGCGTTTGAACACGGATGGTGCAGACGAGTTAAGCGATTTGGCGGAGAGTTATAACCGTTTCGTTTCTAAAATTCAGGAATTGGTTAAAGAAGTAACCGACGCAACGCTTCAGATGGCTTCCGCCACAGACCAGCTTAACCATATTGCAGGTGAAACGAAGAATGGTGTGCGCGAGCAGCGCGATGAATTGAATCAGACCGCCACTGCGGTGAACGAAATGGCAGCTTCAATTCAGGAGATTGCAAGAAATACGACAAGTGCAGCGAACAACGCAGAGCAAACTCAAGAAGCCGCGACCATGGGGAAAGACACTGTTGCTTCGTGTGTGGATAAAATTAACCAACTAGCCAGTGAAGTAGAGCAAGCTGCGCAAGGTATGACAACGCTTGAAAAGAGCTCAGAAGAAATTGCTAGCGTGCTAGAGGTTATTCGAAATATTGCCGATCAAACCAACCTACTTGCACTCAACGCTGCTATCGAATCTGCAAGAGCGGGAGAGGCTGGACGCGGGTTCGCTGTGGTTGCGGATGAAGTTAGAACCCTTGCACAAAGAACCCAGTCTTCCACCGTTGAAATAGAGCAAATTGTAGAAAGTATTTTAAGTGGTACGAAGGGGGTGAGCGATGTAATGCGCCGTAATCAAGAAAAGTCTAAAGAGGCTGTTGATGAGGGAGATAATACTATCGTTGCGCTCGAGCAAATTATGGCATCGGTTGCTTCAATTCGAGACATGAATACGCAGGTGGCGACAGCCGTAGAAGAGCAGTCTTCGGTAGCCGAAGATATCAATTCTAGTGTGACGCGCATTAATGATATTGCTGAGCGCAGTGACAACTCGGTGCAGCAAACTGTAGTTGCGAGCAATCAACTGGCCGAGACGGCAAGCACGCTGCGTAATCTTGTTGGTCGCTTTAAGGTTTAAGCTGAGCGGGAAGCGACTCTATTACGCCCTTGCTTCTTGGCTTCATAAAGCTGGCTGTCTGCTTCATGGTATATGTCGCTGAAGGGTGTTTGGGATACAGGATCTGTATATACGCCCACACTGATTGTAAGTTGAGTGTGGGTTCCTGGTTTAATTTGGACTGGGTTTTCTTGAATACATTGACGCAGTTTTTCTGCTAATTCAGTTGCGACATTCGCCTCGGTATTCGGTAGAAATAGCGCAAACTCTTCGCCACCAACTCGGGCGAGTAAGTCGGTTTTTCTCACTTCTTCAGACAATAAACGTGCAACTTGCGTTAAAGCTTCGTCTCCTGCCGGGTGTCCGTGCTCGTCGTTAATCTCTTTGAATCTATCCAAATCTAGAACGAGCATGCAGCTCGGTTCTTGTTGGTGTTTGGCTTCCACAAGCTGCTTTTCGCCCTCTTCAAAGAAGTAACGACGGTTATAGAGTCCGGTTAAGTCATCTTCAGACGATTGGCGCTTAAGCTTTTCCTGTAATGCAAAGGTTTCGGTCATGTCGGTAGAAAGGCCAATAATGACCTCTTCGCCGGTTGCGAGTGTGTGCGGCACTTTTACCGACCAGAAAATGGTGTCTTCGCCATCAGCGTTTTTCACTTTTTCTTTAAAACGTGCAGCTTTGCGGCTCTCGAATACGCGTTGGTTGTTGTCGGTAATTAACTGGTATGCCTCATCGTCGAGTAGTTTCTTAATGGACGTTCCATGGTGTCTTCCTTCTGCGATCTCAAACCGTTCTGCTAAGCGCTGATTGGCGTACCTGAGTTTATTGTCTTGGTCGATCATATAAATAGACGACTCGACGTTATTCATGACTATGTTTAAGAACTCATTCTGCTCGTGTAGCTCGCGTTCTATTCTTTTACGATCGGTGATGTCTGTAGATATACCGAACATGCCAATAATCTCACCAGAATCGTCGAAAAGCGGCTTTTTAACCGACCAATAGGTTCGAATTTCGTCACTTTCTTTCACATAATTTCGTTCTTCGCATTCCTGAACTTGGCCACTTTCCATAACTTTGCGGTCGACTTCGCGAAGTTCATTTGAAATCTCGAGATCAAAAAAGGCCTCGTCGGTTTTTCCTTGAATCTCGATGAGAGGTGCGCAGAAAAGTTCTTGTACTTTTTTGTTGGCATAAAGGTATCGGCCTTCTAAGTCTTTGATATAAATGAAGGCGCCAACATTGTCCATGACTGCGTGTAAAACCGCCTGAGAGGTCAGTTGTAAGTTCGGATCGGCCACTAAGAGCACCTATTTAAAAAGATTAATTCAATATTAGTAATTAACCCTTAAATTGCTAAATGGATTACAAATATTTTTCTTTTATTGAAACTAGGGGATGCTACCGACTTCATATAAAACGATATTTAATTTATGTTTATCATAAAATAATTATTGATTAATGATATTTTGATCGCTACTATGTTGGAAAGTTAATCAACAGGGTGAATTATGGACAATCAATTTATAAAGCTTTCGGGTGTTGCAGCATTGGTTCTTGCTGTGTTGTTTCCGGTGTATTGGATTTTAGGTTTGGCCAGCTGGTCGTTTGATGAGGCGGCTATTATCGATGACTTTTTAACGCTAGACGGCTGGGATTTTCTATTTGTAGTCATAGGAGCGTTAGAAATTGGCGTTTATTTGGCGCTACGGAAGTTTTTGAGTAACCAATTCGATTCGGCTATTTATTCCATTCTTCTTATCATTATGAGTGTGCTTGTGGGGCTCTTTCATTTGACGGTTGTGGTCGATGTGCTATTAGCTTTAGGACCGTTTGAAAGTATTCAAGACGAGATGATGGGAACGGCAATAACCTTAGGATTGGTTGTGCTTTACCTCTATGCCATTGTGGCTTTGTTCTTAGCGATTGCTTTGTTGGCTAGGTTCACAATGTTACCTGTTTTGATGAAATTATTTGCGGTTGGGTTATTAGTTTCTGCAGTGTTTCAGTTAACGGTAGTATTGGCCCCGGTGAATGTCGTTATATTCCCGGCACTTCTCATTATTCTAGCGATTGAGTTCCTACGCGGTGAGCAAGTTGTAGAGGTTGTGTGATGGGTATTCGAATCAACCTCGACGTGGAATTGGCGAAAAATAAAATGCCTTTAACCGAGCTGTCGGAGCGAGTTGGAGTGTCTATGACCAACCTATCGTTACTCAAAAATGGCAAGGTAAAAGCAATTCGCTTCAGTACACTTGAAGCTATTTGTAGAACGCTGCAATGTCAGCCAGGCGATATTCTGGTGTACGAGCCTTGAATAGATTTCGTCGCACATAGTCTTGCACTGAACGTGGATCCCCTTGGAATGTTTTTGCGTAGATACAACCTATACTAAAGATTCAAAAGCACAGACTTATAATGGAAAGGAGTGAAACGTATGACGACAATCGCGTATGGTGCCGAAGCCGCGGACAAGCCAGTCAAGAAAATGGAAATTACACGTCGTGACGTTGGTGCGCATGACGTCGCTATCGACATCGTATATTGCGGTGTTTGCCATTCAGATTTACATACCGTTCGTGGTGAGTGGCAAGGTACGCAGTTTCCTTGTGTTCCAGGGCACGAAATTGTAGGTAAAGTCACGGCAGTTGGCGATCATGTGAAGTCGCACAAAGTAGGTGACTTAGTAGGAGTGGGTTGTATGGTGGACAGCTGTCAGAGCTGTTCAGAGTGCGACGATGGTTTCGAGAACTACTGTAATAGCTTCGTGGCAACTTACAACTCACCAACAGATGACGAACCAGGACATACACTTGGTGGTTATTCTCAGAAAATTGTGGTGAAAGAGAACTTCGTTCTAAAAATTAGCCATGATGAAGATCAACTTGCTGCAGTTGCACCACTTCTATGTGCAGGTATTACAACTTACTCTCCACTTCGCCACTGGAATGTTGGCCCTGGCAAAAAAGTGGGTGTTGTAGGTATTGGCGGTTTAGGCCACATGGCAATTAAACTGGCTGTAGCTATGGGTGCGCATGTAGTGGCGTTTACGACTTCAGAAAGTAAGCGCAAAGAAGCCAAAAACTTAGGTGCTCACGAGGTAGTGTTGTCTAAAGACAGAGATGAAATGAAAGCGCAAACCATGCAGCTTGATTTTATTTTGAACACCGTTGCAGCGCCGCATAACCTAGATGATTACATGGCTTTGTTGAAGCGTGACGGAACCATGACGCTAGTAGGTGTGCCTGCAGAACCGCACCCTTCGCCAAACATCGGTAATATGATTTTTAAACGCCGAAGCTTAGCGGGCTCATTAATTGGTGGGATTCCTGAAACACAGGAAATGTTGGACTTCTGCGCGAAGCACAACATTGTTTCAGATATCGAAATGATTAAAGCCGATGACATTGAAGCAGCTTATGAACGTATGCTGAAAGGCGACGTGAAGTACCGCTTCGTTATCGACATCGCCACTATGGTTTAATCCATTTCTTACAATGGGGTCAGAGCACTTGGTGCTCTGACCCCAAAGTGCTCTGACCCCATTTTTTTAGTCTTTCTTTGACTGGGCGTTGTTCCATCCAGAAGCGATAGCAATTCCCATAGACATGCCAAAGCCTGCACCCAAGGCAATCCAAAAACCAATATTACTCGTGAAAATACCAATGATGGTGCCAAGCGATGCTCCAAAAGACATCCCAAGAGAGATTCCTAGTGCCAATTTCGAGTTTTGTGGACTATCTTTATTTTCGCTTTCTTGTCCCATAAAAAACCTATCTAACTCACTTTATTTATGACATAAATTAGTATTCTCAAATCATAGAAGATTCGCTAGGGTAAAGAAAAACTTTATTTTTATTTATGAAAGCCGAAGAGAAAAGCATCTTTAAGTTAGCCACTTTTGGCATTGTCTACTTCTTACTTGCAAGAATTAGCATGCTTTTCTTTTCTGTTGAGCCTTCCAATATTTCTCTCGTTTGGTTACCCGCTGGTGTCGCTCTTTACTACACATTCCGTTGGGGTTGGCAGGTTTTGCCCTGGATATTTGTGGCGAGTTTTGCAGCAAATATCTCAGGACTTCATGTTCCAAGCCTATTTGATTGGATGTTGCACACCACGATTAGCGCGGCAGCAGACACCTTGTTTGCTTTTTTAGCCGGTTATGCCGCCAGAAATATACTTCCTGAACGCTCAGAGGGTTTTGGGGGGCTCTTTGTCTTTTTGCTCCTTTGCTGTGCAGTTCCATGCGCAATAATTGCGATTATTTTGGCAACCAACCTCTACTGGGGAGGTTATTTAGACGCCGACGCCGCAATTAATGTTGGGTTAGCTATTTTCATGGCGGACACATTGGGTGCGCTAATGATTGCACAGCTGTTAAGGGCGTGGGACAGACGCAGTGAAGAGCAAAGTGGTTACAGTAAAGTGGGTATCGCCACCAGTTTAGTAGCAATTGCTATTTTCGTTCTGTCTTTCTGGTTTGGCCGACTTTGGATATATCTGTCGATTCCGACATTACTATTTTTAGTGACTACGTCTAAATCCTTTTATTCCTATGCATCTCTAACACTTGCGGTGCTTTTATATAACGCACTCTATGCACATGCCTATGAATTCTCCGCTGCTAGCGTGGAACGCATTGAAGTATTAGTGCTATCTATTTCGTTAATGCTGGCGCTTCAGGTGATGACCATTCAGCAGCGTAATTTAAATCGAGAAGCTAAAGAGCGTCTTACCTGGCAGGCTCGAGCAGGAACGGATGCTTTAACGGGACTTGCTAACCGAACAGCTACAGAACCCGTTGTAAAAATGGAAATTGAACGTATTCAACGACGTGGCAAAGGCGAATTCTGTGTGGCGATGTTCGATATTGACCACTTCAAAGAAGTGAACGACAGCTACGGGCATAATGTTGGTGATCAGATACTCAAAGAAGTGACAAAGGTGATGATTGACGAGCTTCGGGCGTCGGACATGTTAAGCCGCCATGGTGGTGAAGAGTTTTTAATGTTCTTACCCGCGACAGATATTAAAGCTTCTAAGCATGTGGTTGAGCGCATTGTAACTAAGGTGCGCGACCATAGTTTTAATGCCGGAGATGAGCTCATAAACCTTACGCTCAGTGCAGGTATTGCAGAATACTCCCATGAAAATGCTTTGCACTATGACGACTTAATCGACCTTGCCGACCAGAAGCTATATGAGTCTAAACGTGAAGGTCGCGACCGAGTGACTGTATAGTACGAGCGCTATTTCGATCTAACTTCCTTTCTAGCGCGCTGCAATGCTGCTTCGTATGCTTGTTCGTCAGCTGTCACTAAAACATACAAACCTTGAGTTGATGGGTCGACTATTCGCATGACCACACGAGTACCCTGCAATGTTTCTTGTACTTCTACCTCTGTTACAGAAGTGAAGGTGGAATCGTCCGAAGAAGCTTCTAAGCGGCTGGTGGACGTTACTTGTGCATTGATGCGTGACGCCAATTGCTCCATTGCATTTAGTTTTGCCTCTTCCTCGATACCTAACTCAGAGTATCCGGTAGCTGAATATGGGTAGGATGCTACAGGGAAACCACAAACCCAACTCGGTGCAGGCGTGTGGCCGTCTTGAAAGGTGCATATTGCAGAGCTTTGATGTGAAAAGTCAGGTGTACTGCTTAATATGGCGCAAGCATTCAAAGCCGCGCACAATATAAGAATGCTAGGTAACTTTAAAAACTTTGTAATTTCCATAAAACATTTCTTTATCTTGGATAAATCGTTAACCTTGTGTTGTATTGTTCGAACTATCTCAATACATCGATTCGAGCTCTGCATGTGTCTGCGTATAACCCCTGTGGAAACTTTTCCAAGTGCTCTGCGTAGTCTCTCCAATTCCGAGAGTCTTTTATACTTTGCCAAGCGCGATGCTCGGCCATGTTGATTGGGTGAGAGTTCTCTAGAGCGAGTCGAGCGTCTTCTGGTTTTATTGTTGCCCACGCGGCTAAACACTGACCATGTCTGGCGAAGTCTGTCTTCATTAATGTCAATTCTAGGTTGCTAGCCGCACTAAAATGATATTCGGTTACTCGATTGTTACTGTCAAAAGTTGACTGAGTATTTGCATATATTTCTGTGTAGATGCTTCTAGCCATAGTGCGAGCCAATAAACCATGAACGTCTCGTTCGGCTTCTCGGGAGTACTCAATACCAAACTTGGTGACCAAATACCCTTTGCTTCTATCATTTTGCACCCAACGCGGTTCTTCTATGTCAGCGATACTGCAGTACTGATGTTTGGGCTCGAGCAACGTTTGCGAGCATGCACTCAAAAGAATAACAGGTAGACATAAAATTAGTTGTTTCATACTTGATGCCGCTCAACGAAGATGTTGTTTATGATTAAATAACGTAAGCTGTTTTGCTACTTAAAAATACAGCGACAAGTTTTGTCGTTAGTAACAAATAAACTCTACAGTCATTGTTAAATAGAATGAGAGTGGGTGCAAAGGTACCTGGCTTCTATTAAAAGGATATTATATGTCGCAAGCGCTAACCCCCGGTTTAGTTGCAGCCCACAGCCATCGGTTAGAAGATTTAACCGAAGTGGCTGTGTCTTTAATGAAGAACCATCCGCTCTCGCCATTGGAAGAAGAAACGTTGTTGGTGCAAAGCAACGGTATTGCGCAGTGGCTGAAAATTGAGTTAGCGAAGGCGACTGGCATTGCTTCTATGCTGAACGTAACCCTGCCAGCTCGGTTTGTTTGGAAGGCCTACCGAACAGTGTTGGGTAGCGACATTCCGAAGACATCGCCATTCGACAAAGACCGCTTGAGCTGGCGCATTATGAATAAGCTTCCAGAACTTATTCAAAGCGATGAGGAAACCTTTAAAACATTAAGCCATTACCTGGGTGAAACGATTGATCAGCGTAAGCTGTTTCAGCTATCTGAACGCATTGCTGACTTATTCGACCAATACCAAAATTATCGCGCAGATTGGTTAGACGCGTGGACTAACGGTCGAAGTAGCTTGGGTGATGATCAAGTAGAAGTAGATCAGAAAAATGTCTGGCAGCCTGTTTTATGGAAAGCATTGGTCGAAGATATAGGTATACAGCATTACTGGACCAACAGAGCGAAGCTGCACCGTAACTTTGTGGAAAAGTGCCGCAGCTTAACAACTCGACCGGAGGGGCTTCCTGCCCGCGTGGTTGTGTTTGGTATCTCATCTATTCCTCAGCAAACCTTAGAAGTATTAGACGCCTTAAAAGGTTTCACGCAAATAGTGCTATGCGTGAACAATCCGTGTAAGCATTATTGGGCAAATATTGTAGACGGAAAGGAAGCCTTAAAAGCTGCATTGAAAGACGCCAACCGCAGACACCAGCTTAAAGAGGGTGAAGCGGAAGATGTTCACGACGACGAGCTTCACTTGCATGCCCACCCGTTATTAGCCTCTTGGGGTAAACAAGGGCGCGACTATATTCACTTACTCGACCTTTACGACGAAACGGCTGCGAAACAAGAAAGCTTTGAGAACTTAAAGTTTGAGTTGTTCGACGAGATAGAGCCTCAAAATATGTTGCAGCAGGTGCAAAACGACATTCTTCACTTGCGACCTGTGGCGGAAACTCGTGAATTATGGCAAACGCCGAGCCGAGACGACAATTCGGTGAGTTTTCATATTTGCCATAGCATTCAGCGGGAAGTGGAAGTTTTGCATGATCAGTTACTTGCTGCATTTGCCAAAGACGACACCTTGCGCCCTCGCGACATTATGGTGATGGTCCCTGACGTAGACGCCTATGCCCCTCATGTAGGCGCGGTATTCGGTCGTTTTCATTATGGTGATAAAAGGCGCATACCCTACACCCTTGCAGATTTAGGCCAACGCCATCAGCAGCCTTTGCTAATGGCATTGGAGATGCTTCTGACGATTGAGGAGTCGCGAGTAACGCAAGCCGATGTTTTAGGTTTATTGGGTGTGCCCGCGATTCAGAAGCGATTTGGTTTAAACCAAAATGAACTGGTAGAGCTAAATCACTGGATTAATGAAGCTGGTGCGCGCTGGGGATTAGCTAGCGAGCACCGTGAGCAGTTTGGTATGCCCAGTGAAGAAAAGACCAATAGCTGGTGGTTTGCCCTGGAGCGTATGTTGTTGGGTTATGCGTCGGGCGAGCCGGAAACTGCGGAGCAGGAGCGCTGGTTGAGCGTGGAGCCCTACCATGAAGTCGCAGGACTTTCCGCAGGTGCGGCGGGCAAGTTAGGCGCGCTTATTGAGGCCTTGAACCAATGGTGGTTCACCGCGGTAAGTCATTACTCACTAACTGACTGGGCGTTACATGCTGAAAGTCTACTTGAAGCCTTCTTTGCGCCTGCTGACGACGAAGACTTGTTACTCCTCAGCAAAGTTCAGGGCGAGCTTACTCATTTATTAGAGGTTGCGGCAGAGTCGGGCTTTAATAGTGAAGTTCAGTTGAATATTTTCAAAGAAAGCTGGCTTTCTCGGGTCGATCAACCGAACTTAAACCAACGCTTTTTAATGGGCTCGGTGAATTTCGCAACGTTGATGCCCATGCGTGCGATTCCGTTCAAGCATATATATATCTTAGGTATGGATGACTTAGCCTACCCGCGCCGACAAGCGAATATGGACTTCGACTTGATGCAGAATCGTTACCGCCCGGGAGACCGTTCGCGTAGAGAAGACGATCGCTATTTGTTTTTAGAGGCTTTGCTGTCTGCTCGCGAGAAGCTTTCTATTAGCTGGGTGGGGAGAAGCGCACAAGACAACAGCGAATGGCCACCTTCGGTTTTGGTTTCACAGCTTCGTGATCATTTAGCGCAGGGTTGGTGTGTTGACTCGAAAGACAAAAACGCTTTCTTGGCGAGCCTTACCACAGAGCACAAATTGCAGCCTTTTAATCCTGAATACTTCTCAAAGGATTCAGGGTTTTTCAGTTATGCCCGAGAGTGGTATGAAAAAGACGAACAAAGCACAACTCAGAAAAACGCTGAAGCTCCTACCCCTTGGCAGCCAGAAGATAACCAAAAGCTAGCGCTAAGTATGCAAGACTTAGTGAGGTTTATGCGCGAGCCAGCAGAACCGTTTTTCACCAAGCGGCTGCGAACATACTTTAGAACTGAAGACTATGAAACGCATGATAGCGAGAATTTCAGCTTGGATGGTTTGGAAAGCTGGCAGTATCGCACCGCCCTTTTGAATATTGCCTTTGATGAGCTGAAAAATAAGTTAACTACGAGCATATGTGCTGAATACAGCGACTTGTCGAGCCTACAAGACGTTTTTAGCCGGCAACTCGGTGTATTTCAAAGAGAGGGAAAGCTGGGTGTAAAACCTTTTTCAAGCACGCTAGAAGAAGCCATTGTTGCTGGTGTTGAAAAAACAGTGAAAGAAATGTCTTTATGCGTTTCCATGCTTAAAGAAGTTTTGCCCGATATTGATTATAGAATTGCCGAAGGGGACGTTGTGCTCGAAGCGAAGGTTTCCAACCTCTTTCTTACGCATCACGACCGCGTCGCACAACTCTGTGTAAGTGCAAGTAAAGGCAAAATTAAGCACCAATTTGAACCCTATATTCGCCATTTGATGGCGAACGCAGCGATGCAGAAAAAAACGGGCGGCGTGGCTACAGTTGCGTTATTCCAAGAAGAAAGCGGTGGAGAGGTTACTCGTAAGGAATTCGATCCTATATCTGCTGACCTTGCTCAGACTAGACTGAGAGAGTTGCTAAGGGAGTACCAAGCGTCGCTTTCACATCCGGTTGCAGTAGTTGGGGAATACGCTGTGCAATGGCTGGATGACTATTACCAGGCTATTTCGGGTGAACTTAGTGAGGGACGTAAAAAGCTACCTGTGTTCGAACCTCAAGATGCGCAAGAAGAAGCATGGTTGAGATTACAAAAAACACTACAAGATGTAGAGAATTCAGACTCGTTCATTCAAGAGTTTCCTTATACATACAGGGTGAATACAAACTTCGAAGACATGGCAGAAGAGCCGGAATTTGAGCGCCTGAAACAGCACATATATGCCCCCATGGTTCGTTCTATGAAAGAACAACTGCCTATATGCGAACTGCCAGAAGCCAAAGGAGAGGATTCATGAGCCATACATTACATAATCCTCTCAATTTCCCACTTCATGGTAGTCGGCTTATTGAGGCAAGTGCTGGTACAGGGAAAACCTATACTATTGCTGCGCTTTACGTGCGTTTGATTATTCAGCATGGTACTGAACAAACTCAATTTGAACGTGAGCTAGTACCAAAAGATATCTTGGTAATGACCTTTACCAATGCGGCGACAGCAGAGCTTTCTGATCGTATTCGCGCGCGCTTAACGGAAACAGCTGAGTTTTTCCGAGATAGCGAAAGCGCTCACAATGATAAGTTTTTGCAAGACTTGAAGGCAGACTGCTTGCAACAAGGTTTGAATTTAGTCGCACTTGCTCGGAAGCTTGAATTAGCCGCGCAGTCGATGGACGAGTCGGCTGTACACACGATTAACGGTTGGTCGCAGAAGATGCTGACAGAGCATGCTTTTGCCAGTGGCAGTTTGTTTCAACAAACCGTGCAAACTGAAGAAGACGAACTGAGAGTAGCTGCTGCAGAGGATTATTTTCGCAGTCATGTGTATAGAATCGATGACCTTTATGCCGCGCAAGAAGTGTCGAAATACTTGGGGTCGCCTGCGGAGTTTGTTCGGTTTGGTAAACTTCAAGCGTCTAACGAGGAAGACGCGAGTGTTCAGCTTAAATTTGAAACGCTGCTGAATAAAATAAAGCAGATTCCCGACCGGCGTCAGCGTTACCGCAGAGTATTGAGCGAGTTGCTTCCGCTAGTGCATGACTTTCCTGCAAAGGGCTTTTCTAACTATGTCGGAATCATTCAAAAATTAAGGCAGTTTGTTGAAGGTACGCTGAAGAAAGATGAAATGGGTGCCAATATCAAGCTGCTTGATCCAGAGGGAATTCGGAAGAAATTTAAAAAGGGCTTTGATGAAAACAAGGTTCCTGAACATGTAAACGACTTAACGTCTTTACCCGACGATGTTCATGATATTCAGGAAACTAAAAATGCGTACAAGAAAATTATTGAGGGGCATGCTCGCCACTTTATTGCTAAGCGTTTCAAAGCTCTAAAACAGCAACAAGCGATCATGGGATTTGACGATATGCTGACTGGGCTTCGTGACGCTTTGCGAGGACCTAACGGAGATGCCTTAGCAAAAACCATTCGCAGCCAATTCCCGATTGCCTTGGTAGATGAGTTTCAAGATACAGACCCCGTGCAGTATGAAATTTTCGACCGCGTTTATAACATTGAAAATACGCCAACTAGTAACGGTATTTTTCTCATTGGCGACCCGAAACAAGCGATATACAGCTTCCGTGACGCCGATATATTCACTTATCTAAAAGCCAGAAAAGCTACCTCGGGAAGACATTACACGTTGGGCACTAACTTTCGCTCTAGCGAAAGTATGGTTAACGCAATTAACGAGTTGTTTCAACGCGCGGAAGAAAGTGCGAGGGGAGCATTTTTATATAAATCTGAAATTCCTTTTCAATCCGTGAAAGCGAATGGACAGAAAGCTGTATTTAAAGGTTTAGATGGAAAGGAAAGCGCGGCGCTTCAGTGGACAGTGGAACCTGAAAGGGCAGCAAATAAGAGCGACTTCCAAGGACCCGCTAGTGAATATCATGCAAACTTAATTGCCAAGCTATTAGAAAGTGACACCGCTGGCTTTTACGTAGGAAGTGAGCGAACCCCAGTAACCAGTAAAGACATTGCCGTACTTGTAGCCAATGCTAAGGAAGCCAATTTAATTCGCAAACAGTTGGCTAAACGCGGTGTTCGCAGCGTGTATTTGTCGGAACGCGACGCGGTTTATTCTCAACCGGTGGCGCAAGACCTACTTAGTATTGTGAAAGCCTGCGCTCAACCCAGAGATCCCAGCCGTATTCGCACTGCATTGTCGACAGCACTACTCGACTTACCCTTAGCTGACCTAGTGATGTACCAAGAAAATGAGAGTCGGTGGGAAGAAGCTGTAGACCGGTTTATTGGTTACCACGACATTTGGGAGCACCAAGGTGTGCTTGCCGCATTACATAAATTGCTACACGACTTTGAAGTACCTAAGTGCCTGTTGGCTGAGCCGCAAGAAGGTGAGCGGATACTTTCCGACGCCCTTCATATTTGCGAGTTACTCCAAAAAGAAAGCTTATTGCACGAAGGCATGGCAGGTTTGGAGGAGTATTTCACTCTGCAAGTGAGTGAATACAAAAGCACTTCTGACTTTGCGGGAGCAAGCACCAAAAGTACTCAGAACGACGCCTTGAAGCTACGCTTAGAAAGCGATCAAGAATTGGTGAAAGTGATCACCTACCACAAGTCGAAAGGTTTGCAGTATCCGCTCGTGTTTATGCCTTTTGCTGCTTATACCGCAGAGCGTCGGTTTAGAATTGATACGAAACTGCCTATGTCTTATCACGATATCGACGAAAACGGCGAGCGCGTGAGAAAGGTCGCTTGGGACAATTCTGACGCCCATGCCATTGAGCTCATTGAGCAAGAGCAATTGGCTGAAAACCTTCGGAAAATGTATGTGGCACTGACCCGTGCGGAGTTCGCAACCTTTGTGACTTTGCAGGTGGTGGGAGAAGCAAGATCGAACCCATTGTTTTACTTGCTGTTGGGCGATGATGTGCATACCGCGGAAAAATGCGACTTAATGACCATTGCCCAAGAGCGCTGGCAGTCGACTGGAGAGGTGCCCAATTCATCAGTTATGCAACTGCCAAGTGAAGAGCGAGTAAGTGTTTCGCTGGCGCGGGCTAACCATAAAAACCTTAGCGCTTGGACAATGCCTGAAGATCACCAGTTCGAAAGGTGGTGGGTAGCAAGTTACAGCGCTTTAAAATATGGCAGTGAGTTACTGGCACCACAAACTCCACCCGAAATGAATACGCTAGACGAGCGTGAGGACGACGACGATGCTCTCGTCGGAGCGAGTACAGACCTTGATGCAGAAGTCTCCGCGAGTCGCATTCATCACTTACCGAAAGGTGCGGGGCCGGGAACGTTTTTGCATAACTTATTGGAAGATGCCGCAGAAGTCGGTTTCGCTGAGATAGTTGAAAGCCAAGAGGCTCGCGACGAGTTACTGAACAAACGTTGCCGCAGTAAGTTTTGGCAAGCCTATAAAGAAGACTTAGCAGCATGGCTGGTGAGCTATTTGCAGCAACCCTTCCCGTACGGAAGCACAGACGGTACAGCAAATGCGGTTAGTGCGCATTTCGTCATGGAGAAGTTACCCACGTATAAGGCTGAACCAGAGTTTTGGTTTGCGGCAAGGAATGTGTCGACTGAGTATATAGACGCGCTTGTGGCTCAGCACATAATGCCCGACCAAGAACGGCCAAAGTTAGACCCAAAAGAATTGAACGGCATGTTAAAAGGCTTCATCGATTTAGTGTTTGAGCATAACGGCAAGTATTTTGTAGCAGACTATAAGTCGAACTGGTTGGGTGAAACTGACGAAGACTACAGCTTTGAAAATATGCGCAAGAAAATTCTATCGAGCCGCTACGACTTGCAGTATGTCATTTACACCTTGGCGCTACACAAGTTACTGAAAGCACGCTTAGGCGAAGCCTACGATTATGATGAGCATATAGGCGGTGCGGTTTATTTATTCCTTCGTGGTCACAAGTCCAAAACTGCGGGTGCGTTTTACGATCGTCCACCTAAGGCTCTCATCGAAGCTTTGGAAGCATTATTCGACGGCGAAGCAGTGAACGCGAATGGAGGTGCTTATGCTTAAGGAAGAGTTACTCGATATTTTACATCAGTGGCAGGAAGCTGGGTGGATACGCGCCCTCGACCGTCAACTTGCTTTGCTGTTATTGAGAGAAAATGTTTCGATTCCCGTGGCGTTGATGGCAGCGCTAGTGTCTCACCAAATAGGGCGTGGGCATACGTGTTTGTCTGTGAAACAACTGCTTGAAAACCCAACTCGAACGGTGGATATACCGCCTAGCTCTTGGCAGCCGAAACTAGGAGAAGAAACACCAAAAGGCATGGAAGCTTTCGTGGATTTATTGCAGCAATGGAGACAAGAAGCGCCAACGAGTCATGCTGTGCGTGAGGTTTCTGACTCGGCTGACAAACTCCAACCGCTAGTTTGGGACGCAAGCAAACAGATTCTTTATTTGCGCCGCTATTGGCAATATGAAAACCGTATAGATCACTGGCTACGTGAACGAATGAATGCGCAAAGCCCGTTGGAGGCTGAGTCACTGCAAACTATTCTAACTCGTTATATGCCGGGTGGTGACTCGCCGAACTGGCAAAGAATTGCATGTGCAAATGCTGCTAAACAAGGGTTTAGCGTGATTACGGGTGGTCCTGGTACTGGCAAAACTTACACGGTAGTGCGCGTACTCGCCACTCTGGAAGCACTTCATGCGTTGAAGCAAGCGCAAGAGCCGCAACCCGACTTGCGCGTTGCATTAGCCGCGCCCACCGGAAAAGCTGCGGCACGTATGCAAGAGTCTATTGACCAAGCTTTACATGAAGCTGGCGACAGCGGGCTATTTGCTGGTGTGAAGAATATGCTTACCCGCAAGGCTTCTACGTTACATCGTTTGTTGGGCGCACAGCGAAATAGCCGCTACTTCCGGCATGGTAGAGATAACCCGTTGCCTTTTGATGTTGTGGTAGTCGACGAAGCCTCAATGATCGACACTGAAATGTTTGACGCTTTACTGCAAGCTATAGGCAAACACACCAAGCTCATTTTGCTGGGCGACAAAGACCAGTTAGCGCCGGTTGAGGCCGGTTCTGTATTAGCGTCGATATGTCGTGGTGCTGAGAAACGTGCTTTTTCTGAAAGTCATAGAGCATGGTTACAGCAGGCTAGTGCAGAAGTTTTAGGCGAGAGCCATAGCACCGGCAAAAATGATGCTTCTCGGTTAGACCATGTGGTTATGTTAGACGGCTCTCAGCGCTTTACTGGGGCGGTTGCTGAACTCGCTAACGCAGTAAACGAACAGAGTTTTGAGCGCGCAAAGCATGCTTTTGAACATGCCGACGAAAACCTACAGCTGTTGTCGGACAACATAGCTTCTGTGGAGCTGTTAGTACCGCAGGTTATTCAAAATTTTAAGCCGTTTGTACAAAGCTATTCCCAAAGCGCTATGCAAAGCTTTGAGAGTTGCGACCAGTGGGCGCACAGTGTTTTGGCAGCTCATACTCAGTATTTGTTACTTACTGGCCTGCGTAATGGGCCTTGGGGTCAACGTTCGTTGAACACGCTGATAACCCAGAAGTTAGGTGGAAAGCCGGATAAGTGGTACCACGGCCGGCCAGTGATGGTGAAAAGTAACGACTACAGCTTGAACTTAAATAATGGTGACATAGGCGTGGCACTTCAGCACCCTGAAGAAGGTCGCCTGAAAGTAGCCTTCCCGGGCAAAGAAAAGGGCACGGTAAGATGGGTTATTCCAAGCCGCCTCACCGAAGTAGAGACTGTGTACGCTATGACCGTGCATAAGTCGCAAGGGTCCGAGTTTACTCATGCCGTTCTTGTGGTGCCTGACCGAAGTTCGCCGGTACTAACCAAAGAGCTACTTTACACGGGTATCACTCGGGCAAAGCCCAAGCTAACCGTGGTTATTCCGAATATGAATGTGTGGCAGGAAGCTATCCAAACCCGAATAGAGCGGTTAGGTGGCTTAACCTAATGGTTCGCTAACGACGTTTGCGGTTGTTGTGACGGAGACGGCGAATGCGTGTATATGGCTATGCCGTTAGAAGCGCGCTTTGCGTCACTTTTAAGTTGTGCCGCCAGAGCTGCAACTTCTTGATGTGACAACTCCGAGTTTTTTGCTAACTGTACGATAGCTAAGCTGTAGTCGAGTAATGGAAAACGCTTAAACTGTCCGTCACGGGAGCGCGCGAATAGCGAGCTTTCCTCTAAGTGTTGTGGCCGGTAAAAGTCTTTAATTTGTTGTGTGAATTGGGTTTTCAATTTGGTCAGCAGAGATTCTTCAAACTCATGCTCATCAACCACAACGATGAAGTCGTCTCCACCAACATGCCCTACAAAATGACCTTTCGGTGTGAAGGTTTCATACAGCAACTGTGCAAACCATTGAATAATCTGGTCTCCTTGATGATAACCATATACGTCGTTGTAGGGTTTGAAATTATTCAGATCAAAATAAAGCACGCTAAACTCACAATTTGCAGCGCTACATTGGTCTATATGTTGGTTAATAGGAACGTTACCCGGCAAAAGTGTCAATGGGTTGGCATAACGAGCATTTTGAATACGAAGTTCGGTAATTCTGCGCAACAAACTGGGAACCGGAATAATACCTGCGTATTCGTCTTGCCTAACGATCAATAACACCATTTGTTCCAGCGTGTCTTCGTGCTCGGTAAGCAGAGCACTGGCTTGTTCGATAGGCGAGTGTACGTCGATGACCAGGAAGTTAGTCTGTATGACTGAAGCTATCGGCTTGCCGGCATATAAAGCTCTACCATAGGGCGTAGACATCAATTCCATGAATTGTCCGCGACGTACAATGCCTTTGATGACGCCGTGATCGACCACAGGAATAGCCACTAACCGTTTGTTTTGCCGAAAATAGTCGAGTAAGTCTGCTACCTTCCGTTCCGAGTCGACAACGGTGGTGTCTTCAACTAAAGGCTCTAGTGAGTCGTCGCGTAGAATGTTGTCTTCGTTACTCAGCAAATGTTTAATTTGCCCTTCAGGTAAGTGCAATGGCGACGGCATGCCTATGAAGTAGCCTTGCATAGCAAATATGCCCAACCGTTGAAGTTGGCGAAGCTCTTCCATGCACTCGATGCCCTCAGCAATCACTGTTGCATGTAAGTTCTTTGCTAACGTGACAATGTGCTGAACAAACTCCTTTTTGTAAGGGTTGTTATGAATGTCACTAATAAAATAGCGGTCTATTTTTACGTATTCTGGGCGTATTTCCGCCCACAATTTCATACTTGAATGACCAGCGCCTAAGTCGTCGATAGCAAACCTGAAGCCCTCGGTTCGAAGGGCATGAACATGCCGCTTGAGCGCCGCTATGTCTTCAATAGGATACTGCTCTGAAAGTTCTAGAACGATGTTGGAAGAAATGAGTGCTTGCTGTTCTAGCAGGAAGTGAACAGTTTCTCTCTCGGTAAGAAAATTGGGATCGATATTAATAAATAGAAAGCCATTAAAAGAGTCTGAATTATAGTTTTCAATCGCCGAGCCAATGCAATAATTTTCAAGTTGTGGCTTTATGTTCTCTTGTTCTGCAGCCCTAAATAATGCCAAAGGAGAGGCAAGGGCATGGTTAACTGGCCCTCTAATCAGGCTTTCGTAACCGATAATAGACGAACGATATGTATCAACGATGGGTTGATATACACTATGGAGTTCTTGCGATGAGAGTAGCTTTTTAAGTGGCATAAAAGTTTGTTATTTGGGCTTTATTGCCATTTTCGGAGATTTTAGTGACAGTTTAATGAATGCACGCTGAAATTTTCATGACCGAATAACTTAACCCCTTGAGGAAGAAGATGAAAATCTATGTCGACGCAGACGCATGCCCCGTTGTAATAAAGGAAATTATTTACCGTGCTGCCCAGAGAAAAAGCATCGACACATACTTTGTCGCCAACCAGTTCCTAAAACTTCCTCCGTCTAAATTCCTGCATCGTTTACAGGTTTCTGCTGGGTTCGACGTGGCGGACAATGAAATTGTGCGGCTAGCAGAGCCAGGTGATGTCGTGGTTACTGCCGATATTCCTCTTGCAGCAGAAGTCATAGACAAGGGTGCAAGTGCGATTAACCCAAGAGGCGAGCTTTACAGTAAAGACAATATTCGTGAGCGACTAAATATGCGTGACTTTATGGACACCATGCGTGCAAGTGGCGAACAAACCGGTGGCCCGCCACCACTTAGCCAAAAAGACCGCCACGCTTTTGCCGCTTCACTTGATAGAGTTTTGCAACGGGCTTAGTGAAGGCTTCTTGAGAGCACGGTTACCCACTCAGAATCTCCTCGCGCATTATTAGATGTATGGTACATAGCTTCTGATATAGGTGCAGGAGCGAAGTACCTACCAGCTGACAAAACTTGCGAGTGATGGGTAACCACATGCTCTCCCTGTGACAGTTTGTAGAAATAAAAATGGAGTTCATTTTTATTGGTGTCACCGAATTGGTCATAGAACCCTAATAATTGTTCTAAATGGTTATTAATGTTTAAGAAAGACCCAGGTAAGAAGTCTTTTATCGCTACGTGCTCAAGATCATTATTCAAAAATAGTGTTATTCGAGTTTTGACGAGATCTCCAGTGTAAAGTTGTGTGCTGTTATTAACGAGAAGCCAGTCGGTACCTCGCAATACGTACCTTTCCCGGGAGAGACTCATTCCATTTGATACGGGTTGTAAGGTAGAAATAGGAAGCTCGTAGTTTGCAACTACAGACTGCGGAGAGGGCTCTTGTAATTGTAACGTGAATATACTGCCATCCTGAGTGAAGTCTACCGAGTTAGTGTTAGCTGGTTCGGTCGCTTGTCCTTGGAAAAGAAGACTGCACACACCATTCGCTAATGTGGTGCCGAATTCTCCGGATGTGTTTTGGATTTCTAAGATTTGCTGGTTTATCTGGATAGATAGCGGATGTGTAGCACCGAATGCCAAGCTAGCAAAACAACCGACTTCTGGATTAGATAGCACCGTTAGTTCTTCATCTATATAAATTTCAGACTCAATTTCTGAAATATGTCTGTTGATTAAAAGAGAATCTGCGCCAGCTTCACGAAGCGCACCAACTAGAAATATTCTACTTTTTAAGGTGCCTCTCCCGATTTCCATAGCGCGTTCTAATGTTCCTTCCAATTCTATTTTATCCGCTCTTACTTCAGCCCATAAAGCCAATGCTTGAGCAGATTCGCTAATTTGAATATTCCTGTGATTGCTTTGATATATCGGGTGAGTGATATTTGAAATTTCGTTCTCAGCCCATGATTGAGTTTGTTCATTTTCATTCAACCAAGTCGCATACCACCATGAAAGGGCGGTAAGAAAGAAATCAGGTTGAGCGTTTTTGTAATATGAGTATTTTCCGGCAAACGAATATGCTGATGAACTGGCTAGCAAATCTTGAATAAGTAGGGTTTCCTCGATTCCACGGTTTTCTTCTGGTAGAGAAAAAAGAGCTGCAACTCTCGAAATATTTTGTTCCCAGCATTGAAAGGGATATTGGTGAACGTTGTCTTTGAGAGTTAGCCAGTTTGGGGCTGTATGAAAGTCAGTTGTATTAAATTGGATACCACTTGCTTCCGTCGGGATCTCCCAATTTATTGGATTATCTGAATCTGTATAAAGATATGATTCATTAAATTGCCTTGTATCGCTTAATACCTCAATGCGATGACTTCGGCTTAATCCGCTAGATCGTCCAATCACTTCAATATTGTTAGTCCCTTCTTGTAAACCTTGGAGGATTGAATTGGTTATCGTAGTACTGTTTGCGATTAACTGAGATTGAACTGAGCGCAAAATAGAACCGTTTAACAGGACATCAAAAGTTTCCGTAACGTTAGATTCTGAACGATTATGAGAGATAATCTCTATGGATGGTGTGTCAGTTTTGTAGGTGTATAAAGGCGCTGAAATGCTATGCTCCAACTCTGCTACAGTAGTAACTTGTTGAAGATTATGAGTAGATTCACGCTCGGTTATGGCTAGTGTGAAAATGTACCATCGAGTAGCCCTTTCGGGTAGTTTTAAGTCCAATTCAAAAGGTTGATTTGCTTTGAGAGGAATAACGTCAGAATAGTAACTTAGTTTTTCTTCAATACTCGCCCACTCATAGGGTGAAGGAGTACGCTGTCTATACGCAGGCTCCTGTGGGCTATCTAGTGAAAAGGCCACCTGCGGGGTTAGCCCTGAGAGTATGCGACTTTGGAAGCGTGTAGGCAGTAATTCTCGGCTGTCTGAAAAAATGCGGGGACGATAAATACGCCACACTTCATCATTGACAAATTCATGGTCGGCTAACCTTTCAAACATTCTCGCGTTGAGAACCGCCGCTTCATCGATTACAAGTACTCTAACGTCACTGTCTAATGAACTCGTTAATGTTAGGCTTGACGGTGAACCGACACTTTGAACCTCTGAGTTTGAGAGCTCTGCTTTTATGGTGAATTGATTTTCTCTTTCCTGACGAAGGCTAATATATTGGGATTCTTCTTGGTAAGTTCTACTGGCCGTAGCTGACACCATGTGCTCGGGAGTCGTCAAAACTTCAACTTCATTCTTGTTAACGTAAAAAACACTTAGGTGAAAAATTGGTCCCCATTCCTCCTCAACAGGAAGTGAAAACATATTATAGCCAGCTTGAAGGTTTACACGTTCAAAGTAGTGAACTTTGTCTGTACTCACAGTTATGTTTGCGGTTGTGTCAACTTCACTGTAAACAGAAATAGAGTTTTCTTCTGTTAGGTACCAAACGTTGGTCGTTTCTAGCTGAAGCACGTTTCGGGCTTTTTGCGATTCTAGGTTCGCTTGTACGAATTCGAGAGATATTGAACTTCCCCATAATTCATGGGTGTCATCGCGAAGCTCAAAAGTAAGAGTAGACTGGACGTCATTAGCTACAATACATTCTGTGTGTTCTGCTTGAGGTGCGCATGATGCGGTGTTACTCGTCACATTCGGTGGTGTCTGAGTTATATTTTCTCCCTGTTGATTGATATAAAAGAAATCAAAGACGTTGTTCCCAATGTATTGGTAAACAGGAATGGATTCTCTGAGGTTTATTGTTAAAGAATCGCGCGAAGTCAGTACATCTCCTGTCGCTGGCTGTGCCATTGCTCTGATAGTGACACGGGTTTGATCAAAAGGAATGCTTAATCGGGTCTGAGCTCTACCCGCTGAGTTAGTCAGCATCGTTGTTTGTATTGTTTCTGACGTTTCCTCTTTATCAGTCTCAACTGGGGTTAGCGCGGTAACATTGTGGCCCTCGGCGGTTCGAGTTGGAAACAGGTTTGCTTTTCTGAAATTGATTTCTAGTTCCACAGATGTGTCTGATAGTGGGAATCCAGTTAGACTTGTAGCAGTGGCCTGAATATCAATAAAGTGTTGGTTGTTTTCGGTTACATGGGTGGCAACAATGCTTAAATCAGATTCCGTTAGTTTGAAGTCAGATATATATGTGGAGTCGCGAGAAATTACTGAGCCGCCGTAGGACACTTCTACTCGATAACGGCCAGCGGGAAATGTCGGATTAGGGTCGAAAGTTGCATCAGCCATACCGAATTGACTAATCGAACTCTCGAAAACGTCTACGGTATTTCCATTTTGGTCAATTAGTCGGGCCGTCAGATTCTCATCTAATGAACGTGAATTACGATGCTTAATTATGATATTCGCAGAAATGGTATCACCCGGACGGAATAGTTCCTGACTGAATTGTATCTCTGCTTCTATGTCATCTGCGCCTCTAAAGTCGATATGCGGTAAAAATTGTGTGGAGGTTAGCTCTTGATTGGATGCGACTATAAAACATTGTTCAAATGTTGAGTTTGTATCAAGAAGCGCGTCTTTAAAGTTTGCAACTCGGCCATGCTCATCGGAAACTCCTAAAATAAATGAGTTGTCGATTGTGCCGCAATTGAGTTCAACAGTTATGTCTTCGAGTGGATTATTTGCCCAGTCGGTAACGTAAACCAAGTCTTGCCTGATAAAGCCAGTCACAATAGCAAACTCTTGCTGAATATAGAGTGAAGGCTTCATATGCGTGAATTGTCCTTCACTAGGTGAAATTATCACGGCTGAACTGTTTGGAGATATAAATGATGCGACATCCAAAGGAACGGGTTCTCCAGAACGCTGCGCATCGTTAAACTCAAGTCTAAATAATTCTTTGTCTCCCTCAAGAGCTTCACGCCAAAGGCCTTGTTGAAACATTACTAAATCGGAAGCACTGTTAACTGGATATATTTCGAATTCAGCTATCTCTTGATTCCTAGAAATAATATTCGGGTTCGTCAAATGTTCGAGCGTGTCGATAACATAGATATTTTCAGGACTGTATGACCGGCTTCCATGATGCGAAATCAACCAATGTGGCTCTATGCTAAGTTTGTTGATGGTTAACGTCTGATTCTTTGGTGGATTTACATTTAACTGTTCTAGGTTGGACCTTTCATAAAGCTGCTCAAGGTCGATATTAAACGTTTCGTTGTCCTCAAGCAGCATATTGATGTATCCCATTCCACCTGTTGTAGAACCTATACTTGCTCTTGTGAAAGCTCCTCCAGTAATCCAAGAAGCTTCAGGAACAACAGCTTCAAGGAAATTTGTTCCATGAGTTGAAGAAAAAGGGTGATTCGATAAAGAGTGAGTAAACCATAAAGTCGCATGGTCACTTGGACATTCAATATCCGTTGAATCTTGTATATCTGTTGCTGTTTCTATCCAAGCGAACTCACATGAATACCCTATATAGGCAAAGCTACCGCCAAAATACTTACTGAATAAAATTATGTCTTGATTTGTTGGAAGATTAAAATGAGAGAGCTTTGTTCCCTGCGGAATAATAACCTCTATTAAACCTTCTAGATTTTTTGGAAAAGGCACATCAAAGCGAGCTTGGTTGAACCCAGGAATTTCATCAGAGGATGTTAGAGAAGGGTCAAAGTCATGCAATACACCGTTCGCATCTCTAAACTTTAGATGCGCTAAGATTTCCGCTTCAAAATAATTAATCGATAAAACTTCATGGAATAGCGTCAGGTTTAAAACATCATCACTCTCACCTGACAGATATAGTTGTAGATCCTCTGCAGTAATATCAGAACTTGTCCGAATGTTATTGCTAACCGATGAGCCCAAAGTAGAGTTTAGAGTCGGAAAGCCGGCCTGAACGGTAACTGTGAATTCTGAATTTAAAGGGAGGTGATCTTGTAATTCACAGGCAATACTTTTAGTACCAATATATCTCCAATTACACCCAGGAAAATTTTCACCCCTAATATTTAAATGGTTTATCTGGTCTGAGGTTGGATGCCCACCTATAAGTCCTAGATCTTCTTCGAAAGTCCATACAAACTGGGAAATGTCGCGATTCTCTAAGCTGTTTGTAGAAAAGGTCGGGGGCGCTACTGCAGAATTGCAGCCGACAATGAATGTTAAACTTAGGAAAAAATATGCGAACCGTATTTTGTTCATTGCTTCCATGCCTGCGGTTTTGAATTGTGTGATGAACTTTAAGTTATCACAATGGCGCCGTTCCTCAACTTGGAGATAAGTTTTTTAACTATCCCAAACCGGCGGATTGCCAAAATATCCTTCACTGAAATCTAAGAATGCCCGAATTTTACGAGGTAGTAGCTTGCGGTGTGCGTACACTGCGTAAAGCCCCATGCTAGGTGGTGCATGCTCGTTTAGAATGGAAACGAGTTTTCCTTCATTGCATGCTTGCTGGGCGATAAATGTAGGTTGTAACGCGATACCATGACCCGCAACTGCAGCTTGTACAAGCACGTCACCGTTATTGCTGACCATCGGAAGCTTGCTCTGCGTGTCGAGGTTCTTAAACCAATATCCCATGATTTCGCTACCGTCATTTTCAGAATAGCTGTAGATCAGCCGCCTGTGTTCTGCGAGTTCCTTTGGGTGTTGGGGGGTGCCAAATTCTTTCAAATAGCTCGGTGCTGCGTAAAACTTTAAGTGCACCGGAGCAATAAACTTACCTATCAGTGACGAGTTCTTCAGGTGGCCTATTCGAAGGGCGATGTCGAATCCTTCATGTAAAATATCTACCTTTCTGTCGTTCAATTGAAGGTCTACGGTAACTTGCGGGTAGTCGGTCTGAAAGTCGCTGATCATTCCACTTAAGTGAGAAATAGCAAATGACACGGGCGCGCTTATACGAAGCTGACCACTGGTTTCGGTATGCATGGCACCCACGCGGTGTTCAATTTCCGCAATTTGCTCGAGCAGCTGTTTTACATTAGCGGCATATTGTTGGCCTACTTCAGTAAGATTAATTTTGCGGGTAGTGCGATTGAGTAAGCGTACGCCTAGGTAGTCCTCGAGTTGAGCAACGTATTTACTCACTAACTGTGAAGACGTATTAAGTTTTTCAGCGGCTGCAGCAAAGCTACCTTCCGAAACTACAGCACTGAACGCCTGCATCGATTTAATTCTGTCCACTCAAACCACCATTAACAACGATTTGTTGATAATTAAACAATAATTAACCTCTTAATCAAGTTTATATTGTCTAATATGATGTTTGTGTACTAAACATTCAGGTCACTAAATTTTAATTGAGGAACAAATTATGAACTCATCATTTATTAAAAAATTACTTTCTACAGACGCAGGTTGGGGTGCTCTAGCATTACGTGTACCTGTAGGTATTATTTTGGCAGCTCACGGTGCGCAAAAACTATTTGGTTGGTTTGGCGGTTATGGCTTAGAAGGTACAGGTCAATGGATGGCGAGTATTGGCCTAGCACCTGGTGTACTTATGGCATTTTTGGCAGGTGGCGCTGAGTTCTTTGGAGGTTTAGCGCTAGTACTAGGTGTGTTAACTCGTCCGGCGGCAGTGTTAAATGCAATTACTATGGTAGTCGCTATTTTTGCAGTGCATTTCCAAAATGGATTTTTCATGTCGAACGGTGGTTATGAGTATGCGCTAGCGTTGTTGGCAGCTACCGTATCTTTAGCTCTCTCTGGTGCAGGTAAACTTTCAGTTGACCAGAAACTAGCAAGCTAATCTTTATTTGGGGGTTGTTATGTCGTCTCCAAGTGTAATGTTTGTTTCTCATGGCGGGGGCCCTTTGCCCCTGCTAGGAGATGCAGGCCATAAAGAGATGGTCTCAACGCTTAATCATATTGCTTCGTCGATAACTCGACCCAAAGCGATTGTAGTGATTAGCGCTCATTGGGAAACTGAAACGGTTACCATCAACACTCAAAGTAACCAAGAGTTACTTTACGACTATTACGGCTTTCCTGAAGAATCGTATGAAATTCAATACCCTGCTACCAGCAACTTAGAGCTAGGGCAAAGAATCGAGAAGGCGTTTAAAGCGCATAACATAGCGGTTCAGCACGAGCAGCAACGTGGGTTTGATCATGGTGTTTTTGTTCCGCTGAAAATCATGTACCCAGAGGCAGACATTCCTGTGGTGCAAGTGTCACTGAAGGCTAACCTTGACCCAGAAGAACACATCACTATTGGTCGCGTTTTAAAAGAAGCCTTGAATGAAGATGTATTGGTACTAGGTTCAGGATTTTCTTTTCATAATATGCAGGCGTTCCGCATGCAGGATTCAAAAGAAGCGAATCTTAAAAACCAGGCTTTTGAAGATTGGCTAGTCGACACTTGTTATTGCGGAGAGCTGTCTGAACAGGAAAGAGAACAAAAGTTGGTGGCGTGGGAGCAGGCTCCGTCTGCACGGTTTTGTCACCCGCGGGAGGAACACTTAATTCCGTTGCATGTGTGTTACGGAGCAGCCCTCAGATCTGCAGACGCGTACTTTAGTGCGACGATTTTGGGTAAAAAAGCAGGGATGTTTTATTGGCGTGAGAGCTAAATGCTTCATACTTGCGTAATGCAAAACGGATTACATAAGTTTGAGGTTTGTGATGAAACAGTTTTTAGGATTGTTGGTTTGCTTGATGGCTGTTTACTTAACAGCAACGATTGGCGCCGCAGGTTCTATTCAAGCAAGTAGTTTTTACGTTGACTTAAACCAACCGAGTTGGGCTCCACCCGCTTGGCTATTCGGGCCTGTATGGACAACCCTATATACGTTCATGGGCGTTAGCGTTTGGCTTATTTGGCGGTTAAACCCAGAAAATAGCAAACGCTTGTTGCTCTTTTTTGCCGCACACTTGGTTGTAAATGCACTGTGGAGTTGGTTCTTCTTTGCATGGCAAATGGGCTTAGTTTCCTTCCTATGGATATTGCTACTTATCGCCATGGTGGTAAAGCTCATTGTGGATTACTGGAAAGTATCTAAGCCCGCCGCGCTGCTTTTGGTTCCCTATTTAGCATGGATTAGCTTTGCAGCAGTGCTTAACTTTGCTATTTGGCAGTTAAACACCGCTACTTTGTAGATACTTTAGGGATTGCTTAGCCAAAAACAGTGACTGTTTGGCGGCTAATCGCGACCAAATTGCCTTGATGGTCCCAAATATGGGCGTGCGTGTGACCGTAACCGTCTGCTGCATAATCGATGGTTGCGAGGTACTGCCACCAGTCACTTGTTTTTAGTGCCGGGTCTAACGGTTCTGGAAACTCAATGGTCCAAGTTAGCGAGCTCGCTGGTGCAGGTTGTGTTAGATGAGTAATTACCGCTGGTGGCCATGCGTCAACAAGGCCTAGGAATAAAGCGATATTGATTGGGCTTTGCTCTTGAGAGTAACGCACCCAACCACCAAATTCGTGCGAGGTATTGCCGCTAAAAGGCATGCCACCAACAGTTACCGCATAGTTATAGTGCTGGGTAAATTCAGGTGTGAAAGGTGTTTTCGGGAAGTCTGGAACACCGTCATAACTTGGAATGTTCGGCTTCGGCAGGTCGTTTACATTCACAATCGACTCTCGACCAGCGCCAAAGGTTAACAAAGCACTAAGCACAACTTGCTCGCTTTGAATCATGTCTACACGAGTTTGGGTGACATTTTTACCTTGGCGAAGCACAACTCGACTCAGTTCCACGTCTCCAGCTGCGACAGGCGCAACAAACGACACCGTCATAGCGCGCAATAATTGCCCTGATTGCACACCGTGAGCGCCATGATGATAAGCGATACCTGCAACTAAACCGCCGAATAATGCTCGACCTTGCCCCCATCCTTCGGGAATATGAATAGTTTGGTGCTCATCTGCGCCTATTTGCGCCAAAATCTCAGAAAAGTGCATGGTAACGCCTAGTTAAAAATAAAACAGGTGTTTGATTTTAGCAGAGTCTGTAATGAAGAGAGAAGGGATTATTGAGTATAAGTACCTAAGTGGAGGTTGCCCTAATATTAAAGAGCAACCTCCGGTTGGGAATACAAGAATTACAAACGAACTTTAGCGTCGCCCACACCTACGTCGATGCGAATGCGATACTGGCCATTGCCTTCAGAAGTCACTTCTTCTGAAACCATAGCGCGAGTGCTAGAGGTGTTTGTACCGCCTGAAACATCAGCTTCACCAACGCCTACATCGATGGCTACGGTGCTTACAGCTTCAAGCATAGAGTTGATGAGGATGTCGCCCACACCTAAGTTTACGTCTACGTGTGAATAACCTGTATCGGCGTCAATTGCGCCTACACCTAGGTCGATAGAAAGACGTTCTGGATCAGGTAGCTCAATGTCGAAGTCGGCTTCAATGTCGTCTTCTTCGAAACGAATTGTCAGTGTTGAACCATTGCGCTCAACCTCAACTTCCATGTCGCTTACGTCTTTGTCACGACCGAAAAAGCCACCGTTTTCACCATCAAACTCCACTTCAAGCAGCATAACTGATCCGCTTTCAATGCTACCGCTAGTGCGACGGATATTAATTTCTCCAACGCCGTTTTTAATTTCTACATGTTCAATACCGTCTAAAGAAATTTCTTGTTCGGTCACTTTAATAGTGTCTGCGAATGCAGAAGTACTTAATAGAGCGGCTGCAGCAACAGAGGTTAGAATTACTTTTTTCATGACTTTTCCTTTTTGATGTTCGTATTCGTTTTGGTTATGTAAATACTTTGGTTATGTAAGTACCACAGCAAACCTTATGCCATTTATTTAAATTATTGTTTTTTATGAATAAATCAAAATATAACAGTAAACAAAATGAATTGTTCTGCTAAAATTTAGCATTCTTCACAATGGTTGTAGGTCAAAACAACCAACGTGCTTTGTTATATTAGTCGCATATCTACGCAGAAGGGTTTAATTCATGGCTTTGGTTCAAAAACACATTCAACTTCCGGCTTTTGCTCGCGGCTTTCATATTATTACTGACCTTGTTACCCAAGCAGTTCCAGAGCTAAAAGATGCCGAAGTGGGTTTACTGCATGTGTTTATTCAACATACATCGGCTTCATTAACGATTAATGAAAATGCCGACCCTACCGTGCGCCAAGATTTTGAGAGCTTTATAAACCGCACAGTTAAAGAAAACGAGCCGTATTATTTGCATGATTATGAAGGGCCAGACGACATGCCTGCACATTTAAAAGCCAGCTTGTTGGGGTCTAGTGTGAGCATTCCAGTAACTAACGGGCGTTTAGCACTGGGTACTTGGCAAGGTATTTATTTAGGGGAGCATCGTAATAGCGGCGGTTCTCGGCGGTTGGTGGTTACGCTTCAAACTTAGCTAGCCTAGTGTTAAATCAAAGGAGGTCGGTTTAAAGCGTGAGTGTTTAATGGTTCTCTAATTTGCGATGCGCTGCCTGTAGCGCTAGGTGCATTATTTTCGTTATGAAATTCTAGAAAACGCTCATCCCATGCTTTGCCTAAAAAGCTGAATAATGCTTTTGCTTCGGCTTGAGGTGCATCAACTAAAGATTCGTACTCCAACTCGAAAATTTGTTCGCCAAAAGATTGGTGCCAGTGAGACATGACCTGTCTATAACCCTCATAGTAATGCTCGATTTCATCTAGATTGTAAGAAAATGGGTAGGCGTGACTGAACAAATGGCGAAATATAGACCACATGTGGGCTTTCTTTGAGCGCGTAACATGAATGATTTTTGCATTTGGAAAGGCTTGATGTATGAGTCCAAGTTGCAGAAAGTTTAACGGGTTTTTGTCAATAAAATGCGTATGTGTTTGGTACTTCTTGGTACTGTCTAAATAGTTTGTACGAATAGCTTCTAAATCGACTAAAGAGGTCAGCTCGACCAGTTTCGTTTTTGAAACTTTGGGCGAGTCTATTTTCCCTAAAAAAGCTCCTGATTTTGCTGCTTGGGCGACCGCTTTATTTACAGCTTGTGGGAAGTCTAATAATTCACCTGCAACTGTTATGTCTTCGTGCATACTAAGAATTCGCTCTACCAGCGTGCTACCCGCTCTAGGAAGTCCAACAATAAAAATGGGTTGCTCTTGGTCTTCTGAAGCTACCTTTTTGAACATGCTTTTATGAAAAGTATTTTTAATGCTATTCATGATGTTTAGGTCTTCTCTAACATCATAATGAATATGTTTTCGCCGAAGAAAGGCTCCCCGTTGAATCGCCTGCTTAGCTTGTTCCCATTCTTTAAGATCGTCGAACTCTTTACCTAGAGCGAACCATAGATGAACTTCCAACTTTGGACTTTCAATTTTTTGGTTGAGCATGGTTTGAAGTTGAGCGATATGGTTCTGCTCTGATGTTGCTTTAGTAGTTAATGAGCGGAAATACCAAGCTTCTGCGTCATTTTCGTTGAGCGCTATTGATCTAGAATAGTGTATTCGAGCTTGCTCTAGATTACCTAGAATGCGGTAAGTACTGGCTAAGTTGAAGTGAAGAGTCGCATCGTTGGGAGAGAGAGAAACACATTGCTCGTATAGGCGAACCGCCAGAGCGTAGTCTTCGTTTTGCGAAGCAGTTAAAGCTTTTTGGCTTAAGTTATTTACGTCTATTGGACTGTGTCCCACGAAAAAACCCTACGTTTAGAAAAGAAATGGCTGTGAGGCACACACTCCCCACAGCCAAATACTGACCTTTTAGAAACGATAGGTAAAGGCCATACCAATAGTTCTTGGTTGAGTAATGTATTGTTTAGAGCTATTACCGTAGAAGTTTTCGCCTGGATCGGTGCCCATGTACCCTTCTGACAATACACCTGTTACACCTTCTTCATTGAAAATGTTTCTGGCGTATAGCGCGACTTCCCAGTTTTCAGCTTGCAAAGACGTGCTGAAATTGGCTAACCAGAAGCCATCCAAGTCAATGTCGAAGTTAGGATTACTTCCTAACGAATTCCTGCTATCAGACTGATAGTAAGCACTCACGCTGGTCACCAAGTACATGCCATTGTTCAATACCATGTTGTGGGTTAAGCCACCAGACAGGGTATGTTCCGACATGCTCGGCAAACGTTCTCCGTCTTCTGCATAAACGTAAGAACTAGGAGCCGCTTGCGTACCAGATGGAACCACTAAGTCAGAAGTTAAAGTGGCGTCTACATAGGCATAACCTAAGTTGTAGCGCACGCTTTCATTTAAGTAACCACGAAACTCGAGCTCAAGACCTTGAGAAACCGCTGATTCTCCATTAACTGCTGCATAAAAGCCCCAGTTTGGAGTGGAGATATTCAACTGAGGATCGTCCCAGTCCATGCGGAATACCGATACACCATAGAAGTGGCGACCTATATTGCCTTTAATACCCGTTTCTATGTTAAGAACGCTGTCAGCATCGTAATTTAAATATTCTGGGTTTTCAGCGAATCCGCCAGTAATGGGTACAGCGCTGGTACCTCCGCGACGATAACCTTCTGATATCGTTCCGTACCAAACCATAGTTTCCGAAACATCGAACGAGAAATTACCTTTGAACAGAGTTCCGTCGTCTGTGAAGTCCGAGTCCACCTCTGATGGACCTGGGTAAATAGGAAGGTCTATTGTTGTGTTGTTGGAAATGTCGTTGTTGAAGTAACGAGCTCCAACTGAAACACGCAGTCGCTCGCTAACATGATAAGTTAGCTCGCCATATACCGATGTTTCCTCAACGGTTCGACTGTCTCTATAGAGAAAGTCCTGATCTCCGAGCACTCCGCCCCATGAAGCCAGTGTGGCATCAAATCCGCTAGCTTCAGCCCACTCGCTAAATCCAGGCATAAAGCTGTCTTGTCCTGAAGCTGTATCTTGGTCCATGTAGAATGCACCAACCACCCAATCTAATGGACCGTCTGTGTTTGATACTAATCTAAACTCTTGCGTGAAAGCACTGTCTTCATAAAAACGAGAGGCAGTAGCTAGAGGACGAGGTGAGCCACCATAAAACCATGCGAACCAATTGTTTTGCGCATAAAAGCCGGTATTGTCTGAAATTGAGCTTCCGCTATGGTCGTAGTTGGAGGTACTAGAAGTCAAAGTCGCGAAGCCTAAGTCACCCTCGATTTCCAGTGACATGAGATCAACGTCTCTCTCGCTTGGCTCTAATTGAACAGCACCGTTTTCATATTCTCCATAAGCTTGCTCGGTTCCACCAACCCAATTTGTTCCTGTTGTAACTTGCCGACGCGCACCTATGTCATCTGTTTGATATTGATAAGAAAGCAAAGCATTCCAATTACTAGAGCCTTCCCAATAAAGAGATAGACGTCCGTAATCTATAGCTACCGTGTCTGCGTCTTCGCGGTTTGTGAATACCGGGCCGCCATTCGCAATGTCACCTCCCGCCGCTACCGGCGCACCAGCTGCATTCCGCTCATAAAGTGTTGTGTAGTCCACGATCCCGTCGTTATCAATGCGACCGATGGCTGCACGAAATGCCATTGCATCACCTATTGCTAGGTTGGCAATAACATCATAGTTTTGGTTGAAGCCTTCAGAACCCTCTGTTTGGCTTAAGCGCGCACTTACAGTTGCTGAATTTTCAAATAGGCGAGGCTTATTCATCTTATAGCGCACAGTACCTGCTAATGCGCCTGAACCATATAGCGTGCCTTGCGGCCCGCGAAGAACCTCAACGGCTTCGATATCTTTTAAGATAAAATTCGCAAAAATTGGTGTGTCATTAACGTACGTAGACACGGTAGGTGTCGCGTTCACGGCAAAATCACCATTACCTGCTGAATCGACATTCATGCCGCGAATAACAATATTGTTGATAACCCCAGAATTACGGTAACCGCGGTCGACTACGGTAATACCTGGAAGCTCGCGCATCATATCAACAGAATCAATAATTTGACGTTCTTCTAAGAGATCGCCGCTAATTACTGAGATGTTATATGGAATTTCCTCTACGGTTTGAGGACGTCTTGTAGCAGTGACCGTGATTCGCTCATATTTTTCAGCTTCGCTAGCCTCTTCTGCTTCATCACTCTGCGCTATTGCAGTTTGTGCGCTGAATATTAGTGCTGAGCTGATCGCTATCGCGATT
The DNA here is from genome assembly GCF_004344885.1 of Lysobacter sp. N42. Lineage (NCBI taxonomy): Bacteria > Pseudomonadati > Pseudomonadota > Gammaproteobacteria > Lysobacterales > Lysobacteraceae > Lysobacter > Lysobacter sp. N42. The sequence continues at coordinate 187,698 of NZ_SKFB01000004.1, forward strand.
TGATTCTTTCGGAATGTTGTTGCTTTCATTTCTGTTTTCCCCGTTTTTATAATATTGGGCACTTAAGCAAGATAGAAAATCGACGTTTTTTCGGTAAGAGCCAGTTATTTATGTTTTGTTGGTCCAGTCTCTTTGTTTGGGCTTTTCTAGAGGCCCCAAAGCGTTCAAATAGGTGGATTCGGCGTTAGGTTGATACGGTGGATAGGCTTTGAAATTGTCTCTAAAGCTTTTCAGAGGCTGTCCTAGACCATTCCAGCCTTCCTGTCTCACTCGTCGCAAGTAGTCCAGGTCGATGTCGACCACGATAACGTCATGCTGCTCTCCCGATTGGTGAATGACTTCGCCACCTGGGCCAGCGACAATTGATTTGCCGACACCCATGGAGCCAGTGGCGTTGATATCAACTAAGTAGCATTGGTTCATAGTGGCGTTGGCGCGAGCGATGGAAACTTCTGCATCGCGGTCAATGGTATTGGTAAGGGTGGGATGAATGATTACTTCAGCGCCGTCCCAAACTAAACTGCGAATGGTTTCTGGATACCACATGTCATAGCAAATCGATAAACCGAAGCGACCTACATTTGGTATCTCAACAACTGTCGGTTTGTTGCCGCAAGATATTCCAATTTCATGAGGTAAAAAGGGATAAATTTTACGATACCGAGAAACTATCTTACCTGCAGGATCTATAAGCGACATGGTGTTGTATATTTGATCACCTTCGCGCTCGAATAGTGAACCATTACAAATCCAAACGTTGCATTCTCGCGCAAGGTCTTGATATTGCTTCTCTGTATTTCCAGGTAGTTGCTCTGCAAACTTAGGCGCAGGTCCGTAGGTACAAAGCTCAGGTAACACGACCATGTTTACGTGAGGAAAACGACGCACCGTGCTGACCACTTGCTCTCGAATGAACCCGAAATTGCTGCTGCCCGAGTCTTTCACCGCGGACAAATCAAGTTGCAATCCTGCAATTGAGAAAATTGACATTAGCTAATACTCCAATAGCTTTCCATGGCTACAGAGTAGGGACTAAGTAAAAAAGTGAGTAGAGCCAGTCAGAGGTCTTCGACAGAGCCAATACCTATTCTTCATGTAAAACGAAGAATGCGGAATCAACCACTCGTCCATCTCTAGCCCAGAAGATTTGGTTCTTTTGAATATAAATGTTAAAGCCTAAGGTTTCGCCATAAGACCATTGATTCCATTGGCGGTACCAAATATCACCTTCTAGCCACCATTTACCATGGTCATGTTTCTCGTCATGGTAACCTTCAAAGCCCTCCATAGAACCATCGTCGCATAATCTAATACGGTAGGGATCGCCGAAAACAGTCCTGCCAATATATTCGCAATGACTGGCAAACTCTCTAAGTTTGTCACCTTTTAACTGTCTTCCCGGAGGCTTTGCAAAGAGTGCATCTTCTTCTTGTTGCCACTCTTTAATAACTTTCGAGAGTAACTCCACGCCTTCTCGAATCTTGGGTGTAGGAATACTCGTAACACCAAGTCTGAAATACTGTAAAGGTTTATTCTTTCCGCCGTAAAAACGGTTTACTGGCTCTATCAAAATACCGTGCTTTGCAGCTTCGGCGGCAAATCGTTGACTGTTAAGTTGGTCGGGTCCTTTAATCCAACATGTACTTCCGCCCACAGTTCGTGTGGTTACCACGCTGGTGGCTAAGTAATGGTTTAAAGCTTCTCGAAGTTCATGCCAGCGCTCGGCTAATTCTTCGTTTAGCTTTTTCATGGTTAAATCGTAATAACCAAGACTCAAGAAAAGACCCATGACGCGTTGGTTGTTTGCCGGAGGATGTCTTGAAATGAGAGCTCTGAGTTGGCGAGCTTTGTAAATAAGCTCTTTAGAAGCAACCATAAAGCCTAGGCGCAAGCCAGGTGCTAGTACTTTAGAGAAGCTAGATACATAGATAACCCGACCTTCAGTGTCTAAGCTTTTGACTGCAGGATGAGGTTGGTGAATGAAATTACTCTCACACTCATAATCGTCTTCAATAACAACAAAGTCGTTGTCTTGAGCTTTTTTATATAGAGCCTTTCGCTTTTCCATCGACATTGTAACTGCTGTAGGCATTTGATGACTGGGTGTCGTATACACAAAACCTGTATGTTCAGGAATAGCTTCTACATCTAAACCGTCTTCCTCAACATCCACGTAATGAATAGGTGAAAACGCATGGTTTGCAAGCTGGCGCATGCCCTCATAGCCGGGCTCCTCCATAGCAAGCAAGGTTTGGCTGTGCATGAGTAAACGGCTAACAATATAAAGCGATTGCTGAGACCCAATTGTCACCATTATTTCTTCAGGCTCTGCGAATATCCCCCGTCGAGGTAAAACTTTTGTCCTGATTTCCTCAGTCAGTAAATAATCGTCTTGCTGGCCACTATCCGATGCCCAGTTTTTTATTTCGTCTACATTCAAACTGAGTTTCGAGCACTCGCGCCATTGCGCAACTGGAAATAACGAAGGGTCGAATTGACCATCGATAAAAGGATATGGGTATTTTTGCCAATTCTGCGGATAGGAGGGGGGAGATGTCGTCACACCGACCTTGGACAAAACCTGATCCCAGTCATATCGTTTGCAGTTTTCATCCGGTAGCACTTCATTAGGTGATGCATCAAAAGTGGGGTGCGTATTGAAAATGTCTTCTGCGACATAAATACCACTTCGTTCGCGACTATTTAAATAACCTTCATCGATAAGGGTTTGGTACGCATGAACAACAGTGTTTCTGGCGACGCCCAGCTGCTCTGCAAGTTTGCGAGAGGAGGGCATACGACTGCCACAAGCAAAGTGCCCATTCAAAATACTTTGGATGAGTTTTTGGACAAGCTGTTGTTGAAGGTTGGTACTACCCGACGAATCGAGCACAAATAAGTGCTGCATAGCCTCTAATCATTTTTATTTTTGGCTTTTCAAAATGAGTATATAGAGGCTACTAATCTGCTGCAAGCTTGACGCCAGACTCAAGTAGCCGGGCTATTGTCGAGCAATTTAGATGGATAAAGTGTAATGAAAGCTGCCGCGATAAGCATAGCGGTGGCAATATTAATAAGCATTGTATACGAGCCCTCGGTAACAATGAGAGCCGCAAATAGTGGCCCTGACGCTAACCCCATTTTCGAAGCAAAGCCAGCTAGCGCAGCGGTTTGTCCTGCCTTATCAAATTCAGAACAAACACCAAGTAAATAGGCAATACTAAAGGCCCAAGTAATACCGACCAGAATATTCGCTATCCAATACACGGTGAGTGAGAATGAAAAATGCAGCGCAAAAGTTGCGCCTGCAGTCACTAACACACCGATCAAAATCGGCAGCGATCTCCCGACGCGAGTGGAAAGCCACATCACCATGACAGAGCCTAGAATACCTAGCCAAGCACTAACGCCTAAAGCCGGAGACATTGCGGTTTTGGTTAAACCGGCTTGTTCGCCGAGGTCGATGATATAGGCGTATAGTGCCATATTTGCGGCTTGAAAGAGGAATACGGCGAAAATCGAATAGGACAAAGGTTTCCACAAAATAGGCGCAACGGGTTTGGTTTTATCGACGATAGCGACGGGGTAATCACTTAGGAAAGGAAGCATGATAAGAGCTGCGGTACTAAAAGCGATAAGTGATAAAAATAGAATCCATGCGCCGAAAACTGGAACAAGCGGAGGTAGGAACATAACACCTAATCCTCCTAACCCGAATTGCACTAAAAGTAGCATGCCAAAGGTTTTGTGGACGTACTGAGTTCTCGCAATAACTGCGAAAGCGACGCCTACAAGCAAACCGCCGACAAATCCATGAAGCGCACGTAACGCCATCATAATCAGCGGAAGCTCAACTAACATACTAAGGAAATCGATGGTTATGAGGCTTATGAGTAAACCGGCACTGACCGGCTTCCAAGGAACCCGTTTCACTAAGAAAATTGCCAGAAATGCACCTACTGCAGCGCCATAGATATTGAGTGAGCCGACAAGCCCGGCATCTCTGCGGGTGAAAGCCAAACCATCGATTAAGCCAGAAACAATAGCGGGCATAATGTTGACGTAAAACAATCCCGCTGTTGCTAAAAATGCCAATAAAACTCTTGCGGTGATGCCGTGTTCATTTGCAGCCGGCAGTGATTTAAACCAAGTTCTGTTCTTTATTGCTACTTCCATGAGAGAACCTTTTAATAATTATTTATCCAGAGCATAAACCAGTGAGTCTGTCGAGAAAGAGCCAGTTAGGATGGAAGGGGAGAGCCAGTTTCCAATTGGCGTTGAATGGTTTCCACAACAAGTCGAACGAGACGCTCGTCTCGTGGGCTTTTCTTGCTCACGAAAAACTGCTCGAAAGCGTAGTTAATTGTGCTTGGATTGATGTATCGAAGTTCGCTTTTATTGATTAGCGGCTTAGCCATAGGCTCCGGTAAAAAGCCCATCCATGCGCCTGAAAGTATCATCGCCAGTCGAATGTCGAATTGGTAGGCTTTCCCCGCGGTATTGAGCTGAGCTAAATGTTTTCTTCCTTCTGGGTTGATATCAACACCAGGATGAATCACTTCATATTTTTGTAATTTTTCAAGTGCAACTTCCGTAAGCGCCTCTTCAAACAAGGGATGGTTTTGACAGCAGCAAAGATAAACCGGCGTAGAAAATGCGGTGTGATACTCCAAGCCATCAATACGTCGGTACCCCGGCATAAGAGCAATATGAGCTTGGTCTTTCAACAAGGCTAATTCAATTTGTTGTAGTGGCATGACATCTGTTGCTGGTGTTACCTGAGGGGCTTCGAGTTTGAGTTGAGCGATTAAAGCAGCGAGAAAATGCTGACGCTCAATATCAAGCTGATCGGCAAAGAGAAACTTTAGCTCACCTTTCAACTCTGTTTTAAGACCGCTCACGAGTCGGGAAAAGTCGCCAAGCGCATGATTAAGTTCGAGCGACGCGCTATATACAGCTTGTCCTTCTGTTGTAAGCGAAAATCCGGCTCGACCGCGCTGCGCGAGTTTTAAGTTGAGACGTGCTTCAAGATTACTCAAATGAATACTAATGGTGGAGCGGGAAATGTTGAGTTCGGTTTCCGCAGGAGTTATTCCGCCGCACTCTACAACGGTCTTAAAAACGTGGATCAGCCGAATATCAAAGTCAGTTAATTGTTTCATATCTGATGCTTTAGTTTGATGTTAATCAAACAATACGTTTAAACATTGTTATTTATCAACCTTTATTTGCGTGTTCAAATTCCCAGAAACCAAAGGAGGCGACTGTGAATTTTCAAGACATCCCTGCACAACTGAAACCCGAGTGTTCATTTATTGATGGAAGTTGGGTGAGTTCCAAGCAAACGTTTGCGGTATCTAACCCAGCGGATAATTCCCATTTAACAAGTATTTCGAATGGCAGAGCGAAAGATGCGGAGCGGGCAGTTCAAGCGGCTCACAATGCCTTTCAAAGTTGGAAAAACACTTCTGCGCAACAGCGCGCTGAGTATATTGAGAAATGGCATGACTTGATGATGCAGTATCAGGACGAACTTGCTGCGTTGCTGACATTAGAGCAAGGCAAACCGTTGCAAGAAGCGAAAGGCGAAATTGCTTATGGCGCGGGTTACCTCAAGTGGTTCGCGGAGGAAGCTCGTAGAGTTTATGGCGAAGTCATTCCTGCTCCCAGTGAAGACAAACAAATCATTGTATTAAAAGAGCCGGTGGGTGTGGTTGCTGCAATTACACCGTGGAATTTCCCGAATGCCATGATTGCGCGAAAGGCTGCCGCTGCATTGGCTGCGGGTTGTACTTTTGTCGTTAAGCCTGCGCATGAAACGCCATTGTCTGCGCTCGCGATGGCAGCACTGGCTAAGAAAGCAGGTATCCCGAATGGTGTAATTAACGTGGTGGTTTCAGACCAATCTGCTGAAATCGGTGAGGTGCTGACTAAGCACCCTCTTGTCGCCAAGTTCTCCTTTACGGGGTCGTCTCGTGTAGGTCGAATTCTAACAGCGCAATGTGCAAGTTCAGTTAAACGGGTATCTATGGAGCTGGGTGGTAACGCTCCTTTCATGGTTTTTGAGGATGCAGATATTAAATCAGCAGTTGCAGGATTGATGCTTGCTAAATTTAGAAATGCCGGTCAAACCTGTGTTGCGGTTAACAGGGTATTGGTTGCTGAGAAAATTCATGATCAGTTTTTAGCAGAACTCAAACGTCAAATGCAAACATTGAAAGTTGGTGATGGTATGGACACTGGCACTGACATTGGTCCCATGATCACAGCTAATGCCAAGCAGGGACTTGTGGATGTGATAACAGAGGCCGAGTCGAACGGAGCAAAAATAGAATACCTCAGTGACCAGGGCTCTGAAAATTGGTTGCCGCCTACTCTGGTGACGCAAGTAACCGCAGATATGGCGATTCATGACCATGAGTTATTTGGCCCAGTCGTAGTGCTGCAAACCTTCGGTTCTGAAAGAGAAGCGATAAAGATTGCAAACAATACCGAGTACGGACTCGCTTCATACTTCTATAGCCAAAACTATGCCCGTGTTTGGAGAGTCGCGAAGGCGCTTGAATTCGGCATGGTAGGTATTAACGATGCCGCGATATCTAACCCCGCCGCACCATTTGGCGGTATTAAACAGTCTGGTTACGGCCGCGAAGGCTCGAAACACGGGCTAGAAGATTACCTTCATATCAAATATTTAAGTTTAGGCGGTTTATCTGCCCTAGGAGAACATCATGAGTAATGCTCAACTACAACAACGTAAAACCGCTGCTATTGCTCGGGGGCAAGGAAATCTATACCCGCACTATGTGGTGAGAGCTCATAATGCAGAAGTTTGGGACGAAGACGGTAATCGGTTCATTGATTTTGGTACTGGAATCGCTGTTTGCAATACGGGTCACAGTCACCCTAAAGTCGTCGAAGCTGTTAAACGTCAAGTCGAAGACTTTAGTCATTCTTGCTTAATGATCTCGCCTTACAAAGGAGCTGTTGAACTGGCGGAAAAACTGACCCGTGCTGCACCAGGGAATTCGGTTAAAAAAGCAATGTTTGTAACCACAGGTGCTGAAGCTGTTGAAAACTGCGTGAAGATAGCGCGTGCTCATACACGAAGAAGAGGCGTGATAGCTTTTACTGCAGGCTTTCATGGACGAACGAACCTAACCATGGGGTTAACAGGTAAAGTAGCTCCGTACAAATCTTTGTTTGGCCCCTTTCCCGCTGATATCTTTCACGCACCTTTTCCTAACGAATACCATGGAGTTTCGATAGCGCAAGCGCTGAAGGGGCTAGAGCATGTGTTTAAGGCGGACATTGGCCCAGAGGATGTTGCAGCAATCATCATTGAGCCTATTCAAGGTGAAGGTGGTTTTTACCAAGCCCCAAAAGAGTTTCTACAGGCTCTCCGTCAAATATGTGATGAACATGGAATTGTATTAATTGCAGATGAAATTCAAACGGGATTTGGTCGCACGGGTAAAATGTTTTGCACCGAATATGCTGATATTGAACCCGACTTAATCACAATGGCGAAGGGAATTGCTGGCGGTTTCCCCATTGCCGCTGTTGTAGGGAAAGCAGAAATTATGGACGCGCCACTACCTGGTGGCCTGGGAGGCACCTATGGAGGTTCACCTGTCGGCTGTGCAGCAGCGCTCGCGGTGTTAGATGTCATTGAAGAAGAACAACTCGTGCAGCGTGCGAATGAAGTTGGAGAGACGTTTAAGTCGTGTTTAACGAAACTACAGAACAAATACTCGCACGTTATCGGTGATATTCGACAAGTTGGTGCGATGATAGCTATGGAGCTGGTTTACGAGGAAGATGCAGACAAACCTAACCCTGAGCTCACGAAACAGTTAGTCGCGGAAGCAAGCCAGCATGGTTTAATTCTCTTGGCTTGCGGATATTACGGGAATGTTATCCGGTTTTTACCCGCGCTGACCATCGAGGAAAATGTACTTGCTGATGGTCTGCGCAAGTTCGAAGCATTATTTGAGCACTGCATGTCATGAATTACAAGGCGTCTCGCCGAGTAGGCGCCGCGCTATATCCGCAAAGGTAAATTCGAAGTCGTCCCCAATGAAATAGAGAATCATGCCGTTGGGGAGGGCTGCGATAATATTTCCGCCATAGCCAGAAAGGTAGGGAATCGTCAGTTCTTTGTCACAATACTCATAGGTTTCGTCTGTGTAAAACCAAAAGCCATTCTCAAAAACTTTTGAGCCTGCTGGCGCTTGTGCGGTGGTTGCATCGATGACTTGTTGACCGTTAATCTCCCCCTGATCTAACCAGATAAACTGGGCGAGTTTCACTAAGTCGTTTGTATTGTAGAAGTGGCCGAATCCTGCGTAAGGGATATGCGGTTCATCTAGGCTACTCACAAACAGCTCTGTCAAAGAGCTCAAGCCAAGTGGGCGATAAATATCTTCGAGTAATACTTCGGAATAGTAGGATTCTGGGTTACCTGTTTGGTTGTGATAGTACTGCTGCAGCGCAGAGCTTAATAAGTAAGTGTCTGAAGTGTGGTAGACAAATGTTAGTCCCGGACTTTCTTGAATCGGGTAGCCACATGAGAATGCCGCTTTGTCGGCATGAGATGCTGGCAAGAAAAAATCTTCAATCGTATTCATGCCTTCTTCGTCACTCATGTATTCGCTACTAAAATAACGCCCTGTAGTCATGCTTGCTAAATGTGAAACAGAGACATCTTGCCATTTTTCAGGTGTGCAGTATGAAATAAGTTCGGAAACATTAGTGTTAGCAAAGCTCTCTCCATACAAAGCTTGAAAACGTAATGTCGACAACCCTGCTACGAGCCCTTTTGCAAGAGAGTAAGAAGGCAAAATCGTATCCTCACAATATTTCGCGTTGCCTTGTCTTGTTGAGCATTCGCTACGGAAATGGATGCCATCGTAAAGTAATCCGTAAACAGTTTTGTCATCAAGGCGACTAAGGGCATTTTGTATTGTCGTTGGCAGTTCTGAAATAGAAGCTGTTGGCAAGTTAGCTTTGTTTTGAGCTGCAAATGACTGCAAATATTCGCTGCGTTCGGGGATTGCTTGGTTGACTAGGTTAGCTGTTCCTGAAGCCTGTAAATTGAATTGTAAATATCCACACGTTTCTTGAGCTATTTCAGCATTGGCGGCGGCATTATCTATTTGAATCAACCCATGGTGGGTGCAATTTTGGTTACGTTCAACCAATGCGAATGGAAATTCGAAAACGTCGTTTTCCGCGTAACCATGATTTACAACAACGTCCCAGTCGCCATGGTCGGTGTGTATGTACTGAGGTTGAGCGACAATGAGTCTATGGCTTTCCTGTATTACTTGGATACTGAAGTTGGGAATGGTATGCGGAGATTTATAGTCTGAATCGTCTGTACCATTTACGGTTCTGTATGACTCCGTTGAAAAATTAAACTCAATAGTGCCCTCAAAGCTTTGAGGTGGGGGGGAGACAGGTGGGGCTTGATTAGTAGAATTTGAATCAGCCGCGCACGCCGTTACTAAAATTGCCGCAACAGAAGCAAAGAGAAATTTCATAACACGCTCCATTTTATTGTTTCAAATATGAAGCATGTTGTTTGTGATACATAGTGCCAGTTTCAGGCGTTATGAAGTTCCAAACGCCACTGTAGTTTAAAAACTAGACCCCGGATGCTGCAAAAACTCAATTTCTTCTTGGCTAGATGTTCTGCCCAAAATGCTATTGCGGTGTGGGTAGCGACCAAACCTGTCGATTATAGCTTTGTGCTGCACTTCAAATTCGTAGTTGGTTTCTAATCCTGGTTGATTGAATAAATCGAGTGCAAGTTCATGTATGTGCTTCGACTCGCTGTGCATATAAGGCATATACAGAAAGGCTTGCTCTTCAGGAGTAAGTGACTGGTCATGACCGCGCTCTATTGCTTCTTGTGCTAATGCTAAAGCCAATGCATCGGTGGCAAAAGCAAGTGGACTATTGCGGTGAATGTTCCGCGAGAATTGGTCGAGTACGATAACTTCAGCAAGCCTACCTCTAGCGCTACCTCGCCAATGCCAAAGTTCGCACTTTGAGCCGGCTTCGTGGGTTGCGTTGAATCTTTCCGTGATATGAGTGTCGAGGCTGTCGTCTTTCATAAACCATTGAGATGGTTTTAGTTCTTGGAACCAGAAATCGAGGACCTCGTGGGCTTCTGTCACCATTTTTTCACTTGACCTGCAATGTATTTGATTAATATTATCGACCTGAAACTGATAAAAAACAAATGGATGTAATTATGAAAAAAACAGTTCTATTCGGAAGCGCAGTTGTTCTAGCGATGGGTTTAACAGGTTGTGGTGGAGTTGATTTTGGTGACGACACTGGCCCTTACACTATGGACCGTGAGTGTGATGACCCGCGTTTCAGCGACGTACCTAGCACGCCAGGCGGCATGGCTGGCTCTCTAGACGCTAGCAACATTAAGAAAGACGCTACTGACTGCGAAGGTTTCTTCACTGCAGGCTGGATTGAGCTTCGCGAATAATCTAGCAAAGTCAGATATATGACATAAATGCGGGCGCTTTTAGTTCTTTCAGTTCTATAAAATAAGAATTCGTTCGTTCGCCCGCACTTTCCTCGCTTTTATACTCTGCACTCAACTTTTCGTAGGTGAGTGTAATGAGTAAGACCGTACTACCCGTTCTAGATTTGCAAGAACTCCGCGCTGGAGGGAAATCCAAGGCGGACTTTCTACGCACGCTGGCAGAGACTGCGCGTACAGTGGGCTTCTTCTACGTAAAAGGACATCAATTAGAATGCTTGCAGCAGCAAGTGTTTGAGCTTTCGAAGCAATTTTTCTCACTTCCGCTCGAGAGCAAACTTGAAACCCAAATGGTGAACTCTCCTCATTTTCGTGGCTACACGCGAATCAAGGGAGAAATAACCGCTGGTAACGTCGACTTTCGTGAACAGTTTGACGTGATGCGTGAAGAGCAGCCTGTGGAACTCAGTGCCAGTAATCCTTCGTGGGCTCGCTTAATTGGACCCAATCAATGGCCGACGGCATTACCAGAGTTACGCCACGCGGTTTTGAATTACCAGAATGAACAAACCGATGTTTCAAAAGAGCTTTTAATGGCCTTTGCAGAGGCATTAGGTCAACCCGAAGACGCTTTTGGAACTTCAATAGACAAGCCTTATACCCACATGAAGCTCATTCGTTATCCGGGAGAAGAAGGAGACGATAAGGCCGGTGGCCAGGGGGTAGGTGCCCATAAAGACCCTGGTTATTTGACCATTGTGACTCAAGATCAGCAGTCAGGATTACAGGTTCTGAAAGACGACGAGGGATGGGTAGACGTTCCGCCGTTAGACGGTGCCGTAGTGGTTAATATTGGCGAATTGTTGGAGATGGCTTCAGACGGATATTTGCGCGCGACATTACACCGTGTGCAAACACCTCCGGCGGGTTCGGAACGGTATTCGGTGGCGTTCTTTTTAGCGTCTCAGCTAGACAGTACAGTGCCACTATTCGAGCTAAGTGATGAGCAAAAGAAACTGGCATTGGGCCCTGAAAGTGACCCGAATAACCCAATGTTTTACCAAGTCGGTGAGAATGTGTTGAAAGGGCGAATGCGTTCTCACCCAGACGTCGCAGAAGCTTGGGCATAAAAAATTGGGGTCAGAGCACTTAGTGCTCTGACCCCAAAGTGCTCTGACCCCATTTTTATTCGATAAGGTGCCACTGTGTTTGGCGGCCGGCGAAGTAGATAACGTTCTCTCCGTTGAAGTATGCGCTTTGCTCTAAACGAATATGCACAAACTGCCCATTCCATTCAGGCACGGCCTGTTTCACGTTGCCTTCAATAGCATAAGCGGTATTCGGATAAAGTGGATAGTCACCACGTATCGGTGTTGGGCCTTGGTTGTCCCACATGCCAATGGTTGGTCCCGGAGCGTGTCCATAAAAACCTAGCGGATGCGTATAAGTGCTGCTAATAATTCCTTCACTCTCATTTTGAGCGATGGTTGCGGCAAGAATTTCGTTACCCGTTCTTCCCGTGACGAAATTGTCTGTAAGAATGTCTTGCCAGCGATTACCGGTAAGTAGAGCGTCTTTAAACCCTTGTGGAATATCTCGTTCACCAACTTCTAATACATAGGCCATTTCCTGCGTATCGGTACAAAGCGTTAGGTAGCATATACCTACGTCGGTGTGTAGAACGTCACCGCGCTGAATAACCCCTTCACTACCACAAAAGAAGGTGTCTTCTTCACACTCGGTGCCGACGCGTTGATAGCTCACGTAAGGCATAAACCAAATAGGTAATTGAAGTTCCTCAAAACGATTGCGGATGTACCATGCTACGTCGTCGGTGTGGGTTACACCTGGTGTAATCACTTGTGAGCTAAAAGCTTCACCAATAACTGCCCGAGCCAGACTAAGTACATGTGGGTAAATTTCTAATTCTTGTTCGGTGCGAGTTTCAACCCAGCGCACGACAAGCTTTTCCGCAGAAACCAGTCTGTCTTGAAAAGTGTCTGGTAGAACTTCGGTAAGTCGTTGGTGTAACGCGCTAGAAAGCCCGTCTGCTACAGGCCAGTCGCGAGATACATTAATGCCAATCGAGCTAGGGTCTTTTTCAACGATGAGGTCGCCTAATGCTTGCCATTGCTCGTCTAGATTGCCACCACTCCAGGCCGCTTCATAAGGCGCTCCAAATGGATAGGTATTCACTGTAAGGCGTTCAACTGTGCCGTCTTCTAATCTGTTAAACACCAGCATAGTGGTGCGTCTGGCGGCAAAAGTGGGTTGTGGAACCAGCGTAAAATACACAGGGTCCTCTGCATACTCTCGATTGAGTACCAACCACATATCAATGTTTTGCTCTTCCATAAGTGCAGGCAGCAAATTCTCTAGCCTGTCGGTGAGCATCGCATTCACCGGTTCAATACGTGCCTGTTGAGGAAGAACTTGGTAATGCTCTGCCGACTTAAGCACGCGTCCTTGAGACGGCTCATTGGCCACAGAAGGCCAGAAAACAAATATTCCTATGGCGGCTAAAAGTGCGCCCACTGCAAATCCTATTCTCATCGTAGCCTCTTTTTATTCTCTTGAATCTGCGGTAACGGTGACATTCCAGTTGACGGCTTTCCACAGGTCGTCTTCTTGAATCATTACTGCTGTATTATAGAATCGTGTTTCTTTTTGCGTAGCTTCGTTTTTCGCAACAAGCGTGAAATTCACGATAGCAGCACCGTCTACGTGATAAACAGAAATGTCTTCAGCACTGTACCAAACCTCAACTTCCTCAGCGGTAAGGCGGGTGTCTCCCTCAATGTCTGCCCAAATTTGCTCACGACCAAAGCGTAGCCCCCTTCCACTTGTGTAGGTAAGATCTTCTGCCCAAAAATGCCGATGCACGTCTGGGTCGTTATAGCTTGCACCGTTTAAAAACCATTTTAATGTGCCAACAACTGGGTCTTCCGTGGCTTGTGCTTGGGGTATCGTTAAACTTAAAAATACAGCTAAGCTAACTAGTAATGCTTTCATGTTGTTCCCTCCATTTTTATTTACCTTATCTGATAGGTTTCACGAGTGCATTTATTTTGCTTTATATCTTATTGCTTTTACTCGACATTTAAATATCTATTTTGCGGTAAATATAACCACTTTGTCGACAATTATGGTTTGCCTCACCTTGAAAAACCTAATAATTAAGCCTAAAATTGCCATCCGTTTCAAACTTGTCGACAATTATGGCTTTGCATTCTCCGCTTCTCAAGGCACCAGTTACAACCGCAGATCGAGTTCTACAGGAAATCCAACACGCTATTGTGGAGGGTGATATTCCTGCGGGCAGTAAAATGAGTGAGCCCGAGTTAGCGAAGCGTTTTCAAGTAAGCAGAGCACCTTTACGCGAGGCTTTGGCGCGATTAGAGCGTTGCCATTTAGTAGAACGTTTACCCAATGTAGGCGCTCGCGTTGTAAGGCTGTCAGTCGAAAGTTTACGGGCTTTGTATGAGCTGCGCGAAGAGCTAGAGGGTTTAGCTTGCCGCCTGGCGGCAGAGAAAATGCCAGAAAGCGAAGTTCAGTCTTTGAAAGCTTTGTTAGACAAGCATTTAGCCACACAGCGTGTGAGCGAAGGTGAAAGTTATTACCAAGAAGAGGGTGATTTAGACTTTCATTATCGCGTCATTTTAGGCAGCGACAATTCATATCTAATTAATATTCTGTGTGACGAGCTTTATTACCTTGCAAGAATGTACCGCGTCCAATTAGGCATGAATGGCCCTCGTGTTTCGCGAGCGTTCGATGAACATAGGGCAATATTGCAAGCGATTGCTAATCGTGACGGTGAACTAGCAGATTTATTGATGCGCAGGCACATTCGCGCATCTAGAGACAACATCGAAATTCAGTTAAGAGAAATTGAGGAGCAAACATGAGCCAGTTAGCGAGTGCGGGCGCAAAATTGCGTGAGGCAATTGCCGCAGAAAATCCATTACAAATCGTAGGTACAATTAATGCTTACACAGCTATGATGGCTGAGCGTGTAGGCCATAAAGCACTATACTTATCGGGTGCAGGTGTAGCGAACGCATCATTTGGTTTGCCTGACTTAGGTATGACTTCGTTAAATGATGTTTGTGAAGACATTCGCCGAATCACGGGTGCTTCAGACTTGCCTTTATTAGTTGACGCCGACACAGGTTGGGGTGGTGCATTTAATATCTCTCGTACGGTGAAGGAAATGACTCGTGCGGGTGCTGCTGGCTTCCACATTGAAGACCAGGTTGCGCAGAAACGCTGTGGTCACCGTCCTAACAAGGAAATTGTGACTCAAGAAGAAATGGTAGACCGTGTAAAAGCGGCTGTTGATGCTCGTATTGACGATCAGTTCCTGATCATGGCGCGTACCGACGCTTTGCAACAAGAAGGCTTAGAAGCTGCAATTGAGCGCGCACAAGCATGCGTTGACGCTGGCGCCGACGCCATTTTTGCTGAAGCAGTTCATACACTAGAACAATATGATGCGTTTACAAAAGCATTGAACGTACCTGTGCTAGCGAACATTACTGAATTTGGCGCAACTCCACTATTCAATAAGCAAGAGTTGGCTGACGTTGGTGTAGAAATGGTGCTGTATCCGTTAAGCGCGTTCCGTGCCATGAACAAAGCTGCGTTAAATGTTTATGAAAATATTCTAGAGAAAGGCGATCAGAAAGACTCAATCGACAACATGCAAACACGCATGGAGTTATATGATTTCTTAAATTATCACGCGTTTGAAGAAAAATTAGACGCGCTTTTTTCAAAGAAATAAGTCGTAGTAAAGAAAAAGAATTCACAACAAATTTAGGAGTATAGAAATGGTTGATAAGAAATTAGGTGGCGCGGGATTGCGCGGACAAGTAGCTGGTGAAACTGCCCTTTGTACTGTAGGTAAATCAGGTTCTGGCTTAACTTACTATGGTTATGACATTTCAGAATTAGCTGAAAAAGTGGGCTTTGAAGAAGTTGCGTATTTGCTTGCGCATGGCGAGCTACCGAATACTTCACAATTAGCAGACTACAAAGCGCGTTTGAAAACATTGCGCGGCTTACCACAAAGCTTGAAAGACGTTCTTGAGCGCATTCCTGCAGACGCGCACCCAATGGACGTAATGCGTACAGGTATTTCTTTCCTGGGTAACATTGAAGGGGAAGAAGACTTCAGTGAAGCAGACGCGAAAATTGAGCGTATGCTTGCTGCGTTCCCTAGCATTCTTCTGTACTGGTATCGCTTTAGCCACGACGGCAAACGCATTGAAACAGAAACAGACGACGATTCAATTGGCGCGCACTTCTTGCACTTGTTGCACGACAAAAAGCCTTCGCAATTGCATATCGACGTAATGAACACGTCTTTAATTTTATATGCAGAGCACGAGTTTAACGCTTCTACGTTTACTGCTCGCGTATGTGCATCAACTTTGTCAGACATTTTCTCTTGTGTAACTGCTGCAATTGGCTCACTTCGTGGACCACTTCACGGTGGAGCAAACGAAGCTGCGATGGACTTAATCGAAGATATGAAGTCGGCAGACGACGCAGAACAAACGCTAATGGGTATGCTAGAGCGTAAAGAAAAAATCATGGGCTTCGGTCATGCCGTTTACCGTGAGTTTGACCCGCGTAACGATGTAATTAAAGCTTGGTCGAAGAAGCTTTCTGAAGAGTTTGGTGACAGCCGTTTGTACGACGTTTCTGTGCGTTGTGAAGAAGTAATGTGGCGCGAGAAGAAGTTATTCCCAAATGCGGATTTCTTCCACGCTTCTGCATACCACTACATGGGTATTCCTACTAAATTGTTTACGCCAATTTTCGTAATGTCGCGTGTAACAGGTTGGACTGCTCACGTAAAAGAACAGCGTGCGAACAACCGTATTATTCGTCCGAGTGCGGACTACACTGGTCCAGCACCTCGTAAAGTTCCTGCAATCGACGAGCGTTAATATGAACTCTCAATATCGCAAAAATTTGCCAGGCACGAATTTAGAATACTTCGACACCCGCGAGGCGGTTGAAAGTATCGAGCCTGGTGCATACAGCAAACTGCCATACACCTCTAAGGTGTTGGCAGAGCAGTTGGTGCGTCGTTGTGAGCCAGACATGCTTACCGACGCGCTTACTCAAATCGTAAAGAGAAAGCGTGACTTAGACTTTCCTTGGTATCCAGCTCGTGTAGTTTGCCACGATATTTTGGGGCAAACTGCCTTGGTTGACTTGGCTGGCCTTCGTGACGCTATTTCGGCGAAAGGTGGCGATCCTGCCAAGGTGAACCCGGTTGTGCCAACCCAATTGATTGTTGACCACTCTTTGGCAGTTGAGCACGCAGGTTTCGAGCAAGACGCGTTCGAGAAAAACCGTGCTATTGAAGATCGCCGTAACGACGATCGCTTCCATTTTATTAACTGGACGAAGACAGCGTTTAAAAACGTAGATGTTATTCCTCCAGGAAATGGAATTATGCACCAAATTAACTTGGAGAAAATGTCTCCAGTGGTGCAGGTTCGTGACAATGTAGCGTTTCCTGATACTTGTGTGGGTACTGACTCGCACACACCTATGGTTGACGCCCTAGGCGTAATTTCAGTAGGTGTAGGTGGTTTAGAAGCTGAGAGCGTAATGCTAGGTCGTGCTTCTTATATGCGCTTGCCAGATATCGTAGGTGTTGAGCTTACAGGTAAGCTTCAATCGGGTATTACCGGAACTGACATGGTACTCGCGATTACTGAGTTCTTGCGTAAAGAACGTGTAGTTGGAGCATACCTAGAGTTCTTCGGTGAAGGTGCCGACCGCCTAACCGTGGGTGACCGAGCTACTATCTCGAATATGACTCCAGAGTATGGTGCGACCGCGGCGATGTTCTACATCGACGACCAAACCATCGACTACTTGAAACTTACAGGTCGTGACGACGAGCAAGTTGAGTTGGTTGAGAAGTTTGCGAAGCATACAGGTCTTTGGGCAGCAGACATGACCGAAGCGAAGTATGAGCGTGTATTGAAGTTCGACTTGTCTTCTGTAGGTCGCAACCTTGCTGGTCCTTCGAATCCTCATGCGCTACTTTCAACCGCTGACTTAGCAGAACGCGGTATTTCTGGTGAGTACGAGCTTGAAGATGGCAAAATGCCTGATGGCGCTTGTATTATCGCGGCTATCACGAGCTGTACTAATACGAGTAACCCTCGCAACATGGTGGCGGCAGGTCTAATTGCTCGTAACGCAAACAAGCTTGGTTTAACGCGTAAACCTTGGGTGAAGTCTTCTTTGGCCCCGGGCTCTAAAACGGTAACCATGTACTTGAAAGAAGCGGGCTTAATGCCTGAGCTAGAACAGCTTGGTTTTGGTCTAGTGGCTTATGCGTGTACAACTTGTAACGGTATGAGTGGTGCACTTGACCCGAAAATTCAGCAAGAAATTATCGACCGAGATCTGTATTCGGTAGCGGTACTTTCGGGTAACCGTAATTTCGACGGGCGTATTCACCCTTATGCGAAAAATGCATTCTTGGCGTCACCACCACTGGTTGTGGCGTACGCGATTGCGGGTACCATTCGCTTCGATATCGAGAAAGATGTGCTGGGCCATGATCACGATGGTAACCCTCTGACGTTGAAAGATATTTGGCCTTCAGACGAAGAGATCGACGAGATTGTGAAGTCGAGCGTTAAGCCGGAGCAGTTCCGCACGGTTTACGACCCGATGTTCAACTTGAGTGTGGACTACGGTGAGAAAATCGACCCGTTGTATCAGTGGCGTCCGCAAAGTACTTATATTCGTCGCCCTCCTTATTGGGAAGGTGCGTTAGCTAATGCGCCAACTCTAACGGGTATGCGTCCATTAGCGGTGCTTGGCGACAACATTACAACCGACCATTTGTCGCCTTCTAACGCGATTATGGCCGACAGTGCAGCAGGTGAGTACTTGGCTTCTATGGGGGTTCCTGAGGAAGACTTTAACTCTTATGCAACGCACCGTGGTGACCACCTTACGGCACAACGTGCAACTTTCGCCAACCCGAAATTGTTTAACGAAATGGTTCGTGACGACAATGGCGATGTTATTCAAGGCTCTCTTGCTCGCATTGAGCCGGAAGGCAAAGTTGTCCGTATGTGGGAAGCTATTGAAGCTTACATGGAACGCAAACAGCCGTTGATTATTGTTGCCGGCGCTGACTATGGTCAGGGGTCGTCACGTGACTGGGCGGCGAAAGGCGTACGTTTGGCTGGTGTTGAGGTTATTGTTGCTGAAGGCTTTGAGCGTATACACCGTACGAACCTAATCGGTATGGGTGTACTTCCGCTAGAGTTTGAAGCGGGTACAACACGCAAAACTTTAAACATCGATGGCACTGAAAGCTACGACGTTAAAGGTGAACCTGCACCTGGTGCGAAACTTACGCTGGTGATTAACCGTGAAAATGGTGAAAGCGTAGACGTGCCTGTGAAGTGTCGCATAGACACGCAGGAAGAAGTAAGTATTTACAATGCTGGCGGCGTGTTACAACGCTTTGCTCAAGACTTCTTAGAAGGTAACACCTAAACCCAAAATGGGGTCAGAGCACAAAGTGCTCTGACCCCATAGGTTGATGTCTGAGTTTCTCTTGTAATATTTTGATTTAAAAGATCTTAATTAAAGTTTTCTCTTCGAAATCTTGAGTTCTGCTCTATTTGAGGAAATACGTTGACTCTCTGATTAATAACTTTATATCAGGAAGTTAGAACGATTGAGGGTCTAAAAGACTGGGGTCAGAGCACAAAGTGCTCTGACCCCACTTTGAGGGGATGTATGAGTTTTAGTCCACAGTTAAAAATTCCAGCGATTTATATGCGTGGTGGTACGAGTAAAGGGGTGTTTTTTCGCCTTGACGAATTACCTGAGAAAGCGCAGCAGCCGGGTGAATATCGCGACAGTTTGTTATTACGTGTAGTGGGTAGTCCTGATCCATACGCCAAACATACTGACGGTATGGGTGGCGCGACGTCGAGCACCAGTAAAACGGTGATTTTGTCGAAAAGTGATAAGCCAGACCACGACGTAGACTATTTATTTGGCCAGGTGTCTATCGACAAACCATTCATCGACTGGAGTGGTAACTGTGGCAACCTCACCTCTGCAGTGGGCTCTTGTGCGGTAACTCTAGGTTTGGTCGACAAAGAATTGGTGCCTGAAAATGGTTACGCAACAGTGCGTATTTGGCAGGTCAATATTCAAAAAACGATTATTGCTCATGTGCCCATTACCAATGGTCAGGTGCAAGAAACGGGCGACTTTGAGCTAGACGGCGTAACTTTTCCTGCGGCGGAAGTTCCTATTGAGTTTCTTGACCCGGCAGACGGTGAAGGCTCGATGTTCCCAACGGGTAATGTAGTAGATACATTTGAAGTGCCAGGTTTTGGTGAGCTTGAAGCTACTTTTATCAACGCGGGAATTCCGACTATTTTCGTTAATGCAGAAGCTATTGGTTACACCGGTACTGAGTTACAAGGTGCGATTAATGAAAGCGTAGAAGCGCTAGAACGCTTTGAAACTTTGCGTGCTCATGGTGCGCTGAAAATGGGTTTAATCAATAACCTAGACGAAGCGCAAAGTCGCCAACACACACCGAAAATTGCCTTTGTTGGACCGGCGCAAACCTATGTTTCTTCGAGTGGCAAAACTGTTGCTGAGCAAGACATTGATTTGGTTGTTCGAGCCCTATCGATGGGCAAGCTTCACCATGCCATGATGGGCACAGCGGCAGTAGCTATAGGAGCTGCAGCTGCAGTTCCTGGGACCTTGGTAAATTTGGCTGCCGGTGGCGGTGAACGTGACGCAGTGACCTTTGGGCATCCGTCTGGAACGTTGCGTGTCGGTGCAGAAGCAGAACAACACAACGGTGAGTGGGTTGTCACTAAAGCGAAAATGAGCCGAAGTGCGAGAACGCTGATGGAAGGTTGGGTTCGCGTTCCAGAACCTGAGTAATCAAGAATAAAGCGGGCTAAAAATAAAAAAGCAGGTTCCTTTAAAGAACCTGCTTTTTGTTTTAGAGCTAAATATTAGTCTTGTTTGTGGGTAATAAATTCCGGGTAAGCTTCTACACCGCAGTCGCTGATGTCGCCACCGCGATACTCGTCTTCTTCCGATACGCGAATTCCTGTAACGACTTTCAGTATCCACCAAGCCACAAAGCTGGTTACGAACATCCACCCGAAAATCGTTCCGGCTCCAGCTAACTGTTTAACCAAAGTTGCGTCGCTATTGCTTAATGGAACAACTAAGAGTCCGAATAAACCAACAACACCATGAACTGAAATAGCGCCTACCGGGTCGTCTATTTTAGCGCGGTCTAATCCAACAATAGACAACACAACAATGGCACCTGCAACTAACCCTATGAGGCAGGCTAAAGCTGGTGTGGGTGCGTCTGGAGCCGCTGTAATCGCGACTAAACCTGCCAATGCACCATTTAGGATCATGGTTAAGTCTGCCTTTTTCCAGACAAAGCGAACAATAAGAAATGCGCCAATGGCTCCGGTCGCTGCTGCTGCATTGGTGTTAATAAAGACATTCGCGATAGCTTCGGCATTTCCAGCACCGCTGAGTTGAAGCTGTGAACCACCGTTAAAACCAAACCAGCCCATCCATAAAATGAATGTACCTAGTGTGGCAAGGGGCATATTTGCGCCAGGGATAGCCTGGACACTTCCGTCTGAGCGGTACTTCCCTTTGCGGGGGCCAAGTACGATAACCGCTGCTAACGCCGCTGCTGCACCAGCCATATGCACAATACCTGAGCCTGCAAAATCAGAGAAGCCGAACTCATTTAAGAAGCCTCCGCCCCAACTCCAGCTGCCTTGAATGGGGTACAGAACACCAGTAAGCAAAACACAGAAGATGAGGAAGCTAGAGAGTTTCATGCGCTCAGCAACGGCACCTGAAACAATAGACATTGCGGTAGCAACGAAGACCATTTGAAAGAATATATCTGCTGGCTTAGCGTGTGTTGTGATGTCTGGGGTACCATACATAAGGTGGTATCCAAAGAGTAAATAAAGCGTACACGCGATAGCGTAAAGCATGACGTTTTTAACCAAAATTTCGGTGGTGTTCTTAGAGCGAACGAGACCTGCTTCTAACATTGAGAAGCCTGCGGCCATCCACATCACAAGCGCTGCGCTCATGAGCAAATAAAATGTGTCGAGTGAAAATGCGAGTTCTGTAATAGTCATAATCGTTCCTTAAATTGCTTGCTCATCAACTTCGCCAGTACGAATACGTACCGCGTGTGCTAAATCAATAACAAAAATCTTCCCGTCGCCTGTTTTCCCTGTTTGGGCAGACTTTTGAATGGCTTCTACCACACGTTCAGACTGCTCTTGGTGAATGGCGATATCGAGTCTTAGCTTGGGTAGAAACTCTGCGCGGTAGGTGGCGCCGCGGTAGAGCTCGTCTAATCCTTTTTGTTGACCGAAACCTTTTACTTCTGTCACCGTAAGTCCGTTGCAGCCAACTTCATGTAGCGCGTCGCGAACTTCGGGGAGTCTGGCGGGTTTAATAATGGCAATGATGAGTTGCATGTTACATTCCTCTGTTATGAGATTGTTTTCTCTTTTTAAGAGGACTAGAGCAATTCTAATGCCACTCTTTAATGCATTGAAAATATTGGTCTTTTTTCTCTGCTTGGGAATGGCAAAATAATTCGCGGTTGATTTTTGTGCAACCATTTGCGAGTTTGCACCGTATCAGTGCAACACCCTTAGCTACCGAATATAAGGAGCAGACATGAACAAGTTTATAGTTGCTATAGCAGGCGTTGGGGCTTCATTAAGTATGCTTGCTCAAGCAGATGTGCCTTACGTGGAGCAGCAAAAACTGCATGACATAGCAGCAGCACCTTCAGCTGATCGAATTGAACGAGATATTCAAACCTTAGTGAACTTTGGAACGCGCCATACACTTTCAGAAACAAAGTCGGACTCCCGTGGAATTGGTGCGGCGCGCCGTTGGATTTTCGAGGAGTTTGAACGTATTTCACAAGCGTGTGGTGGGTGTTTAGAAGTGTATTACAGTAGTGACGTGATTTCGGGCACTACTCGAATACCCGACCCAACTGAAGTCGTAAGTGTTGTAGCCATTCAGCGTGGGAAAACCGATCCAAATCGCTATGTCATGATGTCTGGTGATATTGACTCGCGAGTGTCCGACGTAATGGACGCTACTTCAGACGCTCCAGGCGCGAACGATAATGCTTCGGGCTTAGCGGGTACGCTAGAGGCGGCTCGTGTGCTTACCCAATACGAATTCAATGGCTCTATTGTTTATGCGGCGCTAGCTGGCGAAGAACAAGGATTATTTGGTGGTCGTATTCTAGCGGCCCAAGCGCAAGAAGAAGGCTGGCGACTTCACGCGGTGCTCAATAACGACATGATCGGTAATATTGCAGGCATTAACGGAGTGGTGAATAACACTACAGCGCGTATTTTTGCCGAAGGCACCCGTATGAATGAAACTGCCGATGAAGCCACGTTAAGAAGATTTACCGGAGGTGAGGTAGATTCTCCAAGCAGGAACTTAGCGCGCTACATTGACTGGATAGCAGACCGTTACATTACCAACTTAGACACCATGGTGATTTACCGTTTAGACCGCTTTCGCCGTGGCGGACACCACAGACCTTTTAACGACTTAGGTTACCCAGGTGTTCGTATTATGGAAACGAATGAGCACTATGACCGCCAACACCAAGACCTGCGCAACGAAGACGGTAGACATTATGGTGACACTATCGACTATGTTGACTTCGACTATGCGGCAAAACTTACTGCCTTGAACGCAGTGTCATTAGCGAGCATGGCTTGGGCGCCGGCACCACCAACAGGCGTGGAAATTTCGGGTGCTGTTAGTCCAGACACAACATTAACTTGGGATGCTCCGAGAACCGAAGAGGACGATAATATTCGCGGCTATAAGGTGTATTGGCGTTATACCGACCAACCTCAGTGGCAATTCAGCAAAGAATTTGGAAAAGTTACTGAGGCAACCCTTGAAAACGTAGTGATCGATAACTATTTCTTTGGTGTGGCAAGCATCAACAACGAAGGTATCGAAAGTCCAGTGGTATTCCCAGGACCAGCAGGTACTTTCGAAATAGACTAATGTGGGATGCAGTATGAATTTTTTAAAAGCAATTGGCTCATTAGCGCTTGCTAGTGTAGTAGCTTCAGGTGTGGCTGGTGTCGTCCATGCAAGCGAAGACGAACGTTATGATCACTTTGAAGGTAGTGAATCACCTACCATTGAAGCGGCGTTGGCAAATCTAGTTGAATACAATCAGAAGCTTCAAGAAGCGATGGAAGGTGGATTAACTCCACAAGAAATGGCTGACATTCATCAAATGACTTACACGCTAGAAAATGCGTTAAAACGTTTAGATGAAGAGCTTGAAGCGACGGCAGCAAGCTTAGAAGAAGTGCATCTAGCTTCTGAAACTATGCAAGGAGAAATAGTTTCAGAGCAGGGGCGCGCGTACCTAGAAAAAGTACAAAAAATCTTTTTTAGCCAAAACTAATAAAGATAAAGACATGAAAAACGGGGCTTTATGTAGTCCCGTTTTTTTTTGCGTTTTTCGCAATCACGTCACTTTCTGTTTGACCTGAAACTGAGCTTCTTTATAGGTTTTATTACGCATAATGTGTTCAAGCTTTTCGATAGCAACGAATAAGTCTTCAAAGCCCACGTACAGTGGCGCAAAACCTACCCGCAAATAACTCGGCGCTCGATAATCTGCAATAACTCCCGAGTGTATCCATGCTTGGCATATCGCATACGCGTCTTCGTGATGAAAACTTAACTGACTACCTCTAACGTTAGAGTCGGTTGGAGAAATCGATTGCAGCTCTTGGTTCAATCCTTTTTCCGCCAATGCTTGCTCAAACGCCTCGCTTAATTTCACAGACTTTTCGCGAAGCGCTGGAATACTTGTTTGTTCAAATACATCCAAAGCCCCTTCTACGGCCGACATAGATACTATGGGAGGTGTACCCACTAGAAATTGGCTGATGTCTTGCGCTGGTACATACTCTGGCGAGAATTCAAAAGGTGCAGCATGACCCATCCAGCCAAATAAAGGTTGGTATGCTTTCCCTAAATGACGTTCTGCTACGTAAACAAATGCCGGGGCGCCGGGTCCTGCGTTTAAATATTTATAGGTACAGCCCACAGCGAAATCGACTTGCCAGTCATCAAGATAAACAGGCACTGCGCCAGCGCTATGGGCAAGGTCTACGATGATTGCAGCGTTATTTTTATGCGCGAGTTGAGCAAGTCTCTCAATGTTGAGCATTGCTCCGGTACGAAAATTAACGTGCGTTACAAGTAGCGCTGCAACGTCTCTGCTTAATGCATTTTCAAGCTCATTTTCGGCTACTAATTCGAGTTTTATATTGCGTTCTTCGAGTAGTTTTTGCAGACCCTGAATCATATACAAGTCGGTAGGGAAATTGTCCTCCGTACTCACAATAGTATCGCCAGGGAAAACTTCTAACGCCGCTACAAGCACTTTAAACAGGTTAATAGAAATCGAGTCGCAGCATAGGGTTTGTCCTTCGCTGGCGCCCACAAGTTTCCCGATACGGTCTCCGACCTGTTGTGGTTTGGAGATCCAACTATGTTTATTCCAACTCGCAATGAGGTCGTTGCCCCATTCCTGCTGAGTGGTTTGAGCAATTCGTTCTTGCGCTGAATAACTTAAAGGTCCGAGCGAATTACCGTCTAAATATACCGTTTGCGCGGGGATATGAAACAAATGGCGCAATTCGAATAACGGATCTTCACGGTCTAGCTGTTGTGCAATTTCAAGACGACTTAACATGATGATTACTCTGCTTCTAATGCATTAAATGTAGTGTGCAAATGACCTACCCAAGTTTGCCAAGCACTTGTTTCCGGGTGTACGAAATCGAAATGCCCTGCACCGTGAATAACAACATTAGAGGTGTTCCCTAGTTCTGCTTGTCGTGCAGGGACGATAGGGTCGCTATCGCCAGCAAATAATATTCGAGATAGAGTCGAGCTTTGCTTAACATTCAATTCGTCGCGCTCGCTAGCCGAAGCTGTAGCCAAAAACTGTGCTCCCGCACCTTGGCAGCTGCCTTCTTGCTGGGCGTAATGTTCAAGATTGGTAATTGCGGCTAACCCCATCACTTGGCTTACCTGTGTTTGAGTATTTTCCGCGGCTAGTAACGCAAGATGTCCGCCTGCTGAGTGTCCGGCGACCACTATTGGGCTATCACCAGCACGAGACGCTACTAAGTCAATTGCCGCTGCCACGTCATGTTTACTGGTCGGCCAGCCGCCGTTTTCGTCTCCAAGTCGGCGGTACTCTACAGCCCATACATGAAAGCCTTGTTCAGCAAGTTCTGAGGCGGTAGGACGAATGTGATCGACTCCATACGCATTTAGCCAACAGCCTCCATGCACCAGAACAACGTTTCTATTCGAAGTACCTGCCCAGTATTCAACGAATTGTTGTTCCGCATTGCCATAAAACAACACTTCATCAGCAGGAGCATATTCAAGCTCAGTTACACTGGTGAAGCTTACTTGCTCTGGCGAGCTAGCGTGTACAGTACTTGTAGCCGAAATAGAAAGTAGAAGAATGATGACTAACCGGATGTACTTCATGGATTTCCTTTATGATTCATTTTTATCTTCGGAAGCTCTTCTTTGCATATCGCCCCAGTGCCCTTTTTTGCCTCGCGCCCACCGGAAAATACCTATTAAACGCCACCAACTATTGAGCTGGCGATAACCAAGGTTTTCTATGAAAGCGGCAATAAATAGCGTAAGAATGCTCGACCGCTTTTTATAAACTCGAAATGTCATTTCTTCGAGCAATAACGCCATTACCGAAACCAGTATTCCCAACACAAATGCAGCGATTAAAAAAGCTATAAGTGCGGGTTCATTCAATTGCCCGCTAATGAGTAGGAATAGGGTTAACCCATAACCGAATAACTCGAGAATTGGACCAAAGGCTTCGAAAAATAGCATAAACGGATAAGCTAGCCACCCTGCCGCACCGCCTCGAGGGTGAAAACATAGTTTTTTGTTGTACCACAAGCTCTCTAATAAACCTTGCTGCCATCTTACGCGTTGGTTTTTCAACGTTTTAAAGTCTTCCGGCGCTTCTGTCCAACATACAGGGTCGGGCACAAATCGAATGTGGTAACGTTGCTTGTTCCTACGAAGCATCAGGTGCATACGAGTAATCAGCTCCATGTCTTCGCCGATGGTACTGGGTCGGTAGCCTCCTGCCTCAATCACCGTTTTTTTACGAAATACACCAAATGCCCCGGACACAATAAGCAAGGCATTCATAGGCGACCAGCCCATGCGTCCAAACAAGAACGCACGCAGGTATTCAACAATTTGTAGTCGGGGTAACCAGCCTTTAGGTAACGCTATTTTCCTTAGAAAGCCACCGCGGATCTCACACCCGTTGAGAATGCGTACTGTACCTCCAGCTGCAACTGTGTCGCGACTCTCCAGAAACGGAATCATGACGCGCTGTAAGCTGTCTCGTTGTAGCACCGAGTCTGCGTCGATTCCACAAAAGAGAGCGTAACGACTAACATTAACACCCACATTTAGTGCGTCGGCTTTGCCGCCGTTCTCTTTGTCTACGAACCAAAGCTGTGGGTAGCGTTGTGAGCGGTAAATGCCTTTAACAGCTTTAGTGGGGACTTTTTCTTTGTAGGCTTCTGGCCACGGCTGCATTTGAAAGGCTTGCATGATTTTGTTCGCGGTTCCGTCTTTTGAGCCGTCGTTGACCACGATAATTTCGAACTCGTTGTAGTCGAGCTGTAAAAGCGAGTGCAGCGCATCAACAATAGTGGACTCTTCATTGTAGGCTGGAACAATCACTGATACAGGCGGAAGCATTGTTAGGTGGTTCTGCGGCAACACGCGGTTACCCGACTCTTGCATATGCTTGTCTACGGCAAAGAGGCTAATGACATTGAGTAGCGTGTACATGCCAAACAAAATAACGAAATAAGCCACAAGAATTGTGTATGCAATATCAATCCAATTCATGAGGCCAACCCTTGCAAGTTGATTTGATTGTCTATCAGCATTGTCAGGGTTTCACTCCCAGCAGAAGCTGGACGCTTCTGTAACTCTGCCTTAATAGCGTCTGGGGTTAAGTCGGGTAGCATTATGAGTGTTGCTGCTGCGTCGAAACGCACCCAAGGGTCTTCGTCTTCTAAGCGGTCAAACAACCTAGGCGTGTAACTGGCGTCACCGAGTCGACCGATACAGCGAATAACGAGCCCTCTTATTTCAGGATCACGATGACTTAGAAAACGCGTTGCGTGAACCAATAGACTCGGAACGCTTGCGAGTTTAAGAAACTGAGCGACTACAGCCGTGTCATCTAAAAAGCGCTCGAGCAAGTTTAAGGCCTCTTCGCGATCGGTATAGCCACGTAATTGTTCTGCCAGACGAAAACATTTCAATGCGGTTCTTCGTGGCATTTCTTTCATACCCAACTTTAGGCTGGGTAAAACTCTTTCAAGAGGAGCTTCACGCAAAGCGCTCAGTACTCGGCTTTCAGACCAGGTTTTCTCTTTGAAAATAGCTTCTAAGGCTTTTGCTCCTCTTTGTTCGTCTAGGCTGAGCAAGCTTCGTAACGCAGCAACTGCGATAAGGCTGTTTGGATGATTGAGCATTTTCTCAATCAACTTTAACTGTTTACTATTGGCTTTTCCGTAATAGCCTAGAGCAGTAACGGCGGTAATGCGCACCCGCAAAACTCTACTTTTTAATAGAGAGGTTACCCATTCGGAAAGTTTGAGTTGAGCTGCAATTTGATTCATTGCGTCGTCGCCAGAGCCACGCACATAACTATGCATTAAGCACCAGTACTCTAGAAAGCGAGCACGGTCCTTTTTGGTCAACTTGGGTAGCCCATAAGCTTCTTGCGGTCCTTCGGCAATTGCAGAGGCAATAGCGTCCTTCCAGTATGCGCGAGTAGCGCTTTGTTCTTTCAGCTCTCGTTCCGAGCGCAAGCGAAAACCTGCTGCGGTGATAAGCAGCAAGAGACATAAAACGCCAAAGCCCGTTGTTACAACAAGAACAACGTGAAGCAAGGGATCAGAATCGATAGTGGAGACCAATCTCTACTCCTTGTCGGTCATAAAAGTCACCTTGTTCACTCCAGCTAAGTGCGTATTCCCAGCTCCAGTTTCCTCTCCATTCATGACGACCGTAAAGCGCCAAGGACTTTACTTCAGCTACGATCACTTGGCTGCCTATGGCTTCCACTTCTCTTCCGGTCGCGAGAGCCAATGTGATAAATGAAATATTGCGATAATAACGAGCAATAGAGACTTGTTGTCCTAGCTCACTATCTAACCCCTGTGGATTAATTTGACTCAGTTTAAACGCCAGTCTGTAATTTCCGATGTACCAGTCGGGCTCTATGAACAGGGTCGTTATATTACGGGTTGGCCAAGCCTGCCAATCAATGCCAACAGCGCTGCCCCAAGAGCGTCCGATGCTCTGGTAGACCTGAAACCTCGCTCTTTGCTCGGGACGAAAGTCTGCATTTGGCGTTGTGCCAATTTCCATGTCGAAAGAAGTTTTAGGCTGCCACTGATAAGACGCGCCAAGAGAGAATTCGGTGTTTGTGAGATTAAATCGTTGATAGTTTCGTGCTTCAGCTCTCAGTGCTAGCTGTGATGAGTAACCATACTGGCCACGAGCATATTGGTGCTGCCAACCATCATAGTTGTTGGAAAGGGTGTCAAAGCCGATTCCTGCAGCGACAAAACTTGGTTGCGTTTCGGCATGTGCTAATGGAGCGCACAACAGTGTGAGTAGCAAAGAAATTCGTAGCATATTAAACCTTCCAATTAAAACTTGGTAACGGTTCGTGTTCGAGCCAGCGTAGTACTCTAGCTTTTAGCTCTCGAGGTTGAAAAGGCTTACTGATAACGTCATTAACCCGCAGAGTGAATGCCTCTATAACGTCCTCTTCAGAGGTGAGGTCGCTTAGAATAACCATCGGCGTATTTTGATAATGAGGATTACGGCGGACTTGCTTAACCAGGTCAAAGCCGTCTGCAAAAGGTAAGAGTAAATCCATAATAATCGCGCTCAGTTCCGTGTTGGCTTCGATATGCTTCAACACGCCCTCGGCGTCGTCGCATAGGATTACGGGGAACCCTTGCCGCGCAAATAACGCACTTAAAATATCTCTTAAGTCGGCGTCGTCATCGGCAATAAGAATAGGTAAACGAACGTTGCTTTGTTGAGGTTCCATAGCGCCTAAATTAAATCCGGTTTATATTTGTACTTAAGTCTATGCCAGAAAGATCTAAATTCAAATCATCACTTTATAAGGCGATTACTCATGACAGCACTTGGTCAGCCAGTACCTACTTCTGCGCAGGAGCGGATTCAGCTTTTAGACGTAATTCGTGGTTTTGCTTTGTTTGGCATTCTAATGATGAATATTGAGTTCTTTCAGCGGCCTCCAGTGAGTATGCCTCTAGGCTTCGATATGAGCCAAGTAGGTGCGGATTTCGAAGTGGCGCGATGGGTGTATGGCTTTATTCAGGGTAAGTTTTACACCATGTTCTCGCTGTTGTTTGGTATCGGTTTTGTTATCTTTCTTGATCGGGCTGCTGCTAAGACCGAGCATCCGAAAAGACTCTTCTTCAGACGGATATTCTTCTTGGGTATTTTCGGTGCTATCCATGCGTTTTTGATTTGGTCAGGAGATATTCTACTGATCTACGCTTTTGTGGGGCTATTTTTGTTGCTCTTTACGAAGAAAGAGCCTGAGCAGCTTCGCAGTTGGGCGATAGGACTTCTTTCATTTGCTCCTGCACTTATGCTTGCGTTTGGCGCGATTGCGTCACTGGCAATGGCGACGTCAGACGGAGCCAAGATGATGGAAGGGAATGCGGAGTTTTTAGCGCATATCACTGCAATTGCTGCACAGGGGAGTGAGGTTTACAGCTCGGGAAGATGGGTTGAAGCCGTGCAGTATCGAATGGTTGAGATGTCGACTTTATATCTTGGTGCAGGGCTTATTTTCATGGTTCCGCCTATTTTGGGCATGTTCTTGCTTGGCTCGTACTTGTTCAAAAGTGGTTTATTTACGGGTGCGCCCGAAAAATCATTTCGTTCATTTAAGAAAATGATGATTCGGGGCTATGTCATCGGGATTCCATTGGCCACATTTTTAGCAATAGGTGGCTTAGAGATGGACCTTGTGATGCCGAACTTTAAGTCATCACTTATCTTTTTCGTACAAGCTGGATCAAACATAGCGTTATGCCTCGCCTATGTAGGCACACTGGGTTGGTTATGGCATAGCGGCAAGAAATGGGTGGGCTTGTTTGCGCCTGCTGGTCGCATGGCGCTGTCTAACTACCTTGCGCAGTCGGTTATTTTCACGTTTTTGTTTTATGGTTACGGCTTCGGACTTTACGGTCAGTTGGGCCGTGCGGAAGCAACGTTAATTGCCATCGCGGTTTATATACTACAGTTGTTTGTTAGTCGTTGGTGGATGTCTACTCACCAATATGGGCCGATGGAATGGATTTGGCGAACGCTTACATACGGTGGTGTGCGTGCAAGTAAAAATAAGGTTTAAGCCCTAATGAAGCATATTTTGAAGTTAACGGCGGTTACTGTTCTTTCAACGGTTTTGTTGGCATGCCAAACACATAAGCCGGAAGAGTTTGAGCTCACTATTGCGCATATTAATGATACCCATTCTGCCTTCGAGCCGGTTGAGGGAAATATGGTTGTTCCTCACAACGACCAATCCCATTCGGTTTTCCTTGATATAGGTGGTCACCCACGTTTGCTTTCTGCTGCCAATAGCGCCCGAGCAGAAGCGCAGGCAAGTAATACGCCGTTTTTGTTTTTACACGGAGGGGATGCATGGCAGGGCAGCGCATACTTTCTGTTAAATGAAGGTAGAATGAATGCCGACGTACTCTCTCGTTTTGGCTTAGACGCCATGGCATTAGGAAATCATGAGTTTGATTTAGATAACGAAAAGCTCGACGCATTTATAGATGCCGTTAACTTTCCACTGGTTGCGACCAATATCGACGCTTCTGAAGACCAAAGCTTAGCGGATCAGAATAACTTACTACCCTATGTTTTGTACCATTTCGAGCAGGGGCAGAAGCACCGTGTTACTTTAGATGAGCTAGACGGTTTTACCGAACAGCAGAGAGGGAAAGTTGTCGCCATTGTTGGTTTGGTATTAGAAGACATGCCGAACATCTCTCCAGATACGGGTAACGTAGCTTTTTTGCCGATGGTGGAAAGCGTGCAACAACAGATAAACCAACTGCATGCTATTGGCGTGAATAAAGTCGTTGCGGTCACACATATCGGTCACCAAATTGACCGAGAGGTTGCGGCTCAGGTGAACGGTATCGATGTGATTGTGGGTGGCCACTCGCATACATTATTGGGTGACTTCTCGCATATAGGTTGGGAACAAAGCCCCGTTTACGCGTCTCGTGTACAAAACCCAAATGGCACTTCAGAGACCTGCGTGGTTCAGGCCGGGTATTACGCCCAAGCCATAGGTCAGTTAGCGGTTACTTTTGATGAAAGTGGCGCGATAAGTAACTGCGAAGGAAGAAATACAGTTCTGGTAGGGAACCGTTTGTTCCAGGCTGACTCCAGAGACGAAGCGCAGCGTTACCCTAACCACGAAGAAATTCTAGGGCAAGTGCAACAGCTTGAAGGCATTCGTGTACAAGCTCCGGAAGCAGAGTTACAACAACACATTGTGAACCGTTACCAAGGTGAAATGCGTGAAGCTTACGGCGATATTATTGGTTTTGTTCCCGAAAATATAAACCATGTTCGTTTGCCTGGTAGTTACGGAAGTGACAAGCATGGGTCGGATTTAGCGCCGCTTATAGCGTATGCTCAATACCGCTATTTCTTAAAACCCGAGATTATTGAATTAACGGGCGTTACACCGGACTTCGCTTTAATTGGCGCGGGCGGTATTCGCAAGCCTTTAAGCCAAGGTGAAATTCGTGAAGGTAATATATCGCTAGAAGTTTTGCCGTTTGGTTCTTTCCTTTCAGTTTTAGGGTTAACTGGGGAGCAAGTACGCGCGCTGCTGGATAACGTGATAGAGAGCACGCTGGCACCTGGTGCTCACGCGGGTAAATATCCTTATGGTGGTAATCTTCGGTATACCTTTGAAGAGACTGAGGTTGGTGTTGCTGGAGAAATTACTCACATAGAAGTTAACCGTGGAACATTAGAGCAGCCGGTTTGGGAAGCCTTGCAAGACGAGCAGGTTTACCAAGTGGTTATGAGCGGCTACAGCGCAGCAGGCAATGATGGTTGGAATGGTATTTATGAAGCGCAAAAGGAAAGTTCTGATCGTATAGACGTGGTGATTCAAGACGAAACATTTCATGCATATCTCGTGGAGAGAGTAGAGCGAAATGCGCAAGGAAGTTTACTCACCATCTACGAAGGCCAAGCGCCAGATTGCGATGCTGAAGGTGTAGAATGTGGTTTAGACGCGCTTTCGGTGATCAACTTTTTCCAAGAAGAACGCCACCACGTGTTGGAGATTCCTTATCCAGTCGTTACACTCGAACGTTTAGAACAATAAATAAAAGAGAATTCTTATGACTCAACAAGCTCAAACCTCGGCGGGCCAACCGTCGCCGGTGATGCGTTGGCTCGTGTTGCTGTTTGTTAGCATGGCAATGTTTGGCAACTATTATATTTATGACGCACTTGGTCCTGTTTACGACTTATTGCAACAAGACCTAGGGTTTAGCTACGACCAAATTGGTCAAATTACCTCGGCATATAATATTGCAGCTTTGCTAGTGCTACTGCTTGGCGGTTATATCATCGACCGTTTCGGTACAAAGAAAGCTATTTTCTTCTTTGCGGTGGTGTGTTTACTCGCTTCGGTACTGAGAACCGCGTTTCCGCATTTTGAAACCATGCTAGCCGGACAATTCTTGTTGGGTATGGGCTCCGAGCCATTGATTGTGGCGGCAACGGCAACGCTAGCGAAATGGTTTAAAGGCCGTGAACTTAGTTTAGCGTTTGGTTTAAACCTTTCTATTTCGCGTTTAGGTTCTTTTTCTGCAGACCAATCGACCAATTTCGCTAGCGGCTTGTACTCAAATTGGCAAGACCCACTTTGGTTAGCTACAGGTGTTGCCGCAGTTTCGGTAACCGCTGCCATGCTTTATTGGATGTCTGAGAAGCGAGCTGAGAGTCAATATGAGCTTGGTGAAGCTGAAGAAACTGAAAAGCTAAAATGGTCAGACATTTATAATTTCGGACGCTCGTACTGGTACGTGGTGGCGTTATGCGTGGTGTTTTACGCTACTATTTTCCCGTTCCGTAGTTTTGCTATCGACTACTTCCAACAAGCACACGGTCTTTCTCGCCAGGCTGCGGGTACACTAAATAGCGTACTACCAATGGCTGCGATAATTGCGACACCATTGTTCGGGCTGCTCATCGACCGTGTCGGTAAACGAGCCGTATTTATGATGGTCGGTGTTGTAGTGATGGCACCACTCTTTATGCTTGCCACCTATTTACCACCAGGTCCCGCTATCGATTTAGGCTTTGGTGAAACGGAAATTATGATTCCGCTAACGTTGATTATTGTGATGCTATTGTTCGGGGTTGTGTTTTCACTGATTCCAGCTGCGATGTGGCCTTCAGTGGCCTACATTGTGGATGAGCGCAGAATAGGCTCTGCTTATGCACTGATGACATTCTGTCAGCAAGTGGGGTGGGCGGTCGTACCGCTAGTGATAGGTAAGCTTAATACCCATTATGGTGCTAGCCCAGACAATATTGCAGGTTACACGCCTGGAATGTGGTTCTATACGTTCCTCGCGCTATTTGGCTTGTTCTTCGCCTTTAAGCTTTGGGTAACGGAAAAGGGCCCTCACGGTCATGGTTTAGATACTATCACTGCAAAAAGTTCTGCCGAGTGAGAAAGTTAGCGCTACTCGCGCCATTACTGTTACTTCAGGGCTGTGTGGGTTTAGCCGTTGGAACTTACGGAACATACGAGCATGCGCAACAGCATGCTCAATTAGTACGTGCAGAGATTATCGCACGCCACGGCGAACCTGACCGAATTAAACGTCAGGGCGAATGTGAAGTGCTCTCTTATTTTGAAGGGTATAACTGGCAAGGAATTGGGGCATTTGTGGCGGTGGTTCCTGTTCCACTTGTAGCGCCAACGAGTCGTCAAGAGCGTCGATTCTATATAAAGAGTGGGAAAGCGGTTGCTGAAGTACGTGAGTTCGGAGAAGTTAAAAGCGTATATGGATTCATGTGTGGAAGTAATGAATGCGGATTTGTTGCAGGTCCTGCTCATCCTGAATTGACCGAATCAGTAATGGTTCGACAATGTGATGAATAAAAAGAGCCGCTTTGAAGCGGCTCTTTTTGTATGAGCGTTAATTAAAGCGCGGCGTAGTCAAACACCCAGTTAATATACATTTCCGTACCGATTTTTAATGCATCTTCGTCGGCATAAAAGAATGGTGAGTGATTACTCGGTGCAGTTGCTGGGTCTTGGTCTGGCGGAGTAATACCCAGAAATACGAATAGACCCGGAGTTTCTAGTGCGTAGAACGAGAAGTCTTCCGCACCTGTCACCAGCGCATTTTCTTTCACGTTATCTTCACCAGCCACTGCTCGCATTGTCGGAAGCATTTGTGCGGTGAGCTCAGGGTTATTAATGGTGACTGGGTAGCCCTCATCAATATGCACATGTGCTTCAGCGCCACTAGCTGCGGCTGTGTGCTCGGCGGTCGTGGTTAGGCGCTCAAAGATAGATTGGCGAATGTCCATGTCGAAGTTACGAATGGTACCTTCTAAATACACTTCGTCGGGAATTATGTTGTTGCGAACGCCGCCTTCTACGATACCAAAACTCACTACGGCTGGCGCTTTAGTGATGTCTACTTGGCGGCTTACGATGCTTTGAACATTGGTAATAATTTGTCCCGCAGCAACGATAGGGTCTACACCACCCCATGGGCGTGAACCATGAGTTTGTACACCTTTAACATTGATCTCGAACCGGTCTGAAGACGCCATAAGCGGACCTGAGCGATAACCTATAGTTCCTGTGTTTCCAGCGCTCCAAACATGGATACCAAACACTGCATCTGGCATCTGTTCGGCAAACAGGCCTTCCTCTAGCATCAGTTCTGCACCACCTTCTTCACCTCGAGGTGCGCCTTCTTCTGCTGGCTGGAAAATAAACATGACTGTGCCGGCAATCTCTTCTTTGTGCTCAGCTAGATATTCAGCAGCTCCCATAAGCATAGCTACGTGCAAATCGTGTCCGCACGCGTGCATTACGCCAACTTCTTCGCCACGATACTCGCCAACTGCTGTTGAGCGGAAAGGAACGTCGGTTTGTTCAGTGACAGGAAGGGCATCCATGTCAGCTCGCAGTGCAACCAACGGTCCTGGCTTTCCACCTTCTAGAATGCCGACTACACCGGTATGAGCAATACCGGTTTGAACTTCAATACCCAGGCTTTCCAAGTGCTCCGCAACCACGCGAGAGGTTCTAAATTCACGGTTACTGAGCTCTGGGTTTTGATGAAGATCTCGACGCCAAGTAATGACTTGCTGTTCGAGTTGTGAGTCTATTCTTATTGTTTCATTAGCAACGCTTGGGGCACTTATGGCAGAGCAAGCGGAGGTCAATGTAATGGCGGCAGCTAGGGATAACTTTTTAAATGATTGGCTTTGCACGGTTAAAACTCCCGAGTAATAGTGTATGACCCAGTATGGCAGTAAATCTCATAAAAAAACCAGTGCGGGCTGCACTGGTTTTTATTAGATTTCGGTATGAGTTAGAGCGTTTACGGAATACGCTCAAATACCGTAATGCCTCGCAAGGTTTCTTCGTTCGCGGTTAGCCATGCGCTAATCATTGCAGCTACCCCTTCAGCTTCAGGGCCAACAAAGGTGCCTTGCAAGCTGCCTCCGCCGAATACTCCAGTTCCGTCTAGAGTAATTGGTGTGTAGTTAAATAGAGCGAAAATATCCGCCTCTAATGCAGAAAGCGAATTACCGGCACCGAATTGTAAATCAACATCAAAGGTTTCGCCCGTGAAGTCTACATATAAAGAGCCGCCCGTTAACGCACTGAAGTTGCCATTTTGCGTATTAATTAGCCCGCCAGAACCACCACTAAGCGCAAATGTTGCAGAGCCAATTTCAGACTGCAAAATTGGCAGCATGGTTACGTCGGTCGTGTCACTCACCACCATATAGAAGAAGCGGTCATTAGTATCCAGAGGGTACTGAGTATATTCGTCATAAGACTCCTCTAGCTCATAAGAGTTTGGCGCCCAATAACCCCATTGCACCTCTTCCTGTTCAACCCCGCCAAGGGTGTCTACGTATTCAGTTCCACCGTCCCAGTCGGCGGTTGGATTTTCTGAAATGATATTAAATAGATATCCGGTACCTCCATAGAATGCCTCTCCGGAAGATACTAAAACCGGATTACCGTTCTGGAAAATATCGAAGAAGGCACTATTTTCACCGGTGTCTAGTGCGCGATAGCCCATGGAGTTATTAACCGCGAATACCGCAGGGCTTTTACCCACGTAGTAGTCTGAAACTAATGTGTACGAAGGATCGAAGCCTCCACCGCCACCGCAGCCAGAGGCTATATTAGTTTCAGTATATCCAGGCATAGATAGTAAGCAGCTAAGGAATGCGAACTGACCATAACCTGTTACATGTTCAGAACCATCCAAGAAGTCGACATAAAGTCCTGCAAGGAAGGAGTCTAAGCCCCAACTCATATCACCTGCGAACGAGCCATAAAAACGTGCGTCGTTGTAATCTATGTCTGAACCCAGATCGTTCAGGGCTATGAAGCCTTCATATAATTGCGCCACAGAACCACTGCCTGTTAGGTATGAAGGTGTCATTGCCGTGTCGTAGAAATACTCTAAGCTGACCGAGATTTGCTCTGAAATAGATTCAGCATCTAGATCGAGCTGTAGGTGACTACCGGCAAGAAGTGCGAACGTGGCATTGTTTGAAAGCTGCATTCCTGTTCCTTGGAATAAATCAAACTGCAAAACGCCAGAGTGGTTTGCGCCGGCAATCGTCTCAACCATGTAAGAACTGCCAAGTGTATTGTCGGAGAACAGATACGGCATATCGGCACTGTTGTCCATTTCATCGCCCCATTGATTGAGCAATGTATAAGAGCCACCTTCCCAGATACCTAAATGAATTCTGTTTTGAATATTTGAATCCATGAAGCTTAGGTCATATGTGTCGTAGTACAGAGGAATTGCAAATTCATCAACCGTAAAGGTGTACGCTTGGGTTTCTACGTGGGTCGGAGCAGAGAAACCAGCACTCACTTCTTCGACGACTGTTGTTCCTTCCGATGCCATTTGGGCAAGCGATCTGTCGAGAATACCCGCATTGGTTAAATTCATACCTGGAATAGTGGGTAAGTTGGTAAACGAACAGTCGTTGTTCAAATAACAATGTGCGAATGCAATCGTACCCATACCAAAGTCGGTTTCCTCACCAATCAAGGAAACTAACAATGCCGCAAGTAAACCACCGACGTTCTGATAGTTGTTCATGTTGCCAATGGTGCCGGCTCCGATGTTTGTCCCGGTAAGTTGACCAAATATTCTAGCGGTATCCACAATAGGATTGGAGCTTTGATCCGTAAGCTCAATAAAGTGATTATAAAGCGCTTCGATATCACCAGTTCCTGCCAGCTTGTGGATAAAGTCGAAACCCTCTCCTGAGTACGCGACGTCTATTTGGAACGAGACAGTGTTGTTGATCGGATCGACTGTTACTGAACTGGAAGACTGTGTCGCCAAGTATTCACCTGAAGCAAAGTGAACGGGGGTTGCTCCGAGAAGTCTAAAGCTCATTGGCCCCGTGTAACCGTCTAATACAACATCCGCATCTGCAAAAGTATTAAGGTTGAAAGGGTCAAAAGTAAACGCGTAATGGAATGGCCGGCTACCAGAACCGTTGAGAGGCTCGAGGTAATCGCTATCACCTAGGTCATAGAAGTTCCAAGTACCCGTATCGTAAAAGCCCCAATAACTCGCCTGACCAGGTCCTGAGTTTGCATGGTAAGCACTGCTGAGGAACATATTGGTGTTTGTGGGGGTATCCTCTAGCCTAAATACGCGATTTTCATCGGCAAGCTGTTCTGGATGCCAAACACTCGAGCCAAGCGCGTCTTCTGTGCTGTAAAACTGACTTCCAATAGTTGCACTTGGGAAGTAGCCATAATCCATGAGCCCGCCGTATGCTAACTCCACTACCTCTTCTTCGCAGGTATTGCCCATCCAACAATACAGGAAGTAATGGAGGCCAAAACCGTGGGCATTGTTACCTGAAGCGTCTTTTATAGCTAAGAAAAGGCCCGTTAAAAGCGCATCTATCCCGGTCTCTTCATTTCCAGTTAATGCACCATACATTCTGGCTAGCTCTACGATTTTGTTGGCAGAGCTCGTTTCTTCGAGCTCAATGTAACTATTGTAAAATTCTTCGACTGAACCATTGCCGAAGAGTGTGCGAATAATTTCGAGCTCTTCTGCACTGTAAGTAAAGTCGAGCTCGAAGGTTACCGACTCAGCGTTTACATCAATGTATACACGGCTGCTTTCATCGAGCGCTATTACTTCGCCATTACTCAAATTAACGCCAGTTCCACCACCGAGTTTAAAGGTCATGGTGCCTTCAGCAGAATGGTTCGCCAAAACGGCAGTTTCGACTTCGCCAGGAGAGGATAAGGTTTGATCAGAGAACAGATAAGGGAAGTAATGGTCGTTAGTTACACCGTTACCGTTACTATTAGTAAGTGTATATTGCTCCGGAGAGAATAACCCCCAACTAATTTCTGTGCTGCTGTCTTCGTTCCATTCACTGACCTGAACTGTTTCTATAACATCGGGGTCGCCGCTTGCGTTAAATGTTAGCTCACTGTTCTGAAGGTACGTCGGATAGGTGCCACCTGAACCAAGCGCGGCAAAATTGGAGTTACTCAGGTCTCTTTCTCGCTCCAAATAGCCAGCAATAGAAAGCCCTGTGCCTACGTTGTTGCTTGGGTCTGAATTCGGTATATCGCACGAATTCCCCATCCAGCAGTAGAGGAAGTAGAACATGCCAAAGCCGTCTACTGGCTCGTTGCCGATTAGCGAGACATAGAGACCTGCGAGAATTGAGTCTATGCCTGAGCTCTCACTACCGCCGAAGATACCGTATAGTCTTGCAAAATCGACTATTGCGCTGACTTCTTCTGCTTCACTGCTCGTTACGATGATTTCTTCATCTAATCGAATATAACTGTTGAAGAAGTCTTCAATAGAGCCGCTACCTTCAAGGAACCGAGCAACAGAGCCGCCTTCAGCGGTGTAACCAAACGAGAAAAAAGCATCCATTGAGTTGTCGCTGAGGTCTAGGGTAAGCGACGACTCAGGGCCAACGTTAAAGAATTCTCCATTACTTAAGAATACGCTTTCACCACCTCCAAAACGAAACTTCATGGTCGTTTCTGTACTGTGGTTATTCGCGATAGCCGTCTCAACGGAATCAACGGTACCTAGCTGTTCGCTAGCATAAAGGTAAACAAATGGTTGAGTCGTGGTTCGTTCATATCCTGCGCTGTCCACGAGCGAATAACTGCCAGCATCCCACACACCCCACAATATACGATTGCTGCTGTTTAGGTTCCAGTCACTCATGCTGAAATCTACAAATGATAATGGGATATCCTGATCATTGATGTTGAAATCTTCACCAACGAAGATTAAGTCTTCGGATTCAAAGCCAGTAAAATAGAAATTGTTACCTTCGCCAGTGTAAGTTAAGTGTGTTGCCCCATTACCAAGAAACCCTGATAAGGTTAATCCGGTACCATATTCATCAACGTCAATAGGTGGTGTGTATGCGAACACTCCCGTTCCTGCATATTGATTATCATTGAAGGTAGCTTGAATAAGCGCCATTAAGGCTTCCATATTGGCCCCGGCAAAGCTACCTGCTATCGAGCCAGAATCGAAGTCTTGTCCCTCTAGGGTGATTGAGGCTCCGTTGTTTAGGAATGCCCAAAGATCATCAACGCTCCCTCTAAGAGTGACCTCGTTATTGTCATTATCGAATATAAACAGTAGGCCGAGTGATTCGTCTTCAAAGTCAACACTTATCTGACCCTCTGTCATTTCCATCACGCTACCATCAGACTCTGAAACTAACCCTGAGCCTGCTACAAACTCGTAATTTCTGACGCCGATTGAAGGTAACTCGTCGGTGTAAGACTCAGTGACTAAAATGTAGTGATAATTTGAAGACGTGCTGAGCGGATTGATATCGTTAAAGGTTGCTCCATTTTCGTATAAATCGTAACTGTCTGCTTCCCAGTACCCCCACACGAAAAACAGTTCTGAATCACCTACGTTAAGTGATGTACCTCGTTGTTCGAACAGGCCGAATCCGTCTGAATCCAGTGCTAAGAAACTAAGTTCTTGTGACTGATTTAACTGAGCGAGTAACCTTAGCCCCTCATCCATGTAGCTGTTCTGTGCGTTAGACCTTACGGTTGTGCCGAGGTTACCGCCTAACGTCGCAGCGGACTCCATATCATTATTCGCTAAGCTCTCGGAAGAGCCAACGGCAGGGCAAGGGAAGTTCACTACACAGTCATACACAAAAGCCAGCATGCCATAACCTTCAACTTGCTCTTGGGTTTCTTCGTCTTCAAAAAGGATAAACAAAGAGGTAAGAATAGAGTCTACCCCCCATTCGTCGGAACCGCTGAATGCTGTCACAAGACGAGTGCCGTCGAAATTAAATCTGGAATTTTCTCCGGCTAAAGTTAGCGCGATAAAGGTATTAAATAAGTCTGCAAAACTGGCTTGCCCTTCAAGGCTGCCGTCAAACTCTTCGATGTCGTAGCTAAAGTCTATGACCACTTTAATCTCTTGAGATTCGGTATCTAAAGAAATATGCGAGGTAGAGCCAATGGAAAAGCTATTGCCGTTGCTCAGGGTCACGCCAGGGCTGTCAAATAGGCTGAAAGTAAGGTTTTGACCGGTGTGCCACTGCGAAACTATATCTGTAAAGTCATCGCTAGCGATTAAGCTGTCAGTAACCAAATACATAAAGTCGAATGGCGTTTCAACGGTTTCACCGAGCGAGTCATATAAAGTGTAATAACCATTCGCCCAACGAGCCCATTGAATATTTGAATTTGCGTTGTAATAAGCGCCTGTCGGACTGAAACCACCTTGGCTAAAGTTGTCCGGGCTTAATGCAATTAACCCCTCGAAGGTGAGACTAGATGTACTGTAAAAGTCGAGGATATTGCTTTGGCTTGGGAACGTTGTTCCTTCTGCAAGCTCTGCAAAAATACCGTACGGAGAAAAGTTCGTCCCCCATTCCGGCAGATCTTCTGCTACTTCATACGATTCAAATACACCTGTTCCGCGGAAGGTTTCATCGCCTAGAGATGCTTCAAGCATAGCTATTAGCGCATCTAACCCTTCGCCTGCAAAGCCACCAAACATACTGGCCGAATCAAACGGCCCATCCTCAGTTACCAATGTGATGCCTTGCTCATTGTTGAGGAAAGCAAGTAAATCTAGGTTAGTACCTTCCAAAATAGCTTCAATTTTGTTTTCGCCTTCCCCTTCCTCAAAAATGAGCACCACACCCATGGAGTTTTCGTCAAAGTTTACGGTTATGTCACCCTGTTGGAAGTCAAAAACACGATCGCTGCTATCAGATACTAGTCCTGAGCCACCAACCATTTCAAACTGCATCTCTCCAGTGGCAGAGGGCGAGGTGTTTATACTCTCAGAAACCCAAATGTAGTGGTAATTGGTATTGTTATCGAGCCAAGTTGGCACTTCATTTTCAGGGGTGTCATAAATTTGGTAAGAGCCTCCGAGCCAATGACCCCAGAAAACGTTGACACCATTGATCGTTACGTATTCACCTAAAACCAGTCCTTCTTCTTCTGTTAATAGTACTCCTGATGTTTTGTCAGCGTTTTGCTTGGCTACTACAGTACGAATACTGTCCCAAGCTGATTCTCCAAAAACAGACAGAAAAGTGTTTGCCGAGTCTGTATGAATTGTCACTTGACCGTTACTTCCTAAATATTCTGAATTCGGTCCAGCATTTTCACCGGGAATGTAGGACTCAAAATAAGGACAAGGGAAATTCACGATACAGTCGTTGACAAAAGCTAACATGCCGTAGCCTTTGATTTTGTCCTCTATGTCTGATTCTGGGTTTTGCAGTTCAACTTCTAATGCTGCAAGGAATGCATCTAAGCCCCATGTTTCGTTGCCGCTAGGAACGAGCCATAGCTTACCATCTGCTAAAAGTACGTTGCTTCCACGTTCTATTAGCCTAATATAGGTATCAAATAGCTGCGCAAATCCAACTAAGTTACTCATTGTGTAATTAGCTTCGAAGGGTGAGAAGCCGAAGTTAATGACAATTTGTACAGTCCCGTGCATTGCTAGATCGGAAACAACATGAGTGCCAACAGATATGTAGCTGTCCTCGCCAATGTATAGCGACTCCCCATTACTCAATGAAATACCAGGGCTGTTAGCTAAGC
The DNA here is from genome assembly GCF_004344885.1 of Lysobacter sp. N42. Classification (NCBI taxonomy): domain Bacteria; kingdom Pseudomonadati; phylum Pseudomonadota; class Gammaproteobacteria; order Lysobacterales; family Lysobacteraceae; genus Lysobacter; species Lysobacter sp. N42. The sequence goes on from NZ_SKFB01000004.1 coordinate 230,897, forward strand.
TAAAGCGCAGATTGCTAGTGGTTCCAGTACTAGTGCTATTAAATGTATCGTTGAATGTGCCTAGGTCAGTAATCGGATTATTGGTCAGTAGATACATAAAATCATGGCCGGTATCTACATCTTCTAGGATCGAATTTACAAGTTCATAGTCACCATAAGCCCAACGCGCCCAGTTAATGTCTGAGTTAGAGCCAGGGTAATACTGGTTTGTGTTGAAATAACCAGATTCGAACGTTTCCCCACCGTCAAAGCGCAGAGCAGGGGTGCTGTAGTCTCCTATAGTGAATTCACCTGTTGGGGTAATGTCACCGCCCGCTAGAATGCCGAAAATACCATATGGGGAGAAGTCTAAGCCAAACTCGGGTAGCGGTTCTGGCTCGGGCGTATTCTCCTCTATATCGTCCTCACCTTGGTTAGTGTTCGCGTCGTCTGGTGGTGTCGTAGTTCCGCTATTTTGGTTGCTAGGGTTGTTATTAGACGAGCTTGAAGACGAATTACTCGTTCCACTGCCGCTGTTGTTATTGTTATTACCGTCGTTATTTTTGCTGCTGTCGTCGTTTTCTTCATCGTTTTCATCATCTTGCTGCGTTTGTTGGCTGGCAAAGTAATTCACAGCGTCATTTGAAGCAGGGGCCGGCGCAGTGTTCTCATTTTCTACATATACGGTTTGCCCCGCGTTAACTAATTGAGCTCCTGAATTATTAACTACTTCTACGGAGCCGCTTTCAACTTGAAGATAAGTACCTGAGGCAAGCTCTGAATTGCCAGAGCCCTCTGGAATATGAACAATAGAAAGCACAGTGCCACGAATACCCATGGTGGCAACTGGGGTTTTGAATTCCACATTTTCTGGGCGCGCTTGGCCAATTGCACCTGTCATGGCGCGTAAGCTACCGCGAATGAGTTGTGTTGATTGACGGCCGTTTTCTGGATTGGTTTCGTCGTAGGCATAGTTTTCAATGAGAAACTCTGTTTCTGGGCGTACGGCTATCAAACTGTTGTCGGAAAAACGTATTTGCGCACTGGAAGCCGTGCCTGTGATGAGTAAATCTTGGTTAAAAAGGTCTTCACCGCGTGAAGCGCTCGTGGTTTCTTCATTGCGTGTGATTTCTACAGTACCGTGGGTAAATAAGAGCTGGCCAGCCGTTTCGGTGTCGCTCTCTTGAGCGGAGACGGTACTTGAAAAGCAGGCTACAACAATGAGGCAAGAAGCTAAAAACACCCCGACATGGTTTGCTCTGTATGCGTTAAAAAGATTAGAAAACATAGCTTATGCTCCCTTGTACGAGGTTTTGGTCTAAATCAAAAAAGTTGACCGTTGAGTCTTGCTCGCGAACTTGTGCGAAAAATGTGGTACGCCAGTGTTGGTTGATATCCCAGCGCCACTCTAGCCGCAGTCGATAACTGTCGTCTTCGCGAATAGCCGCTTGCCCGCGGTTAAATACAGAAAATCCGAGTTGGTCGAATTCTTTGCGTTCATAGCCAATACTGGAAGAAATTTGGTGGCTAGCATTGAGTGCCCAGTCTGCCGTAAGCGACAAACTATAATTGTTAGCAGCCCCACCCTGTCGAGTAGGCTCTCTGCTCATTGTTTCCCAGATAGCTTGGAACTGAGGTCTTAGGCGAAGTCGCTCGGACACGGTGTAAATATAGCTAGCATCGATGTCCCAGCTGGTGAAGTTATTGCGCTGTTCTGCGTGATTATATTCGCTATACCCTAAATCAACGTTAAATATTGAACGCTGAGACAGGGCTTTCCGAACGCCTACGGAAACACCTGAGTGAGTACGGTAGCGGTCGTTGTCTAACCAAAGCTGTGCTACTTCTGCGCCGAAGCGAAGTTCGCTCGTCATATCAATTGGCATGCCTACTGTGGCAGCAGCTTGCACTATTGTAGTGTCAAAAATACTTGCTTCACTATTATGATTTTTACGCGACTGCCCGGTTGCACTTGTTTCTAAGTAAGAACCGTCCTCTTGGTTCCAGCGTTTGTAATAGACACCACGAATGGTGTTGTACATGGTGTCGTCGGCCTCTAATACCGCTATACCTTGTAAAATAGTACCTGCAAATAAGTCGAATGAATCTGGGTAGTTTAGAAAGTTGCTGTCGTAACCGGTGTCTAGTGAGAGCATGATCATTTGCGGGTCTTGGTTGGCTTGCTCTCTTCGCTCCGCAATAACTTCACGAAATCTACGCATAGCAATACGTGCTTGTGGTGGTGCATTTAAGCCGCCTAAGTAATCGAGTTGCCGCTCTGCTGGCGTAAGTTGGTTAAGTTGAATATAGACCGCAACTAGCTCTAATCGCGCTCCTGCGTGACGTGGTTGATTTGCAATAACACGTTCTAGTGCGACTGAAGCTTCGAAGGGTTCACCTGCCCGAAATGCAGTAACGCCAAACCAATAGTCGAATTGAGGGTTACCCGCGAATTTAGACTCTTGCTCACGGAATACGTCAAAAGCGGCTTGAGTTTGCTCGCTTTCTAACAACGCTCTGCCCTCTGATATAACTGAATTTACAGTCTGTGCATAGCTAGGGACGGCCCACAGTGCAATTACTGCAGCAATTGCAAAAGCGCGAATATTCAACATTCTAAATGCCTGCCTTAAGTTTTAGAAAAGCGTAGTCGTGTGTAGCAACTAAGAAACTTCACTAGCGAAAAGCAGTGAGCTAATACAACGAGCGTTAAGAATTACACCCTGACATTGTTCTTTTCACACTACCGTCAAGTAGCGTAGTTTTGTTTAAAATAATTTAACAATTATAGCTAAAACCCATTTTTCAACAAGAAGTTGACCAAAAAATGACAGATACTTTCAAAAATATGGAATAAATCGTTCAGCTCGCTCGTTTATTACATACTCACAGAAAATTGAGGTGACATTTTGAAATCAGATCAACATCCGTGGTTGCAATGGTATCCGGGCGCTTTAGCGCTGGCTCGTCAAATATTGAATGGGTCAGACGAGGCTGCGGATATTGTGCAAACCGCCTACTTGAAAAGCTTTCAGAATGTTCGCCTTCCTAACGAAGCCAAAGCTCAACGAGCATGGCTTCTTAAGGTAGTGAGAAATGCTTGTATAGATGTTTTACGCGGCCAAAAGAAGTTTGCGGACAGCGAGCAGAATACTGACGTGGAAGTGGATTGCTCACCAGAGCAGAGCTGGCTTCAGGATTCGCGAAAGCAAAGGGTGCATCAAGCGTTAACAGCGCTGCCTATAGACATGCGAGAAATACTGGTGTTGCGAGAGCTTAATGAGTTGGCTTACGACGATATTGCAAAAGTGCTAAGGATAGAGCGAGGCACGGTAATGTCTAGATTGCACAGAGCTCGAATGGCACTGCGTAAAAAGTTACAAGGTTTGGAAAATGAGCGAGGTGAGGTATGAGTAAAGCCATTCAATGTGAAGCGATAGAACCTCTATTGTCCGGCTTTTTGGACGACGAGTTGTCGCAGTCAGAGTCGCAGCGCGTAGCGTTACACCTTAAGCGTTGTGAAAAATGTTCAGCCCTACTAGCGGAGCTTGAAACCGTGCATACAGATTTAAAAGAGACATTACATGAGCAGTCGGGTCATACAGCAGCCGAAATTGAGCAGCTCGACAAATTATTAAACGACAAGCCTTCGAAATGGCTAGGCACAACTGCTTGGTTGCTCGTGATTTTAGGAGCGTTAGTTGTGGGTGGCTATGCCATTTGGGAGCTTGGTTTAGCGTTATGGCAAGACACTTCGCAACCGGTATGGTTACGCGCCTCGATTGCTGCGTTATACCTAGGTTTTGCAGGTCTCTTTGTAATGGTTTTAAGACAACGTATTAAAAGTTTAAAAACAGATAAATATAGAAAGGTGAAATTATGAGCCACGTTATGATTAGTACAACGGAAACAATTGCCGGTAAGGACATTGAGGAAACTTTGGGTATTGTTCGCGGTAACACGATTCGTGCGCGCCATGTGGGTAGAGATATTCTTGCGGGTTTAAAAAATATAGTGGGTGGAGAGCTACACGACTATACTAAGCTTATGGCTGAGGCGCGTGAGCAGTCGATTGACCGAATGATTGACGAAGCTCGAGATCTTGGAGCTGATGCAATTGTTGGTGTTCGCTTTGCTACGTCCGTAGTGGCTCAGTCCGCAGCAGAAATCTTAGTGTTCGGAACTGCGGTTAAGCTCAAAGACTAATGCTTGCTAATAAGCGAACCCATTAAGTTCCACAAAAGGTATTCTCTATTTCTTGACCGCGTTGTGGAGGTTGAGCAAATGAATCGTTCACCAAAGTGCGGTTATATGGGGTTGCGAAAACTTCTTGCAGTTGATTAAACAGTTTTAGTGACCCTGAACTTTCTACCTCTTCAATAGCTTGTGCGATGAGGTGGTTACGAGGAATAACAGACGGGTTAGTGGCTTGCATAGTCGCCACGGCCTGTTCTTCTCGAATATGAAGGTTCTTCAGCCTTTCTTTCCATTCTTTTAACCATGCTTCCCAGCTTTCGTTGGCAGGAAATAGATTTTCTGTTTCGCCCTCTTCCAGCAGAGCTTCCAGCGCAAGGAACGAACGTGTGTAGTCGAGTTGGTCTGCTTCTAATAACGACAAGTAATTGTCTATAAGTTGCACATCTTGCGTAGCAATGGTTTCGACTTCGGGCATTCCCAGCTTTTTAAGCATTCCGCTGTAATAAGCTTGTTCGTATTTTGGCTTGAATTGCTGAATGACGCTCTTGAGTTCATCAACAGCCTGTTCCTGACTTTCACGTTGCGGGATGTGAATAGTGAGCAAGCTCTCTGCAAAGCGTGATAAGTTCCATTGAGCAATAGCGGGCTGGCGCGAGTAGCGGTAGCGTCCATTTTTATCGATAAAGCTATAGAATTGGTCCGCTTTGAAGTCGTCCATAAATGCACAGGGGCCGTAGTCTATGGTGTCGCCTAAAATGCTCATGTTGTCGGTATTCATTACACCGTGAATAAAGCCAATTTGCATCCAGTGCGCGATTAGCTGAGCTTGTTTGTTCACAACTTCATCAAGTAACGCTAACGCGGGAAAAGGGGCATGCTGGAGCTGGGGGAAATAATGCTGAATGACAAACTCGACGAGTTCTTGGGTTTTCTCTGCACCACCATGCGCAGCAGCATATTGAAAGCTTCCTACCCGCAGATGGCTTTGCGCCATGCGAGTTAATATAGCTCCAGGCTCGGGGTCTTCACGATATACCCAATCACCAGTGGCAACAGCGGCAAGAGCACGGGTTGTTGGAACTCCTACTTTATGCATATATTCGCTGAGCAAGTACTCTCGAATAACGGGCCCAATAGGAGAGCGTCCGTCTCCTGAGCGTGAATAAGGGGTCTTCCCTGCGCCTTTAAGCTGCAACTCCCAATAATCACCGTGGCTGTCTTTAACCTCGCCCAAGGTGATAGCGCGACCGTCGCCTAACTGTGGATTAAAATAGCCGAATTGATGGCCGGCATAAGTGGCTGCGAATGCTGTGCATATAGGAAGTTCTTGGTTACCTGCAAGAATGTCTAAGGCTTGGCTTTCTCGATGTTGATATTGGAGCTCTTCGGGTAACTTAAGTTGTTGAGCTAGGTCTTGGTTCCATACCATCCATTGTGGTGCTTTCACTGGCGTAGGTTGGCATGGCTGCCAGAAAAACGACGACAAATTCAAAAAGCGCGCCTGTTGCGACATGATTGCTCCTAGCTCTTCCTCTTTGCTCTCTCTTTAAGTTCTTTCCTTAAAGAAAGGAATGCCTTAGTTTAACATGCCTGAATAATGAAAAAATGAGACTTAAACTGATGAAGTTGTTTTTAGTGTACTTGGGTGGTTCTGCGCCTCAAGCCAACATAGAACTGCACGACGTACGTTTTGTGGTCGGTGAAACGATAGAAGACTGTTATCCACAGCTTCGAAAGCAATGGTTTGGTACGCAAAAAGGTTTGCATTTAGATAGCTATGTGCAACTTCATCATGTTGATGGATACAAGATTGAATTAAAAAGCGACCCTAGCGAGCAAAGCGAAAGACTCTATTTCGTAAACTTTGGTGGGTACAAGCAAGGTCAATTAGCCGAAGCCCATGAGTTTATGGTGTGCGTGGCGCGTTCGGTTGAGGAAGCAAAAGCGTTGGGTAAGCAGCGACTGATGCTGGGCACAAATATGCCTCATAAAGACAACTTGTACGCACTAGACGACTTACTTACGGTAGATATGCTGGAAGGCTGGCATGTTCACTTGCACAAAGACGGAAATACACAAGACCTTGTGCCGGATTGGTCGGGTTATGAAGTGATTGCATAACGAGCATTGGTGCTGATCTACAGCTAGGGTATACTAAAATTATAAAAATAAATAAGTTTACGCCTAAAACAACATGACAGACTTTTCCAAAAAAATAACCGCAACACGTCCAGTAGCCTCAAATGACTTTGACGGTGATGGCAGCTTGTTGCGTGCATTTGAAAGTGATCGTGGGCGTATTATTAATTCAGCGGCCATCAGAAGGTTGCAGCAGAAAACACAAGTATTTCCACTAGAACGTAATGCGGCGGTACGTAGCCGGCTGACACACTCTTTAGAAGTCCAACAAACTGGGCGATTCATTAGCCAGCAAATCTTTCGAGAGCTTCAGAAAACAGAGGGTGCGCTAGAGCAATATGGTTTAAAGAACCTGAATCGCGAATTTGAATCGTTGGTAGAAATGGCTTGCCTAATGCACGACATGGGTAACCCGCCGTTTGGTCATTTTGGTGAAGCGGCGATTTCTCAGTGGTTCGAGAAAAAAGTAAAGTACCTAAAGGCTTTTAAAAAAGACACATCTAATTCCCAGTTATTTAAAATTGAACTTGCTAACTTTGAGGGAAACGCCCAAGCAATACGTTTGATTGCAAACCTACAGCGGTTGAATTTAACGTACGCGCAAGCTGCCTGTGTTTTGAAATACACCCGTGCTGCGAGCGAGGCTAAACCAAAAGATGGCGATCCGTTCGATTATTTGAAGAAAAAGCCGGGTTTCTACTATTCAGAAAAAGAATATGTGAAAGCATTGCTGAAGGCCTTAGATATCGACCCAGGACATCGCTTTCCTTTGACCTATGTTATGGAAGCGGCAGATGATATTTCCTACTGCCTCGCAGATATCGAAGACGGGGTCGACAAAGACTTATTGACGCTGAAAGAACTGGTAAAACTGCTTAGCGAAGAGTTTCAGAAGCAATGCAAGCAAGACCCCAATGCACGACACTTCAATGGTTTGAGCTTCAATGACATTGTGCAGCAAGCGTTAGAGGCCGCGCAGCAAGAAAGCATTAATAAGTCGCACGTTTTCTTCATTAAATTGCGAGTACTACTGATTTATCCACTGGTACACCATGCTGCGAAAGAATTTGTGGGTCATATTGAAGAAGTTTTTGACGGTTCCTTGAACCGCGCATTACTCGAAGACGGCTCGCCAGAGCATGCCGTTATTGAAACGCTAAAAAAAGTTGCTAGACGGCATATTTTCTCTACCCCGGAAGTAGAAACGCTAGAGTTGCAGGGGTATCAAATATTAACGGGTGTATTAGAACACTATGCGCCTCTGTTAGAGCTCAGCGAGAAGGACTTCACACTACTTTTAGACAGCAATGCCAAAAATAAGCCGCTGCGCGAGAGTCGTCTATTCAATCGCTTGCCGAATAAGCACGTGAAAGCTTATGTGGAAATGAAAAACAAGAAACATGACGACCCTGAAGTATGGGAGATGTATTGTCGCTGCCGGCTATTGCAAGATATGGTGAGTGGCATGACTGACCAATTCGCGTTGGACGAATACAGAACTTTGTCTGCAGGTGCAGTATCTTAATTTAAGAATCATAATGGAGTAGAACAATGAAGCAGATAAGCTTGAAAATGCTAAGCGCAGCGGCACTTGCCGTACTTATGAGTGCTTGCCAAACGACCACAGAACAAAGTTCTGCTCAGTCTATTGAGCGCCCACCTGCGGTGCCAAGTAATACACAAACACAAGATTGGTTTTGTGCAAGGCTTCCGGTGTCTTCTACGGCAGGTCGCTCGTCTATGGAGTTATTCGTTCGTGACCAAGTTATTTCTCTGGCAAGTGTAGAGTCTGCTTCAGGTGCACTTTACCGTTCGCAAGACGGTACAACAGAGTTTTGGAATAAAGGTGATGAAGCAACGCTGACGCTTGAAGGTCAGGCATTACCGACATGTTATGTTCAGGGGAAGCTACCGCCTAACTTTGAAGCGCGTGGCAATGAGCCTTTTTGGAGTATTCGTTTTGCACAAGGCTCGCTAGAGTATCAAACACCAAGTACTCAGTCTGTGAGCAGAATTCAACTTGAGCAGCCTTTTCGCTCTCAGCATGTCTTAACCTCGAACACGGCCGACGGCTCTTTAGCGTTAAATATTACGCGTCGTGTCTGCCATGACTCGATGACTGGTTTGCCCTTCCCATACGAAGTAGAAGGAACCATTGGCCAGCAGTCGGTAAAAGGTTGTGGTGGCGACACGCAGCGCATGCTTCAGGGTGTGGAATGGCATGTAAGTGAAATCAATGGCAATAGCACAGGTAGCGTGATTGCTACGATTTCATTCCTCCCCGATGGTCGCGTGGTTGGGCAAACAGGTTGTAACCGTTTCTTTGGTGAGTATCGCTTCTCTGGAGAGGGGTTAGAACTTGGCCAGTTAGGCATGACACGAAGAGCTTGTATGACCGAAGTTGGTCGCATTGAACAGCTTTACATGCAACAACTTGAACGTGTAATTGGTATTGAAATAGACAGTGTTGGCGCGCTTATTCTGCGTGGCCGCGACGGTTCGATTCGTGCTTTTGCGCTGTAATGAACGACAACAAGCAGCCGTAGTAACTTGAAAACAACTAGGAACGTATTGGCATGGCTCAGTTAAAACGCATTATTCTCATTCATACGCATTTACCAGGCGTGGTAGAGCTTAACCTAGACGGTCATGCCAATATATGTGGTACCAATGCTTCGGGTAAAACCACTTTGCAGCGTCTTATCCCGGTATTTTATGGTGAACAGCCAAACCGAGTGGTGCCCAAAACCCGCAAGAAGTTCGATGAATTTTATCTTCCATTCGACAACAGTTATTTGGTTTACGAGTATGAAAATGGCCATGGCAATATGTGTCAGGTGGTTTTAACTCGTAAGAATGACGGCGGTGTTGAGTATCGCTTTGTTCCTGCGCCATACAGTCCTGAACAATTATTGAGTGAAAGCAAGAAGGGCGCGGTTGGCGTGAGTCAAAGTGATTGGCTTGCTCGATTACAGGAACAAGATTGCAAAGCGACGTCCAAAATAACGGCAACTAGCGAATATAAAGCCATTATTCAGAATGACTTTACGATGATGCGAGGGCAAAGTCGTGACAACTTGAAAATGCGCCAAACGGCAGCTAGGTTTGCCCTGTGCAAAAGCCCTCAGAAGTTACGCCATATTGAGAAATTGGTGAGTGCTGTTCATGCGAAGGAAGGGAAAATGGACACCCTTCGCACCATGTTAGCAACCATTTTAGAAGAAGAAGGGAATCACCAACCGACCCAAGCTATAAAGGCCACTAAAATTCGTCAGTGGCTACAGCAAATGCGGTTGTTTAAAGGCCTTTCCAGCTTAGAAAAGCAATATCAAGCTATGGGTGACTTGGTGACCGAGTCGCAAGACAACTTGTCGGAACTATGGCAACTGAAACCCTTATTAGAAGATGATGCGAACGACTTAAAAACACAGATTGCTGAAGCCGAAGCGCTTGTGTCTGGGTTAGAAAAAGAGCGTGAAAGCTTTAGAGATAATTTTGACGAGAAAAAGTCGGAACTCAGCCAGAAAATAACGACCGATGAGCTCAAGCTTGAAGAAACAGAGCGATGGCTTGATCGTAATCAACGTCAATACGACGATTTTGTTGAGCAAGACATGAGTGCCATTGCTCGAGATTATGAGTCGTTACCCGACCTTCGTGAATCTTTAGAAGAAACCCAAGAAAGCTACCAACTGTTAGTTGATGCTCATGCGAGTCAGCAACAAGCGTTAGATCAGCAAAAACTCAAGCTAAGAGAGTCACTGGACCGACTGGTGAAGAGGAATCAGACGCAAATTCGGGGTGTAGATGAGCAGCAACGTGAAGAGAAGCGCAAACTTGAGTCTGAGCAGTCGAATATTAAGCAGAAATTTGAGCGAGAACAGCAAGAGCTGCAAGGTCAGCTGCAGTCTGAAATTGAAGCGCTGAATGAGCGCTTATTGCGTTTGAAGGTCACTTCTGAAGCGGCGAATTTAAGTGCCGATGAGCAGTTACAAATAGCAGAATATGAAGCTCGTATTGAAACGATTCAAAATGATCTCGATAGTGCCCGCGAGGTATTGAGCGACCATGAACGGGCATTACAAAGACTGAGTGAGCAGCAAAGTAACGCAGACGCCGCGTTGGCAAATGCTCGTAAAACATTCAATTCAGCGCAGCAACATGAGAGTGCATTGCAGGCACAAGCGAATCCTGACGAGCGTAGCTTGAGGTTTTTTCTGAACAACGAAGTTAAGGATTGGCACCAAGGCGTAGGTAAGGTTCTCGCAGAAAACCTACTAGCACGGACAGATCTACAGCCGAAATTAGCCAAGAAAGCCGCGAACCAGATCCTTGATATTGAACTGAATTTAGACAGTGTCGATGCGCAGCCATTTGCGCAAGCTGAAGCCGAGCTTGGTAAGCAGCTGGAGCATGCGCAAGAGCAGCGTGAGCAAGCCGAAAAGCAGGTAAAGGAAGCAGAAGCAGAGCTGGCGAGTACTCATGCAAAGTATAAGGAAAAGCAGGAAGCGCAAACTACCGCTAAACATCAGGTGAAGAAACTTGAGCAAGAACGGAATTACGCGCGTGAGAGTAAACAACGGCTTGTGCAAGAATTAGAGCTGAACGCGAAACAAAGAAACAAGTCGGCGGCGAGTGAGCTGCAAAAGCTCGAGAAGCAGCTGGTAGAGCTTCGCAGTGCAAAAGATGAAGAGTTGGCAGAAAGACGTCATGGCTTGGAAGCCCAGCTACTAGAGTTAACTGCAGACGCACAAGAGAAGCTTGCTGAGTACGATGACAAGCGGCAGCAGCTAGAAACGCAAATTGACGAGAAGCGCAGTGACGTTGAAGCGAAAGTTAAGGCATTAGAAGTCGACTTTGGTGACGAGCTGGCGCAACAAGGTATCGACAAGAAAAAGCTGGCAAAGCTCAAAGAAGAAAAAGAAGCATTGCAGCAGAAAATTAGGCAGTTGGAAGGAAAGCACGACGTTTTAAGAGCTTTTCAATTGTTTATGGCTGAAGATTACGAGAAAACTCGCCCTGAAATGTTGAACCGAGAGCGTGAGTTGCAGCAGTCTTTACGAGCAAATAAAAGAGAGTTAGAGAAGGTTGTAGCAAGCAGTAAAGACAGCTTGCTGCAAATTCAACAGCGGTTACAAGAGAGCAAGCAAACTAAGAAAGATGCAGAAAACCTTCTTAACTCTGTTACGCCATTCATGTCGCAGCTCCATAACTTACCTGTGGCAGAGCATCCTAATAAAACGAAATATGACCAGTTAAGTGTTGAAGAGCGTGTACACCGTTGCTCAGAAGGTTTAGCTACCCGCGACAGAGTGGAAAGACAGCTTAAAGCGCGGTTAGAACAGTTTGAGAGTGCGCTTCGTAAAGACGCAACACCAGACTTTTTAGATACCATCGAGCAGCAGCTTGGTGGGCTGGAAGACTCTCTCGTAGGCCATGATGTGTATGGCGTGTTAGGTGGCTTGTTAACACTACTTCGCGACCAACAAACACAAGTGGTCGAGCAAGGTCGTACTATTGGTAATGCTCTACTGAACTTCTTCGCTATTTTTGAAGACATTAACCACCGTGTTGAGCAGTTCAGTCGTAGACTAAGCCAGGCGGTGAGAGACGACTTAGAGCTTGATGAAGTTGAGAAGTCGGAAGTACGAATTTCGTCGACTATAGATGAGCTTGGATTCTGGGAGCCATTGAAACGATGTGCGAAACATATTCAGGCTTGGCGTGATTCGGGACAAAGTTTACCGAGCCAAGCTTATATGGACAGCCTGGCAGAGGTAGCGGAAATGCTGCGCGCAGATCAGGAGTATGCATTAGAGTCTTTACTTCGCATTGAGCTGCATTTGCGAGAGGGTGGCACAGACCTCGTTATTCGCAACGACCGTCAATTACTTGAGTCGTCTAGCCATGGTATGGCGTACCTTATTTTGTGCAAATACTTACTCGCATTCACGCGCTTACTGAAAGGCGAAGCCGACACACGAATTCATTGGCCAATTGACGAAATTGGTACCTTGGCGTACCACAATGTGGAACGACTTTTCGCTGCTTGCGACAAAAACAAAATTGATATTGTGGGTGCGTTCCCTAATCCGGAGTCCGACGTACTCATGTTATTCAAACATCGTTATTTAATTGAAGTAGACGGTGCTGACAGCAGTAAGCGTGTCCTGAAACGTATTGAACCCCGCGTGTCGAAACTAAGTCAAAAGCTTAAGCAAGCGAGACAGGAGGTAGAAGCATGATGCCTTATGGATCTTTAGTGGAGTACCTCTTGTCTGGACAGTTCGTGTGTGAAGTGACTGCGCCAGAAATGCACCAAAAGCTTGCACAAGATGACGTGAGAAATGTAATTGATGAATACTTGCGTCCTTTGAATCGACGCGTTGCGCAAAGTGAAGATGGTGCGGTGTATTTCTTGGCCTGGAATGAGTTAACACCTGAAATTAGAGAGCAATTAAAGCAACAGTTTTCTACCACCATGCATGCACTATTGCCATTGCTAGACTGGATGCAAATTGTTCAGGAGTCGTTAGGTAAAGACGGAACCATCGCCCCGGGTGACACGATCAAATTGCATGAGTTTGTGCAGAAAACCGAAGACCACCAAGGGCTTCGACAGCGATTTGGTCAACTTGCCGCTGACAAGTTCTTTAACTCCCAGGCAGAGCAGCTGGATGCGCAAGCGAAAACGGTATTTAAGCGCCTGAAAGAACATGGGTATTTAACTCAGCCTCATGCCGATCGCCAGTATTACATTGCTACCGGAAAAGTAGACTACTTAATTGAATTAGTGCGCTTTATTAAAGACGAAGAGAACCTTCCGGTGGAAGAAAGTTCTACGCAAGAGGAGCTATGGTCGTGAGCTCTGGCTTACAAAACCAAAAAATGCTGGAGTTAGGTGGCGAGCGCCTCAAATTGTTAGGTAACCATGCCGAGCTACTTATGGATGCCTACATTCGGGGGGAGTTCGACGAAGCCGCCGTAGGTGAGCGTGTTTTACAAAAGCTTATTCAAGCGCGAATTTTATGGCGACCTGACGATGCTTATGGTCTAAAGCTGCGCCCGCAAATCGCCAATATGATCGCGGGCTTAATTGCCGACGAAAGCAGGCGACAAGCGCACGCTGATGTGAGTGGTGAACTCGACCGTATTGAAGCGACAGCAATAAGCTATACGGAAGCTCAGCACAAAGGTAATTATAGTTACGCTGATTTACAGTTACAGCTCCTTACCGAGGCTGTATACGACCTTACCGGACAATTTGAGGAAGCCATTGATAGCCTATGGCAACGCTTAAACTCACACTTTGGTTTCGTTGCTAGCTTGACGGACAAGATTCGGGAAAACGAGCTTGCGCACAAGCAAATACATCGCTTACTTGAAGGCTTGGAACTCGTGCGTGTTGACGAAATGATTACGCTTGCCGGAACAAGCAGTGAATTGCGTAAGTTATTGGTGGTGTACCTGAATCAAAAGCTAAGTGTGCACCATGCGAGCTTGCTTGCCGTGCAAGAGCGCATGACCGAGTTGCTTACGCGTTTTCGTGCACAGCAAGAACGCTCGCTATTGGTTGCGGGAATGGCAGCGTACTTGCGACAACATCCAGACTTCGAACCGGGTGACTACAGCTGGCGAGCGTCATTGCCTGACCTACTGAATCAAGCGAAACCATTGGTACCTGCGGTTTCAGTTGCTATAGACCGCGCCACAGACGCCGAAGCTATGGCAGAGTTGGTTAATGAAACTCCTGTGCGGCCCACGCGGATAAAGCGTCTGCAAGAAGTGCGAACGAAGCCTACTGCAATAGCGCATGGCGAAACCGCTGCTCTGCAGGTGAAACAAGAGCGACTAAAGCAAGATGTCGAGTCGTTCTATTTGTCTGTGTTAGCTGCTGGAAAAGGAAAGCCTGTTCGGGCACTCGACTATCTCGCGCAACAGGGTTTAGATTGGGATGGTGAAATATGGCTGTATCAGGTGATTTCTGAGTATCAAGGACTTCCGATCGAAGAACGCAAGCTGTTCCGTTTAACTTACAGTGAAACGCCAATGTCTTACTTTAACCAAGTTCAATTAGTGAAAGATATTGAGTTACAGTTTATGGCTGATGGCGCTCAATAAACTCCACAAGCTGCTCAATGTTAAGTGGTGGCGACATTAGGAAACCTTGTATTTCCTCACACTCTAACTCTTTCAGCTTTAATGCTTGCTCTGTTGTTTCTACTCCCTCAGCCAGAGTTTTAATATTCAACGAGCGAGCCATGGCAATAATAGCTTTGACGAGTTGTAGATCATTCTCGTTTTCGGTGATTTCCTGGGTGAAACTGCGGTCGATTTTCAGTTCGCGCACAGGTAACTTGCGGAGCACACTTAGCGAGGAATATCCCGTACCGAAGTCGTCGATAGAAATACGAATACCCTTGTCGCGAATCTGGTGTAGCAACGGTAAAGCTTGCTCAAAATTTTCCATTAACGCTGTTTCAGTAATTTCTAACTGAATGGTTGACCAATCTCCTTCTAAATAAGAGAAGCGTTCAAAAAAACGGTCCGCACCGGTTATATGGTCGAAGTCTCGCGCTGAAATATTGATAGAAACCTTTGGAATAGCTTTTGCCTTCCCTAGTAGGTCATATTTCTTAAGTTCTTGAATTGCTTGTTTGCAGACAAAATCAGTAATGGGGTGAACAAGCCCAGACTGCTCAGCAAGAGGTATAAAGACGTCTGGTCGCACGCTTGTTTTACGTTCGCGGTGCCAGCGAACCAAAACCTCGACGCCAGTAATTTCTCGTGAACTTAGATTAAATTGAGGCTGATAGACTACCGAAAGCTTCTCCTCGCTTATTGCTGTTCGTAGCTCTGCAAGCATTTCTAGCCGGCTTTGCGCCTCTTCACCATAACGGTGGCTATACACCCGTATTTGTCCGGCACCTAAAACCTTTGCTTCCTCTAGAGCAAGAGTGGCTGCGGTTACTAGCGACTTTAATGAAGAGCCATCTTCTGGAAATGTAGCGATACCTATGCGGGCAGAGACAGTTAAATCAGGTGAAGCCGGAACGGTAAGCTTTTCTAAGTTGGACTGGAGAGTTTGTAGGCTTTCAAAAACATCAATTTTTTGATCTTCGGAGATGGCAATAGCAAACTCGTCGCCCGCGAAGCGACCGAGCAGCGCTGAATCGGAGAATTGTTCTTTCAAAGACTGAGCGACTTGTTGAAGAATGTTGTCGCCAATTTGCTGCCCAGCGGTATTGTTGACCTGTCTAAAATTGTCGAGGTTGATGAGTACCAGAGTGCAGTGGCCATTTTGCCCACCAAGTCTTTTTATTAATTGTTCTAAGTGGTTACGAAACATATGGCGGTTGAGTAACCCGGTCAATGAGTCGCGCTCACTCAATGTTTGTTGATACTTTAAACTTCCATAGGTAAGAAAAAAGAATAAAACACCAGTGAGTAAAACGTAGAACCAGCCTTTGTAGGTTTGCACTTTAGATAAAGTCTCAACATCACTCACAAATGACGCGACAATACTGTCTGAGAATAATATCCAGAGCACGCCAAATGTGACGTAAATCAATGTGATACGAAGTGCAATGCGTCGCGGTGACATGGAGGCCTATCCTTGCATTAAAACATTCTTGAATGTAGCAAAGATTGGGTATTGTTCAAAATATAAAGCTTTGTTTTTGAAAAATAAAAAAGCTGCCTCGCAAGGGGGGAAGGTGCGAGGCAGCTAAGGGTAAGCGCTATGATTAAGCGGCGCTTAACGCTTTAATGTCTTCTTCTGCGTTACCGATGGCTGCTTGTTTAGCGTCTTCGCTAATCGCTACGCCTTCAGCACGAACTATGCTGACGTCAGTAATGCCAATAAAGTTAAGTACGCCAGTAAGGTAGCTTTCTTGGTGTTCTAAAGCAGCTGCTGCACCTTCAGAGTAAATACCGCCACGTGCAGAAGCGATAATCGCTTTCTTACCTTTTAGCAGACCTTCTGCACCATTTTCGGTGTAGCGGAAGGTTTTCCCTGCCTGAGCGATTCGGTCAATCCACGCTTTTAACTGTGAAGGAACCGTGAAGTTATACATAGGAGCACCAATAACGAGCACGTCTGCAGCAAAGATCTCTTCAAGCAGTGTTTCGCTCATCGCTAGTTCTTGTTTCTGAAGTTCAGTGCGCTCCGCTTCTTCAACACCACCCGCCATTAGAATGTTGGCGTCTAGGTGAGAGATAGGCTCTGCAACTACGTCTCGTGTAATAACTTCCGCATCAGAATTGGTACGGCTAAGTTGTGCTACAACCTTGTCAGTGAGTTGACGGCTAACTGACTGTTCAACAAATAGTCCTGAATCGATTTTTAGGATTTTCATATTAATCACCTCTTTATGAATTTGAAATTCCGATGGGTGTATTTTAATTTGTTCCATATATTTGACTAGATGGTGTTTTTGGAATTTACTGTTTCATAAATGGAACAATAGAGTGCCCTTTGTTATGCAGGACCTAACTAACTTTGCTTTGTTTGCACAGGTCGTTGAGGCCGGAAGTATTAGTGCAGCGGCACGCAGCCTGAATATGCCGAAGTCGACATTAAGCCGCCGTATTTCCCAACTTGAAGAGCATTTAGGTGTTCGCCTTATTCACCGTACAACGCGCAAGCTTGAGTTAACTGACATTGGCAGAGAGGTGCTTATCCACTGCAAATCTTTGTCAGACGCTGCCAATGCGGCTGAGCTTGTCACCCAAGTGGCGAAAGAAAAGCCGTCGGGTCGTATACGGGTGAGTTGTCCTTACGCAATTAGCCAGAGTTTGCTGGTGCAAGTATTACCTGAATTTATGGCGATGTACCCACAGGTTTCCATAGATTTAATTACCACGAATCAGCCGGTGAACTTAATTGAAGATCATATCGATATTGCGCTTCGTGTTCGGCCTACGATAGAAGACTCAGCACTTATTGCTCGTCGTATTATTGCTTCTCCGTCGTCGTTGTTTGCGCATCCAGAGTTTATTATGTCGATGGGAAGGCCCAGTCACCCCGCAGACTTGGTCACATGGCCGTGCTTATCCATGCATCAGTCTTCTGGTCGATATCAATGGCAACTTAGTCATAGCTCTGGAGAGAAATATGTAGTTCGTTACCAAGCAAGTTTAATTACCGACGATATGTGGATGCTCAAAGCCGCAGCGAGTGAAAAACTCGGTGTGGTATCTTTACCGAACTATTTATGCCAAGAAGAAGAGGCAAAAGGTGTTTTAAAGCGCGTGCTGCCTGAATGGCGACTTCCCACGGGTATTATGCATTTGGTTTACCCGTCTAGAAGGGGTATGTTACCCGCAGTGCGAAGTTTAATTGAGTTTTTAGTTGAGAAGCTACCCGACGCCGCAGGTGCCGTAGGTATTCACAGAACCTTGAGTTGAGTTTTATGAAAGAAATTATCGTAATTCATGAGAATAAAGAATGGTTAGAGCCTTTGTACGCGGAATTTGAAAAGCGAGGCTGCTCTTTTAGCGAATGGTTTATTCATGAAGGGGTAGTTGCACTCGATAGCGTTCCAAAAGACGCAGTTTATTACAATCGAATGAGTGCTTCTTCGCATACCCGAGGGCATCGTTTCTCACCAGAACTAACACGGGCAGCATTAACATGGCTTGAAGAGCACCCGGTGGAAGTGGTTAATGGTACAGAAGCTTTATACCTTGAAGTGTGTAAAATATCTCAATACGCCGCCTTGCGTGAAGCGGGTGTTAAAGTACCTCGTACTCGAGCTGTCAGCGGTAAGTCTCGCGTCATTACTGCCGCTGAAGACTTTCAGCAGTGGCCTCTTATTTTAAAGCCTAACCGTGGTGGTAAGGGCCTTGGCGTTTTGAAGTTTGATGATATTGAAGGGCTAAAAACCTACCTAAGCAGTGATGACTACGCTGAGCCTTTAGACGGTTTATGGTTACTGCAAGAATATATAAAACCCAAAGATAACCGTATAACGCGCTGTGAATTTGTGGGGCGGAATTTTGTTTATGCGGTGGACGTAGACACTTCGGAAGGATTCGAGTTATGTCCTGCTGATGTTTGTGCAATAGACGATCAAGCTTGCCCTGTGGGTGCTGGTTCGGATAGCACGAGCAATACACCGTCAAAATTCACGATTACCAACCGGTTCGACAACTATTTAATTCTCACCAAGCTACATGACTTTATGCACAACGCGCGCATAGACGTGGCGGGTATTGAAGTTATTGAAGACGAGCAGGGAGACCTGTACGTGTACGACGTAAATACCAATACCAATTACAACCAAGACGCAGAGCGTGCGGCAGGTATAGAGACTACAGGGATGGGAGCTCTGGCTGATTATCTGATCGGTCTGGCGAAGTCTGAGGGCTAGTTTCTCTCTGGTGTTGACGAATAAGCTGTTCGTAACGCTCAAAGTAGTCTGGAATATTGTTGTAATACATAGCTAACCTAGCCATAAATTGCTCGTCATTCCGAATGGCGGGCAATCCTCTATTCAGGTGTTGCACAGCGCGTTCACCCCATGCGTTTTTCGTGCAGCCGATGGCTCCTATGACCACTGAGTTTTGATTTTCTGCAATGGGAATAAAAGCCATATCTGACTCTGCGGTTTGCTTGTCGTATTCAACCAAGATCGGATAGTCGATAGTGTAGTGAACACGGTTTGCCCTGATCATGGCTAAAATGGCGGTAGGTGCGTTGTCTCCGGTGCGTACAATGCGATAACTATTTTGACTGGAGTGAGATTCTAAAATGGGCTGCAAGTCCCCAAATTTACGGCCATGAGGATAAGCTAAATAGTACTGCTCGCTCTCTAAAAGTGCGCTGAGCTCAATAGGGTTGCCAAACTGTTCAGTAAGTTCAGCCGCAAGTTCGTGCGTAGTAATTACACCGTGCGGCGGGTACCAATGCGTGGGTTCGGTAAAATATACGCGATCGTGTTGACCTGGATTGTAAATCATACAGGGAAAGCAAAGGTTTGCATTGCGTTCAAACTCTATACCTATGCGCGCTTGAGGCATAAAAACCGTACTAAATTCGGTATTTGGAAGTGCGCGTTCAAAGGCGTGTGTTAATTCGTCGCACATGCCCTGATTCACGAGCGGGCCTGACAAAACATGAAAAGGCGGGGCGCTATTAATCGCCCAAGTAATAGCGTCTATTTTTTGTGCGCTAGCTGGGTCTTCTTGAGCACTTACGGCGCAAGAAAGTAGGCCTGCGAAACAAATGATTACACTATAAATGTGTTGTCGTATGGTCATGTGTTCAATGTAATAATAAGGTTAGAAAAGCGCAAGTAGTTTGCAAGATCCAAAACATAATTGAGGATATAAAAAGAATAATATGAACGAAGCCCTACTGAACACGCAGTCGAGCGACTATCAAGCGGTTGCTCCAGCGTATAAAACCTATTTACGTATACATACCTCGATTACGCTTTTTATATTTATCGCTGTAGCGGTAGCCGTTAGAGTTTCCCCTATTCCGTTACCAAACTGGATTCCTCATGCGGTAATAGCTGCTCTGCTTGTATTGTGGCTCGTACTCATTATTTTCTGGGTGCCGCGCCGTTACGCCGTTACCCAGTATTATGTAGCAGATGATGAAACCGGATTTCGTGTTGGCGCGCTATGGCATAAGGAAGTGACTGTGACTTTTAATCGTCTACAGCACATAGAACTCGCTCGTGGCCCAATTGAGCGTTGGCTGGGTATTAGCCGGCTCATGCTTTATACCGCCGGTGGTCAGGGAGCAGACCTCAGCCTGCCGGGGTTACCTGAAGACGACGCCGAGAATTTAAAGCGCACCATTGTTGAGCGTGTTCGTGCAGAGCAGCTTTCTGATGATGTTATTTCAGAAGTTGGAGAGCAAGTAGATGAATAACGAATGGCACCGTTTGCCGGTAGTGTCACTTATTTTCTTCTTTCTTTCCGGCATTAAGAACACAGTGAAGCACGGGTACCAAATGTTACCGGGCTTAGTCAGTATTTGGGTTTTTGTGAAACCAGTAAGGGAGTATGTGCCTCTTATTTTATTAGTACTGCTAGCTTTGTTCTTGGTTATGGTAGTACTTACGTTCTTGCGGTTTACTTATCAGGTTTCAGACTCCCGAGTCTCGGTTCGTCGGGGCGTGTTTAATCGTAGCGAACTCAACTTAGAGTACGAGCGCATTCAACAAGCAGACATTCAATTTCCTTGGTATTTGCGGCCGTTCAATTTGCGGGTGGTTCGCTTAGAAAGTGCAGGTGCGAAAGGAAGTGAGGTTGAGCTAGTAGGATTAACGTTAGAGCAAGCCTTGTCTTTGCAGGCTCGGGTAAGCTCAACAGATAGCGAAACTGCGAATTCTGATCATGCAGAGAATTCAGGCAGCTCGTCAAACAAGTCTTCAGACTTTAGCTTGGCTTTAACCAACAGGGATGTTTGGCGTATTGGCTTAATGCAAAACCCTTTTATAGTTTTGGGTTTGTTGGTTGCATTCCTAAATTCCAACGACGCAATTCGCGACTGGATTGAAGGAAAAGCCGAAGCTTTCTTTGGGCAGTTTCCCGACCGTACAACCGCAATTCTTATTGCCATCGGTTTAACGGTCGCGGTCATCGTTGTGGTGATGCTGGGTTCAATTCTGTTCGCGGTGAACAAGTATTATGGCTATCGGTTATCGAGAGCTGGTCAGCGTTATCATTATGAAGCCGGATTATTGAGCACGTTAAATAGAGGTTTTAGCGCTCGAAAATTGCAAGGTGTAACTGCGCGCCAAGGCTGGGTGGCGAGAGCCTTAGGAAGGGTTAATATAGAGTTGGCGCAAGCCGGTGGTATCGGTCAAAAGAAAGAACGATTCACCATTCCCTCACTCACTTCGGAAAATAGAGCGCGCGTAGAAGCTGACCTGCGTTTACCACAAGTCACTGAGTGGAATAGGTTTCACCCAGTAGCGACCTTTAGTTTTCTATTTTTCATCTCGGGCCTGACTGCAATCTTTTGGCCATGGTGGAGTTCTATATTGGTTTTCATCGGGTTGTATGCCCTAAGTATTGGCTTTTGGCTTCGCAGAAGTTGGCATATTACTGAGCAATGGTTGGTGACCCGTAGAGGTCTTATTGGTACCACATTGCGCTATATGCCCCTTGCGAAAATGCAGTCTATTGTTTGGCGTCAAGGTCCACTACAAAGGCTATTTAACGTAGGAACTTTAACGATTAAAAGTGCTTCAATTACTTATCATCTCAGCGATATTCCTGAAGTTGAAGCAAAACGCATTGGAGCAACCTTTGTTACCCAGACCAGAACTTGTCAGTTACGTTGGATGTAAGGGTAGTCTGACTACCCTTTCCAGTATTGTTCGATGGTGACATTACCGGGTTTACGGCGAGTGTTTAGAGTTAACCCTCGCTGTTCTAATGTTTCTCGAGTGTCTTTAATCATGTGTGGATTACCACACAGCATTATTTGTGCGCTTTGGTCGAGCTGAACTTGAGTTTGCTGCTCTAATGCACCGCTTTCAATGAGCCCTGGAATTCTACCTTGCAGCGCCCCTGATATTGCTTCTCTGCTTACGACCGGTTGAAATACAAATTGCTCTGGATACTGTTGCTTCCAACCTGAGATTTTTTCGGCGTAGCATAAGTCTTGCTGTGTCCTTACCGCATGTACGAGCACTACTTTTTCAAAGTTTTGCCATGGTGCTTCAGAACTCAGCATACTGAGATAAGGTCCTAATCCAGTGCCAGTGCTCATCATCCATAGGCTTTTCGCTTGTGGTACGTCGTTTAAGGTGAAAAAGCCGCCGACGGGCTGGGCTACTATGAGCTGGGCGCCCACTTCAAGGGCTGCTAATTGAGGCGTAACTTCACCGTCGGGCACAACCGCAATGACGAATTCTAAGATATTTGAGTTGGGTGAGTTGACCAGTGAGTAAGCTCTGAATACAGGTCGTTCTTGTTCTGAGGTAACCGGTAATGCTATTCGAACGAATTGTCCCGGAGTGAAGTCGAGAGGCTCAACTTCTAACGACAAAGTAAGCAGGTGCGGATTCCAAAACTTTTTCTCAACTACGGTACCTTCAATCCAGCCCGGCATGTAAACTCAACCTTAATCATATTTAGTGGAAGTACATATTGTATGACGGATCGCGCGCAAGTTGAATGGCAAACATGGGAATGGAGAACCCGCGAAGGATTTACACTTCGAGGTCAGCACACCACGCCTCGAGGTTTGCCCATACTTCACTTTATTCATGGCAATAGTTATTGCGGACTGATTTACGCTCCGCTATGGCATGAATTACAACATCACTTTGATATTTTCCTACACGACGCGCAGGGACACGGTGATAGCGACCATGGTGAATATTTTGTGGGCTGGGAGCGAAGTGCAGAGCTTGCTGTTGAGGTTTGGAGAGCACACAAACCTCGTTTTCAGCAACAAGGTGAAATGCCCGAGGTGATTGGTATGGGGCATAGCTTTGGTGGCGTACTTACCACGGCTATTCAGGCTCAATACCCCGATATGTTCTCCCGTTTAATGTTGCTAGATCCTATTGTGATGCCACCGGCTATGGTGCTTTTCTTGAAAACGCTCTCTTGGCTGAAGGTTTACCACAAAAATCCTCATGCGAAGCGCGCAGGCAGACGTCGTGCCTCTTGGCCTTCTCAACAAGATGCACTACAAGCGTTA
This sequence comes from Lysobacter sp. N42, assembly GCF_004344885.1. Taxonomy (NCBI): domain Bacteria; kingdom Pseudomonadati; phylum Pseudomonadota; class Gammaproteobacteria; order Lysobacterales; family Lysobacteraceae; genus Lysobacter; species Lysobacter sp. N42. The sequence continues at coordinate 253,887 of NZ_SKFB01000004.1, forward strand.
AACAATAGAGGTATGCATAAAGGCTGGACGCCTGAGGCCATGGAGGCTTTTGTACAACATGGGTTGGAGCAAATGGACAATGGCGAGTGGCATTTGAAATGCAAACCCAGCCGCGAAGCTGAAATTTTCAGTAGTTATTTCTTAAAAATATGGTCGTTAATTCCCCGAGTTAAGTCGCCGGTAGACATTTTCGTAGGTGAGGATACGTATCCATTTTTGTGGCGCTCCATGCGCAAATGGAAGAAGGTAAAGCCGCAAACGAGGATTGTTTCAGTGGAAGGAGGGCATTGCTTTATGCAGCAACACCCTCAATTTATCGCTCAGGAAATCGTTAAGACTTTGCAGGTGACAAGTTAAGCTCGGGAAGTGGCTCACTAATACAGTTTGCTAGTGTATAAATAAGCTTATACTCCACATCTGTTACTTCATTGTCAGCTTCGATACACGCTATCCACGCATTCACTAATCGCTCTTTGTTCTTAGCGCTCCACTTATCTATACGGGTAAGCGCTTCGTCTAAATGCGAGAAGTTCAGTGCGTTGGCAGGCGTAAGTGCTAATTCCGCACCAAAGCTTGCACAGGCTTGATTAAACGCATGTTGTGTTTCTTTCGCGTCACTGTGACCAAACTGCGCTAGAACACTCAGCGTAAGTGCTAAGTCGTCTTTTGCATTTTGTTTTACGCCGCCTACGTGCGGATTAGGCTTTAAGTCTGCTGATAAATAACGAACCACCATTTGGCTTAAACACCATTCATACAAGCTAACAGCACCACCGATTTCCGGAAGCTGTCGTGCATGTTTTAAAATGGTTTGCTTATCTTCTTTGCTTAAGCCTTTCAACGTTGGCATGGTGAGTTCGATAAGGGGCAACCGCTCAGTAGTGGAAACCGACCCGAGTTGCTCATAATCGTTTTGCATTTGCTCGATAACAGACGAACCAACGCGCTCAGCCGCTAAGTGCTCAACTTGGATTCTGCGTTTACTTGCATCGTCGCTTAGCAACAAGGCGTAAATGAACGACTGTGCATGAGAAGGTTTACGAGCTTCTTGGCGCAACGACTCGGGCAGCATGGCGAGCATACCTAACGTACGGTTTAAGTTGTCTTGTGCTGAATTACCTTGTGCCTGTTGTTTCGCAGATTCACTTGGCTCATTACCCTTCTGGGTGGGCGGGTTCGCTTCAAACTTACCGTCCCATTGCGGCAGAACGCGCTTTATACGCTGCTCCAATGGCGGGTGCGTTGCGAAAATAGACATGGCCTTACTGATGGCTTGCCCAAAAAACAAGTGCGAGGCTTCACTAGCGTTTTTGCTTTCAACACGGCTACCACTTTGTAAGGCTCCGATTTGTTGCAATGCACCGCCTATACCTTCGGGCTCACGCGTGAATTGCACGGCAGAAGCGTCGGCAAGGAATTCGCGTTGGCGGCTTACTGCGGCCTTAATAATATTGCCAAAAAGCACACCAATTGAACCAATAACCAATAGTGCTAAGCCGAGTAAGGGTAATGGGTTTTTGCCGTTGTCGCGGCGATTACCTGCGAACATACCCGTACGAAGCAGGAGATAGCCGGCGTGAGAGATAAATAGAATGCCGTTTAGAAGTGCCATAATGCGAATGTTCATTCGCATATCGCCGTTTAGAATGTGGGCAATCTCGTGTGCAACAACGCCTTGCAACTGCGAGCGCGTAAGATTTTCCACGCAGCCTCGGGTTAATCCTATAACTGCATCTTTCGGGCTATAGCCTGCGGCAAACGCGTTAATACCTTGTTCATGTTCCAGCAAATAAACCGGAGGTACTGGCATATTAGCGGCAAGGGCCATTTCTTCCACTACGTTGAGTACTTTACGTTCTAGTGGGTCAGTGCTGTCTGGGCTTAAACGACGACCGCCTAGCTTCTCAGCCACTATTTTTCCGCCGGGGCGTAAAATCATCCATTTGAATGCAACAGCTAGGCCAATGGCAGAAATAACGACACCACTACTGGCAAGTAAAATGTCCCAGTGCATTACAAAGCCTTGTGCTGCTTTGCTTTGTGTTTGGGCTGAAAGTCCACCAAATGCGATGGCAACAACTAAGCCTGTAAGGGTAGTTACAGCGATAACGGCAATGGTAAAAAGAATAACCAATAAGCGCGTATTTCTACGCGCTATGTCTTGGTGTTCAAAAAAGTTCATTTGAGACGACATTTGAACCTAACTCTATTGATTAAAATTTAACTTCAGGCGCTTTTTGAATTTCCGCGCTGTCTTCGAACTCCAATAGAGATGCGTCGGTACCGTGACCAACCATGCCCGCAATCACTACATTTGGGAAAGACTGACGGTAAGTATTGTAAGTCATCACTGAGTCGTTAAACGCTTGGCGTGAAAATGCAATTTTGTTCTCAGTGGTGGTAAGTTCTTCACTGAGCTGCATCATATTCTGGTTCGCTTTCAAGTCTGGATAAGCTTCCATAACTACGTTTAAGCGGCCCAGAGCACTTCCTAAAGCACCCTCTGCTCCCGCAAGGTTTGCCATACTGCCTGCATCGCCTGGTTGTTGCTTCGCGGCGTCTAATGCGGCACTTGCTTGATTTCGGGCTTGGGTAACCGCTTCTAGCGTTTCTCTTTCATGAGCTAAATAAGATTTTGCAGTTTCTACGAGGTTAGGAATCAAGTCGTAGCGGCGCTTCAGTTGCACTTCGATTTGCGCGAACGCATTTTGGAAGCGGTTTTTTAGTGTAACTAACTGGTTGTAAATGCGAATAACTACGAGAAGTAGTACCACAACAACCGCAATAATTATCCATCCTGTGAGACTCATACTTATTTCCTCTATAAATCAATAACGATACTTCGAATATATCCGATTCATGGGTGGACAGCCAGCAAAGAAATGTAACGAAATTGGCGTTTTTCGCTGAATTCTAGTACTTTATAGAGCACTTCAAATTGGGTCTGGAAGCGCATTATGTCGACAGTTAGTGGTAATTTGTTTGTAGTTGCAGCACCAAGTGGTGCCGGGAAGTCGAGCCTTATTAAAGCATTGTTGGCAAGACACCCTAAAGGCAGTATGCAAGTTTCCGTGAGTACCACTACAAGAAGCCCAAGACCCGGTGAAATAGATGGTGTGCACTATCACTTTGTAGACGAAAAGACTTTCCTTGAGCAAGTGGAGCAAGGCGAGTTTTATGAGTACGCCAAAGTATTTGACCATTACTACGGCACCTCTAAAACCGTAATAGAAGACGTTTTGAAGACGGGCGTAGATGTATTCTTAGACATCGATTGGCAAGGCGCACGACAAGTAAAGGCTGCCTATCCGGGAGTACATACGATTTTTATCCTGCCTCCGTCTTTGGAAGAATTAGAGCGCAGATTACAAGAGCGTGGCCAAGACAGTGCTGAAACCATCGCCAAACGTATGGCTAAAGCACAAACAGAAATGTCGCACTACGGTGAGTTTAGTTACATTTTGGTTAACCAAGATTTCGACGAGTCGGTACAAAATTTCGAGCATATAGTCCTGAGTCAACGCCTCAGACGTTCGAAGCAGCAAATAAGATATCGTGAAATTTTGCATGATCTCTTGGCTGAATAGCTCGTTTAAAGTACAATCACTCCCCCTTGTGGATAAGTTAGCAGTTTAGAGTTCGAGTAAAGCGGAGAAACAAATGGCACGTGTAACAGTTGAAGACGCAGTAGAAAAGATTGGCAACCGTTTTGATTTGATTTTGGTTGCTGCACGTCGTGCACGTCAAATCGCAAACTATGGCAAGCAGCCAATGGTAGAAACTTCGAACGAAAAGCCTACAGTAATTGCGCTTCGTGAAATTGAAGCAGGCTTGGTAGACGCAGCGCGTTTAGACGAAGAAGAGCAAGCGGCGCAGTACGCACAAGACGAAGCTGAAGTAGCGGCAATGACAGCGTTACAGCACAGCGAAAACGCTGGCGAGCAACAATAATAGCTTTGTAATTTCAGTTGCGGTGGCTTCGGCTGATATCGCAATTGGAAATAAGATTTTAGAAAACGAGCACCTGAGTGCTCGTTTTTTTATGCCTATCGTATTTCCCGATTGGAAATTCTGCGTGAAAGCCTTATTCTCTGTTTAATTGAAGAATTTTTGAGAGTTGTGTGTGTATTTATTTGAAGGCCTGAAAAACCAAATCAAAGCTTATTTACCCGCCGAGCAAGTAGCTAAGGTAGAGCAAGCATTTTTAGTTGCATTCGACGCGCATAAGCCTCAGAAACGTGCGAGTGGCGAGCCTTATATTACTCACCCGGTAGCCGTAACCTCTATGCTAGCCGACATGCGACTCGATCACGAAACCTTAATGGCGGCATTGCTTCATGACGTGATCGAAGACACAGAAAAAACCCATGAAGATTTGGCCGAAGAGTTCGGTGCTACAGTAGCCGAGCTGGTTGAGGGTGTGTCTAAGCTCGATAAATTACAGTTCAACAGCATTGAAGAAGCCCAAATTGAGAACTATCGCAAAATGATTATGGCGATGGTGCAAGATATTCGGGTGATTCTGATTAAGCTTGCGGACAGAACCCACAATATGCGCACGATAGAGCATTTGCGTCCTGATAAACGCCGCAGAATTGCAAGAGAAACGCTAGAAATTTATGCTCCGCTGGCGCACAGGCTGGGTATTCACGATATTAAAATCGAGCTAGAAACACTGGGTTTTAAAGGGCAGTATCCATGGCGCGCCCGCTTGCTTGAAAGTGAAGTGAAAAGAGCACGGGGCAACCGCAAAGAAGTGCTTGAACGCACCTTGAGTGAAATTGAGGTGCGTTTGAAAGAAGCGGGTATTCAAGCTCGGGTATTAGGTCGTGAAAAGCATTTGTACAGTATTTACCGGAAAATGCTGCACAAAGAACTCCGCTTCAAAGAAGTTATGGATATTTTCGCGTTTAGAATCGTGGTGGACTCTGTTGATACCTGCTACCGCGTGTTAGGTGCCGTTCATAATCTTTACAAACCGATAGAAACTCGCTTTAAAGATTACATCGCAATTCCGAAGTCGAACGGTTATCAGTCGTTACATACTTCGTTGAAAGGCCCTCATGGGGTTCCGGTAGAAATTCAAATTCGAACTGAAGAAATGGAGTTGATGGCTGACCGTGGTGTAGCGGCACATTGGCTCTATAAAGATGCGGAAGATAGCGGTACAACGGCACAAATTCGCGCCCAGAAGTGGATGCAAAGTTTATTAGAGTTACAGCAAAGTGCGGGTAACTCTTTTGAATTTATTGAGAATGTGAAGTCAGAATTATTCCCTGACGAAATTTATTTGTTTACACCAGACGGAAAAATCATTGAACTTCCACAGGGCGCTACTGCGGTAGACTTCGCCTATGCAGTCCACACTGACATTGGTAATACGTGTATCGGAGCTCGGGTAAATAACAAGCCTTATTCATTAAGTAAGCCATTAGAAACCGGACAAACTGTTGAAATTAGAACAGCTACTGGCTCACGTCCGAACATCGCTTGGTTGAACTTTGTGGTGACTGGCAAGGCACGTTTGAAAATTCGTCAATTCTTGAAAAATCAGCAGAGTAACGAGGCGCTTCTTCTTGGAGAGCGTTTACTTCGTGCTGCACTAGGTTCGTTTAGGTTCGACGACATAGAAGAAGCCGAATTCGTTCGAGTAGCGAAAGAAATGAAGCGGGAAAGCAAAGACGAATTACTCAAAGAAATTGGATTGGGTAATTTAATGAGTGTTGCCGTGGCACGTCGTCTAGTGGGCGATCACCAACGTCTACGCTCGGCGTCAGATAGCGAAGAGCGAGGCCATAGTTTAGCGGTGAAAGGCGCCGATGGATTGCTACTTAGCTTCGCTAAATGCTGCCGCCCCATACCTGGCGACGATATAATTGCTCATGTTAGCCCGGGTAAAGGATTAGTTATTCACCGCAGAGAATGTAAAAACGTTCGTGGACACGAAGATGAGCCGGGCCGCTATTTCCCAGTGCAGTGGGACAACAAGCCGGATAATCAGTTTATTTCTGAACTGCGCGTAGAAATTGTTAATCACCAAGGTGCATTGGCGCGGTTAACTCAGGTTATTTCTGAAACGGGTTGTAATATTCAAGGGTTAAAAACTGAAGAAGTCGACTCTACCATCTATTATATCGATGTAGGGTTAACGATTCGTGATCGTAAGCATTTAGCTGACGTAATGAGAAGAATCCGTAAGATGCAGCATGTGCAGCGCGTGGCTCGGTTACGGAAGTAAAAGAAGTAAGTAAAAGGATTCAAAATGGGTAAAGTTATTATTCAAACAGACCGAGCGCCAGAAGCTATCGGCACATATTCACAAGCGGTAAAAATTGGTACTACCGTTTACCTTTCAGGGCAAATTCCGTTGCTACCTGAAACGATGACCATGATTAGTGAAGATTTTCAGGACCAAGCAGAGCAAGTTTTTAAGAACTTGTCCGCGGTATGTGAAGCTGCTGGTGGCGAACTTCAAGATATGGTGAAAGTTCAAATTTACCTAACCGACTTAGGTCAGTTTGCGGTTGTTAATGAGGTGATGGCTAAATATTTTGAGCAGCCATACCCAGCGCGGGCTGCAATTGAAGTGAGCGCCTTACCTAAAGGCGCTCAAATCGAGATAGATGGCGTTATGGAGCTTCCTTCCACCAACTAAGCTGCTTCTGCTTGTGGGTCCTCGTCAACTTTGATGGGGCTCACAAGAAACATCGAAGACACAGCTACCACTGCAAGAATAAAGCAGTAGAAGGTATGAATACTTACCGACAGCGGTGAAATACCAAAACTAGCCCCCATCAATAGTGCTTGTGCACCATAAGGCAGGGCGCCTTGTACAACACATGCAAAGATATCGAGGTAGCTTGCTGCTTGGCGTGGCGCTAACTTACCTTCTTGGGCCAAGCGTTTGCTTACTTCACCAGAGATTAAGATAGTGACCGTATTATTCGCTACGGAAAAGTTAGTGGCAGCGGTGAGTCCTGCAATACCGAAGGATGCAGCACGTGACTTTTTCTTCGTGAGTTTCTGTGCGATGCGTTCTACATTTTGACTTAAAAATGCCAAGCCACCTTGTTGTCGAATAAGTGCAGAAAGCCCACCAATTAACAACGACAGCAAAAATATTTCCTGCATGCTGGTAAAGCCAGTATAAATGTCTTGGCTAAAGGCGACCCATTGGTAATTCACCGCAACCATGCCAAAAGCTGCTGCTAATAAAATACCGAGAGTTAGCACTACGAAAACATTTAGGCCGGTAACTGCTAATACAATAATGGCGAAATATGGAATAGCGAGCCATAGATTTGCATCAGGCGCTTCAATTGGTGCATTACCCGTATCAATAAACAATAGCCCGATAATGGTGAGTACAGCAGCGGGAACAGCAATACGAAGGTTCGTTCTAAATTTGTCCTTCATGGAACAACCCTGAGTGCGTGTAGCCGCGATCGTTGTATCAGAGATAAACGAAAGGTTGTCGCCGAACATGGAACCACTCACCAATACACCAGCCATTAACGCTGGTTCTATATTTGCTTCGTTACTCAAACCTAATGCCACCGGTGCTAATGCAGCCAGCGTTCCCATGGATGTACCCATAGCTGTAGAAACAACCGCCGCGATAAGGAAGATGCCCGGTAAAATAAAGCTTGGTGGGATAATGTTTAAACCTAGTGCAACCATGGCGTCTACACCACCTGTGGCGCTCGCTACAGTAGAGAACGCTCCGGCTAGTAGGTAGATCATGCACATGGTAACTATGTTGGGATGCCCAACACCTTCTACAAAGGTTTGAATCCGCTGGTTGAGCGCTTCTTTCGACATCCATACTGCAAGAATAATCGCCGGTAAAATAGCGACAGGACTAGCAAGTTGATAGAACGCCATATCGACGCCTTGGCTGTGAAAATAAATACCTGTTCCTAAGAACAAAGCGAGGAAAACAAATAAAGGAAGCAAGGCAATAGCACGAGCTGGTTGTGGTGACGTTCCTAGTTCTGACATACGAATACCTTTTATTTAGACGTCCAGAAGTTTAAACGTCTTATGTGCGTCAGCGCAAGTGGAAAAGTGCGAATGACGATCATTTCTTAATCTGTTTTACTAGTAGTACACTAACACACTCAATCGACCTTGTTTTGAGTCGTCCGATATCGCCTGTGAGGTTAAGCCGTATGAGTCCTGATGATTTACATTTGCAACTGAGAAACTTACGTGAAGAAGATTATCCACAACTCAAGTTATTGATGGACAAAGTTTATGATGACATCGGCGGGGCGTGGGAAGAGCATACGATATTCAATTTAATTCGCGACTTTCCAGAGGGGCAAATTTGCCTAGAAGACAACGGCACTATTGTCGGGGTGGCGTTAACGGTTCGAGTAACTTATGACAAGTTCAGTAACCCGCATCAATATGACGATTTGCTCGGTAAGAGAGACAAGATACTCAACGAGTCTAACGGCGATGCACTGTATGGCTTAGATGTGCTTATTCACCCAGACTACCGAGGATACCGATTAGGACGGCGCCTTTACGATGCTCGTAAAGAACTGTGTATGCAGTTTAATTTAAAGGCAATTCTTGCGGGTGGTCGTATTGTCAATTATCACCGATATTCCGACGAAATTAGCGCGAGCCAATACCTAGAAAAAGTCCGTCGTCGAGAAATTTACGACCCTATTCTGACGTTTCAGCTTGCAAACGATTTCAATGTTCGCCGTTTGTTGCATAAATATATGCCGGAAGATAAGAAATCAAAAGGCTATGCTACGTTGCTGGAGTGGAGCAACTTTCTATATGAACCGGCAGACACCATTATTAGTGCCCGCTCACGCAATGTTCGAATTGGTGCCGTGCAGTGGCAAATGAGGGCTGTGGAGTCGGTAGAAGAGTTACTTAAACAAGTTGAATACTTTGTCGATGCGTTGTCGAGCTACAAAAGTGACTTTGCGTTGTTCCCCGAGTTTTTTAACGCACCGTTAATGGGTCTAACGGACCAAAGCCGTCAAATGGAAGCTATACGCTTTTTAGCCGGGTTCACTGAGCGCTTCCGAAAGGAAATGTCACAGATGGCGGTGAGCTACAATATTAATATTATTACGGGCTCCATGCCTCTTCTTGAAGACGACTCTTTGTACAATGTTACGTACTTATGCAGAAGGGATGGGTCGGTTGAAGAGCAGCGCAAGATTCATATTACTCCGCACGAAAAACGTGACTGGGTCATTGAAGGTGGTGATAAAGTTCAAGTGTTCCAAACGGATGCCGGTCGTGTCGGTATTCTCGTATGTTACGACGTAGAGTTTCCCGAACTTGGTCGACTTATGGCCGAAGAAGGTTTGGAAATTTTGTTTGTTCCATTCTGGACAGACACGCGAAATGCTTATCTTCGTGTACGCCATTGTGCTCAAGCGCGCGCCATTGAAAACGAGTGTTATGTAGTTATTTGCGGTAGCGTAGGTAACCTCCCCGAAGTGGAAAGTTTAGACGTTCAATATGCGCAGTCGAGTGTGTTTTCACCTTCTGATTTTGCCTTTCCACATGACGCTGTAATGTCAGAAACAACACCCAACACAGAAATGCTTATGTTCTCAGACTTGAACTTAGATGAGTTACGGTATTTGCATCACGAAGGCTCCGTGACCAATCTTAAAGATCGTCGAACAGATATGTACAGTGTGAATAAGAAGTGGCGTGCGTAGTTTAGTTGCGCCAATGCCCAAGTGTCATGAATAATGCCCCAACGACTAAGTAGCCCGCTGCAGCCTGCGCTGCGCCGGGTGCTAAGTCGAAACCGAAAAACGCAGATAAGTTATGCAAGCCCATAAGGGTAGCCACGCTCAACGCAAGCATGAGCCACAACGCCAGCGAGCGGCGAATGATGGTCATGCCCGCCAACACCCATAAAGCTAGAAAAATAGCTGTCGTGATGACAAACAGAAAAGGATGCCACCAAAATTCGGTAGCCGACTGAACAGCGGTAAAGAAATAAGCTTGTGCCGACCAAAACTCGGTATGGTTAAACAAAGACCATACTTGATATGAATTTAGCGTTGTTTGTACTTCGGTTGAAGGGTAAGTAGCTACGGTGTTTAACAAACCATGAATGAACGCAATTAATAGAAGGCTAATGATACCTGCCAGACAGGTACCTAAACGCCACTGTCGGCGTCTGTAGAATAAGCCTCTCATCATGTGTGGTTTGCCTTTTTTGTTAGATGCGTATGCATGATAACAAGATCATGAAATAAAAACAGTCGCTTATCTGAACTAATGCTTTTAATGTTGCTGCGTAGAAGCCATAAGGCTTTCACAAAAATGGCTGGCAGAAAGAAAGCATTGACCAATGTCGAGCTCTGTTAGGTACATTTTTCGAGCTAGTGCTTCAACACGCTTCCAGTCGCCATGCTCGTATGCTTCTACCAATCTAAGCAAGTAACCTACCCGCCCCGTTCTCGTTAAGATAGCCGCATTAATGGTTTTGCTCATGGGAAGGCGTTCAAGAATATCACTCATGGGTGTACGCAATAGTACGTCTAATAACGACAGCAAGCCTGTCATAAAGCTAGCGTTGTCTACGCTTTCCCCTACAGAAAGTCGCTCTAATTCAGCCATAAAATGAGCACGCGTGAGTGATTTGGCGACTAATTCTTCGGGCTGATCTTTGGCTACGTTCGCTAATGCGACCAGAGCGACATACTTTTTAAGTTCTTTCTCACCGACAAAGGCTATGGCGTGCTGAATATCTTTAATTTCATGGCCTTTATTAAAGGCCGCACTATTTACGAATTTTAGTAAGCTGTAGGTTAAAGAGAGGTCATTGCGAATAATGTCAGCAACATGTTGAAAATCGATGTCAGTTTGGTGCACTGCTGCAAGTAACTCCATGAGGATCATTTGCTGCGGCGCGAGTACTTTACGCTTTACAATTTCTGGACGCTCAAAGAAGTAGCCTTGAAAGTATTCGAACCCTAATTCGCAACAACGCTGATATTCTTCTTCCGTTTCCACACGTTCAGCCAGCATAGGAACGTTGTGCTCTCTAAATGGCTTCATCCGCGCAGGAAGTGTGATAAGCGGTTGCTGTTGAATATCGACTTTGATCAAAGACACAAAGGGGAGCAACTCGTCCCATCGATCATTAAAGTCGTGGTCGTCTAAGGCAATTTTGTAGCCAAGGTCGGAAGCTTTCTTGCAGGCTTTTACTAATCCGCGGGAAACATCTACGGTTTCTAAAACTTCAATATAAACCGACTCAGACTGCAAGAAGCCCGGAAATTTGTGTAACAGGGTATTGGTATGAAAATTTATAAATGCTGTTTTTCCCATACATACAGTGCGAATGTCACCAATAAGATGTTGCTGTAGCAATAACTTAGATGTTGCTTCGTCGGGATGTATGTCTGGAAACTCATTGCGCTGGCTGTTACGAAATAGGAGTTCGTAGCCATACACATTCTTTTCTCGGTCAAGAATGGGTTGTCGAGCAATGTACGAGAAAGCCATTTAATTTATGATCCATGTTACAAGAGAACAAAACGATAGCGCATAGCGCCTATTTTAGGCAACTAGTCTGAAGGTTAAATGGTGAGTATACTGGTTGAAACGTCGAATATAAGTGAAGGAGCGCCGACCTAATGAGCCGTTCAAGCCTGACTGCTATTGACTTAACAACCTTAAAAGGTGTGGGACCAAAGGCAGCAGAAAAATTAGCGAGAATGGGCTTACATAGTGTTCAGGACATGCTGTTTCACTTGCCACTGCGTTATGAAGATCGCACTCAAATTACACCGATAGCTCGGCTGCGTGTGCAAGACTACGCGACTATTGTGGGGGAATCATTGGGTAGCCGTGTGCACTTCGGTCGACGCCGCGCGTTACTCGTTTCAATTTCAGACGGTACAGGTACGCTGACCGTTCGCCTTTTTCAATTCAGCAAACATCAGCAAGAGCTTTATAACAAAGGTGCGTCTATTCAAGTTTATGGTGAGGTTCGACCTGGCCCAACCGGGCCTGAAATGGTGCACCCAGAGCTTAAAGTGTTGCAACTTGGAGAATCACCAGACTTACCTGACGAGCTCACCCCTATTTACCCTACTACTGAAGGGTTTCATCAACTTTCAATACAGCGCCTAGCACACCAAGCACTTGACTACCTGAATGAGAAAAGTTTACCGGAGCTATTACCTGAGTCTTTGCGTGGCGGCTTGCCCGAGCTGTATTCAGCCATTAAGACTCTTCATGGGCCATCTGTTGATGACGATATCGTCGCGCTTATGGAAGGTTATCATCCGGCACAGAAACGGTTAGCACTTGAAGAATTGTTGGCGCATCAATTAGGCATGCTCAAGGTGCGGAGTACGGCGCAACAAGTGCTTGCACCGAAGATAGAGTGCAACAAGCAGCTAATGGAGAAGTTTCTGCAAGGCCTACCTTTTCAGCCTACGGGAGCACAGAAAAGGGTTGTGGCAGAAGTTGAGGCTGATTTAGCAGCGCCATACCCAATGTTAAGGCTTGTGCAGGGGGACGTAGGTTCAGGTAAAACACTCGTAGCCGCTATGGTTGCGCTGCAGGTGATTGAAGCAGGGTATCAAGTGGCTTTAATGGCACCCACAGAGCTATTGGCAGAACAACACTATCGAAGCTTCTCCATGTGGCTTGAACCTTTAGGTATAAAAGTGGGTTGGATTGTGGGTAAGCAAGGTGTGAAAGAACGGAAAATGCAGCTTGAAGCCCTAGAAGCCGGTGAAACTCGAATGGCCGTGGGTACGCACGCGCTATTCCAAGACCAAGTTCATTTTCAGAATCTCGCTTTAGTCATTGTAGATGAGCAGCATAGGTTCGGGGTTCATCAGCGCCTCGCATTAAGAGAGAAGGGGGAACAGCAAGGGCTTCACCCTCATCAAATGGTAATGACCGCAACGCCGATACCCAGAACATTGGCAATGACAGCCTACGCAGACTTAGCAACCTCTATTATCGACGAACTTCCACCGGGGCGAACTCCGGTAACGACAGTCGCTATTCCCGACACGAGAAGAGATGAAGTGATCGCTAGGGTTCACCAAAACGTTAAACATGAAGGTCGGCAAGTGTATTGGGTGTGTACGCTAATCGAGGAGTCTGAAGCGCTGCAATGCCAGGCCGCCGAAGACACCGCAGCGCAAATACAAGAAGCGTTACCCGACCTGAAAATTGGGTTGGTTCATGGTCGTTTAAAGTCGGCAGAAAAAGAGCAAATGATGCAGTCATTTAAAAACGGCGAGCTTGATGTTTTGGTTGCTACTACTGTGATTGAAGTGGGTGTTGACGTTCCAAACGCAAGTTTAATGATCATTGAAAACCCAGAGCGGCTTGGGTTGGCACAGCTCCATCAATTAAGGGGACGAGTCGGACGAGGGTCGGTGGCGTCTCACTGTGTATTGCTCTATAAAAGTCCACTCTCGAGACAGGCTAATGAACGCTTGTCTGTATTGCGAGAGAGTAACGATGGATTTGTTATTGCTGAGCGAGATTTAGAACTGCGCGGCCCGGGAGAGTTGCTTGGGTCTCGACAAACTGGGTTAGTGAATATGAAGGTCGCTGATTTAGAGCGAGATGCCGACATGCTACCAACCATTCAGAAGCTAGCTGTTGATATATTTAATGCTTACCCAGAACAAACAGAGGCACTTATGCAGCGTTGGTTGCCGCAAGGCGAGAAATTCGCACAAGTTTAAAGGGAATGCGTTTGGGCAATCGCCCTGCATAGAGTACACTAGGGCTAGACGAAAACACGATTTAGATTGAGCGGTATCCATGAAAAACGAAGACCAAACCACGCATTTTGGTTACAAAACCGTGAATGCACAAGATAAAGCGAAAATGGTCGCTGGTGTATTTGATTCTGTAGCAGCCAAGTACGACATTATGAACGATGTAATGTCGGCAGGTATTCATCGGTTATGGAAACGGCAAACTATCGACAGTAGCGGTGTTCGCGCGGGTCAAAGAGTTTTAGATCTTGCAGGCGGCACCGGAGACTTAACCGCAAAGTTCTCTAAAATCGTGGGCGCTGAAGGTGAAGTTGTGCTTGCGGATATCAATGACTCCATGTTGAAAGTTGGCCGCGAGAAACTTTACAACCAAGGCGTGGTAGGAAATGTTTCCTTTGTGCAAGCCGATGCCGAACAACTTCCTTTTCCAGACGATTACTTCGACTGTATTACCATTGCGTTTGGTCTCAGAAATGTCACCGAAAAAGAGAATGCATTGCGTTCTATGCTTCGTGTATTGAAACCTGGCGGTCGCTTGTTGGTATTAGAGTTTTCAAAGCCAACTCAAGAGTGGTTGTCGAAGACTTATGATATGTATTCGTTTCATATTTTACCGAAGATGGGCGAGTTCATTGCTAAAGATAAGGACAGCTACCAATACCTCGCTGAGTCTATCCGCATGCACCCAGATCAAGAAACGCTTAAAGGTATGATGGAGTCGGCGGGCTTTTCTCAGGTGTCTTATCAGAATATGACTGGCGGTATTGTGGCATTGCACCGAGGGTTCAAATTTTAATGTTTGGACACGCGCTTCGAGGTGCAGTTGAGCGAGCTTTGAATCATGCGCTGGCGCATGACGATAGCGCGTCGAATAGACTGAAACCATTAAGCCAAAAGGTTGTGCATATCAATGTGGCAGAGCTACCCATGCCGTTCGTATTTCGCTTTATGGAAAGCGAAATTATGATGCTCGGTCCCGACTACGAACATGTTGACGCCAAAGTCACATTTTCGATTTTTGATGCACCATTGCTTATGGACGCCGCTCAAGCTACTGCCGCTATCCAAGCCGGTAAGCTGCAAGTGCAAGGCGACCCAATCTTGTTACAGCAAGCGGCAGACGTATTCGTAAAGCTTGATATCGATTGGGAAGAGCTTTTGTCCAGCGTTATTGGTGATGTTCCGGCTCATTTAATGGCGAAAAAAATAAGAGCTCTACATAAACCAGGACGCTTGCAAGAAGCTCAGGGGCGGGTGCAAGAGTTGCTAGTTGAGGAATTGCAACTGGCTGCAAGCTCTGTAGATTTTGAGTACGTAAAGGCCGACATTCGAGCGATGAACGAGCGTTTAAGTGCGCTTGAGAGTGATTTAAGGAAGTTACAGTAACGTGCGGATATTTCGATTCTATAAAATTCTCAGCGTATTAATGAAGTACGGTGTCGACGAAATGCTACCCAAGGATGTTCTTCCTTGGTGGGCAAGAGTTCTTCGCGGCTGTTTGTTTTGGATGCGTAACAAGCACAAAGACCAGCCTTTAGGTATGCGGTTACGCCTGGCGCTCGAAACCTTGGGTCCGGTTTTCGTAAAACTTGGGCAGATGCTGTCCACGCGACGTGACTTACTTCCGCCAGACATGATTATGGAGCTCTCTAAGCTGCAAGATCGCGTTCCCCCTTTTCCTGGCGAACAAGCCCAGAAAGTGATCGAGAAATCATTAGGCTTTAACTTAGACACGGTGTTTAGCGAATTTGAGGTTGAGCCATTAGCGTCTGCGTCTATTGCGCAGGTGCATGCAGCTAAGCTAGCCGCGACAGAAACTCGGGGCGAGCAGGATGTGGTCATTAAGGTGATTCGTCCGGACATCTTAAACACTATTCATGCCGACATTGAATTGATGATCACCGTTGCTCGTGTGGCGGCACGTGTGTTACCTGATGGAAAGCGCTTAAAGCCGGTTGAAGTAATCAAAGAGTATCGGAAAACACTTCTCGACGAGTTGAATTTAGCAAGGGAGGCGGCAAACGCAATTCAACTACGCCGTAATTTTGTAGACTCGGAAATGCTGTATATCCCTGAAGTATATAGTGACTACAGTCGCGCGAATGTGATGGTGATGGAGCGTATTTCAGGTATTCCTATTAGTGACGTAGAAGCTCTCAAAAAGGCGGGTATTCACCTTAATGTCTTAGCGGAGCGGGGTGTTGAAGTTTTCTTTACCCAGGTGTTCCGTGACAGCTTCTTCCATGCTGATATGCATCCAGGAAATATTTTTGTGGACCCTACGCGACCCGAGTCGCCTCGTTACATCGCCGTCGACTTCGGAATTGTAGGTACGCTTAATCGAGAAGATAAGCGCTACTTAGCAGAGAATTTTATAGCGTTTTTTAATCGTGATTATCGCAGAGTAGCAGAGCTACATGTAGATTCAGGTTGGGTGCCGTCGCATATCAACATCGAAGAGTTTGAATCAGCTATTCGTACTGTGTGTGAGCCTATTTTTGAGAAGCCGCTTGCTGAAATTTCATTTGGTCACGTGTTGGTTAATTTATTTAATACTGCTCGCAGATTCGAAATGGAAGTTCAGCCTCAACTTGTTTTACTTCAGAAAACATTGCTTTACGTTGAGGGCTTAGGCCGCAATTTATATCCTGAATTAGACTTATGGAAAACAGCTAAACCGTTTCTCGAGCGCTGGATGCAAGAACAAATCGGCTGGCGCGCAGTATGGAGAAGTGTGAAAGAGCAGGCTCCGAGGTGGGCGGAAAAGCTTCCGGAAATGCCGATGTTGTTGTATGACACGTTGCATGCTTTGCGCAGTCAGCAGCGCCAGGAGGTTTCTATGCAAGCTCGCCAAGTCGAGTTAATGCAACAAGTGGAAACCAAGCGCTGGTGGACCATGCTTGCGGCTAGTTTAACAGTTGGATCAACGGTAATTTATGCGGCTAATTTAGAGCCATGGATGACCATTACAGCGGCGTCTGTGTCTGTTTTGTGTTGGATTGTTGCGTGGCGTAAGTCGCCCAAGCGCAACCCATTGAGTTAGAACTAAAGGGTGTAAGAAATGGGTATTGGTATTTGGCAATTATTGATTGTACTGCTCATTGTGGTGCTATTGTTTGGTGGTAAAAAATTACGCTCTCTTGGCGGAGATTTGGGTTCAGCGGTTCGTGGCTTTAAAAAAGAAATGAGTGACGAAGAAAAGCAAAAGCTTGAGGATAAAGACGCTGATTTTGAGCAAACGCCTCAGCAAAAGTCTTCGACCGAAGAACAAAAGTCTAAAAACGACTAATTCGCTCCATGTTTGATATTGGCTTCTGGGAATTACTTGTTATTGGCGTAGTCGCTCTGTTGGTGCTAGGGCCGGAGCGGCTGCCTTCTGCTTTGCGTTCAGTGCAACGCACGGTAGCCAGTGTGAAGCAGTTTGGTTCAAAAATGCATGCTGAGTTAAACCATGAGTTGCGTATTAAAGAGCTGCACGACAATCTAAAGAAAATTGAGTCGATGCAAGGTAAAGACCAGATGTCGCCAGAGTTACAACGTTCTTTGGCGGAGCTAGAGTCGGCCGCCGCAAAAGTACAGAACCCCTATCAAGACGGCCAGTGGCAAGATAAGGAAGAAAAAGACGAAAGCAGCAGTGAAGAACGAAAGCCGCGAGGTAACTCATGAGTGGCAGCGGTTCATTGCTTGACCATCTAGTTGAGCTTCGCAAGACACTACTTCGCAGTGTGCTTGTTATTGTTGTTATCTTTCTAGCGCTCGCTTACTTTGCCCGCGACATTTACGAGCTTTTAGCCGCACCGCTTATGGCTGTGCTACCACCCGGTTCAAACATGATTGCTACGGACGTAGCCGCACCTTTTTTCGCGCCTTTTAAATTAACCTTTGTGGTGGCATTCGCGTTAGCCGTCCCTTTTTTATTGCATCAAATATGGCGGTTTATAGCTCCAGGCTTATATCAACATGAGAAGCGCTTGGTTGCGCCGCTGTTGGTGAGTAGTAGCTTGTTATTTTATGCGGGAATTGCGTTTGCCTTTTTCGTTGTACTGCCGCTTGCTTTTGGGTTCTTTACCAAGATGGCTCCGGAAGGCATAACGATTGCCACAGACATATCCAGCTATTTGAATTTCGTACTAAAAATATTCTTTGCGTTCGGGTTCGCGTTTGAAATTCCTATCGCAATCATCTTACTGTGCTGGACAGGAACTGTAACAGCCGCACAGTTGCGCCAAAAACGCCCTTATGTCATTGTTGGGGTGTTTGTAATTGGTATGCTTTTAACCCCTCCAGATGTAATTTCTCAGACCCTATTGGCATTGCCTATGTGGCTATTATTTGAGGTCGGGGTCATCGTTGGCGGAATGTATGGAAAGTCTGCTTCAAAAGAACATAACGAGTCAGGCGAAGAAGAAAAGGCACAACAGGATCAACCATGAAGAAACTTATTATTTTGTTGCTGACATTTGTCGGAGCTTATAGTTTTAATGCGCCAGCTCAGGCGCAGTCTGCCGGCGGTGAAACATTACCAAGCCTTATTGAGAAGCTGCAAACCTGTAAGGGAATAGAAGACTCTTTAGCTCGGTTAGTTTGCTTTGACAATATTGTAGCGGCTTTACCTGCTTCGGAAACTTTGGCGGAAACGCCTGTAAGCGAACAAACGGTAGAAGAGGGTGAAACCAGTGAAGCGTTCCTTGATATCACCGAAATGTGGCAAGACAGCCGCCAAATGTGGCACCTACGTCTAAGAAACGGTGAAGTGTGGCGTCAGCAAGAAAGAGACACAGGCTTCCCATTTGAGGTGGGTCGTCAATATTACCTTCAGAAAGGCATGTTCAATTCGCATTATTTGCGCACTCCGGGTCTGAATCGCAGAGTTCGGGTTGTTCGAGATAACTAATGAGTTGGATTGATTGTGGAGTAAACCTCCATAGCAGTCAGTTTTCCGATAAAAACCAGGTTCTAGCGCAAGCCGAAAGCCTGGGCGTTCATCATTTTGTTCTAATTAGTAGTGATCTTGAGGAAACCCAGCAGGTACTGAGCACTTGCCAGCAATACAACAGCTGTATCGGAACCGCTGGGGTACATCCTCATCAAGCGGATTCGGTAACTTTAGAAGCGCTTGAAAGTTTACGAGAGCTTGCTCAACATCAAGAAATAAGAGCTATTGGTGAATGTGGTCTAGATTATAATCGAAACTTCTCAGAGCCAGCTCAGCAGCGTAGCGTTTTTCACAAGCAAGTCGAAATAGCGTGTGACTTACGGTTGCCCCTGTACCTGCACGAACGAGACGCCATAGACGACCAAATTGCTATTTTGAGCGAATTTGAAGCTCAGTTACCCGCATTGTTTATTCATTGTTTTACCCAAGGTCCTGAAGCTTTAGAGCGGTACATGCGCTTTAACCCTTACATCGGTATTACCGGTTGGGTTTGCGACGAACGACGTGGGGAAAGCCTACAACAAGCATTATCCCAAATACCGCAAAACAGACTGCTACTGGAAACAGACGCGCCATACTTACTGCCCAGAACATTGCGACCTAAGCCGAGAAGTCGTGTGAATTACCCTCATTATTTGCCGCATATTGGGGAAGTGGTTGCGAAGTTGAGAGGACAGGATGAGAAAGAGTTAGCTGCAATAACCTCGCAAAATGCCAAAGACTTGTTTGGTGTTTGGGGGCTGCCTCAATGACGATAAAGCGCTTGCTCTATAGTTTTATTCTGTTTGTTCTTTTCTTTGGTTTTGCGTCATTTAGCGAAGCGCAGGAGCAAGAGCACGGAAACCATGTATTGGTGGATAGTTACTATATCGACGGCAGTGGTAGTAAAACAATTGGCGAGATTATGGGACTTCCTGACTATGTATGGGAGGAAGTACATGGAGAGCATCCTAGTTTCGGTTACGACTTAAATACGTATTGGTTTAAGCTCAGTCTCGACGCTGGTAGTGATACCAGACTTATTCATGTTCGTTATCCGTTGCTTGACGCCTTAGATATATATTTTATCCGGGCAGAGCGCGTCGTTGGCCAGGACATGCTTGGGGATCGTTATCCATTTAATGCGCGCGAAATACCTCACGAAGAGTTTGTGGTGCCCATCCCTGGCAGTCAGGCGGTAACCGTTTATTTTCGGGTGCAGACAGAAAGCTCGGTTACGCTACCACTCTCAATTTGGGAGCAGGACGAATTTCACGCCGCTCAAGGGGTACCTCAACTTTTATACGGTATCTACTTTGGTGTGCTTATTTGCATGGTGGTATATAACCTATTTGGTTATGCCATGACTCGTGAACCGACTTTCCTCAGTTACTCTTTTTACGTTATTTTTGTGGGTTTGATGGTTTCAGCGCTAAGTGGCGCTGGCTTCAGATATATTTGGCCTGAGCTTACTTGGATTCAAGACCGAGCAATTCCATTATTTGGTAGCTTATGTTTTGCATTCGCAGCGCTATTTATCAGTCAATTGCTGGACGTTAAGACATATAGCCGAACCTATTATCGTGGACTCTGGACAACCGGTATTGTGGCACTCCTTATTGGAGCGGCAAGTGTTATTGCAGGGTATGCGTTAACCATTAAATTACTGCTTATTTTCGCAATCGTTGCGTGTGTTTTTATTATTTGGATGGCCCTGTCGATGTGGCGTCGAGGGTTAGTGTATGCGCGAGTTTTCACCTTAGCATGGAGCGCTTTCTTGCTGGCTGTGGTGCTGAACAGCTTAGCTTACTTAGGTGTGTTAGATGCGCAATTTATTCAGCGTTACGCCATTATGGCAGGTTCCGGCATAGAAGTTCTGCTGTTGTCTTGGGTACTTACTTTAAGATACTCAGAAGAGCGCTCACAGAAAATGTCTGCGCAAGAAGAGGCATTGCGACAGGCAGCCGATGCGCAAGAAAGTCAGCGCAAACTTAATGAAGAATTAGAAGAGCACGTAGCCGAACGAACTTTTGAGCTTGAAATGGCACTTCGTGAGCTGCAAGAAGTAAATAACGAACTTGAGCGCAAGAATAGTGAAGATGGTTTAACGGGGTTGTATAACCGCCGTCATTTCGACCGGCAGCTTACAGCCGAGTTTCGAAGAGCTTGGCGCAATAAGGAGTCGGTCGCTTTGATTATGCTCGATATCGACTACTTTAAGCCGGTAAACGACGAGTACGGGCATATGATTGGCGACCAAATTCTAGTGGCTTTGGCAGCACGCTTGAAAAAAGCTGTGAGACGCTCTGGAGACACCGTTTGCCGTTATGGTGGTGAAGAGTTTGCCATTATCTTAGCCAATACGGAAGAATCTGAAGCTCAGCAGGTCGCCTCGAACATTGGCTCCGTGGTGAGAGATGACAAGTTTCAAACCGATGCGGGGGAACTGGCGATTACCGTGAGCATGGGTGTTTGTGTGGCCTCACCAGGGTTGTTCGAGGTGCCTGAGCAATTGTTGCAAGCCGCAGACGAAGCATTATATGGCGCCAAGAATAGAGGGCGCGACCAAACTGTAGTCGCTAGACCAGAAATTAAGATTGACGAGTAATCGTAAATTGCGCGAGAAAAAGAGGTGGTAGTATGAATATTCCTTATGGTGGGTTTCCTTTTCGCAGAATGAGGCGTATGCGCGCGAACGACTTTAGCCGCCGTTTAATGGCAGAGCATTCGATAACTGCCAATGACCTTATTTACCCAGTATTCGTATTGCCCGGAGAGCAGCAGCGCGAAGCAGTAAGTTCAATGCCAGGAGTCGAAAGACTCTCTGTAGACCTGCTGGTAGAAGAGGCGAAATATATCGCTTCATTAGGCGTTCCTATGATGGCTATTTTCCCGGTCACGCCTCAGTCGGTTAAGTCAGAGCTGGCGGAAGAAGCATGGAATCCTAATGGGTTAGCACAGCAAGCTGTAAAAGCATTAAAAGCAGCTGTACCAGAGTTAGGCGTAATGACCGATGTTGCGTTAGACCCTTTCACCATTCATGGCCAAGACGGCATATTAGACGCGTCAGGCTATGTGCAGAATGATGTTACGACAGAGGCGTTGGTTAAGCAGGCGTTGTCGCATGCAGAAGCAGGTGCAGACGTGGTTGCGCCTTCAGATATGATGGATGGCCGTATTGGTGCAATTCGTGAAGCGCTAGAAGAAGCGGGACACGTGAATGTACGAATTATGGCGTATTCCGCAAAGTATGCGTCTCATTACTATGGCCCATTCCGCGACGCAGTGGGCTCTGCCGGTAACTTAAAAGGGGCTGATAAAAAGACTTATCAAATGGACCCTGCCAATAGCAATGAAGCACTTCATGAAATTGCATTGGATTTGGACGAAGGCGCAGACATGGTTATGGTGAAGCCGGGTATGCCATATTTAGACGTAGTTCGCCGCGTAAAAGAAAACTTTGGTGTGCCTACTTTTGCTTATCAAGTAAGTGGTGAGTACGCGATGCATCAAGCTGCCATACAGAATGGCTGGTTAACAGAAGACGCTATTGTCGAGTCTTTGTTGTGCTTTAAGCGCGCGGGGGCAGACGGAATATTAACTTATTTTGCCAAGTGGATGGCTGAACGCTTAGCCCAAAAATAGAACTCTACTCAAAGAGCTCTAAACCACCAAACTGGCTTTGAAAGCGTTCTTCTTCTAACAGAAGGCTTGCTAAATAGCGGTTCTCGTGGAAAAAGCCTTTAGGTAGCTGCACCGACAGTTGGGTGCCTTTTAGGCTTAATTTCACGCTAGGGACTCGGTCGTTATTACGGCGCTGACATAATAAAATAGCTAACCGCAGCAGCCGTGTGAGTAAAGCAAATTGTGGTTCTGCCGGCAACTTGTCGGGGGTGCTGTCTTCATCAATGGTACCGCCGACTCCCTCGAGCACTTCTAATAACGCTTCACGCTCTCGTAATGAGAAGCCCGGCAAATTGGTATTTTTGAGTACATAACGGCTATGACGACCAGCCTTCTTATAACTCATGCTCAAACCAATTTCGTGTAAATAGGCTACAGCTCTTGCTACAGAGGCGACAGTTTCGTCTTGTAGCATTGAGTTATTCAGTTGCTGTTCAAAGTTTTGAAATACCGTTAGTACCCGAATGGTTTGGTTGGCATCAATCTGATAATGCTCTGACAGGCTTTCAAGTGTTCTAAGCTGTACATCATCGTGCTGCAGCTCGGTCAACATTCCATAGATAAGCCCTTCGCGCAGCGCTGCCTCGGTTGCTTCAACACCTTGGAGTTTGAGCTGCTTAAAAATACCGATAAGAATGCAAACGCCAGGTAAGAAAACGAGCACACGATCGGGTTTTAAGCCCGGTACATTTAGCTCATCTAAGTGCTCAAATTGAGCCGCCTCGTGCAACATTTCCTCAAGCCAGTCGAGCTGAAAAACTTCGCTTTGTTGCCGGTGCCTAGCAATGTCTTGTAGCGCTTTAAATGTTCCACTGGCGCCAAGTACACGCAGTTCGCTAGCTTTCTCAAACTGTTGAACATAAGGAGCAACCACGGCTTCTGCAGCAGCTACTGCTTTGTCGATATTGGCTTGCTCAATAACGCCTTCGGGAAAGTAACGCTGTTTCCAAGTTACGCAGCCCATAGGTAAGCTTTTCACCGATTTAGGTATATAGCCTTCGCCAATAGCAAGTTCGGTACTAGCTCCGCCGATATCGCAAACCATTAAGCTATGATTCGTTGCTGTGGTGTGAGCGATACCTTGATAGATAGTTTGTGCTTCTACTTCACCTGGAATGATTTTGATCGGATGCCCAAGCACCTCTTGCATGGTGTCGAGGAAAGGGTCTTGCGGGTCGAGCTGTCGCAATGCCGCCGTACCAACAGCGCTGATGTTCTCGGGAGCAATATCGTTCACGCGATCAGCGAAAATGGCTAAGCAATCTAATGCCCGTTGTTGGGCGTCAGCCGCTAAGTTTCCTTGCTCGTCGAGCCCCTCGGCTAGGCGAATTTTGCGTTTTATTTTAGAGACTATTTGAATAGAGCCCGCTACCACACGCACAACAAGCATGTGAAAACTATTGGAGCCTAAATCGATCGCTGCATAATATTCTTTAGATCGCATAGGCTCCAAACTCTATCCTACCCGTTCTTTCGTGGGCGAGACTGGTTGTTCCGACGGTTGTACTGTTTTCCACTTTGCATTCGACGCTTGTGCGGAATATGAGGCTTCTTAAGGTCGGAAAGCAGTGCGTTAGGGTCGTATTTAGTAACCGGAATAGCATGACCAATGTAGCTTTCGATAGCCGGTAGGTTATATACGTACTCTTCACAGGCTAAGCTAATTGCCTTACCACTCGCGCCTGCTCGTCCTGTTCTACCGATGCGGTGCACGTAATCTTCACAGTCGTCTGGCAAGTCGTAATTGTACACGTGACTTACTGATGGGATATGTAAGCCTCGGGCCGCAACGTCTGTAGCCACCAGCACATCAATTTTACCGCTGGTAAAGTCTTCCAAAATTTTCAGGCGTTTACGTTGTGGCACATCCCCAGTAAGCAAACCTACACGGTGCTTGTCGGCCGCTAACCAATGATAAACTTCGCTACAACCATGCTTAGTATTGGAAAACACAATGGCTTTGTCTGGCCAATCTTCTTCCATTAACGTCAGCAGTAGCTTCATTTTGTCGGGCTTACTTGGATAAAGAAGCTCTTCTTCAATACGCGCACCGGTCATTTGTTCCGGCTCGATTTCAACCGCGGTAGGGTCGTTCATATGCTCGTATGCGAGCTCTTTCACACGGAAAGACAGCGTGGCAGAGAACAATAAGTTCAATCGCTCTGCTGGGGAAGGCATTTTACGCAGCATGTAACGAACATCGTCGATAAAGCCGAGGTCGTACATGCGATCTGCTTCGTCGAGTACCACAACATCAATGTTGTCGAGTTGGTAAACCCCTTGCTTGAAATAATCAATAAGTCGTCCGCATGTTCCTATAAGAACGTCTACACCCTCTTGAAGCTCTGCACGCTGCGCGTCATAACCTTCTCCGCCGTACACTACAGATGCTTTTAGCCCACAAGACTTAGCGATAGTTTCTGCGTCGTTAAAGATCTGAACGGCAAGTTCTCTCGTAGGTGCCATTATAAGGGCGCGAGGATGATTAGAGTCGCTAATGCGCTTGGGACGGGTAATAAGGTGGTTAAAGAGCGCCACAAGAAACGCAATTGTTTTTCCGGTTCCGGTTTGCGCTTGGCCAGCCACATCTTTGCCCTGTAACGCAACAGGCAAGCTCATTGCCTGAATCGGTGTACAGTTCTCAAAGCCGAGATTATTTAGTGCATCCAGTACTTTAGGGTGCAAACCTAGCTCGGCAAACTTGGTTTCTGTTAAATGTTTATTAGTCATAACTAAATTGTATCAGGTTTACGCTTGCATTAGGAAACATAAATGCTTCAATATGCGTACCATAGTGTTCTATAATGTTGTCTTAACTAGACACGCATGCAACTAAATTTGGAGAAGTAACATGAGTGACAAGATTGTTCAGCTAAGCGACGACAGCTTTGAAGCTGACGTAATTAACGCTGACCAACCCGTCTTGGTAGATTTTTGGGCTGAGTGGTGTGGACCATGTAAAATGATCGCGCCTATCTTAGACGAAGTAGCTACAGAGTTTGAAGGTAAGCTTACTGTGGGTAAGCTGAATGTAGACCACAACAATCAGACGCCTCCAAAGTACAACATTCGTGGTATTCCAACGCTATTGTTGTTTAAGAACGGCGAAGTTGTAGGTACGAAAGTTGGCGCTATGTCCAAAACTCAACTTGCAGAATTTATCAACGAAAACATCTAAGTTCGGTTGATTGCCGCTCGTTTCGAAGGTTTTATCTTAAATTTTTGTGACGAGCGGTCAAAAACTGGACGTATTCTAATTTTGGTGTTACTTTTACACGCAAAGCATTTCTAGGGCATCATCCGACTTTCCCGAGGCCCACAGAGCAACAGGATTTCCAATTTTACTAATGAACGTATCTCCGGGCACAAGCTGTGTTCAAGATACCAACTAAACCAAAGAACAACTATCTAAGACCAACCAACCTACTGCCTATGAATCTTACTGAATTAAAAAACAAACCCGTAAACGATCTGGTTGAACTCGCTGCAAGTATGGGCCTAGACAATATGGCTCGCATGCGCAAACAGGACATCATTTTTTCTATATTGAAAGCGCATGCTAAAAGTGGCGAAGATATTTTTGGCGACGGTGTACTGGAAATACTGCAAGATGGCTTTGGCTTCCTACGCTCGGGAGACTCTTCTTACCTAGCAGGGCCTGACGATATTTATGTTTCGCCAAGTCAAATAAGACGATTTAACTTACGCACCGGTGACACCGTTGCGGGCAAAATTAGGCCTCCAAAAGACGGTGAACGCTATTTTGCACTTCTAAAGATCCGCGAAGTTAACTTCGACAAACCTGAAAATTCTCGCAATAAACTTCTTTTCGAAAACCTTACCCCTTTGCATGCCGACGAGCGTATGCGCATGGAGCGTGGTAATGGTTCTACCGAAGACATTACAGCAAGAATTTTAGATTTAGCGTCACCTATTGGTAAAGGGCAGCGTGGCCTAATTGTTGCGCCTCCGAAGGCTGGTAAAACGCTATTACTACAAAATATTGCTCAGTCTATTGCTGCGAACCATCCAGAAGCGAATTTGATGGTATTGCTTATCGACGAGCGTCCGGAAGAAGTTACGGAAATGCAACGCTTGGTAAAAGGTGAAGTTATCGCATCGACGTTCGATGAGCCAGCTAGCCGCCACGTACAAGTTGCAGAAATGGTGATTGAAAAAGCCAAGCGTTTGGTAGAGCACAAGAAAGACGTAGTCATTCTTCTTGACTCGATCACGCGTTTAGCTCGCGCATACAACACGGTTATTCCAAGCTCGGGTAAAGTACTAACGGGTGGTGTTGACGCGAATGCATTGCACAAACCGAAGCGTTTCTTTGGTGCTGCACGTAATGTTGAAGAAGGCGGAAGCTTAACTATCATTGCGACGGCGCTGATTGACACTGGTTCGAAGATGGACGAAGTGATTTACGAGGAATTTAAGGGTACAGGTAATATGGAATTACACCTGAACCGTAAAATTGCTGAGAAGCGTGTTTTCCCTGCAATCGACTTCAACCGCTCAGGCACGCGTCGTGAAGAGCTATTGTCTTCAGCTGAAGAGCTTCAGAAGATGTGGATTCTGCGTAAGATTGTTCATCCAATGGGTGAAATTGAAGCGATGGAATTCCTCATTGATAAGCTGCAAATGACGAAAACGAACGATGAGTTCTTTGAGTCGATGAAGCGTCAAAAGTAGCGTTAATACAGATTCATGAAAGCCGTGCAGCGTAAAGTTGCGCGGCTTTTTTATAACTGTTTGTAGTCATTTTTCCGGAATTGCACGTACTGAATTCACATGCCTGCAATAGGATGTGAAAACCCTTATAATGACGGTATTAGGTTCAATATAGCGAGCAACTGCATGAAATATCGCGACTTGCGCGAATTTATTGCGCAACTAGAAGCGCAAGGCAAGCTGAAAAGAATAAGCCAAGAAGTCGATCCAAACCTGGAAATGACGGAAATTGCAGACCGCACTCTTAAAGCTGGCGGTCCTGCATTACTGTTCGAAAATCCCAAAGGTCATAACACTCCTGTACTTGCGAATTTATTTGGTACTCCTGAACGCGTAGCCATGGGAATGGGCCAAGCCGACGTGCAGGCATTACGCGAAGTTGGAAAGTTACTTGCGTATTTAAAGGAGCCTGAACCGCCTGCAGGCCTCAAAGATGCCGTAAGTAAGCTGCCTTTACTGAAAAAGGTTTTAAGCATGGGGCCGAAGGTGCTTAAGAATGCACCTTGCCAAGAAGTGGTTCTGGAAGGCGATGATGTTGATCTTAACCATATTCCGATTCAGACCTGCTGGCCTGGTGATGTTGCGCCATTGGTTACTTGGGGGTTAACGGTAACTCGCGGTCCACATAAGAAGCGCCAAAACCTTGGTATTTATCGTCAGCAGTTGTTGGCTAAGAATAAGCTAATTATGCGTTGGTTAAGCCACCGTGGTGGCGCCATCGATTTTCAAGAGTTTCAAAAGACAAATCCAGGTGAACGATTTCCTGTCGCTGTGGCTCTCGGTGCTGATCCTGCAACTATTTTGGGTGCTGTCACTCCAGTACCTGACACGCTGTCGGAGTATGCGTTTGCGGGGTTACTGCGAGATGGTAAGACCGAAGTGGTGAAATGCTTGGGTAGTGACCTACAAGTGCCTGCGCATGCCGAATTTGTACTGGAAGGGTATTTAGAGCCTGGTGAGATGGCTCCTGAAGGACCGTATGGAGATCACACGGGTTATTACAACGAAGTAGAGAGTTTCCCGGTATTTACGGTGGAGCGAATAACCCACCGTAAGGATCCGATATACCACAGTACTTATACGGGCAGACCGCCTGACGAACCCGCAATTCTGGGCGTGGCCTTGAATGAGGTATTTGTACCCATTTTGCAAAAGCAATTTCCAGAGATTGTAGACTTCTATTTACCGCCGGAAGGTTGTTCGTACCGTATGGCCGTAGTCACCATGAAAAAGTCTTACCCTGGTCATGCGAAGCGAGTCATGATGGGGGTGTGGTCTTTCTTACGGCAGTTCATGTATACCAAGTTCGTTATTGTTTGTGACGACGACGTCAATGCACGTGACTGGAAAGATGTCATTTGGGCCATGACTACACGGATGGACCCTGCGCGTGACACGACGTTCGTGGAAAATACGCCAATAGACTATTTAGACTTTGCGTCACCTGTTTCAGGCTTAGGTTCTAAAATGGGTATGGACGCCACAAATAAATGGCCTGGTGAAACAGACCGAGAATGGGGCGTACCCATTGAAATGAATCAAGACATCAAAGACAAAGTAGATTTGATGTGGGATGAGTTAGGTATTTTTGATGAGTAATATTGAAACCGTCAGCTGTGCGGTTGAGTCGATTTCGCCGTTAACAGAGAACGTATATCGTATTCTGTTGAAGCCGGAAACGTCCTGTAGGTTTATTGCGGGGCAATATATTTGCGTCAAAATGGGTACGACTGATCTGCGCCCATTTTCTATTGCTTCGTCGCCTAGCGAGAATGAATACATTGAGTTGCACGTAGGCGCAACGCCAGACAACCCTTATGCATGGGAAGTATTAAAGAAAGCGCGAGAAGAGCAAGTACTTACTATCTCTTTGCCGCAAGGGGAAGCTGGTTACCGAGCTAGCAGCAGAGATTTACTGCTAGTCGCAGGAGGAACAGGTTTTTCCTATGCTTGGTCTATAGCGCAAGCTCATCTTGAGACGAGCGAGTCGAGAAAGATTGTTTTTTATTGGGGAGCCAAACAGTTAAGCGACTTGTACGCATACGCTGAGCTTAAAAAGTTGGCTGAGCGCGATGCTCGGTTTGATTTCAGGCCTGTCGTTGAGCAAGCTGAAGCCGATTGGAAAGGGCGCACTGGCTGGGTACACCAAGCTGTGATGAACGATTTTGACACACTGGCCGATTTTGATATTTACATTGCTGGGCGTTTTGAAATGGTAAAAACCGCTCGCGACGACTTTTATCGTAAGGGCTTACCGAACACACAGTTGTTTGGAGACGCTTTATCATTCATTGACTAAGTGTGTTGGAACTGCGGTGGGTTAGCGTTATACTTGCCGCCAGTTGCTCTTGAGAGCAGCAAAGTTACCAAAGGGGTGCCGTAAGGCTGAGATGCGAGAGCGAACTCTTTGTACCTGATCCGGTTAATACTGGCGTAGGGATTGGTAGAAACAATATACCCGTACACCGCATAACCGGGTCTCATCTTTTAGTGGTTAAAAAAGAAGAGATCCAAACCATGTCTAAGAAAAATTTAGTATTTCCTTTAAGTCTAATTGCACTAGCTGTAGCTGGTGTTCACTCCGTTTCCGCTGAAGAAGCTACTGAAGAAGAAACAACCATTGAACGTATCGAAGTGGTTGGCGACTTTCGTGCGCGCGGCATAGAGGACGTACCTGCAAGTGTCTCCGTACTTAACGGAGAGGACATTCAACAACGCCAAGCTGCGCATATTGAAGATATTCTAGCGATGGCAGCCAATGTAAATGTGGCTTCAGGCGCTTCCCGCGGACGCTTTTTCCAAATTCGTGGAATTGGTGAGCGCAGTCAATTTGTAGACCCTATTAATCCTTCGGTAGGTTTGGTTATTGATGGTATCAATTACAGCGGCTTAGGGGCTGCAGGCACTACGTTTGATATCGGACAAGTTGAGGTTTTCCGCGGCCCACAAAGCACTCGGTTTGGGGCTGACGGAATGGCTGGAGTGATTTATTTAAGTAGTACGCCTGCAACAATATATAACGACGGCGTAGTTGATATGGAGTGGGGAGAGTACAACACTTATGGCGCAGGTTTGGCATTCAACCAAACTCTGAGCGACACAGGTGTTGCGCGTTTAAGTGTTTACCAATATGAAAGTGACGGCTTTATGGAGAATGTTTTCTTAGATAGAGAAGACACACAGCATAGAGACGAAACTACGATTCGTTTAAACGCCGAATGGGAATTAAACTCGCAGTGGACCACCAAGCTTACCTTGCATCATTTTGACGTTGATAACGGCTATGATGCGTTCTCGTTGGATTTAAATCGTGAAACTTTATCGGACACTCCCGGTGAAGACACATTAAAAAGCACAGCGGGAAGGTTCTTAGCAGCTTATGCAAGCGAGCAAGGTTATATTGCCGAATTGAGCGGTTCATTTTTAACAGCAGACGAGCTTTATGGCTACGATGAAGACTGGGCTTACGAAGGTATTCGCCCTGGTTGGGAATATAATTCATACGACGAATACGACCGCGCAAGAACTCAGCAAGAGCTTGAGGTTCGTGTGTTGTCGGATGAAGCATGGTTAGCTTCCGGAGTTGAAGTAGACTGGTTGGTAGGTGCTTACTTACAGTCGAGAGAGCAAGAGTTAACGCGTAACTACACCTATTTATCTGGACCTTTTAGTAGTCAATATGACACGCAAAACATAGCCGTTTATGGTGAGTTGAGCGCACAGCTTTCTGAACGTTTACGAGGCACCATCGGTGGACGTTTTGAAAGTTATGACAACGATTACTCAGATAGCCGCAACATTACAGCGTCTCCAGACTCGAATGCTTGGGGTGGAAGGGCTTCTCTAGAGTTCCAATGGACCGACACAACTCAATGGTTTACAACCCTAGCTCGTGGCTTCAAAACAGGTGGGGTAAATGGTGAGGCACTAGGCCGTGTTGAAGATGAAAACCTAACCGAATTCCGTGACTTCTTGGCATCTAAAGCAGAGTACGATCCGGAATACTTAACTTCTCTAGAGTTTGGTTTACGCTACTTTTCTGCGGAGCAAAGCTTGCGTGCTGAATTCGTTGGCTTTTATAGCTGGCGAGACGACATGCAAGTTAACGCTTATGTTGAACGCAGTGCTGTGTTTGTAACCTACCGTGACAATGCATCTTCCGGTGTAAACTATGGTTTAGAGGCAAGTGTTGAGTGGGTTCCTACTGACAAGTTAAGACTTTTTGCGAGTGCAGGGTTGTTGCAAACAGAATTAGATGGTTTGTTGTTGCAAGACGGCACAAATTTAACGGGTCGTGAGCAAGCGCATGCGCCTACCTATCAAGCGCACGCTGGCTTCGACTATGCATTAACCAGCAATATGACTTGGCGCTTTGAAGTCGATGCAAAAGACGCGTTTTACTATTCCAACTCACATGATGAGCGCAGCGATGAGTTCCAGTTGCTGCATACACGTATCGATTACGACTGGGGTAATTGGACTTTTAGCTTATTCGCCCGTAACTTAACAGATGAAACGTATACAACCCGAGGTTTCTATTTCGGGAACGATCCGCGAGACGAATATCAAGCGAAGAATTATGTTCAATATGGCGAGCCGCGTCGCATAGGAATAGGAGCGCGTTTGCACTTTTAGGTGTGAACTCATGGGTAGAAACACATGAATGATATTCTTGGGTATTTACTTTCGTATGAAGCGCTAGCAGTGGTGTTAGCGCTCACTTACGTTATACTGGCAATTAAACAAAGCCTTTGGTGTTGGCCAGTAGCTGCATTTAGCGCTTCCATTTACGTGATTTTGTTCATGGAGAGTCGCTTGTACATGGAAGCCTTACTACAGGGTTGCTATGTACTCATGGCCGGGTATGGGTTATGGCAGTGGAAATTTGGTGAACGTGGTGAGGATTCACTGGTCATAAGTACCAAAGGCTGGAAGTGGCACATTGGTTTTATCGCAGGTATTGCTGTTGCGTCGGTGTTGGTTGCTTACTATATGCAAACCTACACGCGGGCCGACTCGGTTATGTTAGACACGTTTACTACCGTGGCTAGTTTAGCTGTGCAGTGGATGGTCGCGAAGAAGATACTTGAGAATTGGTTGTACTGGATAGTTATCGATGCGTTTTATGTTTACTTGTTTGCAACAGAAGGCTTTTGGCTCACAGCGCTATTGTACAGCGCGTTTTTGGTTATGGCCGGATATGGATATAAGCAATGGCAAGCACAATTAAAACCATCTGGAAGCGAAGCCTGAATATGGTGAGTCAAAACGGTTTTCCTCGCCAGTGTCTAGATAAGCTAGTCGC
Organism: Lysobacter sp. N42; assembly: GCF_004344885.1. NCBI lineage: Bacteria > Pseudomonadati > Pseudomonadota > Gammaproteobacteria > Lysobacterales > Lysobacteraceae > Lysobacter > Lysobacter sp. N42. The sequence goes on from NZ_SKFB01000004.1 coordinate 286,279, forward strand.
TGGTGGGCCATGGAAAATCGAACCGATTGGAAATCAATTGGCCAACCGTACTTGGGTGCTTAGTAATGGTGAGAAACGTTATTTGGCTAAGCAGTTTCGTTACGAGGAAGCATTTTCTCGTGACATGGAGCAAGTGCTGGCGCTAGAACACTATGTTGCTGAGCAGTCGTTAGGGCCTGAGGTTGTGCTTTCTGTTCGAGAAGACCGCGTGGTTATCTACGACTACTTGGAAACTTCAATGTTTGACGTGGTGCATGAAGAGGAACTTCAACTTCGCGTGCTTGGTCGAGCGCTTGCAGGTGTACAACGCCTAACGCCAAACCTACCTCGTTGGTCTTTGCGTGAGCGGCTTTATTTATATTGCGATGCACTAGAAGAGAGTTCACCGGCATTAGCGAAGCAATTAAAGCACGATTTACACGAGTCAGAAGATTTGCTTACACTTTGGGAAAATGGCCCGCATGTGTTTTGTCACCTCGACTTAAGCATGGATCATATCTTCTTGAATCCGCATTTGAGAATTATTGATTGGGAATACGCTGGGTATTCACACCCTGCCTTTGATGTCGCCATGGCCGTGGTGATGAACGACTTATTTGAAAATGAGATTGATGTGTTCTTAGATGAGTACAATCAATACTCGAAGTTCAACATGTCCCGAGAAGAGCTACCCGACTGGATAAGATTGGTCGCGTTGGTGAACCGTATCTGGTTCAAGGTTCAGCAAAGCCTGCAGAAAAAAAGCGCCAACTCTTCCAAGTAGGCGCTCTTTAATCACTTTCATTTGCGGTTGGGTTAGCCGCCTAATACAGACAATACCTGTTCGTTCCGTGCATTCGCTTGCCCTTGTACCGAAATGGCTGCGCTTTGCTGGATTTGGCCTTGAATGTTTTCAGCTGTACCCATTGCGTAATCTAAGTCTTGTATACGAGAACGAGCTTCTTGCATATTAATATCGGTGTTATTCAAGTTACGAGCCGCAGACTCGAATTGATTTTGAACCGCACCAAGGTCAGCACGCTGAGAAGAAATGTTTTCTTGCAGCGAATCGAGCTCGCCTAGCAAGTTGTCGCGAGACTCTGGATCAGTTAGGTCGATGTTATCAAGACCTGAAAGCTGTCCGCTTACGTCTTGCAAATCGATGGAAATGGTTTGGCCTGCACTGCTACCCACCAAGAACTCTTGGCTACTATCAGAAGTGAGCAAAGGTTTACCCGCAAACTCAGTTCTTTCTAGGGTTTGGTCGATATTGCCGCGAAGTTGATCGATTTCACTTTGCAATGCTTGACGGTCAGAGTCGTTGAGTGCTCCATTGCCAGCTTGCAACGTGAGTTCACGAATACGGTTAACGTCGTCGTTCACGTTTGCCAAACCGCCTTCCGCAACTTGCGCCATAGAAATGCCATCGTACGCATTGCCCATAGAACGCTGGTAAGCGTTACTTTCGGCAGTAAGACGCTCGATAATTTGAGAAGCTGCAGCATCGTCAGCGGCGTTTTCTACACGCTTACCTGAAGCTAGCTTACGTAAACGCTCGGTTTGTTGCTCTTGAATCTGTTGCAGCAAACTTTGCGTATTTTGTGTGCTTTCAATTTTCATAGACTCCCCCTACTTTGAGTCATGGTATGCCCAAACAACGAATCTAAGTTAGTAAACTTACAGCAAAAGCTTGCGAAATATTCGCTTGGCTTTGTGTCACAAAGGCCCCACTTTGTGAGATTTGTTGTTGAATCTCTTGCGCTTGAGTGCTTGCTTGTTCCAGGCTAGATACTTGTTCACGGGCTCTGTCTATTTCATCCGTGTCATTTTGCGCAGCCTGCGCACTCGCGAGAAAGTCTTCTCGACTTTCTACAAAGTCGCCTCGTTGTTGCTGAGCCGACTCTTGAAACTGTTCAAAGCCTTCTTCACTTTGCTCTAGTGATTCAGCGTCTGAAATATCAATTTCGTTAATGAACGACGCTTCATCTTGTAACGCAGAGAATGAATCTCTGATGTCTCTTTGCGTGCCGGTCTCGTTGTCCGAGCGCTCGATAAGTGAAGAAAACCGCTCGTTTAACTCATCTCGTTGCGTATTAAAACGCGACTCGATATCTGCTCGTTCTTCGTCGGTTAACGAAGTGTCGGAAGCTTGAGAAGCTAGGTCGCGTAGCTCCGAAACTCTAGACTCTAGATCTTCGCTAGCAAATGCTGCACTGCCAGATTCGATAGCATTAGAACGCGCTTCAGTGAATCTGCTTCTCTGTTCATCCACAAGTGAACCTAGTCTCTCATTGGCTAATTCGAGACCTGGATTTGTCAGAGACGTAGTTAATTCGTTATTGTTCGAGCCAGGTGATACCAAGCTGCGATTGTTGACGAATTGAACCAAGCCGCTAAACATATCGTAGTTAGACACTTGCATGAACGCCTCCTAGTTAAACGTGGCGTACTCTTTAGTATATAAAAAAATGCCGCTTTGGACAATTTTTGAGCGGGATTATTAATCTTCGAAAAAAGAGATACTTATAGTTGAGGAACCATGAACGACCAAAATAGAGCATGGACAACACGTGTTTATCGATACTTGGTAGACGAGGAAGACGCTAGAGTATGTCGTGATATTCCAGACGAGGCTTGTAACGCTCAGCCCAAGTCGTTTGTATTACATATACTCGCTTTAGTACTCACTAAATTGGGTGACTCACTCGTTTCCGCACGTCTTATTTTACCTTGGTTAATGACCGCTTCTGGGGCTCCAGGTTTTCTCATTGCATGGTTGGTACCGCTTCGGGAGTCTATGGCGTTGCTACCTCAGCTTCTCGTGGCTCAAAAGCTACGAGAACAACCTATTCGTAAATGGTTTTGGGTCATCGGTTCTTTAGGACAGTGTGTTGGTTTAATCGCTATGTTACTGGCGGTGCTTTATACAGAAGGAACGGTACTCGGTTGGAGCATTATCGGCGCATTGCTGTTTTTCAGCTTGTCGCGAGGCGTATGCTCGGTGGCCATCAAAGACGTGATGGGGAAAACCATTTCCAAATCTCGAAGAGGTCGATTAACTGGAAACGCCTCTAGCGCGGCGGGTGTGCTTACTCTATTGGTGGCGCTATTGATTATTGCGTTCCCAGAACTAACGGAGTCTAGCGCAGTGTTTTACAGCTTGCTTGGCGGCTCTGCTCTTTTATGGTTAGTTGCAGCAACTATTTATAGCTTTGTGCCGGAAACTCCGGGCGCTACCGAAGGTGGAGGAAATGCTGGCGCCGAAGCTATTAAGTCTTTGTCATTGCTTGTAACCGACAGCCATTTTCGCAAGTTTGTTATGACTCGAGCCTTGTTAGTCTCTTCTGCGTTTTCAATTCCATATATCGTGGTATTGGTGCAACAGCAAGACCAGTCGACGTTGTCTACGCTGGGTGGTTTAATGCTCGCAAGTGGGGCTGCAGGCATGGTCGCTGGTCGCTTCTGGGGGAGCTGGGCAGACAAAGCTAGTCATCATGTGATGGCTGCTGCTGCGTGGCTTGCGAGTGCTATTATGGTACTTACCGTTGTATTGGCATCGTTCAACGCTGCATTGCTTGGCAATATATTCGTAGCTTCAGCGCTAATTTTTAGTGCGGCAGTTGCGCACCAAGGGGCAAGAATAGGGCGTACCACTTATTTGGTAGACATGGCTACGCAGGAAAACAGAGCTCAATTTACCGCTGTAAGTAATACTTTAATTGGAGTGATTTTACTGTGCGGTGGTGTACTTGGGGCGCTTGATTATTGGCTGGGGACGCTTTCGGTTCTTGTTTTTTTAGCTTTGCTTGCGATTCTCGCAGGAGGGCAGGCTTTACGCCTACCCTCGGTATCCGAGTCTAACGATTAACCTTCTAAGCGGCCGTCGCGAATGTGTTTTTCTCCGCGCGCTTTGGCGAGTTGAATCTGACGTTCGCGCTCCGCATAACGGGCTTTTTGATCGGGGGTGGTTTTGTCGTAGCAATGTGGGCAGCTAACGCCTTTCTGGTATTGGTCCGAAGCCATTTCTTCTTCGGTAATAGGCATACGGCAAGCGTAGCATTGGTCGTAAGTGCCTTGTTCTAAGCCGTGCTTCACGGTTACGCGTTGGTCGAAAACGAAACACTCGCCTTTCCACATGCTCTCTTCAGCAGGCACTTCCTCGAGGTATTTTAAAATACCACCCTGTAAGTGATAAACCTCGTCAAAGCCTAAACCTTTTAAATACGCAGTCGACTTCTCACAGCGAATACCCCCAGTGCAGAACATCGCCACCTTCTTGTGTTCACCTTTATTTAAGTGCTCTTCCACGTATTTCGGGAATTCACGGAAGGTTACAGTTTTTGGGTCAACGGCGCCTTCAAATGTACCTACAGCAACTTCATAGTCGTTGCGAGTGTCGATAAGCAGTACATCTGGATCTGAAATTAAATTGTTCCATTCACTTGGCTTTACGTAGGTACCTACTAGGTTTTTAGGATCAACCCAGTCTACGCCAAGCGTAACGATTTCTTTTTTCAGCTTCACTTTTGTGCGGTAAAAAGCCTGAGTTTCGCTCGGAGATTCTTTGTGTTCTACGTTTTCAAGCCTTGGGTCTGAACGTAGCCAATTAAGCACCGCGTCAATACCTTCACGGGTACCGCAAATGGTGCCGTTTATGCCTTCGCGAGCGAGAAGAAGCGTACCTTTAACGTCATGTTTAGCCATAACTTGGTACAGGGGATCTTGAAGATCGGAATAGTTATCGAGCTCTACAAATTTGTAAAGCGCCGCGCAAATATAGTTCATCATATTTTCCTTCAGCTATCTGAATCGCAAATTCAGAGCAATTAAAATCGCGGCGCATTATACAGGATTTAGCCCAAGTATGAAGTGAGCATCCACGCTGTTTTTTCTTGTTCTTTGATGTAGTCACTCATCAAAGAAGCTGTACCTTCGTCATCAAGGCTACCCGCTTGCTCAAGAATGTCGCGCTGCAGAGCTATAAGTACTTTGTACCCTTCAAGCAGCTCTACCACACACTCTCTGCCATCTACTACGTCGGTCGCTTCTTTAATTTCGCTTCCCTTAAGGTAATGGCTGTAGCTGTGTTCTGGCTTTTGACCAAGGGTTAAAATACGCTCGGCAATTTCGTCTATTTTGAGCAGCAAGTCGTTGTAGGTTTCCTCGAATTTCGCATGTAGTTCGAAGAAGCGCTCGCCGCGCACGTTCCAATGAAAACCTCGAACATTCATATATAGCACTTGGTAGTTCGAAAGCAGTTCGTTTAGCTTCTCCGTAAGTTGCTTCGCACCTGACTGATCTAAACCAATAACATTAAGTTGTTTCATAATTCGCTCCTTCCAATTCAATAATTCAACAATAACAAATTCTTATTGCAACTTAACGCGACTGTATTGAATCCTTTTAATCGATTTTCCCAATTAAAACCTCATCTTCTGTATGGTTATTGAGGTAGCTGAATTGAGTTTATCTCAATCACTACTGGGTCATGATCAGAGGAACGGTATGGCGTTGGCGCATACAGCGTGTTCTGTTGGCGCGGCGACTTATAACGCAGCGAATACTGCAGTGCTATGGCTTCATCAGCGTTGATGTTCCAAAAGTCTATGCCTTTTACTGCATCCATCATAGAACCGTGGGTCAAAATATGGTCTAAACTGCCCATTTCTCCACGATAAATGTAGCTATAGCCTTCAGGTGCAAGACGATTAGCAATATTGATGTAATTGTATTGGCGAAGCTCCATCATGGGGTCTTCCATTGCATAAGCATTGAAGTCGCCAAGCAATATTGTGTTGCGTGTATCTATGCCAGTTGGGTTGTTACGTAACCAGCGAGCTAGAGCAACCGAAGTTTCTGTGCGTAAAGCGTTCCAACAACCCTGGCCATCACCGCGGTTAGCGTTGGCGTCGGTGCTGCTGTCTGGGCAACTACCCTTCGACTTAAAGTGGTTAGCAACAACCGTAAACATACGCTGATTGCTATTCACACGGAAAGTTTGAGCGAGTGGAGGGCGACTGCCCCAAGCGAACGGGCCTTCGGTATTTGCTGCTGCAGTTCCCGCTTCAGAAACTTTGTCTGATCGGTAAATTAATCCTACAGCAATAGCGTCACCACCAATGCGATTCATTTCTGGAATTACATAGGAATAGCGCGCACCTGCAGGAGCCGCATTTTGCAGGCCTCGAACCAAGTCGGCTATTGCGCTTTGGCTTGAAAATCCGTCATTCTCGATTTCCATAACGCCATATACGTCTGCATCAATGTCTAGCATGGCTTGAATAATTTTTTGTCTTTGGCGTTCGAACTCTTGTGCTGACTGCGCGCCTCGCGCTGTTGGGAAGCCACCGCCCATGCCGTCGCCGTTGAAGTAGTTCAACACATTAAAAGCCGCTACTCGAATATCACCTGTACCTGGTAAAGAAGGCTCCGCAGTGCGCGGATTAGTTGGCTCTACGATAGGCTCTTCAATTGGGTGGATATGATAATTGCTACCTATTTTAACGAGTACGCCTTCAATACCGGTAATCGTGTCACCAGCTCTCACGGTGTTATTCGCGCTGAGGCCAGCTGCCGGGTATGGAATAGGCTCTGGGTTTTCTTCCAGAGAGCCGTCATCTAAAACAATACGGCGCAGGAAGTTATAGGTAGAGTGGTCACGTGCAGGAAGTCCGGGCATCGTAATTTGAGTAGGAATCCATAGACGTTCTGTAGCAATATCAAGTGTGCCATGACGAGCCAGGTTGTAATTGCCAATCACGGTCATAGGTTGAGCTATGCGAATTCGTTGATGAAGCAAATTGTCTAACTGCGCAACGTAGTCAAATGGTAATTCCATAGGAACTACGCTGTAAGACTGGTTGCTCGCACAAACCGTAACGGCGGTAAGGTCAGAAATTTGTAGACCGCCAGCATACTCACCTTTAGTACCTTCGATACGTACTCGATCACCTGGACGCACATTGCGGCTCGCTTCACTACTTTGCACGAAAGTAGCGGGACGTGGCACAGTTAATGTTTGTCCCGGCTCTTGAATAAAAAAGCCACCTAGCTCGTCTTCATCCTGAAATGTAGCGCTTACAACGCCTTCCACTATGACAACGTCGTCAAGATAACGAGTAATGCGGTCGATAGGTACCGACTGCCCTCCGCAGCGCTGCGCGATAGGAATACTATTGGGGTCGACAGGTGTTGAACCGCATGCTGCAAGCAATAATGCAGTGGTGAAACTAACGATAAGGTAACTAAACTTTCTCATGACCAGACCTTTTCTATCTGATAATTAATAATTTATAGGGCAAGTATCGCATATCTGCGCGCCGTTCGCTGCTCCGAGATAACTAGGAAAATTCCCGCTCGGTGATCGGAGCGTGTGTAGCTTTGATACGTTCGTCGGGATAGCACCCGAGTACTTTGACAAAACGAGTGATGGTGCTGAGTTCTTTCAACGCGGCTTCCCACTGTGTAGATGCACTATTGACCAACACATCGACATAAAATAATTCTTCCCACGGATTCCCGGGCATTGGGCGTGACTCAAGTTTGGTCATGTTAATGTCGTGCGCTCTCAAAATAAGTAAAGCGTCTACCAACGAGCCGGGCTGATTATGTGTAGCCATAATTAAACTGGTTTTAGACGGTAATTGCGACGGCACACGCAGCGGATCGCGGCTTACAACGATGAATCGTGTATGGTTTTCTTTCTGATTCGCCATACTGTCTGCGAGCGCGAATAGGTCGTATAAGGCACCGCCGCTTTGTGGACCAATTGCCGCGAGAGTGGGGTCGTTGCTGTCAGCAACTAACTTCATTGCATGAGCAGAAGACGCACAAGCCTGCAGCTCTACACCATTTAGCCGCTGTAAGAAGGAAGAACATTGCGTCAGTGCCTGTGGATGAGCATAGATTTTTTTAATGTTCTCAATGCTAGCTTCAGATGTAGACAGCAAATGATGGTCGACTGGTAAATAAGCTTCACCAATAATATGCAGGTGTGTATGGCGCAGTAGGTCGTAAACATCGTTAATTGAACCTGAAGATGTGTTTTCTATAGGCAACACGCCTAATGTAGTTCTGCCGTCTTCTACCGCAGCCACCACGTCCTCAAAAGTTTCACAAGATAACCCTTGTAAACTGCAATTGCGTCGGGTGGCGTAACTTTGCGCGGTTAAGTGAGAGTAAGAGCCCGGCATACCAAGGTGTGCAATGGCAAGCTGCCCGCGTTCGTCACCTTGTTGAATCCAGGCGTGCTGCGTAAGTACCGAGTCTTCAATAATAATGTGGTACAAACGCGTGAGGTAGCCGGGGTCGAGGCCCATGTCGCGCCCCTGCTCCATAAGTTTCATGAGTAACTCTGCCTCGCGGCCCGTGTCGCGAACCAAGCCCTCATGTTTCGCTTTATTACGGGCAACGTCTAGTGCTAGCTGCCTGCGTTTCGCTAAACATTGCAGTAACTCAGAATCGAGAGACTCAATTTGTTCGCGTAGTGCTTTTAATTCCATTCTTGCTTCCTAGATTCTTCTTGTTTAGAAAATGCAGGCTTGTTCTGTTGAAAACTTATTGGGCTTACCTTCGAGGATAAACGAAGCCGTGTTTTTCTGCTACTTGCATGAGCGAATTATTAAGCGAAGGAAAATTTACTGTTTATAAATGGCCTCGAATTGGGGATAATGCGCACCAATTGTGTATAAAATCTAATTCTCGGAAGGATTGTTCGTGGGTAAAACAACGATCATCGCGATAGCTGGCCCTTCGGCTTCTGGAAAAAGCCTCTTTGCTTCAACTGTTTATCAAGAGTTGGTGGCAGAACTAGGGGGTGAACGTATTTCGGTATTGTCGGAAGACGCGTATTACCGAGACCAAAGCCACCTTGCGTTTGAACAGCGTGTACTTACCAACTATGACCATCCGAGTGCATTTGAGCATGAATTATTAGAGCAGCATTTACAGCAGCTTCGCACGGGTGAAACTGTGGATATGCCACAGTATAGTTACCGTGAGCATACGCGTATGGAAGAAACCATTCAGGTTACTCCAGCTCGCGTAGTGTTAGTTGAAGGTATTTTGCTACTTAGTGATCCCAAGCTACGTGAGCAATTCGATATTTCAGTGTTTATGGACACGCCGCTAGACATTTGTTTATTGCGTCGTATTAATAGAGATATTGAAGAACGTGGCCGCAGTTTGAATGCGATTACTGAACAATATGAAACGTATGTACGTCCCGCATTTTTTGAGTTTATTGCCCCTTCAAAGCACTATGCTGATTTGGTAGTAACGCGAGGCGGGCAAAACGAGATAGCGATAGATATTATTAAAACAAAAATTCGTCAGCTACTCGCAGAGTAATCTCGCTTGGCGTAGAAAAGTTTAGGGAATAATTATGATCGGCCTAATCGGCATTGTATTTTTGCTTGGCGTGGCATACGCCTTTTCATCTGCACGTAAAAGCATTCGCTGGAGAACAGTTGGGGGCGCGTTTGCCATTCAGTTGGGTTTAGCCGCATTTGTGTTATACATCCCGTTCGGACAAGACGTGCTCTATAGCATGTCAAACGGTGTATCTACGGTAATTGGCTACGCAGACGCGGGTTTTGCCTTCTTGTTCGGTGACATTGGTGCGTACTCACAAGGCTTTATTTTTGCTATCCACGTGCTGGGCGTTATCGTATTTTTCTCGGCGTTAATTTCTATTCTTTACCATGTTGGTGTGATGGCTTGGGTTATTCGCCTGATTGGTGGTGGACTACAAAAGCTATTAGGCACCAGCAAACCTGAGTCTTTGTCGGCGGCTGCGAATATCTTCGTAGGCCAAACTGAAGCTCCATTGGTTGTAAGGCCTTATATTCCCACGATGACTCGTTCTGAATTATTCGCAGTAATGGTGGGTGGACTTAGTTCTGTTTCAGGATCGGTGCTTGCAGGTTATGCCGGTATCGGTATTGAGCTTAAGTACCTTATAGCAGCTTGTTTCATGGCTGCACCTGGTGCGCTATTAATGGCTAAAATTATTATGCCAGAAACAGAAGAGCCGGTAAGCGAACTGCCTAATGCTCCAACCGAAGAGCGTCGGGCGAATGTTATCGACGCCGCAGCGTCTGGAGCTTCGAGCGGTATGCAACTTGCGATGAACGTCGGCGCAATGTTACTTGCGTTTGTGTCTTTAATCGCACTTGTGAACGGTATTCTCGGCGGCGTTGGTGGTTGGTTCGGGCTAGAATCGCTCACGTTACAGCAAATCTTTGGCTACATCTTCCAGCCATTGGCTTGGATTCTTGGCGTGCCGTGGGAAGAAGCTCAGCTAGCAGGTAGCTTTATTGGACAAAAGCTGGCCATCAATGAGTTTGTGGCGTATCTAGACTTTGCGAATTACAAAGAAGACTTAAGTGCGCGTTCGCAAGTAATTATCACCTTTATGCTTTGTGGTTTTGCAAATATTTCGTCAATTGCCATCTTATTAGGTGGTCTGGGCGGAATGGCTCCGAGTCGTCGTAAAGATATCGCTCAATTAGGCGTTCGCGCTTTGCTGGCAGCCACTTTGGCGAATTTCATGAGTGCCACGATTGCAGGCGTATTTTTTACACTCGCTAGCTAGGGAGCCCCAAATCTTGACGATTTGTTACAGTTTCTGCACTAGACGCCTGAAAAGATGTGAACCAAAATAGTGTATCTTCCGAATATAGGTAGTCCTTTTTATTCAGGGCTACCTTTCGAGCCTTTTTGGAGTAGTGAATGAAATCTTTTCTTTTAGCCATGGTAGTTGCAATCTCGAGTGTAGTAGCACCGGTTGCAATGGCTACAGAAACCCAGAACCCTTACCAATTGCTGCAAGGCATTGCCGAGGAAGTTGTGGATCGCATTACCAACGAACGTTCAGAAATCACAGAAAATCCGAATTATTTACGGAGCATTCTTGCTGAGGAGCTTCTGCCACATACTGACCATGAATTCGCGGCGCGTATGGTGCTGGGGCGAAATTGGCAGCGTTTAGAGCCTGCACAACAAGACCTATTTGTTACCGTATTTCGCGATTACCTTGTGACCACTTACTCAAAAGTATTCACACAATTCGACGAAACTAAGCACTCTTTAACTTTTGGTCGTGAAGAAGACTACGCAAATGAACGCCGTGTTGTTGTTCGCGCACAGCTTGTTGAAGAAGGCGGGCGTCCACCTGTGCGTTTAGACTTTCATTTACAGCGTCGTACGCCAGAGTCACCATGGCTCGCTTATGACCTGGTAGCGGAAGGCGTAAGTATGCTGAATGCTCAGCAGTCAGAAATTCAAGCGTCATTAAGGCAGCGTGGTTTCCAAGGCACAATTGAACTACTTCAAGAACGCGCTAATGCGGACATCGACTTAGACGAAGAAGTAGATTTGGAAGGTTTAGACGACTAACCAAGAGCGGTAGAATAAATAAAAGGTGGCTTAGGCCACCTTTTTTATTGCTCAGTGTTTACTGTGCTCCGTACCACATCGCAATTTCAATACCGAACATCCATTGCTGTTGACGGCGCTCTTCTGGGAGCTCTCTGGGCCAATGCATACCGCCCCAAAATTCCAAATAAAGCCAGTCACGGAAAAATTCTTGGCGGTGAATAAACCGGAACCCTGCGTCGCGTAAAGGAATTTGTTGGCTAGACTGACCTCGAGTAAAGAGTTCAGCTGCAATAGCCTTTTCTTCTGAATAGAGATGATAAAGCGCGGCTATAGTTGCCCAACGAACACCTTGAGTGCGTTCTGCATGGGTGCCGTCTAGCGTAATGCGTGCAAGCCAGGCTTCACGCATACTTGCTTCCCAGTCGAGTCTTTGGTTTACACCGAAGCCGTCACTGTCACGCCAAAACAGCGTCGAACGTAACCGTAACTGCGAGAAATCGGTCATGCGCCGTTGCCACAAATAACGAACCTGCGCGTAAGGGTCGAGATCTAAACCACCTCGAATACCTGCGCTGAAATAAAACCTATTGGTTTCGCCTTGGTTGGGGTTGAAGCCCAAACCAAGAATCCACTCTTCGTCTTCTCCCGAGTCAATTACAGAGTTACGGAATTGGTCCGGCTCGTCGGTAACTACATCGTCGAAATTACCGCGACCTACAATTGCGGAAAAGCGCTCCTCAGCTTGGGGAAGTTTGAACTCAGCACGAAAGCTCGACTTCACTTCCCAGCCATCGTATTGACTCCATTGAGGTTCAATCGTAAGGCGCCCTTGAGAGTTATAGCTGTCCTCAAAACGCCGACTGTTACCGAAGAAGCGGTCGAACCAACGGGCAGTGTTGTCTACGGTGTTCTCTACTCCGCCTTTGAAGTTATCTATCCAATGAGGCGGAGTTTCTTGTTGCTCGGTCTGAGCCTCACCTTCTTCCGACTCGTTGTTTTGTGATTGCGCGAAAGTACCGCCAGATGCGGTATAAAGTAACAAGCTTAAAAGTAGTGTTAGTCGGCGTAACATCAATGTTAAAAGTCTATACTTCGAGTTCATTATTTAAAGCTTGCCGCAAAGAATCGTTTATTGCTAGAGAAAAAGTCGATTTGCAGCGCCTTTCACACAATGCGATCATAGGTTTTTATTTTTGCTGTAGAGAACAATATGAGTGCAACAAAACATTTTGACTATTTAAGTATAGGCGCAGGTAGCGGCGGTATAGCGTCGGCAAACCGAGCTGCGATACGCGGTGCGAAGGCTGCTGTTATCGAAGCGAAGTCGGTCGGTGGAACGTGTGTGAACGTTGGATGTGTACCTAAGAAGGTGATGTGGTACGGCGCCCATATTGCAGAAGCAGTTAAATACTCGGAAGCATATGGTTTTGAACTCGACCAGCAAGGTTTCGACTGGGCGACACTTGTGGCTAACCGAGAAGCTTATATAGAGCGCATTCATGGCGCCTACCATCGTGGCTTCGAAGGCAATGGCGTGGAATTTATCGAAGGTTTCGCTCGCTTTGTTGGACCCAATGAAGTTGAAGTGAACGGTGAACGTATTACTGCAGACCATATCACTATAGCAGTGGGTGGCAGAGCCACTATTCCTGATGTACCAGGAGCAGAGCACGGTATCGACTCAGACGGTTTCTTTGCGCTAAAGCAGCAACCGAAGAAAGCGGTAGTTGTGGGCGCAGGGTATATAGCTGTAGAAATAGCGCAGGTTTTGGGGGCTTTAGGAACCGATACGCACCTACTTGTGCGTCATGACCGTCCATTGCGTAACTTTGACCACGACATTATTTCTCGCTTAATGCAGCGTATGGAACAAGATGGTCATCCGCACCTTCACAAGCACTCTGAGGTTGCTCGAGTAGAAAAACATGACGATGGAAGCCTTTCTGTTATGACTGTGTCAGGCCAAGTTATCGACCACGTCGACTGTTTGATTTGGGCAATTGGTCGCGAGCCAGTTACGGATAAAATTAACTTGTCTGCTGTCGGTGTTGAAGCCGACGAGCAAGGTTATATTCGCACTGATGAGTATCAGAACACTAATGTAAAGGGCATTTATGCCGTCGGTGACATTACTGGGGAAGCGCAACTTACTCCTGTGGCGATTAAAGCGGGCCGGTTACTTGCCGAGCGTCTGTTTAATCCGCAAATGTCAAACGCAAAAATGGATTACAGCCTGATTCCTACCGTGGTTTTCAGCCATCCTACGATTGGAACTATGGGACTCACTGAGGAAGAAGCTGTAGACATGCATGGTAAGGAAAACGTGAAAGTTTATACCTCTAATTTCGCGGCCATGTATAACGCAATAACACCGCACAGAGCATTAAGTACCTTTAAGCTTATTTGCCTAGGCGAAGAAGAGAAGGTTATTGGTATTCATGGCATTGGAGAAGGCATGGATGAAATACTCCAAGGCTTTGCTGTAGCTATGAAAATGGGTGCAACAAAAGCGGACTTTGATGCCACTGTTGCTATCCATCCAACCTCTGCTGAAGAGTTTGTTACCTTAAGATAATTTCGGAAACAGGAGGGTGATGAGCGTCTCATCGCCCTCAGAACTGCTCCGACCTGCCTGCAACCTGTCGACAATATTCACGCTGATATCGCTTGAGCCCTTTTAATTCCTGTCGATTCGTAATAGTCTGCTGTGTTCTTAAATGAGCAGTCATTACAAAAAATATAATCGCACATAATAAAAGAGCGCAGTTTTATGACAACAACAAGCGATAACAGAGGAACTTGGGGTTCTAAAATAGGGTTTATTCTAGCCGCGTCGGGTTCAGCCGTCGGTTTAGGAGCTATTTGGAAGTTTCCATATATAGCCGGCCAAAACGGTGGCGGTGTATTCCTACTAGTTTATCTTGCCTGTGTATTTACCGTGGGTATCGTAATGATGCTTTCGGAAATGATGATCGGGCGTACCACGAAAAAGTCTGCTACTTCTGCATATAAAGAGTTGGGCGGAAAGCACTGGCGTATGGCCGGGTGGATAGGCGTAGCCTGTGTATTCCTCATTCTTGGCTTTTATTCCGTTGTAGGTGGCTGGACCATTGCCTATATTGTGGAAGCCTTCCAAGGTGATATTTTAATTACCGACGGCGCAGAACTAGAAAAAGCTTTTGGCGACTTCATTGGAACGCCGTTTAGCAGTATTAGCTATACCTTTATTTTCCTATTTTTCACTGCGGCAATCGTAATTGCAGGTGTTCAGTCGGGTATTGAACGTATCTGTAAGGTGCTAATGCCAGCATTGTTTATTCTCATGCTGTTCTTAGCTATTCGCACCTTAACGCTGCCTGGAGCAATGGACGGCCTAGTTTACTTGGTGACTCCAGACTGGTCGAAGCTTTCGGTGAGAATGGTACTCGATGCCTTAGGTTTAGCCGTTTTCTCGTTGTCTGTAGGTGCAGGCTTAATGCTGGCGTACGGTTCGTACTTACCTAAAGAAACGCGAATCGTAAATTCAGGACTATGGATTGGCTTGCTTGCCATTATCGCTGCGGTTCTTGCTGGCACCATGATTTTGCCAGCGGTATTCGCTTTTGGTGTAGACCCAGCTGCAGGCCCCGGTCTGACGTTTATTACAATGCCAGCTCTTTTCGCACAGATGGCAGGAGGTCAGATTTTCGCGGTACTGTTCTTCTTCTTATTGCTATTTGCAGCCATTACGTCTTCTATTTCTATTTTGGAGCCGGCAGTTGCGTTCCTTATCGATGAATTTGGTATTCGTCGTAAAGTGGCAACCTTTGCAGTAGCTACCGCAAATTTCTTAGTGTTAGGAATTCCTGCTGCATTGTCGAACGGACAATATGTGGAGCACATGATGTTGTTTGGCAAATCGCCTTTCGATTTAATGGACTTCATAGCTTCGAATATACTTATGCCTCTCGGCGGCATGCTTGCAGCTGTATTTGTGGGTTGGAAAGCTTGGCCTAGAATTCGCAATATCCTAGATGACGAATGTCCACCATGGTGTGTTCACTTGTTTAGGTTTATCGCCGGCGTATTGTCGCCAGCGTTGATTGCAGCCGTAACTTATTTCCTTATTTTCGGCTAACAAAGAACAATTCCAAAAGGCACCGCAAGGTGCCTTTTTTATAACTCTCTGTTGTTGGTTATTGCGAACGGTTATTTGGAATTGTGGCTAATCGTACCTATGTTTAAGGTACCTCTACATACATCAATGAGAGATCTACGTTATGGCATTAAGAATTGGCGATACAGCTCCAAATTTTGAGATAGAAACAACACAAGGCAAGGTTAATTTTCACGACTGGGCTAAAGGCTCTTGGGTTTTCTTTTTTAGTCATCCAGCAGACTACACGCCGGTATGTACAACAGAAATGGGGCGTACTGCTAAGTTAGCGCCAGAGTTTGCAAAACGTAATGTGAAGCCTTTGGGATTGTCTACCGATACGGTTGAACAACATAAAGGTTGGATTAACGACATCAACGACACACAGGAAACTATTCTCGAATTTCCTATTGTTGCTGACAAAGAGCGTAAGGTTGCTGAACTTTACGACATGATTCACCCGAATGAAGATCAAAATGCGACTATTCGTTCGGTATTTATTGTCGACCCTTCTCATAAAATACGTCTTACGATGACTTACCCAATGACGGTAGGTCGTAATTTTGACGAAATTCTGCGGGTGATTGATGCATTGCAAACCACAGACGCTCAAGAGGTTGCTTGTCCGGCAGACTGGCGACCCGGTGATGACGTTATTATTCGCCCAACGGTAAGCAATGAAGATGCAAAAACTAAGTTTCCGCAAGGTTGGAAAGAGTTACGTCCCTATTTGAGATTCACACAGATAGAAAAATAAAGAGGAAAAAATGGACCGCCGAGCGGTCCATTTATCTATTTGCAAGTTATGCACGCGCATCAAGAGTCATGGAAAGTATTCTTGAGAGGTGCGCATAAGGAAGGCCTGACTCTTCGTGCCACTGGTTAAATACGGCTTGTATTTGCTTTAACCCTGTTTGCGAAGCTGGGTTAGCGTCAATCAGTCTATGGTTCTCTAGGGCAGTTATAACGTCTGGTGAAGTAATAAATCCGTCCCAACCTTGCATGCGCAAAAAGAACTGAGAAGTCGCTCCACCAAGCCGGGACCCGTTCTTTTTAAGCCACTTGAGTAAACCTGCTTGGTCGTGCGAAGGCCAATTTGCAAGAAAGGCACCAAAGCTGCCATGACTTTCTACGACTTCCATAATCATAAAAGCGTTCTGCGGCACTGTGGCAATTTTTTGTAGGTTGCGCACAATTCTTGTGTCTCGACCCAGTTCTTCAATGATCTCAGGAGGCACTTGTTGCCAATAACGTGGAATAAATCCTTTGAACGCTTCTTCAAAGCCAGGCCATTTTTGATCGATGATTCTCCAAACAAACCCAGCTCTGAAAATGCAGCGTGTCATGTCCGACAGTATACGGTCGTCTGATATTGCTGAAATTTGGTCAGGAGTCGCTAGCTTCGGTAAGCGTTGAGAAATAGCCTCTTCGCTTCCTTTCCGTTCGAGTGCGCGCTGGTAAAAGTCGCTAAATTTCATGAATATTCCCGTTGGTCATGTAGGTTTACCGTTCGTCATAAATTTTCCAATGCCTTGAAAATAAGGACTATGCTAGGCTCAACTCAAATAAAGGAGCAATATTATGACTAAGGTGCAAAAACTTTTAAAAACTATTGCAGTGGCTGCGGTAGTTTTATCACCACTTACTGTAAGTGCCAATGATCTTGACGGAATTTGGCGTGGCAAGATGGAAATACAGCAAGGCGTATACATGGCCATAGGGATTCAAGTAGACGGTGATAAAGTGTCTTTGCAGAGCCCGAACCAGGGTATGTTTGGACGCACACCAACGAATTATGAAGTTTCTGAAAACCAGGTGATATTCTCGGATACTGAATTGAGTATTCAATTTGAAGGAAACTTAGAGAACGGCGTTCTACAAGGTGAGTTTATTCAAGGGCGCACTTATGAATTTCCGTTAAATAAGCTGGATGCTGAAGATATCAGTCGTATGGAATCTTTTGAGGGGCGATACGCAGGTGATTTGGTGCTGAACGGTCGATCTACTTTACCCCTCGTGCTCAACATTGCGGTACTTGCAGACGGTTATTTAGCAACTTTAGACAGCCCAGAACAACAGAGTTATGGCATTCCAATTTCAGATTTGGAAGTTTCAGATTCGACGTTGTCTTTCAATTCCCCGATGATTCAAGCGAGTTATGAAGGTGAGTTTAATGGAGAGTTATATGAAGGCCGATTCTTGCAGGGGCAAGCGAGAGTTCTTAATTTAAAAAAGTTTCAACGCGGTGAGCCTCTAGCCGCAAGTACAAATCAATTAGAGGTAGGGACATACGGTGGCGCGGTTGCGGTAATCACTCCCGACGGCACCGAAACATCTTACTACGGTGAGCACAGTGCTGAATCTCTGTTTGAGATAGGTTCGGTCACGAAAACTATGGTGGCTTATTTATTGGCGCACGCCTTGGAAGATGAGCAGGTTGATGAGCAAACCAAGCTTACTCGATTTTGGCCAAATGCAGGTGTCGAGCCAACATTGGTGTCGCTTTCTACGCATCATAGCGGTATTCCAAGACTGCCGGAAAGCTTGCTACCCACAGCAGATCCGAACGACCCATATGCCCATTTTGGTGCTACTGAACTTGAAAATGCTTTGAATGCGTTAGAGCCAAGTGCGCCGGAATACGAGTACTCTAATTTTGCGGTGGGTGCGCTAGCTGAGGCGGTAGCGCAGGTTTACCAGAAGACTTTCTCTGTGCTTATACAAGATATGCTGTTTGCAGAGGCGGGCATGACTTCAAGCTATGTGGCTTTGCCTAGCATTAACGCTTCTGAATACTTGGTTACAGGGTACTCGCTTGCAGGAGATCCTGTTCCCAACTGGAACTTTGATGCGCTAGCTGGGGCGGGGGCTGTGGTGTCTTCGTTACCAGACATGGTGCGTTACGTAGAATTCGTCAGCCAAGGGTATAACGATAACAACCCGATTATTCGCAATATGCTTACACCTCGAGTGCAGTTGAGCGATAGTTTAGGGCAAGCTTTGGGCTGGATGATCACAACAGATGAAAACGGCAAGCAGTATGCTTGGCATAACGGACAAACAGCAGGCTTTAGTAGTTTTGTTGGCTTCTATTTAGACGGTTCGCGTGCTGTGGTCATTTTGAATAACCAGTCTATTTCTATAAATGAAGAAGCTATGGAGCTTTTGAAGCAGTGATAGATTCAAAATACTATCGGTTCTACCAAGCCGGCGGCTGGTTCGCGATGTACTCACTTATTGTGGGCTCTCTGTACCTGACCCCGGCTTTTAACGCTCTTGAATTCTTTTTTGCTTTTGTTTTGCTGGCAACTGCAGGACTTTATTCTCACGGAATGCGGTTTGGCTATAAGCAATGGGTGAACAGTGCTCCATTCTGGGTGCAGGGTTTATACTTTCTTGTTAATGCTATCGTTGGTTCTAGCCTTGCAGCGTTGGTTCTTTTTTCTGTAGTTTATATTTTCTCGTTGATGGGAATAGTCGATGCTTTAGTACCTGGGCAAATTCACTTCGTGTTCCAACATATATTTTGGGGCAATGCGATAAATATGTTTATTGCGCTTGTGTTATGGAGTGCGTTTTATCTTATTACCATTAAAGCTAGAGCGGTGAGAGACACAGGGGAAGCTTTGGCGAGCAGCCAATTAGAAGCTTTAGTTCAGCAATTAAACCCACATTTTCTCTTCAATATGATGAACAATATTCGCGCACTCATTTTAGAAGACCCAGAAAAAGCAAGACTGGCACTTGCGCAGTTAGCCGACATGCTGAGGTATAGCCTAAAACAGCATGAAAGCCGCGAGGTGACAGTCACCGAAGAATTGGAGATTGTTTCTGAGTATGTTGATTTGTGCCGTATT
Source organism: Lysobacter sp. N42 (assembly GCF_004344885.1). Classification (NCBI taxonomy): domain Bacteria; kingdom Pseudomonadati; phylum Pseudomonadota; class Gammaproteobacteria; order Lysobacterales; family Lysobacteraceae; genus Lysobacter; species Lysobacter sp. N42. The sequence continues at coordinate 305,629 of NZ_SKFB01000004.1, forward strand.
CAGTTTGAAGACCGATTGCAATTTGAAACTGAGATTTCAGAATCTCTATTAGCGGCGCGTGTGCCGAGAATGCTATTACAATTGTGCGTTGAGAATGCCATTAAGCATGGAATATCCAAACGTTCAGAAGGTGGGACAATTTCGATTGCTATGCGTGAGCTAGAGGGTCAATGGCTAGAAATTTTTGTTACGAATCCATGCCCAGCCAGTTCATCTTTGTCCCCTGCAGGAGCTTCAGAAAAAGATAAAACGACTCGTATTGGACTCAGGAATATACGTGAGCGCTTAAATCTGCTCTACAAACAGACTGAAGTGCGGCTGAGCTTTAAACCCGTGTCGGAAGGATATGCAATGGCTGAAACATATATTGTTATTCCTCTTCTTTTTTCCGAAGATAACATTTCTCCATAGGAACATTGCTCCATAGGAACACAGGAATTGTGAAATGCGTATAGCTATCGTCGATGACAGCCGGTTAGCGAGACTGGAACTGAAAACGCAAATTGATGCGTTACCAGATGAGTTCGACATTGTCGGCGAGGCTGACTCGGTTGCGTCAGCAGTCGATCTAATTAACCGAGTAGACATCGATGTCGTGCTGCTCGATATCGACCTTCCCGATGGGAACGGTTTTGACGTACTCGAGAAGGCGAGCAAAGTACCTCAAGTTATTTTTGTGACTGCCTTCAACGAATACGCCATAAAGTCGTTTGAAGTGAACGCCCTTGACTATTTACTTAAACCCACCCGAGCTGAACGTTTACAGCAAGCCTTAGCAAAAGTAGATGATGCCGTGGAAGAACGACGGCTAGAGCCTGAAAAGAGAATCTTTATCAAAGACCGAGATAAATGCTTTTTTGTGAGTGTGGGCGAAGTACAAGCCTTTGAAGCCATGGGAAACTACACGCGAGTTCATTTAGACAAAGACAAGCCTTCAGTATACCGGCCTATCAGTAGCATTGAGTCGCGTGTCGACCCCGAGGTGTTTTTTAAAGCCAGTCGCAGCTGGTTAGTGAATACTAACTTTATCGCGAATATAGAGCCGGCAATTAGTGGCGGTTTTGACCTTGAGCTTACAAATGGTTCTAAGTTAGCGATTTCAAAGCGGCAAGCCGCCGAATTTAAAAAGAAATGGTCGCTTTAGAAATGCAGCAAACGTGCCGATAGTAACTATAATGAAGTAATCCTATTCATCTGTTAGGTGCCTATCTATGTTACGTAATTACTCCATCAAACAACGTCTTATCGGCAGCGGTATTATACTCGTCGCAGGCTTGGTTATGATTCTCGGCTTGAAGATGTATCAAGCGAACCAGGTTGCAGAACTCTCCGATGCTCGACTTTTAGTTGAACAAATGAATACTGAAGTACTCATGCTTCGACGCCGCGAAAAAGACTTTATGCTGCGTGGTGACCCAAGTTACCTAGCTCGCTTTGAAGCGAATATGTCAACTCTGAGGGGGTATGCAAGAAACCTAACTGGAATTCTTGAGCAGCAAGGTATAGAAACGCGCTTACTGAATACCTTTGAGCGCAATTTAGATGAGTATGAAACTCAGTTTGGGAATTATGTAAGCACCTCCGAACAGATAGGGCTTGATCCGGAGTCGGGTTTATATGGGGAAATGCGGGCAGCGGCGAGCGAAATTGAAGATGCAGTTTCAACTTTAAATAACGCCAGCTTACAGGTGGAACTCCTATTGCTAAGACGTCATGAGAAAGACTTTATGCTTCGTGGCGACTTGGAATATGTAGAGCGTTTTAGGAACCAAGCCCGTAACTTTTCTGTTCCTGCTTCAGCCCGGTCTTCTTTTAACAATTATGTTGCAGCATTCAACGCGTATGTTGAAGGCCAACAGACACTTGGGTTAGACGAAACGCAAGGGGTTAAAGGCGTTATGCGAGGCGCCGTGCATGAAACGGAAACCAACCTTGAAAGTCTCGACGAACAGCTTGTGGAGAATTTACAGGCGCGCCAAACTCAGCTTGAAGTCATTGTATTTGCGGTATTCCTGCTGATTATGGCTATCGTAGTAGGTGGAAATGTCTTGCTCGGGCTTAGCATTATTCGTCCAGTAGAACGTATTCGAGGGACAATTTCGAATATCGCGGAAAACTCAAACCTGACTATACGTTTAGACCAAGACGGCAAAGACGAGTTAACGGGCATGAGTAAAGACTTCAACTCTATGATTGAGCGGTTCCAAGGTCTAATTACCGGGCTGCACTCGACGTCGTCTGCATTGGCCGCAGCAGCGCAAGAGCTTGAGCATGTAAGTGAAAATGTAACGAAAGTGGCGGGCGATCAAGAGCAACAGACAAATATGATTGCGACCGCGATTACACAGATGTCTTCAGCTATTCAGGAAGTGGCTCGCCATGCCCAAGAAGCTGCTGGTTCTGCACAAGAAGCAGATGAGCAAGCTACATCAGGTAGTGAAACCGTGAACAAGAGTGTGAAGGCGATCGAAGACTTAACACTTTCTGTTCAAGGAACTGCTGAACGCTTGCAAATACTGAATGATCGAGCAGCTGAAATTACGGAAGTGGTTCAGGTTATTGAAAATATCGCTGAACAAACCAACTTGCTGGCATTGAACGCCGCAATTGAAGCTGCTCGCGCGGGTGAACAAGGGCGTGGGTTTGCTGTGGTCGCGGACGAAGTACGTAATCTTGCTGCGAATACCAAGCAGTCGACTTCTACGATTCATGACACGACGCAACGCTTACTTCGCGGCGCAACAGAGGCTATGGAAGCAATGGAAGTGTCGCAAACACAGGCTGGAGAGAGTGTGGAGTTGTCTAAGCATTCTGGAGAAGCATTTTCTAGAGTAAGCACTTCAGTGTCTAATGTTGCCGACTTAAACATTCAAATTTCTACTGCCACAGAGGAACAAGCTTCAGTTGCAGAAGACGTTTCGAAGAATGTGAACCACATCGCCGATAGTGTTCGTGACGTGGTTACGGGTGCTTCACAGTGTTCGAGCTCGAGTGAGGAGCTTGCTCGACTTGCGGCTGACTTACAGCAACAAGTCGAGGCATTTAAAGTCGCTTAAATATTAATAAGTACAAAGCCGATACCAATACGGTTTTGTTTATGGTTGTAGTCAATTAAAGACTCACCATACCCACTAAACAATTGAAGATGGACGCGCACACCCTCTGGCTTCCCAGGTATTAAAGGGTGTGTGATGTCCAACTGCCAGTTTCCTCGGTCGAAAGAAAACTCTGGCGAGTGACGGGTAACAGCGACACTGGTTTGATCAAACATTGCAGTAAGGCGTGTTTCAACGTTTCCTCTGTAATCTGTCAGATCAGGGTTGTCGTCGTCTTCTAGTGTTTCATTGACTCGGGTTTTATAGGTCGTTTCAAAAACGAAGTTAGACATTTGAACAACGCCACCCACATACCAATAATTCCAACTTCTAGACGAGGGCTTGCTTTGTCCATTCGACTCATGGGCTAAACCAAATTTAACCATTCTTAACCGCCAGTTGCCTGGAATAATGTCGTAGCTCGCTGCAACTGGCGCTACATAAAATACGTCTGGGTTGTGGTCTGTGCTTCTAAACGGAGAAGACTGGTCTGAATTCCAAGCTTGCCATAACGAAGTTTGACTATAAGACATCCATAAATCGCCATTCGGTAACAGAAAATCTTCCAAAATCTTGGTTCGGAAAGACAGTTGAATTTTCATTTCATGGTCTTGGTACTCGGGCAAGCCTGTTACTTGCCCTCGTGTTGGGCTTTCAGGAACTTGGTTTATATTGTCGGAATGATGATAGGGAAGAACATAGTTCGGATTATAAGTCCGCAATGTAAACGTCCCCCGCTTTTGTACTTCGCCGAGTTCCCAGAATTGTTCTAAGTATTGTGCTGTGGGTGAAGTCCATGTTGTATCCTCGCTCTGTTCTGCCTCGCTTTGAGCAAGTACAGGTGGAGAAAACAAGGATACAAAACCAGCGATTACTCCATACCAAGATAGATTTTTCATGTAATCTGCTCCAAAAAAAATTACAGTGGTTTAAACCTTTTTCTACCTCGTAACGACTAACCTAATAACAACGAAGCAAATGAGCTTAACCTGAGACCAAGGCGAGCATATCACAACGTGAATGAAGAGCGACTAATACGCAAAGCCGCTAAAGGCGATAAGCGTGCATTCAAACATTTATACCATGCTCACGTAGATATGGTATTTCGAGTATGCAAACGGTTGCTGATATGCCAAGACGAGGCGCAAGAAACAACTCAGGAAGTATTTGTGAAGGTATGGAAACAGCTACCTAAGTTTCAGGGTGAATCGACTTTTAAAACCTGGGTATATCGCATTGCGGTAAACACATCGGTGGATATGTTACGCAAGAACAAATTAAAAACGGTGGATATTGATGAACAACAAGGTTTGCCGATTACGGAAACAGACCTTGGTCTCGTCGATGAGTTGTGTTCGTTGATAGAAAAGTTACCTGAGCGCTCGAGAATAGTGTTCGTGCTTTATGCAATAGAAGGCCATACACATAAAGAAGTAGCTGATTTACTTGGCATCACCGAAGGTGGAAGTAAGTCTCACTTCTCACGAGCAAGAGAGCAATTACAGCATTGGTGGGGTAATTATGAAGTTGCATGATTTTGAGCACGCCATCGAACAATTAAAAAGCAAACAAGAACAGGTGCCGGATCTTTGGGATGGTATTGAGTCCAAACTTGAAGATAGAGGCACGCACAAGAGGTCTAACTTCGCTGCTATAGCGGCAAGTATCGTCACTATCGCGTTCGTTGGAGTAATTGCAACAGTACATGAATACCGTGATAACGATGTGCAAATGGCTGAGCAAAGTCCTGAATTCCTAGAACAAGCAGTTACACAGCGAGCGCACGAAATTACCGTGGCAAGGCTGCAGCGAGACATCGAGCTACTCCAGAAGCAATTGCCGAGTGATGCCTCTTCAATGTATGGAGATATCTCATTACAAAATCAGGAATTTGAACGTGCTGCGCGTGACGTAGCGCTGGCGCTTCAAAATTCGCCGGGGAACAAAGCGTTAGAAGAACTATTAATTTATACCTATAGGCAGCAACTGGCTTGGACTCAAACCATGTTGCGTAGCCAAACAAGTCTTGTTTAAGGAGACAACTGATGAAAGCGAAATGGTTAGGAATATTAGTGATCTTGGCAGGTTGTGCTTCCGGGCCGCTGCCAGCGCAAGAAGCTATTGACGAACAACGCGATGTAAGTGCTGACGAGCGAATCATCCTGGAAGTCATGCGCGGAGACGTAGAAATTATTGCCCACAACCGCAATGAGTTCTCGGTCCAAGGTACATTAGACGAACTAGCAGAAGGATTTATTCTTGAGTCTTCTGGGGGCACCACACGCTTTGAAGTGAAAATGCCTCGCCGAGTAAGCTCTGGGGGATGGAGAAACCAAGAGGAGTCGGAGCTCGTTATTTTGGTTCCTGTGGGAGCGCGTGTCAGCCTTACCGGTGTGAACGTTGATGTGACTGCTGAAGGTATTGAGGGAATGACCAAAGTTGAAACCGTAAATGGTGATGTCACAGGTATGGGTCTGAAGAATCAAGTTGACCTTAGTACAATTAACGGCGATATCGAAATTTCAGGCTCGAGTGGTGATATTGAGCTGGGCACAGTTAATGGTGAAATCGAAGATATCGATTCAACAGGAAGTGCAAGCTACAGCTCGGTAAATGGAGATATTGTTTCGACCAGCCGAGCCCAGACTGTTAAAGCAGAAACCGTGAATGGGGAAATCGAGATGACTCTGGCTCATGCTGAAGAAGTTGAAGCACAGAGCGTGGGTGGCGAAGTCACGTTAGAACTAGGTAATCCGTCGGTTAACTTAGATGCCTCAACTGTACATGGAGAAATCCACGTTAAGTTCGCGCAAAACCTAAGTGCAAAGTTTGAGATTAATACGCACGGTGGTGATATTGAAAACCGACTCACTAATGATGAAGTTTCTCGCGACCGCTACGGTCCTGGGCGCTCGTTAGAATTTACCGTTGGTAGCGGTACTGGCCGCGTACAGCTTGACTCTGTGAATGGTGAGATAGTCGTACGCAACTAACTAAAACTTGATTTTACCCAGCAATGGCTCTATGGTGCGCCCGATATAGTTAATAGAAGGTCAGCGTACAATGGAGCCATTAATTCTCATTCTTCTTGCATTAGCAACCTTTACCGTCGCCTCGATGGTATATGTTTATGCTTTTCGTGGCACGTATCGTCATCCCTCTTTTAATGAGTACGCTCGCAAGTGCTGGCCAATCTTCGCGCCATTAAATTGCATGTTGTATATGTCGACGCAGAAGCGCGCTCGTAGACCTATTCTTAATCTCGACGAATTCCCTGAGTTAGCGAACGTCACCGTGAACTGGAAAACCATTCGAGATGAAGCTTTGGCATTGAGAGAAAACAACGAATTTGAAAAGACCAAGGACAAGAATAATAGCGGTCATTACGACGTTGGTTTCAGAACCTTTTTTAAATACGGATGGAGTAAATTCTACCTTAAGTGGTATGGGTATACGCATGACTCTGCGAAAAGAATGTGTCCTGAAACGGTAAAACTCATTGAACAAATTCCTCAGGTTAAAGGCGCAATGTTTACGTTGTTGCCACCTGGAGGGAAGCTAACACCTCATTCTGACCCATTCGCATGCTCTTTGCGTTACCACCTAGGGTTGGAAACACCGAACGACGACAATTGTTGGATTAACGTCGATAACCAAGAGTACAGCTGGCGTGACGGGGAAGCTCTATTGTTCGACGAGACCTACGTTCACCATGTAGCAAACAACACCGGCAAGCCTCGTCTTATATTGATGCTAGACGTGGAAAGACCTATGGGTGTGGTTGGTAAAGTTGTCAATTTTTTCTATCGTCAGCTCATGCGCATGACCATTGTTCCGAATGATGAGTCAGATAAAAAAGGACTAGCCAATGCTGTGTTTTCCAGCGTTTCACCTTTACTAGCGCGTTCTAAAGAACTGAAAGAGACAAATAAGCCGTTATATAAAACGCTTAAGTTTGTTGTGAATTCGATTCTCGCTATAGTGCTGCTAGGACTTTTGGCACTCATTATTTATATTCCTTATTCGCTTATTAGTGGGTAGAGCATAAATTGCCTGAATTTTAATCAAGTGCTAATCTTTATGTTAGGTGAAATAACATAAGAGGGCGGTTGACATGATTACTGATTCGGCATCATTAACCGTCAGTGCGTTTGGTGACTATCAGCAACAACAGGCTAAACGCACCGCAGAATTAGCTAAGCAGCAAGCAACAAGGCTAGAAGAGCAGGCGGAAGAAAAACGTCAAGAAGCTCAGGAACTAGAGTCTGAGGCTGACCGCTTAAGTAGAGATGCAGACCGGCAAGATAACCGTGCTGAGATTGCACAACGTGCGGTTCGCCAAGAAGAAACGATAAGCACTCTAGACAGGCAAATTAAGACAGTTACGGGAAGTTTACAGAGACAGACCGGAACGCAAATTGATACACAGGTCTGACGAATTAGAAGGAAAAAAGGGCGGTTTTACCGCCCTCTTTTGTTTTTAAAAGCGGGGTTTTTAATAGCTAGCGCTATGATACACCTGCTGCACATCATCACAGTCGTTTAGCATATCCATGAGCTTATCCATAACTTCAATGTCCTCACCAGCTAGCTCGGTAGTGAGTTGTGGGACAAATTGAATTTCATCAGTTTCAAACTCAATATCTGTATTAAAACTTTGCAACGCTTCGCGAGTTTTCGCATATTCAGTGTTTGGCGCGAATACAGTGATGAAACCATCGTTACTCTCAACATCGGTAACATCTACGTCAGCTTCCATTAATGCTTCTAGTACAGCGTCCTCGTCGTCACCCGCAAAGCTGAAAATAGCGCAGTGGTCGAACATATGAGCTACCGAACCTGGCGCACCAATTTTGCATTTTGTTTTGGTGAAGCAGTTACGAACTTCGGTGAAGGTACGATTTGGATTGTCTGTTAAGCATTCCACGATAAGCATACAGTTTGCTGGTCCAAAGCCTTCGTATCTTGCTGCTTCGTAGTTTTCGCCACCACTGCCAGAAGCCTTGTCTAGCGCGTTAGAAATTACGTGAGCAGGAACCTGGTCTTTTCTTGCACGCTCGATCAAGCTTCTTAATGCTAGGTTACCGTCAGGGTCAGTGCCACCTGACTTTGCCACAACATAGATTTCACGCCCGTAGCGGCTATAAACTTTACTTTTAGCTGCAGCTGTTTTTGCTATCGAATCTTTTCTATTTTGGTACGCGCGACCCATATAAATACTCTCGAATTCTCAATATTGACGGCACATATTACTGCTAACGGTTGATGAATTCGAGTGATTTTCTCACCCCGGTGGAAATCGGAGGCCTAGCTTCTTCCGGATAATTTATTATGCTTTGCTTCTGTTTTAACCAAAAATTTGATAAAAACGGGGTATAACTCTCTCATATAACTTTGATGCCATGCACCTAGCCACGCGAATAGCTTTATTTTTAACTTTTGCGCTACTGTGTTGCAGTTTCGGCTTGTTCGCTCAAGACGAGTACAGCTTCCGTGTGCATGAAGATCCTACGATAGAATCTGAGTTAGACGACTACCTTCGCGCTCCTCGCAATCCAGAAGCTGAAAATCCTCATGAGTTAATAGAGAGTATTGTCGCAAAAGTAGACGAGCAAACGCCGATTATGAGCTGGGTTCGCGCTCGCGGTTATTACGCCATTGACCTGTTGGTGGACGAGCAAGATGAGAAAGCTTGGGAAATCACCGAGGATATGGTCACGGTGGCTGAGTTCACAGGGGTGGCAGATGCCATAGTTGAAGCCCGTGCAGTTGAAATTACGCTTCATTACTTTTCAGACCAAACCCAAGACGCGCTAGTAGCAATAGAGCGTGTGCTTCCTTTAATGACAGACATACAGTCACCTCGTGTAAGGTACTTTGCTCACAACTTAGTGGGTCGAGTATTTCATGATGTGGGTGATTACGAGGGGGCGCTTGAGCATTACTTATCTGCATATGAAGCTGTGCGAGAAACTGATGACGAGAGAACAGTTCTACGTCGTCAGTTCCTCAATACCAGCATCGCTTACTTGCAATCAGATTTGAGAGATTATGAGAGTGCGTTAGAAACGAGCCAACGTGCTATCGATACAGCGAAAACTGAAGGTTTTGAACGGGACCTACCCGATCTTTATTTGCTTAAAGGGTATCTAGAGGGGCAAATGGGGCAGTCTGCAGCATCCATTGCCTCCCACGAAGAAGCGATTGTTTGGGCAAGGCAGTTTGATATACCTGAAATTGTGTTGCTGTCGATGAACAATATCGGCTCTTCTTGGTTAGACGAAAAAGAATTTGAGCAGGCTCGGGAAGTCTTTCAGGAAGCTTTGGCTGAGGCAGAAGCCCTTGACGATCAGGCCACGAAAGCCTTGCTTCTGTTTAATTTAGGTTACGTTGAAGTGATGACAGGGAATGCAGAGGTTGGTATTCCCATGATGGAAACTAATGCGGAGATTATGAAAGAAGACTCCACTGATGCCGACCATGCCGATACCTTGAATTCATTGATAGAAGCTTATGTGGAAGCTGGGCTGTTTGAGAATGCTACAAACGCACTCATTGAGCAAAGAGATTTAAATAAAACACTGCACGAAAGAGAAAGAGAAGAAACACTGTCTGAGCTTCAAACGCGTTATGAAGCGAATGAGCAAGCTACGCAAATTGATTTATTGGAACAACGTAATGAGCTACAACAACGAGCTATTGAAAATGCAGAGCTACAAAAGAAACTCTTCATTTTGTTCGCGATAGTTGTTGTTTTAGGGTCGGTACTATTGTTCCAGCTCTACCGCGCAGCAAGACGTGCAAACCGAAAGTTAAAAGACACCAACCGTCAGTTGGAGTATCAGTCGACCCACGACGCGCTTACAGCGTTGTTAAATCGACGTTCGTTCCAGGAAGCAATGAAAAAGCGGGAACGACAAGCGCGCTATTCGGATCAGCATGAGTACCCAGATGCATTACTATTATTGGACGTGGACTTCTTTAAGAAAATTAATGACAACCGAGGTCATATGGCGGGAGATCAGGTTCTAGTCGAACTTGGAAAGCGTTTGAAAAAAGTCTCTCGAGCAACAGACATGGTTGTGCGTTGGGGTGGCGAGGAGTTTTTACTCTACCTCAAAGAGATGAATCCGGAGCGCCTTCCTGAATTTACTCAGCGTGTGTTGCAAGTTATTGGTGAAAAGCCTGTGCAAACGAAGGATGAGGCGATTCAAGTAACAGCTACAGCGGGTTTCATTCCGCTGCCGTTTGGTAATGTTTCAGAGTCTCAGTTGAACTGGGAGAAGTGCTTACAAATAGCAGATATGGCGCTTTACATAGGCAAAGTGCATGGTCGCAATCGTGGACTTGGTGTTATGGGTCTTAATGTGCCTTTCGAGGAAACCAAAGAGGCCTTAGAGAAAGACCTAGCAGGTGCTATTGAGAAAGGATGGGTCCACTCTGTTGATGTGAGCGGACCCGAAGTATAATAACCCGTTGGGTTACGGTGCGCCACTAACCGGCAAGTTCTCTAGGAAGAAGTCGGTTTTCAATTGAAGGTAGTGTAAAACAGTACCTTCTCCCTCACGAATACTATGAGAGCGATTTGGGTAAGCCATAAACTCAAATTGCTTCTGGTGCCTTATGAGTTCGTTGATCAAAGCCTCAGAGCCTTGATAGTGAACATTGTCGTCACCTGTACCGTGAATGAGTAACAATTCACCTTCTAAGTTTGCCGCATGAGTAATGGCTGAAGTAGCTTCGTACTGTTCAGCAGACTCTGGTAACAGTCCCGAGTAACGTTCTTGATAAATGGTATCGTACAAGCGTAAGTCCGGTACTGGTGCAGAGGCGATGCCAGCGTGAAATAGCTCAGGATATCTAAACAATGCGTTAAGCGTTTGCGAACCACCGCCACTGTGACCCCAAATACCCACACGTTCTCCGTCTAACCAAGACCAGCGCTCGAGCATCGCTTGTAAGGCGTCGGCTTGGTCACGCACAGTAACAATACCGAGTTGCTTGTATATCGAGTGGCGCCATTCTCGCCCTCTTGGCGACTTTGTACCACGGTTATCTATTGACGCGACTACATAACCTTGCTGGGTCATGTATTCGTGCCACAGCCAGCGGTTGCCAAGCCACTTGTTGGCAACAGTTTGGCCCCATGGCTCCCCGTACACATACATAATGAGCGGGTAAGATTGAGTTGGGTCGAAGTTACGCGGTTTCATAATGAAACCGTCGAGTACCAAGCCATCTCTTGCTTCTACTTGGAAAAACTCAGTGGTACTGGTAATGCGCTCGTCAATAACTTCTTGCACTGCACTGTTGTCTTCAATCACTTGAATAATTTCGTGGCTCGGTAGCGCAACTAAGTTTGTTTGTGTGGCTACACCTACTTCACTAAAGCTGTGAATAGCGAACTCACCATTCTGAGCGATCTGATAACCATGAGTACCGTCCCACTCTTCAGGAGTCAGGCGAACGGGGTCGCTTTCACCAGAGAGGTCGACACTGAACAAGTAGCGCTCTAAATGGTTTTGTGGAGAAGCAATATAGTAAGCTTTACCTTCGCCTTGTTCGTTTGCCACGATTTCGAGTAGCTGGACAACATCAAAATTGCCTCGCGTAAGCTGTGTTAGCTTATCTCCCTCAGCATCCGCGTCGTAACGATATAAGTGACGAAATCCACTGCGCTCACTTTGCCAAGTGAAGCTCTGACCGTTTCTAAAGAAGCGAACGTCATCTACCTGCTCAACCCAAGCGTTCGACTGTTCGGTAATCAACTGTTCTACATCACCGCTTTCTCGGTCTCCAAGCCAGAAATGCATGGTGTTTTGCGCTCTGTTCATTTGTTGCAGCATGAGCTTGTTATTATTACCAGCCCATTCCATACGAACAATGTAGTGCGCGCGAGGGTCGCCAGGAAGGTTCATCCAAGTGGTTTCGCCGCCGTCTGCCGGAATAACACCAACACGAAGTGAAGAGTTTGTTTCACCCACTTTCGGATAAGGGAATGTAGTAAGCTGCGGATAGTTGTCACTGGTGTTGTCGATCATGGTAAACGACTCAACACCACTGGTGTCCACTTGCCAATAAGCAATAGCATCACCCGACGGAGACCAGCGGAAACCGTCTCTAAGCCCAAACTCTTCCTCGTTTACCCAGTCAAACGTGCCGTTGATAATGGTGTCACTACCGTCGAAGGTAAGCTGTTGCACACCGCCGTTACTAGCTAACGACTCAACGTAGAGGTTGTTGGCTTGTACGTAGGCAACTTGGTTACCCTGAGGGTTAAACTTCGCAAATTGAAGCGTAGACTCTTCTGCGAATTCACCAAGTTGTTTGAGATTATTGGTTGTAAGGTCCAGTACCCAATAGTCACCGAGTGTGTGTGTACGCCATGAACGTACTGTGTTGGTGAAAATAATAACCTTAGAACCGTCTTGCGACCATTGGTAGTCTGCAATTTCCAGCGCCTCTTCTTGACCTTCTGGCGTAATTTGACTGGCACTAACGAGTACTGTGCGCTCCTGTGTGACAGGGTGGTAGCGAACAATGTCTTCACCGCCATTTTCATTACTTTCTAATGTCGTGTAGCCACTTCCGTCGGCTAACCAACGTGTAGCTGGGACATTAGCGAGTTTAAAAATATCCTCGGTTATCGCCTCTTCTAGCGTGAAAGTAGGCGCTTGAGGTTGTGTAACCGCGGTTGCATCACTTTCTGATTGGCAGGCACCAAGTGTCATCATTGCCGTAAGCCCTAACGTTATTGCTCTAATTTTCATTCTTATTCCTATGAATGCCCTAAACGTGGACATAAGGTTACTAAGTTCAGGCTTGAAAACAAGGTTGTTAAGCCACATTTATGTGTTATCTAAAATGAATAAACAAATAAAGCGGCAAATTACGGAGTATTTTATTTATGACCGAGACAACCAACCCGTTACTGGAGTATGCCCACTCGGCATCGAATACATTGCCTAATTTCGACAGTATCGAGCCGCAACATATTGAACCCGCTGTTAAGTTTATTGTTGAACGCAACCAAAAGTTAATCGATGAGTTAGCGCAATTAGAGTCCCCTACTTGGCAAAGCCTTGTCGCACCATTAGAAGAAGCCGACGACGACCTTAGTCGTTTGTGGTCCCCAGTTTCTCATTTAAATGCGGTCGTGAGCAACGATAACCTGCGTGAAGCGCACGACGCATGCTTACCTTTATTGTCAGCCTACGGCACATTCGTAAGCCAGCACGAAGGACTTTATGAAGCCTACAGAAAACTTGCAGAGAGTGATGGCTTTAAAGAGTTGTCTGAACCACAGCAACGAGTGATTAAAGATACGTTGAGAGATTTCAAGCTCGGCGGTGTTGCATTACCTAACGAACAAAAGGGTACTTATGCCAAAATTCAGTCTTCACTGTCTGATTTAAGCTCAAAGTTCAGCAATCAATTACTCGACGCAACTCATGCTTGGTATTTACACCTGGAAAGTGAAGAGGCTCTAGCTGGTGTTCCAGAAAGCGCTTTAGAAGCTGCTTCAGAAGAGGCGAAGAGTAGAGAGTTATCGGGCTACGTTATTACACTCGACATTCCTAGCTACTTACCCATAATGATGTACGCTCATGATAGAGAGCTGCGACAGAAATTGTACACGGCGTTTGTTACACGAGCTTCTGAACAGGGTGCTGAAACCCAATTTGATAACTCAGAAGTGATGGTTAAAACACTGGCTTTGCGAAACGAGTTGGCGCAGCTCTTGGGCTTTAAAAATTACGCTGAACTGTCACTAGAAACTAAAATGGCATCGTCTCCAGAAGAGGTTTTATCGTTTTTGAATGACCTGTCCACAAGAGCATATCCGCAGGCACAGCGTGAATTGGAAGAAATAAAGGAATACGCAAGGAAAAAGGGATGTTCTGACTTGCAGGCGTGGGACATTCCTTATTTTGCAGAACAGCTCAAACAAGAACACTACGCAATTTCTGATGAAATGTTACGCCCGTATTTCCCTGAGCAAAAGGTTACCGACGGTTTGTTTGAGGTGGCTTCACGCTTATTTAATGTCCAATTTAAGGCGCGGAAGGACGTAAGCACCTGGCACCCGGATGTGAAGTATTTTGAGGTCCTTGATGAGGAAGGCAACTTACGAGCAAGTTTTTATTTAGATCTTTATGCTCGAGCGAAAAAACGGGGCGGCGCTTGGATGGCGGACTGTGTAGTGCGCCGTGAAAGAAAAGATGGAAGCTTGCAACTTCCAGTCGCGTTCTTGACTTGTAACTTCAGCCGTCCAGTAGGCGATAAGCCGGCGCTATTTAGCCATGATGAAGTAGTTACTTTGTTTCATGAATTTGGTCATGGCTTACACCATATGCTTACACAAGTGAGTATTGGTTCAATTTCCGGTATTAACGGAGTTCCTTGGGACGCAGTTGAGTTACCGAGTCAGTTCTTGGAAAACTGGTGTTGGGAGAAAGAGGCGCTTCAGTTTATCGCGGGTCATTACGAAACGAATGAAGCATTACCCGACGAACTACTTAACAATATGTTGAAAGCAAGGAACTTCCAAGCTGCCATGCAAATGGTGAGACAGCTTGAGTTCTCGTTATTTGACATGGAAATTCATAGCCGTGGAGACCTTGATTCAGCAGACGCTATTCAGAGTGTCTTGGACAAAGTTAGAGAGAAAGTAGCGGTAGTTATTCCTCCGGCGTTTAATCGCTTCCAGCATAGCTTTGGTCATATTTTTGCGGGTGGTTACGCAGCAGGTTATTACAGCTATAAATGGGCAGAGGTACTGTCGGCAGACGCATACTCAAAGTTTGAAGAAGACGGTATTTTCAATGCGCAAACGGGTCGCTCGTTTTTAAACAACATTTTAGAAGCCGGGGGCAGCGAAGACATCGCTGTATTGTTTGAGCGGTTTAGAGGCAGAAAGCCGGAGCTTGCTGCACTATTAAGACATTCGGGCATTGAAGAGCGACCAGCGGCGTAACTACTGGTTGAGCCTTACAAGTAGGCTCACCAGTCCATAAATGCTAAGTACAAAAAGCACGATAAAAATGACGCCGACAATAATGAAAGCAAGGGGATTGCCTTGGTTAAAGTCGCGCTTTCGGTTGTGTTCTGTTTGTACACCAAACATTGCCGCAAGAACGCTAACAATAACGTTCCATAAAGTTGGGCGTTGGGAGTTCTCGCTCATCTATAATCTTATCGGCGATTTAGAGACTGTTCATCTAAGTTGCCTCGACTAACATTCTGAGGCGGTTCTGAACCAAAAATAAGTTCAACTAAGTCTAAGAAATGAAGCTGTGCTGATTTGCTTTTGAACTGAGCCCATGCAAACCAATTTACTTGCTCTTCACTTTCAGGCTGCGGACAAACTTGGCTTTGGATACCATTAAATACAGCTACACATGCTGTTTCTTGCCTAGTATGGTTTGCATTGAGCAATACCGCAGTAGCGAGTATTGTCGATCCAAAAAGGATCATCGCGATGATCATTCGACGCATGCTCTTCTCCTTGCCTAAAAAGTGAACGACCAATTTAACATTTAATTTAAATAATCACTAGTAATTTTGTTTATCAGGTGATTGAAATTCATGGTACTGATAGAATACGTCGCTTCGTAGGATAACTGTGAGGCTAATCATGTCGGAATTTCTAATCGCCCCGTCTATATTGTCGGCAGACTTCGCTCGACTCGGCGAAGAAGTAGAGTCGGTTATTGCAGCTGGCGCTGATGTTGTTCATTTTGACGTTATGGACAACCACTTTGTTCCTAATCTTACAATTGGTCCTATGGTTTGCGATGCATTGCGTAATTATGGCATTACTGCGCCAATTGACGTGCATTTAATGGTTGAACCGGTTGATAGAATTATCCCCGATTTTGCTAAAGCTGGTGCGTCTATGATTACCTTTCATCCAGAAGCTTCTGTTCACGTAGATCGCACACTACAGTTGATACATGATAATGGTTGTAAAGCTGGCGTGGTACTCAATCCTGCAACACCTCTTCATTACTTAGATTACATTATGGACAAGGTCGACATGATTTTGTTGATGTCTGTAAACCCTGGGTTCGGTGGGCAGAAATTTATACCTACGACACTGCAGAAAATTGCCCAGGTGAAGCAACGAATTAATGAGAGTGGCCGCGATATTCGATTAGAAGTCGACGGTGGAGTAAAAGTTGATAATATTGGTGACATTGCTAAAGCTGGCGCAGACATGTTTGTAGCGGGCAGTGCCATATTTAATGCCCCAGATTATCGTGCAGTTATCGCGCAAATGCGCAAAGAAATAGAAATCGCGACGCAAAGTCGCTGAATGTAAAATAGGAAGTAAGACACATGAGCCAACCCATTGTATTAAGTGGATGCCAGCCTTCGGGTCAACTCACCCTTGGAAACTATATGGGTGCATTGCGCCAATGGGTGACTATGCAGGACGACCGTGACAGCTATTTTATGCTGGTAGACTTACACGCAATTACTGTAAGACAAGATCCTAAAGCGCTTAGAGAAGCTACGCTAGACGGTCTTGCGCTTTATCTTGCTTGCGGCTTGGATCCTGAAAAGAGCACACTGTTTTTACAATCTCATGTCCCAGAGCATTCTCAACTTGCATGGGTTTTGAATTGCTACACGCAAATGGGCGAGCTTAATCGCATGACGCAGTACAAGGACAAATCGCAGAAGCAAGAGTCGAATATGAATGCGGGCTTGTTTACTTATCCTGTGCTTATGGCTGCAGATATTCTGATTTATGGGGCTAATGAAGTTCCTGTAGGAAATGACCAAAAGCAACACCTAGAGTTAGCGCGTGACGTGGCGACTCGCTTTAACAACATTTATGGCGATGTTCTTGTAGTGCCAGAGCCGTTCATTCCAGAACATGGCGCTCGTATTATGAGCTTGCAAGATCCAACCAAGAAAATGTCGAAGTCTGATGAAAACGCAAACAACTTCATTGGGTTACTCGAAGAGCCGAAGAAAATAGCGAAGAAAATTAAACGTGCTGTAACTGACTCAGACGAGCAGGCGCGTATTTACTTCGACCCTGAAGAAAAAGCAGGAGTTTCGAATTTGTTGACGATTCTTTCTGGAGCCACTGGAAAAAGCATTGATCAACTTGTGCCAGAATACGAAGGCAAGATGTATGGTCACTTGAAAGGCGATGTAGCTGACGCTGTTGTTGCATTGCTTGAGCCGATTCAAGAGAAATACAAAGCCTTGCGTGAGGATCGTGCGGTTTTGGACAAGGTTATGAAAACAGGTGCAGAGAAGGCACAGGCGAAAGCACAAAGCACTTTGAGAGCTGTTTACGATGCTGTGGGTTTTGTGACCAAACCTTAAGCGGACTTTACATTCTTAATTTGTAAACAAGTATTACAAGAGAAAGCGCAAGATAGTACAAAAAACGTACTAATCGCGCTTTTTTTATATCTTATGTTATACCCTTATAGCCAAAAGTGTATAGGTTATGTAATTGAGTTATGTATAAGCACATTGGATCGGTGTAGGCTTTGCGATAATCTCGAAGATTACTGCGGTGAGTTGCTGTTTGAGCCCAGCAATGGAAGGCGCAGATGAACGAGTAAACATAAACTCGTACAACAATCGTGAAGTAAAACAGGGAACAAAACTATGTCTATTCCAAGTAAACCGCGTTTACTTGCAACGTCTGTGTCACTAGCACTATGCGTAGCATACGGTGCAGTGGCGAACGATGGCTTGCAAGTAGAGCGCGTAGAGCGAGCGCAAGGAGAGCTAGCCCAGCAAAAAGCCGAGGCGAGAAACCCTCTTCGAGTGCAAGAAACCGAATTTTATATTGTTCAGCTTAAAGATGAGCCTCTTGCTGCATATGCAGGCGCATACACGCAAGTTGGAACAATGGAAAATGGCCGTACAGTGGCACCGCAGTTAAACCTTAACTCTATTCAAGCCCGCGAGCATGAAAGCTTTTTGCATTCACAACAGCGCGCGTTTGTTTCGGACCTGCAACGCCGTATTCCTCGAGCTGAAATGTATCGTCAGTTCGCTACTGTGGTAAACGCAGTTGCTATTGAAGTACCTAAGGGCACTTCAATGCAGGACGTTGCAAACATGCCACAGGTTGAGCGCGTTTACCGTAATGAAATGCGTTACGAGCAAATGGACAGCTCGTTAGACTTGATCAACGTAGCTGATAGTTGGGCAAGTGCTGGCGGACAGGACAACGCTGGTGAAGGTGTTCGCATTGCTATCGTAGACGGTGGTATTAGACCTGAAAATCCGATGTTCGCGGGTACAAATCTTACCCCAGCGACAGATGTACCTACGGATGACTACTGCGCAACGACTGACGCAAGCTTCTGTACTACGAAAATTATTGCTGCGCGTTATTCAAACCCAACGTTCACTGTGAACGATAATGAATATATGAGTCCATTAGACTACGGCGGGCACGGTACTCACGTTGCAGGTACAGCTGCGGGTGAACGCATAGATGCTCCATATCGTGGCAGCGAAATTGAACTTTCAGGTGTAGCTCCTGGTGCATATTTAATGGTGTACAAAGCATTGTTTAGAACACCTACCGGTCAAGGTAGTGGTTCAGACGTAATGCTTGTAGAGGCGCTAGAGCACGCTGTAGAAGATGGTGCAGACGTAATCAACAATTCTTGGGGCGGTGGTCCTGGTTTTGATGGCACAGGTAGTGTTTACGACGATATTTTCACTAATGCTGAAGCTGCTGGCGTCGTTGTTGTAACGGCGGCAGGTAACGATGGTCCTGGCGAGCAAACTATTGGCTGCCCTGGCTGTGTTGAAGCTGGTATTACTGTTGCAGCGTCAAGCACAGGCCGTACGTTTGAAAACAACGTTTACTACGGTGAAGAGAGCTGGAGTGCAATTCCTGGAAATGGAGACTTCCTACTTAGTGAAGACGTCACTGCAACTTTAGTTTTTGCTGAAGATGCGAGTGAAGGTAACACTTTAGGTTGTAATGCTTATCCTGAAGACAGTTTAACGGGCAATATCGTATTAGTTGTTCGTGGAGATTGTTCATTCACACAAAAGGCAAACAATGCAGAAGCCGCAGGTGCTGTCGGAATGATTGTTTCGAACAACACTGAAGGCACAATTTCGATGTCTATGCCGGGTGCGACTCTCGTTTCTGTGTCTCTTACGCAAGACGATGGCGTGGCCTTACGCGATGCCTATGTTGAAGGCGATGAAATTACCATTGGCGCAGTTGAGCGCGTTATTGATGAGAGTGCTGTAAACGACCTAGCCGGCTTCAGCTCTCGTGGTCAAAACGGTAACAACACGATTCTAAAACCAGAAATCACAGCTCCAGGTGTAAGCATTTTAAGTGCAGACTCACCTGACTTAACTGGCGATTTTGGTTTGAAGAGTGGTACCAGTATGGCGTCTCCACACGTTGCAGGTGCAGCGGCGGTTCTTCGCCAATTACGCCCAGAGCTTGACGCTTTTGAAGTGAAGTCGTTGCTAATGGGTACTGCTACGAATAACTCTGTTCGTGACTCAGATGGTTTCTTCGCAACGCCCTTTGGTCAAGGTGCAGGCTTATTGAATGTCGCAGGTGCTGAGAACGCAAACTTTGTCATAGACGCGCCGTCTTTGGTTGATGTTGAATGCCAAAGCAGCTGTTCGTTCGACCGAACGGTAAGCAACTTGTCTGACGAAGAAATCGTTGTTTACGTGGACACTCAACAGTTCAGTAACTCTTATGTAACTGCATCATTTGTAGTTGGAGAAGCTGAAGCCGCTGAGGAATTAGAACTAACAATTCCTGCGGGAGAGTCGGCAACATTCACCATGACAATCGACAGCCGTTTCGCTGACGATGGCTATAACTTTGGTGCGTTGGAAATTTCACAAGGCACGAACGCTTCACTTCAGACGTTCCCAATTGTGTTCTCTTCTGAGCGTGCAGATGACGCTTCTGTATTAAGCACCTCAGTTACAACGGGTGAACCTTCGTGGGGAGAAGTCGTTACGGTTCAAACAAACTTTAGTAGCCCTGTGAAAGGCGAAGAAGTTAGCTTAAGCGTAAACCTTCCAGAAGACTTTGACGCGAGCAACATTCGTGTTGATGAGTTCTACGCTTCAGGAAATTATGACGTAGCTGACGGTGTGTTGACTTGGACAGGCTCGTTCGAGAGCGTAGTCGGTAACTCTGAGCTAACGCTTGCTGAATCTCCTTATGGCACTATCGCAGATTTGGAACCGCAAAGTGTTGGTTGTGCTGAGAGTCAGTGTGATGAAGCTGCAATTCATGTGACTGGCTTAGGTTCATATGATGGCTTTACTTACAACGGCACAAACTACGAGAGTATTACCATTTTCACGAATGGCTTAGTGGCTGCGGGTGATCAGTCTGCAACGACGCAAACCTTCCTAAACGAAGACATGCCGAATGATGCCGCGCCGAACAACCTGATTGCTCCTTTCTGGACAGACTTGGTGTTAGGTGAAGATCTTGGTGGTGAAATTTACTTCACGCTTGTGACTTTGGATGGCACAGATTATGCGGTAGTTGAGTGGTCGGAAGCTAAGTTGTGGACAGAAACTGTGGCGGCGTCAGACCCTAGCTACACTGTTTCAGTCTGGTTGCCATTAGGTGAAGAACAGCAGGACATTATTTTTAACTACATTGAAGTGCCTGCTATGCCTGAGTTTGTAACTATTGGTATGGAAGACGTTTCAGGAACATCTGGTCTTAGCCATTATTACGACGGTGAAGGCACTGCTGTTACTACTGGCGATGCGTTATTAGGTAACTTGTTAGTTGAAGACTCAACGGTAACTGTTGATTACGACCTAGTATTGGATCACGGTAGAGACTTCACGGCCGCAACCGAGTGGAACACAGCGGTGACTGTAGATGTACTAAACGGTGTTGACGTAGTTACCGCTCGTTCGTTGGTTTCTGCTTCTGCTGAGGTTGATGGAGCTACCTATAATGCGCGTGCCCCACTGTTGATCGAGCCACAAAGCGGTTTGTCTGTTGTACTTACGGGCAACGTAGAAGGCGGCGAGGCTACAGTGTCTAATGGTGTAATTACCTTTACGCCAGACGTTACCTTCAAAGGTGAGCAAGTGATTACTTATCGCTTACGTGACGGAATGCAAAATACAAGCTCGGAGTATGAGGTTGTAGTTACTGTTGCACCGCGTGACGCCGATAAGTGGTACGAAGGTAGCCTTGGTTGGTTGTTTATGTGCTTTGTAGGTTTATTTGGATACAGAAGACTGTATCGCAAGTAAGTCAAACAGCACTGAAGACCCTTAAACAAAGCCCGAAGTAATTCGGGCTTTTTGCTTTTGTTAACTAATGTTATAGTTTCCCCCACAAAATAATAAAATTAGAGTTACAAGGCGTGATATTAATCATCGATAATTACGACTCTTTTACTCACAACCTTGCACGTTACTTTGCTGAATTGGGTCAAGCCGTGAAGGTCGTGAGAAACGACGCAATTTCCATTCAAGAGTTACAAAAGTTATCGATAGACGCGTTAGTTATTTCGCCCGGTCCATGTACGCCCGACGAATCAGGAGTTTCACTTCAAGCCATCGAGTACTTTGCCGATAAAGTACCCATATTAGGTGTTTGCCTTGGCCATCAAGCGATAGGCCAGGTATTTGGAGGCAAAGTGACACGAGCCGAGCGGGTAATGCATGGTAAGCGCTCTACTGTTGAGCACAATGGAAGTGGGTTATTTGCAGGTGTTAAGAACCCGCTTGAAGTGGTGCGTTATCACTCATTAGTGATAGACACGAAAAGTTTGCCGACGGTACTCACGCCAACAGCATGGGTAACAGAGGGAAATGGGCAAGAGCAACGCCAAGTCATTATGGCTGTTGAGCATAAAGACTTGCCGATTTGGGGAGTACAGTTTCATCCAGAGTCTGTGCTTAGCCACGGCGGGCATTCGTTATTAGAGAATTTTTGTAAGCTTGCGAATCTGCCGATTACGCAACTGCCGCGAGAAGTGTTACCTGAATTAGTGGGTTAATATTCGTGGGCAATACTGTATTTATAAGTGCTGAAGGTAAGACTAGGTGAACTATCAAAAGTTTAAAGTAGTTTCGGAATCCCCTAAAGAAGGGCAACCCGCTCTAATTGAGAGGTTGTTCACTAGTTTTTTGATCAGCTTAAGTTTTTCGAAAAAATTAGATTCAACGTATACGGTTCTGAAAGAAGAAGAGCTAATTCGTCAGCGTGAGTTGCTGGAAGTAGAACAGCGCCGTCAAGAAGAGCGTGACCGTATAGAGGCTTCTCGTAGGTACCAGCGTGAACAAATGTCCGCTGAACTTCATGAGCGAGTTTTTGAACACCTTCAAGAGACCTTAGATAACCCAGAATACATTCTTTCTCGTGTACTTTATGTAAAAGACAATTCGGTGCAATTATTAGACGCTTTAAATGCTAAAGCGGCGTCTTTGCGGAAATTGGAAAATTACACCGTTGACCTCGATTGGTTACAAGACGGTTTGCTCCGTGTTGTGAATATGCCCCCTTTTGCCGACCCGAAAGACCCCAAGCGTGTGAAAGTGACGAGTATGCGTAATGCTATGAGCTTTGTTGGGTCTGAAGATTTAAGAATACTTATTCCCGCGTTTATTATGCAGCATTGGATTCCAAAGAACATGGAACCCTTCAACTTGTTGCGTAGAAAGCTATGGGAACACTCTCTTGGTACGGCTATTACAGCGCAAGTATTGGCCGAGCTAGACGGCACCGTAGACCCTGTTCATGCTTATGCGTTAGGTATGTTCCATGACATCGGTAAAGCTATATTAGCCCGCTTATATGGTATGTGTTTCGACGATGTGCAACGGGATATGCTTAGAGAGTTGCGGGAAGAAGTACGTTCAGAGCGTTATAACGCTCTGATTGAGTTAGAACCATCAGAGCTTTTCCTTCGCAATATTATGCTGCAGTTTGAAGCCAAGGCTAGTGCTCAGTTCATGGCTGCGCTCGATTTAAAATACCTACCGCTAACTAATCCGTTGGAAAGCTTTGCTGCGTCTTCAGGAGTGAAAGAACTCACTGGATTAGCACGGATTCTATATCAGGCTAATGCGTATTCTGAGTTCAGAATGATGCATGCCGCTAATTTAGTCTCTGCTGAAGACGGCCGCGTTATGTGTAAAGACGCGCAATTAGGTCGGCATGAGCTGGAAGTATTGAGAACCGTGAACTTACGACGTTTGCGCCTAAGCCGTGGTACTGCTGCAGAATAACCCGGAGCCGCATAATTATGCGGCTTTTATGCAAATCTAGATTTTCTTTTATTCCCTTTTATATCAATGGCTTGGCAGCGAGATTTTTATGCTCGAATCTGCCATAATACGTCTTTAATTTTGACCCATGTCGAACTGAATTTTAGCGCAGGAGTATTCTTATGTCGCAACCAATGCAAGTAGGTCGTGCCCTTTTTAACGACGTTATGGTACCTAACTATAACCCTTCTTCAATTATTCCGGTGAAAGGAAAAGGTTCTCGTGTTTGGGACCAAGAAGGTAAAGAGTATGTCGACTTTGCGGGCGGCATCGCAGTGAGTTGTTTAGGGCATTGTCACCCTAATATGGTTGAAGCGCTTCAGGAGCAGTCGCAAAAACTGTGGCACTTAAGTAACGTGATGACTAACGAACCTGCGCTTCGATTAGCTAAGAAGTTAACTCAAGCAACTTTTGCTGAGCGTGTTTATTTCGCAAACTCAGGCGCTGAAGCTAATGAAGCAGCTTTGAAACTTGCGCGTCGCTGGGCGATGGATAAGTTCGACGAAGGGAAAGACCAAATTATTGCTTTCCATAAGGGCTTCCACGGTCGCACCTTCTTCACCGTTACCGTTGGTGGTCAAGCCGCATACTCAGACGGCTTTGGACCAAAACCGGGTGGCGTACAACACGTTACTTTTAACGATCTGTCATCGTTGAAGGAAGTTATGTCAGATCGCACTTGTGCAGTAATGGTTGAGCCAATGCAGGGTGAGGGCGGCGTAGTTCCAGGTGACAAAGAGTTCTTAGCGGGTGTGCGTGAACTTTGTGATGAGCACAATGCGCTACTTATTTTTGACGAAGTTCAGACTGGTTTTGGGCGTACAGGAACATTGTATGCATACGAGCAAACAGGTGTAGTGCCAGATATTCTGACGTCTGCAAAAGCGTTAGGCGGCGGCTTCCCAATTGGTGCCATGTTGACGCGAGCAGACATTGCTGAGCATCTTAAAGTGGGTACGCACGGTTCTACATACGGTGGTAACCCATTAGGTTGCGCGGTAGCTGAAGCAGTAATGGACGTTGTAAACACCGAAGAAGTTCTTTCAGGTGTGAAAGCGCGTGAAGCTATGTTTAGAAAAGAGCTTTCGCGTATCAACGAGAAGCACAACGTTTTTGCTGAAGTTCGCGGCCAAGGTTTACTTCTTGGTGCTGCACTAAACGACCAGTTTAAAGGCAAGGCAAGAGACTTTTTAGTCGCGAGCGGTGAAGAAGGACTCATGGTACTTGTTGCGGGTATGGACGTGGTACGTTTTACACCTTCACTAGTGATTACCGAGCAAGACATTCAAGAGGGAATGGCTCGCTTTGAGCGCGCGGTTGAGCGCGTAGTTGCTGCCCAAAAGTAAATCTATGATTGTCATTAGACCTATACGCGCCTCTGACTACGAGGCGCTTTATCAATGTGCTGTAGAGTCTGGCTACGGATTTACTTCGTTACCTGTTGACGAGTCGCTGTTGCGAAAAAGAATTGCTGGCGCCGAAGATGCGTTCCACAAGCAAGTTGTGGACCGTCCAGGAGAGGAAGGCTACCTTTTTGTCATGGAAGACACAGAGTCACAGCAAATTATGGGCGTAAGTGGTATAGAAGCTGCGGTAGGTTTGAGTGACGCTTTTTGGCATTACCGAATAGGTAAAGAGACACATCACTCAAGTCGTCATGGCGTTCATAAAACGCTTGAAACTCTTACATTAAATAACGATTACACGGGTGTAAGTGAACTATGCACGTTGTTTTTACGCGAACCGTTTCGCGTGAATCGCAATGGGCGAGCTTTGTCGAAATTTAGATTGTTATTTATGGCAGAGTTTAAGTCACGATTCTCTAGCCACGTCATAGCAGAAATGCGAGGCGTGTCTGACGAAGATGGTAACTCGCCATTTTGGAATTGGCTGCAAAAACACTTCTTCGGTATGGACTTTTCTTATGCCGATTACCTCACGGGTATTGGTGACAAAGCATTTATATTTGAGTTGATGCCGCGCCACCCTGTTTATATTAGCTTATTGGATAAAGCGGCTCAGGAAGTTGTGGGCGAGGTGCACGAAAACACCTTACCTGCTTTAAAGCTTCTGAAGTCAGAAGGTTTTAGGTTTAAAGGCTATGTAGATATTTTTGACGCTGGTCCTACTGTTGAAGCCGAAGTTAGCCAACTACGAACGGTTAAGAACAGCGTTGTAGCTCGAGTGGAAATTGGTCAGTTCGCAGACGATGAGTCTGAAACCGTGCTGATGTGTAATCGTGAGCTAGAATCTTTTAGAGCATTGCAAACTAGAGCGGTAACCTCTGAAGGAACTGTACTAATTGACCAAGCTACTGCAGATGCATTGAATGTTTCAGTCGGAGATACCGTGCGGCTGGCACCTTTTTAAGGAGTTGTAAATTATGAGTCAGACAAATATACAAAGTTCTGGTCTATGGATTAATGGTGAGTGGGTAGAAGGGCAAGGCGACTCTTTTCAGTCGATTGATCCCGCCAGAAATGAGCCGGTTTGGGAAGGTAAAACCGCGGTTCCTGAACAAGTAGACATGGCCATGAAAGCAGCCCGAGAAGCTTTTATTTCGTGGTCGCAAACTTCACTAGAGCATCGTTTAAGTATTGCTCGTGCGTTTGCAGAACAACTGAAGGAAAATAAAGAATCATTAGCTAAAGTTATCGCTGAAGAGACTGGAAAACCTCAATGGGAAACGCTGACCGAAGTTGCGGCTATGGTGGGCAAAATTGAGATTTCTGCACGTGCATACGACGAGCGCACCGGAGTTGTTGAAAATGAAATGCCTGGAGCGAAGGCTTTTATTCGTCATAAACCTCACGGTGTAGTCGCAGTTTTCGGACCTTATAACTTCCCAGGGCACTTACCTAATGGCCACATCGTTCCGGCATTGTTAGCAGGAAACACGGTTGTATTTAAACCTAGTGAGTTAACGCCGAAGGTAGCGGAAGAAACCATTAAGTTGTGGCACAAAGCAGGACTGCCTAAAGGCGTGATTAACCTAGTTCAAGGTTTAGTGGAAACAGGTAAAGCTATTGTTTCTCATCCAGAAATGGACGGTCTATTTTTTACCGGTTCTTCGAACACTGGTAAGTTGCTTCACGAACAGCTTGGTGGACGCCCAGATAAAATTCTTGCTTTGGAGATGGGGGGTAACAACCCACTTATCGTGCAAGAAGTTGATGATGTTGACGCTACAGTTCATGCGATAGTGCAGTCTGCTTTTGTAACTAGCGGACAGCGTTGTACCTGCGCACGTCGTTTGTATATTCCACAAACTTCTCAGGGCGATGAAATCTTGCAAAGATTAGTGGAAGTCACTAAAAATATTCAAGTGGGTGACTACGCCGCTGACCCACAACCATTTATGGGCGCGATGATTTCTGCAAAAGCTGCGGCTGGAATGGTTGCGGCACAACAGGAATTAGTGGGTCTTGGTGCGAAAGAGTTACTCAAGTTAGAGCAACTTTCTGCCGACAAAGGATTTGTAACGCCGGGAATTCTAGACGTATCTGCAGTAACTGATATGCCAGACGAAGAGCATTTCGGACCATTGTTGAAAGTGGTTCGTTATAGCGACATTGACCAAGCAATTGCGTCTGCAAACAACACACGCTTTGGCTTGTCTGCTGGTTTGTTGGCGACTAATCGAGAAGACTGGGATTATTTTTACCCAAGAATTCGTGCGGGTATTGTGAACTGGAATAAACCGATTACGGGTGCAAGCAGTGCAGCTCCGTTTGGCGGTATTGGTGACAGCGGAAACCATCGTCCAAGTGCTTATTATGCTGCTGACTATTGTGCTTATCCTGTTGCATCGGTAGAGTCTGATAAATTGGATTTACCAGAAAACTTAAGTCCTGGGTTAAAGTTTTAACGCTTAACTTGAAGAAATGAGGCGTCAATGATTGTAGAAACCGATGGTTATATCGAACTCGTTCAGTACTTGAGCGAGCATCTGCATGTCTTTGCTAAGCCTCCTGAGAGTGACTCAGTAGCTCCCGTATCTGTGCGGGAGCTTTTTGAAACTCAACTGTCCAATCAAATTATGCGTGTGTGCCAGCAGCATGACCTAGACGCTACAACGCGTTTAGATATTGTTCGTGAGGCAGACGCTATTCTTTACGACCTTGAAGAGGTTCTGGCCTCGGTGCTCGATAGGCATCCTAACAAGGAACAACAACAGTTTATTCATGAATTCGTGGGCTTGGTAAAAAACCTAATAGACACCGAGTTGATGAAGCTTTAAGGAAGTTCAGTGAAAGCAAAAGTAGCATGGCTCTCTGATTTACGTTTTGTAGGAACTAGCGGTAGTGGCCATTCAGTAGTTATGGATGGGGACGGTGGACAAACCGCACCAAGCCCTATGGAAATGGTCTTAATGTCTGCGGCAAGTTGTTCTTCTGTTGACGTTGTTTCTATCTTGAAAAAGGCACGCCAAAACGTAGTAAGCTGTGAGGTAGAGCTAGATTCTGAAAGAGCCTCTACAACGCCGGCAGTGTTCACAAAAATCCATATGCATTTTGTTGTGTCGGGTCACGATGTTGCTGACTCTCACGTTGAGCGAGCCGTCAAACTCTCAGCAGACAAGTATTGCTCTGTGTCTATTATGCTGGGTCACAGCGTAGAGGTGACACACAGCTTTGAAGTTAAGCCGGCTTAAGCGCTTTTTTTCGTCTCTCTAATAGCTGTTCGATGAGCGGTGTGAGTATAAGCTCCATCGCTAGTCCCATCTTTCCTCCCGGAACAACTAGCGTATTCATTCTAGACATAAACGAACCGTCGATCATTTGAAGATAATATGGGAAGTCGACACCTTGCACACCGCGGAAACGAATCACCACGAAGCTTTCGTCCATAGTAGGAATGTCTTTCGCGCTGAAAGGGTTCGATGTGTCTACCGTAGGAACGCGCTGGAAGTTGATATGAGTGCGGCTAAACTGCGGTACAATATGGTGAATATAGTCTTCCATACTGCGCACAATACTTTGAGTTACCGCTTCTCGGGAGTGCCCGCGCTCAGACGTGTCTCGTAAGAGCTTTTGAATCCATTCTAAGTTAACAATAGGCACCATGCCGATGAGTAAATCAACGTGTTGACTCACGTCATAGCTTTCACCTTGAACGCCGCCATGCAAACCTTCATAAAATAATACATCTGTGTCAGAGGGCAAAGGCTCCCACGGCGTGAATGTTCCGGGCATCAGGTTGTAGGGCACGGCTTCATCAAAGCTGTGCAAATACCGGCGGTGTTCCCCGTTACCATTTTCACTATAGGTTTGAAAAAGGTTCTCTAACGCATGGAAGTCGTTGGCTTCAGGGCCAAAGTAGCTTATGTGTTTGCCCTGCTCTTGCGCTTTGCGAATGGCGACATCCATTTCGGGCCTTGAGTAGCGGTGGAAGCTGTCGCCTTCGATAAACGCAGCTTGCGCATGCAGGTGTCGAAAAATGTGACGAACGGCTTGCCCTGTAGTGGTTGTGCCTGAGCCTGAAGAGCCAGTAACAGCTATGATTGGATGTTTTTCTGACATATTCTGCGGCCCTTTAATTGAATACTGTAATTAATAGTGAGGTGGTCGCTCGTTGTTGGCATCAAACGGTTCTATACCCGAGCGCTCTACGATAGGTGCAACCTTGGTGGCAACCAGCTCTAAATGTCTTCGTAATAGGTCGATTTCTTTCGCTTGTTTTTCGACCTGTTTATTTAAAGCTTCAATCGTATCTTCTTGAAAAGCCAACTGACTCTCCAAACCGTCAATACGCTGCTCTAAATGATTCTGCTCTTTTGTTTGTGCCATATTAAGGAGTCTCTTGCAATTCGAAGTGCCAAACTTCACCAAAGCCTGCACTGGTTTCTACTCGCGCTCGGTTTCGATCAATAAGATAAGCAGCGAGTACCGCAGCCCGTGGTGGTTGCTCGTCGGAGCCACCATCAACACGCCACATCGCTAGACGTTCACCACTTTCGACCGACCAAATCTCTACTTGTCTGGAGGCTGTTCCAGTAATCAATAAGCTGCCATCATAACTAAATCGAGCGGTACTAAATACTTTTTGCCGTACATTTGTTTGGAGCGTGCTAATAATTTCTCCGGACACTAAATGAATAATTCGAGTTTCAGTAGCTGTAGAAACTAATCCGAACCGACCTTCCATATCTAGCGCTATTCTTAAAACTCTTCCATCGGTTGGTATTTCGTGAATAACCTGTCCTGTGTTTGTAGACCACAATAATGCCTTGTGGTCGTTTCCTCCGGACAATACATACTGGCCGTTAGGGGAAATCGAAACTTGATTTACCCGATCGGTATGACCAAAAAACTCTAGGCGTCGACCTGTGTTGGGTTCGAAGAGAATAACGACATTGTCGTTGCGCCCAAAAACGATGTGCTCTCCTTGGTTAGAAATAGCGATATCGTGAATAATACTCTCGTCGTTACGCCAAGCTCCGATAACATTACCTGTTTGTGTATCCCAGAGCGCAAGCGTCATTCGACTAGCTGCAATAGCAATTTCACTATCTTGGGAAAAGGAAACAGCAATAATTTGGCTTATTCCTTCGTCTTCTTGCTGCCAGTTGTGAACTAGTTCGTCTTGCTCGTTGTCGAACATGCGCAGACCTTGTTCGGTACTGGCAATCAGACTGTACCGACCGTCATAAGAAATCGCTGCGGTTTGAACTCGGCCTTGTGTTCTCTGGGTTTGCGACAATAAATCAGCTTGCTCTGCGCAGCTTATGGTAAAAATGCAGCAAAGTAAGATAACAAGTGTCGATTTTGGGCTAAGAAGCATGAATCTCATTAGTTTTCGTAGTGAATTTATGTTTATTATAGTGGTCTGCTGAAAACATTAAATCAATTTAGGTTTAGAGGCATAAAATATCCCTAAACCGCTATGCAATATTGGAGTATTGAATGAGAACTATGGCAAAAGCTGTACTAGCATCTGCGGTTGCACTAGCAATTGTTGGTTGTGGAGCACCTTCAGAAGAAGAAACGTCTACCCAAGTAGCACTTGAGACAGATGCAGACCGTCAAGCTTATGCTTTAGGTACGGTAATTGGTCGCGAAATGAAGTCGAATATGTCTTATTTGACGGACGCAGGTATCGAGCTTAATACCGAAGTGATGATGATGGCAATTGAAGATGCCATGAACGACAACCAGCAACTTACCGACGAAGAAGTTGACGAACAAATTCAGGCGTTAGTGGAAATCAGCACGCAGCGTGCAGAAGAACAAGCCGCTCAGGAAAGTGAGTCGAATTTAGTTGCAGGGCAAGAATTTGCGGCTGAAAATGCGCAGCGCGAAGGCGTAACAGTTACTGAAAGTGGTCTTCAATACGAAGTAATTACTGAAGGTTCAGGCGCGCAGCCTGGTCCTGAAGACGTAGTGCGTGTGCACTATGCAGGTACACTTATTGACGGTACCGAGTTCGATAGCTCTTACAGCCGTGGTGAGCCATTGGAGTTCCCACTTAACCGTGTAATTCCAGGTTGGTCAGAAGGCGTTCAGTTGATGTCTGAAGGCGCGAAGTACCGTTTTGTTATTCCTTCAGATCTTGCTTATGGATCCGATGCTCGCCCAGGCAGCCCAATTCCTGCAAATTCAACGCTCGTATTTGAAGTTGAGTTATTAGAAGTTGTAGAGGCAGAGCCAGCTACAGAAGAATAAGAAGTTTAGTCATAAAAAACGCGCAAATTCTGTTTGCGCGTTTTTTTATGTTCTTTTGAGCGTCCTAAATTAGGAAGCGTTTTCTTCAATAAGATCTTTATGGCTAAGGAGTTGCAGTAACTTATCTTCAAGTTCCAAACGAGCTTCAACCGCTTCGCCTACAGCGCTCAAGTCCACGTCGAATTGCTTTAAGTTCTTGTCGTCGTCTGTGTCACCGTAAGCGTCATTAAACTTAAGAGCTGCTTCTGTAGTTATAGCGAGCAAAGGATAAACTTGTTCTGCTACCTGCTGTGTATGTGGGTCTTTGGCGTCAGCTTGCTCTAAAATATGGTCGTAAAGCTCAAAGTGACCAGCGGAAACGTAATCCACTAAAGTCTCACAGAAGTCGTGGATATCTTGAAGCGACGGTAGCTGCCCTTTATGCTCTGCATATGGTGGTAAGCCAGCTAGTTTACAATATTGGATAAGTAGAAGCTGGCGCTCTTCTAACCAACGGTCTATAGATTGGTCTTGACCACCCCAACGTTGTTTTGCTTCTTCGTTTCGACGTAACATGGCATCTCCTTGTTATTAAATGCCTAGTTACACTCTACTTTCGAGTTGCACTTCAGATCAACCTTTTCTCGGTGGTCGGATAAGAGAGATGAATTATGATACAACCCGATGTACTTCCTCAGCCGCAAACACCAGTCTTTTGGATTATGGTTGAGGGCAATCAAGTTATCGATACTCTCGATAGAGAAGGCCAATTTTCGCCTCCATTGCTTCCTGCAGAGCAGGTTCCTGAAGCGAATGAGAGGTACACAGCGAGAATCGGCGAATACGAAGGGATTGATGTTTTTCTTTTTGTCCGGGAAGAAAACACACCGATGCTCGAGACTTGGGCCCTTAAACCTCTGCGAGAATGTTTGCTCGCATCGACAGAAGGTTGGTTCAATCTTGCGGCGCGAGGCTGTCAAATCGCAGGCTTTTTAAAAACTCACAAATTCTGTGGGCAGTGCGGCCAAGAAGTTTCGCAGGACCGAGATGAACTTGCTGTTGTCTGCGGATACTGCGGTCTTACTTCTTACCCGCGAATTTCACCAGTTATCATTGTAGGTATATATCGTGGACGAGATATATTGCTTGCAAGAGGAGTAAGACATCCCGAAGGATTATTTTCAGTATTAGCGGGTTTTGTCGAAAGTGGAGAGACTTTAGAAGATACGTTGCATCGGGAAGTTTTTGAAGAGTCAGGTATTACAGTTAAAAATGTAGAGTATATTTCTAGCCAACCGTGGCCTTTTCCTCATTCGCTCATGACTGGATTTATTGCTGAGTATTCTGGAGGAGAATTAACTCTAGAACCGGAGGAACTGGAAGAAGGGGGATGGTTTGATATTGACGACCTCCCTATGACCCCTCCTGAGCGAACGATCGCAGGTCGCTTGATTCGAGAGATACAGTCAAGAATTCATGCCAGAAGTGACTGACACTTGCGTCGTTGCTTGCTAAAATTCGCCCAGATTAAACTTAGAAATTGAGAGTGAAATGAACGCACCTTTAAAAAACGATCGTTACTTGCGAGCACTTGCGCAACAACCTGTAGACAGAACTCCTATTTGGATGATGCGTCAAGCAGGTAGATACTTACCAGAGTATCGTGAACTCAGAAAGCAAGCGGGTGACTTTATGTCGCTTTGTAAAAATGCAGAGCTTGCTTGCGAAGTTACGCTGCAGCCGTTACGTCGTTTTCCGTTAGACGCGGCCATTTTATTCTCTGATATTCTTACTATTCCTGACGCGATGGGCTTAGGACTTTATTTTGAAACGGGCGAAGGCCCACGTTTCGAACGTCCAGTGCGTGACTTTGCGAGTGTCGCTGCATTAGGTATTCCAGATCCAGAAGATGATCTAGGCTATGTGATGAATGCGGTGAAAACTATTCGCAGAGAGCTCAAGGGTGAAGTTCCTCTCATAGGTTTTTCTGGCAGCCCGTGGACACTTGCGACATATATGGTTGAAGGTGGCAGTACTAAAAACTTTTCAGAAGTGAAAAAGCTAGCTTTTGAAGAACCTGAAGTGATGCACATGTTGCTGGATAAGCTCGCTAAGTCGGTAACAGCTTATTTGAATGCGCAAATAGCGAATGGTGCGCAGTCAGTGATGATATTCGATACCTGGGGTGGGGTTCTGTCACCAAGAGACTATCGCGAGTTCTCATTGCTGTATATGCAACAAATCGTAGACGGGTTAACTCGTGAAGCTGATGGTCGCAAAGTTCCTGTTACATTGTTTACTAAAAACGGCGGACAGTGGCTCGACCAAATGGCGGCTACGGGTTGCGATGCGTTAGGCGTAGACTGGACAACAGACTTGTCGACAGCGCGCGCAATGGTCGGTGATAAAGTCGCGCTTCAAGGTAATATGGACCCGAGTATTCTGTATGCGTCACCTGAACGTATACGCCAAGAAGTACAGATTATTTTAGATAGTTATGGCAGTGGTTCGGGTCATGTATTTAACCTTGGGCATGGTATTCACCCAGGGGTTAAACCTGAACACGCCGAGGCCTTTATTAAAGCTGTACACGAGTTTAGTCCCGCCTATCATAGCGAATGATTTGCGACAGGCTCGTCTGAATACGCGTTAAAGCGGCACCTTGCGTGCCGCATTTTACGTAGAATGTCTTAGCTGATTTTCATTGTAAGACGGAGCCCGAGTACGCATGGCCAAAAAAGCATTATTTACGCCTCTTTCCATATTTGCTGTTCTACTCATTGCAGTAATTGTTTGGTTGTACTTGGGTGGCAAAGACTCTGAAACCGGGCAACATGAGATGCCTAAGCCAAACGTGGTTGTGGACTCGCCACAAATGCTCGAATTTCGCGATGTCATTAATGGCTTGGGTACAGCTAAAGCTAGTGAGTCAGTCAACCTTATGGCTCGTGTTACCCAAACAGTTCGTGAAATTTACTTTCAAGACGGTCAAGAAGTAAATAAGGGTGACATGCTTATCGCCCTGAACGATCGTGAAGAGCGTGCCCGTGTGCAGGAGCTTGAGTTTCGTTTAACCGAACAAACCCGCCAGTTGAATAGATTGCGAGAGCTTGCGCGCGGGAATGCTGCGTCGCGCAGCATGCTGGACGAGCAAGAGGTTTTAGTTGAACAAACTTCTGCAGAGTTAGAAGTAGCCAGAAGCCGATTAGCGGAGATGACCATTTATGCTCCGTTTGCCGGACGTGTGGGTTTGCGTGAAGTAAGTATCGGTTCTTTAGTTCGCCCCGGCGATGTGATTACTACTTTAGATGCTCTAGACCCTATTTATGTCGACTTCAGCGTGCCTGAAGTGTATTTGCCGAGCTTATTGCCCGGCCAACGCGTAGGCGCGAAATCTGCCGCTTATGAACAACGCATATTTGAAGGTGAAATAGTTAGCTTGGCGTCTCGTGTAGACCCTGTAACCCGCTCGATTCAAGTGCGCGCGGCGATAGACAATGAAAGCCGTGAATTACGCCCGGGCATGCTTTTACAAGTTGAGCTAGAGCGAAATGTTGAGCAAGTGCTTATGGTACCGGAAAGTGCAGTTGTTCCCGTAAGAGCGAGTCATTACGTATACGCGTTAGATAGCGAGAACCGTGTTGTCATGACCGAGGTTGAAGTGGGCCGTAGGCAGCCAGGTTGGGTTGAAGTGTTAAGTGGTGTAACTACCGACGACATCATTGTAGTTGAGGGTACGGTACGCGTTCGTGACGGTTTACCAGTCAACCCAACGGAGCGCTAAGTTATGTTGTTATCTGATGTCTCCGTAAAGCGTCCCGTTTTTGCGACGGTTATTAATATTCTTTTGATTATATTTGGGGTGGTTGCTTTCACAAGCTTGCCATTGCGCGAATACCCAAATATCGATCCTCCAGTTGTTTCTATCTCGACCAATTACCCTGGTGCAAACGCAGAAATAATAGAAAGCCAGATTACCCAGATCATTGAAGAACGTATTAGTGGTATCGACGGCATTAAAACGATTAACTCTTCGAGCCGCGACGGTCGCTCGCGTATTAGTATTGAGTTTGATCAGCGCAGAGACATAGACTCCGCAGCGAATGATGTTCGCGAGCGCGTGCAACGCGTACTGAATAACCTTCCCGACCAAGTTGAACCGCCAGAAGTAACCAAAGCCAACTCCGACGAGGAGACGGTGATTTGGTACAACTTGCGAAGCGAGAACATGACTACCTTGCAGCTTACGGATTATGCGAACCGGTATATCGTGGATCGTTTAGCAGTTGCTGACGGTGTTGCGCGAGTTAATTTAGGTGGTGAGCGCCGTTACGCCATGAAAATATGGCTAGATAGAAATGCTATGGCTGCGCGGAACATTACCGTAACCGATATCGAGAGCCGTTTGCGTGCTGAAAACGTAGAGCTTCCTGCCGGTGACATCGAGTCGAGAGATCGTGAGTTTACAGTACGTGTGGCTAGAACCTATTTGTCACCGTTAGACTTTGCTAACTTGACCATTGTTTCTGGTGATGACGGTTATCTCGTTCGTCTTGCGGAAATTGCACGAGTTTCATTGGAAGCTGAAGACGACCGAACCGAGTTTAGAGGTAACGGTATCAATATGATTGGTATCGGTATTATTCGTCAGTCAAATGCGAACACGCTGGATGTAGTGGACAATGTTAACCGCGAAGTGGAACGTATGCGCGCTACGTTACCTGCGAGTATGGTTTTAGTGCCGAGTTACGACTCCAGTGTGTTTATTCGTGACTCGATTAGTGAGGTATATCAAACCCTATTCATCGCTATGGCGATGGTTATTTTGGTTATTTATCTGTTCCTCGGAAATGTACGTGTAACGCTAATCCCTGCGTTAACTGTTCCGGTTGCGCTGATGTCTTCATACATCGTGTTGGAGGCCTTGGGCTTCTCTATAAATTTGTTAACCCTTCTTGCCTTGGTTCTTGCAATTGGCTTGGTGGTCGACGACTCCATTGTAGTTTTAGAAAATATTTATCGTCGTGTAGAGCATGGCGATCCACCTTTGTTGGCGGCCTACCGAGGTGCTCGAGAAGTCGGTTTTGCCGTTGTGGCCACAACGTTAGTGTTGATTAGTGTGTTTGTGCCACTCATTTTCATGGAAGGGAATATAGGATTGCTCTTTACCGAGTTTGCTATAGCCCTTGCTGCCGCAGTTGCATTTTCGAGTGTTACAGCGCTTACGCTTTCTCCTATGCTGTGCTCGAAGATTCTTAAAAAGAAAGAACGTAACTCAAAATTTGGTGAAGCCTTAGACAAAGGTTTTAAACGAATTGAAGCCGCTTATGAGCGGTCAGTCAGAAAAACGATAACCATGCCAGTGATTGCTTTTGCGGTGGTTGTATTAGCGGCTGGCGCTTCTTATTTGTTATTAAACAAGTTAGGGCAAGAATTCGTTCCGCCGGAAGACCGTGGCAACTTCTTCGTGATTATGCGCGCGGCGGAAGGTGCGAGCTATGAATCGAATCTTCGCAATATGAACAAGATTGAAGAAATCCTGTTGCCGTATATCGACGAGAATAAGATTGACCGCTTAATTGTGCGTACGCCAGGTTGGGGTAATAGTGCAGGTATCGCCATTATTGGCACAGTGCCTTTTGATGAGCGCGATTGGAGCTCATTCGAACTTATCAATGAGATACGAGCAAAGTTGGAAGATATTCCAGACGTAGTGTCGTACGCGAACATGCGTAGTGGTATTCGTGGAGGCGGTGGTAGCCGCCCAGTAGAGTTCGTTTTGCAAGGTAATAGTTTTGAGAGCCTTTCTCGTTATCGTGACATCGTAATGGAACGTGCAAATGAAAATCCGGGCTTGGTTCAACTCGACAGTGACTACCGTGAAACAGTACCTCAGTTACTCATTCGTATAGACCAGCAAAGAGCTGCAGATTTGGGCGTTTCAGTGGGTGATATTGGCCGAACTTTAGAGAGTATGTTGGGTTCTCGTCGTGTCACGCGCTATCAAGACAATGGTGAAGAATATAATGTCATTCTTGAAGGTGAGCGAGAAGATTACCGTTCACCTACAGCTATCGACAATATCTATGTGCGTTCACAACGCACAGGTGAACTTATTCCAATGGCCAACCTAGTTAACGTGGAAGAAGGTGCTACCGCGTCACAATTGAACCGCTATAACCGTATGCGCTCTATAACTATTACTGCAAACTTGGCTGATGGCTATTCGCTCGGTGAGGCGCTAGCGTTTTTGGAGAACATTGTAGAAACCGAGTTACCAGACGACGTAACTTATGATTACAAAGGCCAGTCGATGTTGTATCAAGAAGGTGGGAACGCAATCATCTTTGTTTTTGCTTTAGCCCTCGCAATTACGTTCTTGGTGCTTGCTGCGCAGTTTGAAAGTTTTGTGCACCCATTCGTCATTATTCTTACGGTTCCGCTTGCCATATTTGGTGCGACTTTTGGTCTCTACGTCACTGACATGACCATCAATATCTATAGCCAAATTGGCATTGTAATGCTTATTGGTCTTGCGGCTAAAAACGGTATTTTGATCGTAGAGTTTGCCAACCAATTACGTGACGCAGGCATGAAATTTGAGGATGCGTTGGCAAGGGCTTCTCGTTTGCGACTTCGCCCTATTGTTATGACTGCATTTACCACGTTAATGAGTGCATTACCGCTAGTGTTAGCCAGCGGGCCGGGTGCCGAGTCCCGTATGGTTATCGGTGTAGTTATCTTCTCTGGTGTGGCTGTGTCTGCATTCTTAACGATATTCTTGGTGCCAGCTCTCTATATGGGGCTCGCGAAGAACACAACGTCTCCGAAAATGCTAGAGCGAGAGTTGAACGAACTCGAGGAAACATATCCGGACCGCCGGGCGGAGGATGAGGCTTTATTGGAAGTGGAAGATATAGAGAAATCTTCTTAGCGCATGTTAAGGCTGAAACCGCCCGAATACCTCATTCCCCGAGGTGGGGCGGTTCTCTAGTACATTACGTGCAAAAAGTGGGTGGTTGGTAAATATGCCATCTACCCCCAATTCTGCTAACCAATGCATATCGTGTGGCTCATCTACGGTGTAAACGAAAACCTTAAGTCCTCGTGCATGCGCATCTTTAACCAACTCGTCGCAAATAAAATTCACGTCTACATGGAAAGAATAAGCGCCTAAGTCCGCAGCGCATTTGGCGTAGTCGACGAGACAATTTGAAGTCAGCGCACCAATTTTGATCTGTGGTGCTTTTGCTTTAACGGAGTTCAACCAATGGTGGTTAAAAGACGATACAATCAGTTGAGCGGGGTCAATATTAAAGTTTTGAATAGCATGCTGAATATTGTCGACGAGTAACGAAGTGTCGACCGTGCCCTTAATCTCTATATTTACGCCACAATGATTGCCTATACATTGGAGAGTTTCAGCGAGTGTAGGAATCGGATGTTGACCAAAAATAGAGAGCTTATTGATTTGTTCTTTTGTGAGATCGACAAATCGCCCTGGTTGTGCGGTCAAGCGCTCTAAATATCGGTCGTGGAATACATAGATTTCCTGACCAACCTGAACAACGTCAAATTCAATAGCGTCGGCTTTGGCTTCTATCGCTTTGTTAAATGCTGCGATAGTGTTTTCAGGAGCAAGAGCACTTGCTCCTCGGTGGGCAATAACCAGCATTTAAGAAGCGTTTTCCCATTCGGCCATAACTTCACCCATACGTGTTGTTTTGCCAGGCTGCAGGTCGTCTAAAAAGTCTACTTGGTCGTCACCAAATAGCATAATTACGGTTGAACCCAATTTAAAACGACCCATTTCATCACCTTGCTCGAAGCGAATGGCGGTATTCCCTTGGGTTGGATAGCTCCACCTTTGCACTTTAGGTCCAGTCGGAGGTGTTACCGTACCCGCCCAAGTCGTCTCGATACTGCCAACGATAGTTGCTCCTACAAGGATCATTGCAAATGGTCCTTGCTCGCTTTCAAATACGGCTATAACACGTTCGTTGCGCGCAAATAAGTTCGGTACATGGCGAGCAGTTAAAGGATTAACAGAAAACAGGCTACCCGGCACATAAATCATTTCTTTAAGCGTCGCCGCACAGGGCATGTGAATACGGTGGTAATCTCTGGGTGCTAAGTAAATCGTGGCAAAGTCGCCTTTTTCAAAGTAGCTATTGAGTTCATGGTCTCCGCCCATAAGATCGTGAACAGAATATTTATGTCCTTTGGCTTGAATGAGCTTACCTTCCTCTATATCACCTGCTTGACTCACTGTTCCATCGACCGGGTGAATAAGTTGCCCCTGTTCTGCCTGAATGGGCCGAGCGCCTTCTTTCAGTGGGCGTGTGAAGAACTCGTTGAAGGTTTTATATTTTTTCGGATTAGGCTCAGCGGCCTCGCTCATATTCACGCTAAAATTCCGAATAAAGGCTTTAATCAGTATTCGGGTCAACCATCCTGCACGAGCACTGGCTAAACGACCCACAACGCGAGTTACTAAGTGTTTAGGAAGTATGTATTGAAGCGTAATTTTTGTTTTATCGATTGCAGACACTGAATGCCCTCACATATTACTAATTGATTCTACTATTCGATGGTAGTTTGCGAGTCTACCTTCGTCCAATTCTCCGTTTGCTACCGCCTCTCGTAGCGAGCAGCCTGGGTCGGTTCCGTGTTTACAATCACGGAATTTACATGTGCCCAAGTAGGGGTGAAAGTCGACAAACCCTTGGGCAATTTGGTCTATGGGCAAATGCCACAAGCCAAACTCTCGGATACCTGGAGAGTCGATAAGTGCTCCACCACCTTCAAGGTCATGCCAACGCGCCACAGTGGTGGTATGCTGGCCTAAACCTGAGTTCTCCGATATTGCTCCCACTTGTAGGTCCACCTCCGGTAAGAGGGCGTTCATCAAACTTGATTTACCCACACCGGACTGACCTACAAACACAGAAATATGATCTGAAAATGCTTGTCGAAGTTTCTCCATACCAGTCTTTTCTTTGGCACTTACTACATAGACCGGGTAGCCAATGTTGCGATATACGGCGAGTCGGTTATCGATATGCTCTCGATCCTCGTCGGTAATCAGGTCGCTTTTATTAAAAACAATAACAGCTTGAATACCGGCCTCGTCACAAGCTACTAAGTAGCGATCAATAATTTGATCGGAGAAAGCAGGTTGAGGGGAAGACACTATAAAGATGCGGTCTACATTAGCCGCTACAGGTTTAAGACCATCGTAGATATCCGGTCTAAGTAATTCAGAATGGCGTTCCTCGACTGCTTCAATAACGCCCTGCATTCCTTGCTCGGACTCAGTAAAACGCCGCCAAACTACGTTGTCACCAGTGACCAGAGATTCTATATTACGACGTAAATTACAGCGCAATACATTGCCTTCATTGTCAATGACGTCGGCGTGCTGACCATAGCGGCTCATTACACGACCGGACTCTCGAGGCCCTAACGCGTCCGAGTTAATTTCGAGTTCGGCACTTTCTTTGTCGAGTCGTTTTGCTTGGTTCGCTTTAACTCGGCGCAGTTGCCCTTTTGTGAGTTTCTTTTTTTTACCCACGCTTTCTCCCACAAGGAATGATGCAAGCAATTTTACGCTGACTATCATACAATAGTTAGTCTTAAATTCAGATTTTACACGACCCAATAAAATAGGTAACAGCATGGCAGAGAATTCAGGCCGGTTAATTTGGATTGATTTGGAAATGACGGGGTTAAGTCCAGAGAACGACGTCATTATTGAAGTTGCAACTATTGTGACAGACGACCAACTCAATGAGATCGCAGTAGGACCGGTAATCGCCGTTCATCAACCCAACGAAGTACTAGATGCAATGGACGACTGGAATACGCGTACGCACACCGCTTCGGGGTTGGTTAAGCGCATCCAAGAAAGCAATATTGATACTGCAGCGGCCGAGCAACAAACCATCGCATTTTTGAAAGAACATCTTGCAGCAAACACTTCGCCGATGTGTGGCAACAGTATTTGCCAAGATCGCCGCTTTTTAGCGCGTTATATGCCTGAGTTAGAAAGCTACTTTCATTACCGAAACCTAGATGTAAGTACGGTTAAGGAATTGGCTAAACGTTGGAAGCCGGGAATTATTTCAGGGTTTAAAAAATCAAACGCTCACGAGGCACTTGCTGACATTCGCGAGTCGATTGAAGAATTAAAATACTATCGTGAGCATTTTTTCAACGAACAGTAAAAATGTGCGCGATAAGGCTTGCATTGCCCCCGAAATTGAGTAAAATGCGCAACGCACTCAAGGCAACACAGCCTTTAAATGCGAGTATAGCTCAGCTGGTAGAGCGCAACCTTGCCAAGGTTGAGGTCACGAGTTCGAACCTCGTTACTCGCTCCAAATTCAAAAAAACGCTACCTTCGGGTGGCGTTTTTTTATGTCTAAACTTTTTATTCCTTTCAGTCTGTCAGTTAATCCTTTCACTCTAGCTGTGCGTAACTATAATAAATGAATAAACGCAACGAGGAATAACATGAAAACATTAATAGGAATTGCGGCCACGACGCTTTTTTTGAGCGCCACGCCGTTTGAGGCTATGGCTCATAACCATGGCGGTGAGAGCAACCACGCCAATATGGAGTGCTCTGGACCCTTGCATGGTGAACAAAGACGGCTACGTTCTGAGGAGGTTTCAGACCTGTGTGAACTCACCTCTGGGAAAGTCACGTTAGTGGTGAATACTGCCAGTCAATGCGGTTACACAGGGCAATTCGAAGGATTAGAAGCACTTTATCAAGAGTATAAAGACCAAGGTTTCACTATTGTGGGGTTTCCGTCGAATAGCTTTCGTCAAGAACACTCAGACGAGGAAGAAGTGGCAGAGGTATGCTTCGCAAACTTCGGCGTAACATTCCCGATGATGGCAACGTCTGACGTTACTGGCCGTCGTGCTAACCCAGTGTTTGCAGAACTTACCCAGCAAGTTGGTCCTCCAGGTTGGAACTTCCACAAATATTTAGTGGGTAAAAACGGTGAAGTGATTAC
The DNA here is from genome assembly GCF_004344885.1 of Lysobacter sp. N42. Lineage (NCBI taxonomy): Bacteria > Pseudomonadati > Pseudomonadota > Gammaproteobacteria > Lysobacterales > Lysobacteraceae > Lysobacter > Lysobacter sp. N42. Next base: position 347,680 of record NZ_SKFB01000004.1, read on the forward strand.
TTCATTTCCAAGTTCTGTAGAGCCTCAAGACGAGCGCGTAACCTCGCAAATTAGAAGTGCATTAAATTAACCAACAAAATTTTCTTGACAAGATTTAAGAACACCTCTATATCGTCATTTGTGTAACCCATGTTTGGGTTACACACTGTTTCATAGTCGGGATAGGTGGACATTATGGCGACTCAAACACGTGAACTTTTGTTAAGAAAACCATTTAATGATTTTCGAAATTATCCATACGGATTCGCAAGATCCGGCGACTTCTCGATACGTGAAAGTGACGCGTTGTTGCACTATGGGTGTTTAATTACAGCACTTCTTGCCGGTGACGTTATGCCGGAAACGCAGGAAGACCAAGCTTTGTTAGCGGTGGCTAAAGGTGAAAAGCCAGCGGAAACCGATGTTGAAAAGGCTTGGGCGAAGTACCAAGGTAGAATCAATCGTCCTAAAGTAGGCAGTATGTACGGTCGTTCTAAAGTTGTCGAAGATGACAGCGACTATGACAGCGCAGGCTCTACGGAAGACGACTTGGTTGTAGAAGATTAAAAAACCCGGCGCTTGCCGGGTTTTTATTGATTAAGACTGAGCTTCGCGTTTAATAGCGCGATGGGCTATGTCTGTTCTGAAATAAACATCGTCCCAGTCGATTCTATTCACAACTTCGTATGCCTTTGCTTGCGCAGCTGTAACTGAATCAGCTAGTGCAGTTGCACATAATACGCGGCCACCACTGGTCACAATGTTGCTATCCTTTTCTTGAGTACCCGCATGAAACACTTTCTCATGCTCGTCCGCACAGGCGTTGTCTAGACCTTTAATAACGTCGCCTTTACGGTAAGACTCTGGATAACCTCCAGCAGCAAGTACAACACCAACTGCTGCGCGTTTATCAAACTCGATAGGGGTGACACCAAGCTGGCCAGCTAAAGCGTCAAAGCACAAAGTAACCAAGTCAGAGTTGAGTCGCATCATGATTGGCTGAGTTTCAGGGTCGCCAAATCGGCAGTTGTACTCAAGAACCTTGGCACTGCCGTCGGGTGCAATCATCAATCCTGCATAGAGAAAACCTACGTAGGTATTACCTTCGCTTCGCATACCGTCGACGGTAGGCTGCATAATGTTTTCCATAACCCAGTCGCTTACTTCATCAGTAAGTACTGGTGCTGGCGAGTACGCCCCCATGCCACCAGTATTAGGTCCTTTGTCGCCATTGTCTCTAGCTTTGTGATCTTGGCTCGAGGCAAAAGGTAAAATTCTGTCGCCGTCGACCATGGCTATAAAGCTGGCTTCTTCACCTACGAGAAACTCTTCAACGACAACGCGGCTGCCTGCGTCTCCAAACTTGTTGCCGGCTAACATATCTTCAATAGCAGCGTCGGCCATTTCTAGCGAGTCAGCTATGATAACGCCTTTACCTGCCGCTAAGCCGTCGGCTTTTATAACGATAGGAAGACTGTTGGCTCGAACATATTGCTTTGCAGGTTCAATTTCAGTGAACGTTTCGTACGCTGCAGTAGGAATATTATGGCGCGCTAGGAAGTCCTTACAAAAAGCTTTTGAACCTTCTAACTGAGACGCTCCTTGAGTTGGACCGAATATCGCAAGACCGTTCGCTTGAAATGTATCTACAATTCCTGCAACTAACGGAGCTTCAGGACCCACAATGGTAAGTTCCACATGCTCGTCTTGGGCAAACTTGAGTAATCCTGCAATGTCTTCTGCCGCTATAGGTACATTGGTCATTCCGACTTCTGTTGCCGTACCGGCATTACCCGGAGCAACGAAAACGTTCTCAACACGAGGAGATTGCGCTGCTTTCCAAGCCAGCGCATGTTCACGGCCGCCGCCACCGACAATTAGTACTTTCATTCGTCGTTTATTCCTCTGGTTTTCTAAACTTCAAAGTAAAGCGGTCGCTTTCTCCGATGCCTATGTATAAATCGCGATTTGTTTCCCCAAGTGCAAGCGTTGGAGGTAGAGTCCAAACTCCTCGCTCGTAATTTGCGCTATCGAGGTCGTTGCTATTCACGTCACTCTCGCCAACGAACTCAAACCCTGCGGCTTCTGCAAATGCGATAGCCCAGCTTGCCTTCATGTAGCCAGAACCTTCCATTTCACTGTCGGCACGGTGTTCTGGCAAGCGGTGGTCAACAATGCCTAAAATTCCGCCTGGCTTAAGTGCGGTATAAAAAGCTTGGAATGCTTGGTTCAAACCTTCTTCGCCACCACCCATATACCAGTTGTGCATATTACGGAAGCTCAATACACGATCAGCTGAACCAGCAGGAGCGATCTCGTAGTCGCTGCCAGGTACGAATGTGCTAATGGTTACATTACTGTAAACATCAGAACCCGCCATTTTTTCTTCAAAGTTCGCACGAGAGTTACTGTAATATTCGCGCTCATGGTTCGGGTCGAAGTGTGCTGCATAAAACTGACCATCATCCTTGAGGTAAGGAGCAAGGATTTCTGTATACCATCCGCCACCTGGCCAGATTTCAACTACGGTCATGTCTGGCTGAATTTCAAAGAATGTTAAGGTTTCTAGAGGGTGACGAGCATTGTCGCGCTCTACATAAGCTTCAGTGCGATGTTCGCTGTTGATTGCTGCACTTAAGGCTTCTTGACTATTGCTCTCGGAAGCATTTTCGCCCCCAGAGCAAGCGCTTAGAAATACTAATGTAGCCGCTGTTGTTAACTTCATACTTGTACGCATGTTGTTATCTCCTTGAAGCCAGTAAAGGCTTAACTATAGCTTTTAATTAATGTCTAAAGTGTCTAATCGATGTAAATACCATGGCAATTCCATGCTCGTCTGCTGCGGCAATAACTTCTTCGTCTCGTATAGAACCGCCCGGCTGAATAATTGCTTTAATGCCAGCTTCAGCTGCCGCATCAATAGTGTCCCGGAAAGGGAAAAACGCGTCTGACGCCATGACCGAGCCTTCAACCACAAGGTTCTCGTCTGCTGCTTTTATTGCCGCAATCTTAGCACTATACACGCGACTCATTTGCCCTGCACCTACACCAATGGTCATACCGTCTTTGGCATACACAATTGCATTCGACTTCACGAACTTCACCACATTCCACGAAAACAATAGATCTTTTAATTGTTCTTCAGTGGGTTGTGTTTTAGTCACTACGTTTAAATCATCTAAACCGATTCGTGCGTCGTCGCTGTCTTGAATAAGAAGTCCGCCTTTGACGCGTTTGTAGTCTAGTTGCGGTGCTGAAGTTTCAATTGCGCCTGTGGTAAGTAAACGTACATTCGGTTTGCTGGCTACTAACGTTTGAGCCTTTTTCGATGCGCCTGGTGCGATGATTACTTCGACAAATTGACGAGAAATAATCGCGTGCGCCGTAGCTTCGTCTAGTTCGCGGTTGAACGCGATAATGCCGCCGAACGCTGACGTTGGATCGGTTTGATATGCACGTTCATAAGCCGCCAAAATATTATCACCTTCAGCTACGCCACAAGGGTTTGCGTGTTTAACAATGACACATGCTGGGGTAGTGAAATGTTTAACGCATTCAAAAGCTGCATCGGTATCGGCAATGTTGTTGTATGAAAGTTCTTTACCTTGCAACTGTGTTGCTGTGGAAATACATGCTTCGCTAACATTGCTCTCGGTATAAAACGCAGCATTTTGATGGCTGTTTTCACCGTAACGTAAGTCTTGCTTCTTCTCGACTTGAATATTGTAAGTACGAGGGAATTGACTCTCTTTACTCTGTACTTTTAAACCTAGGTAATTCGCGATCATGCCGTCGTAGGCTGCGGTGTGTTCGAAAGCAGCAGTAGCTAAGTCTTGGCGAGTTTTAAAAGTCGTTCCGCCTTCTGCTTCAAGCTCTGTAACTACGCGAGAATAGTCTTCTGCGTTAACTACTATTGTGACGTCATTATGGTTTTTTGCTGCCGCTCGAACCATAGTGGGGCCGCCAATGTCGATGTTTTCAATAGCGTCTTCGTAACTACAGTCGGGTCGAGCAACAGTTTGAGCAAATGGGTATAGGTTTACTGCGACAAGATCGATAGGTGCAATGTTTTGTTCAGCCATAACCGTTTGGTCTTTGTCTCTGCGCCCCAAAATACCACCATGAATTTTAGGGTGAAGCGTTTTAACTCGACCATCCATGATTTCGTTCTGGCCGGTATGCTCAGAAACCTCAATTACTGGAATGCCTGCTTCCTGAAGAAGTTTTGCGGTACCACCGGTGGAAAGAATTTCTACGTTGAGCTGGTGCAACTTTTGCGCGAAGTCGACGATGCCGGTTTTATCGGAAACACTCAGCAGTGCGCGCTGAACGGGACGAATCTGACTCATGGTGTACTCACTATTTTGGCGTTGACGGGAATTCAATTTTGGTCGAAGAGGAACGATGGAAAAGACTTTCCAGACCACTTCATATGCGGCTCAGTATTATACGGTATTGTGCGCAAGAAACGAAGTTAGAAAACAAAAAAGCGCCTGTGATGACTCAGCAGGCGCTTTTGAAAAAGTGAGCGATGAATCTTAGTTCATGCCGTATTTTTTCAATTTCTTACGAAGAGTACCGCGGTTGATGCCTAGCATTGTTGCTGCGCGCGTTTGATTACCACGAGTATAAGTCATTACTTCTTCAAGTAATGGAGCTTCAACTTCTGAAAGAACAAGTTCGTAAAGCTCTTCAGGATCTTGGCCATCAAGTTGACCTAGAAAGTTGTTTAGCGCTTGCTTTACAGAATTACGCAATGGCTTAGGATTAGCGTTTGGGGCTTGAGTAATTAAAGGGTGAGTTTCTGTCTCACGGTTTCCATTGTAGTCAAACATAATAGCGCTCTTTTCTCTCTGCTAAATTGACGATAAAAAATTCAAGGCTTCTAGCTGTTCAGATGAAGTCTCAAGTGCATTAAATTTCGCACGAAACTGACCTGGATTACCGAGTCCTTGTACGTACCAACCAATGTGTTTGCGGGCAATCCGAACTCCGGTATGCTCGCCGTAAAATGCATGTAGCTCCTTAAGGTGCTCACCCATAATACGTATAACTTCACTTTTTTCTGGCGGGGGAAGTTTTTCACCCGTCTGAAAGAAATGAGTAATTTCTCTGAATATCCAAGGGTTACCCTGTGCTCCACGGCCAACCATGACTGCGTCAGCTTGCGTGAACTCAAGAACCTCAAGCGCCTTTTCCGGTGACGTGATGTCTCCGTTAGCGATAAGAGGAATTTGAATAGCCTCTCGAATATTCTTAATTGTTTCGTACTCCGCATGCCCTTTGTACATGCATGCACGAGTGCGGCCATGAACAGTAAGAGCTTGTATGCCCTCACGTTCAGCGATTTCCGCTATTTGAACTCCGTTGCGATGCTCTGGAGCCCAACCTGTACGAATTTTAAGTGTGACCGGAACATCTACCGCAGCAACAACTGCACTAATAATGTCCCGAACCAGCTCAGGTTCTTGCAGTAGCGCAGAGCCTGCTAGCTTTTTATTCACTTTTTTTGCGGGGCAGCCCATATTAATGTCAATGATTTGCGCGCCTTCAACAACGTTATGTTGGGCGGCTCTTGCCATTAATTCAGGGTCTGAACCTGCAATTTGAACAGATCGTAATCCTGGCTCCTTATGATGCGCCATGCGATTTTTGGACTTGGCGGTGTCCCACACCTTCGGGTTGCTCGACAGCATCTCCGATACTGCCAACCCGGCACCAAGTTCAACGCACAGGCGACGGAATGGCAAGTCGGTAACACCAGCCATGGGCGCGAGAATAACGTTGTTCTTTAATTCGTAACTGCCAATCCGCATCGTTCAAAAACTGTTCAGCGAAAGGGTGGAGAATTTTAGGGAATTTACAGCCGAAAAAAAAGGCGAATAAGTGAACAAAAAACGATTTTTTTGCAGTTTTTTAGCTTGACTTATTCCGCCTCTAGACCTTTGTTGCGAAGACCTGTTAGGGAATTGTTACGGATTCACGGCAATACCATGAATAAGTGACCAATCACCTTCAAATCGCGCTTCCGCAAATGTAACGCCCTCCGAGTATGCATTCATCACATCCTCTGCTTGGCGATGTAGAATACCTGACATGGCGATCGGAGAGTCTGGCTTTAGGTAACCTTGAATCACGCCGGACAGCTCTTGGAGAGGGCCCGCTAGAATATTGGCAATAACGATATCGGCTTTTATGTCTGGTGCATTTTGGGGTAGATAGACTTCAAATTTGTCGCCCACGCCATTTCTTTTGGCATTATCTTTGGTGGCAATTAGTGCTTGCTGGTCTATATCGGTGCCAATACAGCGCGCGGCGCCAAGCTTTAATGCTGCAATACCTAAAATGCCTGAGCCGCAACCGAAGTCGACGATAGTTTTTCCTTCCAGATTTTGCTCGGTTAACCATGTTAAGCATAACGAGGTGGTAGGGTGGGTGCCGGTACCGAATGCCATCCCCGGGTCGAGTAAAATAAAAGGTTGTTCTGGTTTCGGGGGCTCATGCCAAGAAGGAACGACCCAAAACTTGTCTCCAAAACAAATGGGTTTGAAGTTGTCCATCCATTCTCTTTCCCAATCTTTGTCTTCGAGTGGGTCGGTTTTATATTGCAATGGTTGAGCAAGAAAGCTTACTTTCGCTAAATTACTCAGTATGGGCTGTAACTTTACTTCAGCTGGGTAAAGACCAGTCACTAGGGTTTGCGACCATAGCTGAACTTCACCGGGGCCAGGTTCAAATATAGGTGCGTCCTTTGCGTCTCTATAGGTCACTGCTTGGGCTTGGTTAGCCATAAGAATGTCACCTAGTTGACGCGCGTGCGCCTCGTCGGTAGTTAGCGTTAGTTGAATCCAAGCCATGCTTTACCCTTAATCACAAAAAAAGCTCAGACGACTGTCTGAGCTTTTGTATTTTAGCAATTTAAGAAAGAAACGGGAAACTAAGAGATTCCCAGTTTCTTTTCTAAATAATGGATGTTTGTTCCGCCATGTTGGAAGTTCTCGTCGGCCATGATCTCTTTCTGCAAAGGAACATTCGATTTGATGCCTTCCAAGATAAGCTCACCTAGGGCATTGCGCATTCTTGCAATCGCAACGTCTCTGTTGTCTCCATGGGTAATAAGTTTACCAATCATAGAGTCGTAGTTAGGTGGTACACGGTAATCCGTGTAAATATGAGAATCCCAACGGATGCCTAGCCCACCTGGTGGGTGAAAACGTGTCACCGTGCCTGGAGACGGAATGAAGTTTTTCGGATCTTCAGCGTTTATACGACACTCTACTGCGTGACCCCGAATCACCACGTCTTCTTGACTGATCGACAAAGGTCTGCCCGCCGCAATACGAAGTTGTTCTTTCACTAAGTCGATTCCTGTTACAAGCTCTGTAACCGGGTGTTCAACCTGAATACGTGTATTCATTTCAATGAAGTAGAACTCACCGTTTTCATACAAAAACTCGAACGTTCCCGCGCCGCGATAACCAATTTCGATACAAGCACGAGCACAGCGCTCGCCAATGCTTTTACGCATTTCTGGAGTAATACCTGGCGCTGGCGCTTCTTCCACTACTTTTTGGTGGCGACGTTGCATAGAACAATCGCGTTCTCCTAGGTGGATAGCGTTGCCTTGTCCATCAGCTAATACCTGGATTTCGATATGACGAGGATTCTCTAGAAACTTCTCCATATAGACAATTGGGTTACCAAACGCTGCGTTTGCTTCGGACTGTGTGGCTTGAATTGAGCGAAGTAGATCTTTTTCTTCGCGCACAACACGCATACCTCGACCACCACCACCGCCGGCAGCTTTAATAATAACTGGATAACCAATACGTTTAGCGACTTTTAGGTTCTTCTCGTCGTCGTCACCCAAAGGGCCGCCTGAACCAGGCACACATGGAACGCCTGCTTTTTTCATCGCTTCGATTGCTGAAACTTTGTCACCCATCATGCGAATAACTTCTGGCGTAGGGCCTACGAAAATAAAGCCCGAATTTTCGACCTGCTCTGCGAAATCAGCATTCTCTGACAAGAAACCATACCCCGGATGGATGGCTGCCGCGTCGGTAACTTCCGCCGCGCTTATAATTCGAGGAATATTTAGATAGCTTTCTGCAGCTGAAGGCGCGCCGATACAGATAGACTCGTCAGCTAAAAGAACGTGTTTTAAGTTCTTGTCGACGGTTGAATGTACAGCAACTGTTTTTATACCGAGCTCTTTACACGCGCGTAAAATGCGTAACGCAATTTCACCGCGGTTGGCTATCACTACTTTATCTAGCATGACTATTGCCTTTTTGTTCGGTTATTCAATGATGAATAGCGGTTGATCGAACTCAACAGGTGCTTCGTTTTCAACTAATACTTGCTTCACCACACCCGACACTTCTGCTTCAATTTGGTTCATCATCTTCATAGCTTCAACGATGCACAGGGTGTCGCCCACGTTAACGCGCTGACCGACAGTAACAAATGCTTTCGCCCCTGGAGCTGGAGACTCGTAGTAAGTACCGACCATTGGCGACTTAATCACGTGGCCTGAAACTTCTTCCTTGGCAGGTTCAGCGTTTGCTGCCGGCGCTTCTGCTGCCGGTGCCGCCGCAGGAGCCGGAGCTGGCATGTGCTGAGGAACTTGATATTGCGCCATTGCAGGCATCATGTTCTGATTATTGCGACTAATTCTTACCGCTTCTTCACCTTCGGTAATTTCTAGCTCCGCAATGCCAGACTCTTCAACAAGTTCGATTAATTTCTTAATTTTCCGAATATCCATAAACCGTATCACTCATTATTAGTGTTTAAATTAATGTTTTTTAATTCTATTTGTTCTGTAAATGCTGCAATGCACCTTTCAGTGCAACTTCGTAACCCGTCGCGCCTAATCCACAAATAACCGCCTGTGCACAGTCGGAAAAGTAGGAGTGCCTACGAAATGGTTCGCGAGCATGAACGTTAGACAGGTGAACCTCTATGAAAGGTATGCCTACGCCTACTAGAGCGTCTCGTAAAGCAACACTGGTGTGTGTAAACGCCGCAGGGTTAATAATAATAAAATCTATTTCCCCAGATGCTTGATGTATCGCGTCGATAAGTTCGTGTTCTGCATTCGACTGAACATGGGAAATTCTTGCTTGGTTTGTAGCACTTTGTAGCGACTCGATAATAGAAGCCAAGGTTTGCGTGCCATAAATCTCAGGCTCACGGGTACCGAGTAAATTCAGATTTGGACCATTAATAATAAGAATCTGAGCTTCTTTATGCATTACTTGTAGCCATTTGTCGCTAACTTTCGCGAACCCACAGTTTTGTGATGAGCTCGCTACCTAAATTGTTAATTGGCTTCTATTATAATCAGAAATTTCCAAATCGCAGCAAATTACTGGTCTTATCACCGAAAATGCGACACTTTACTTTCAACTTTGTTGCTTTTTGCGAATGATGAAAAGAGCTAGTAAGCCAACTGCGAGCACTATAATGAGAAAGACCCAGCTGTAATTTCCATTTCCAGGATTGGATGTTTCGGTATTAATGGCGGCTGTCCCATTTACGCCGTTGGTTTGGCGCAGGAAAATAGTCTGCGTAGATGGGGGGTAGCAAAAACCTTCATCGGCACATCCTTGGTAGTGAACCGTCAGAGGTTCATTCCGACGTGCTTGGTTTAGACTTACATTGAACGAAACTTGATCACGATAAATGACAGTTGACCCAAAGAACTGATCTTCATAAGCAATCCCTTCAGGTAACTCTATTTCTCCTGCGACTTTTTCTTCAGGGGTTAAATTGAAGCGTTCTTGATAAAGATAAAAACCTTCCGGTATTTGAAAAGAAACAGTCAGCTCATGGTCAATTTGTTGATAGTCGAGAATAAAGACTTCTTCGGGTGGTGGAAATGAGTTGGCTCCGTTTAAGCTTTGTAAATTTAAGCCGTTCGCTTGTGCGTGGACACAAACTGAAAATAGAACGCCAACAACAATGACGCTAAGACGAATAAAACTCATGAATTTACTTCCTCATTAATCCAACTTAAATACGGGGACAGCCCTCTGTCTATCTTCACGGCGATAATTTCTGGCACATCATAAGGGTGATGTTCTTGAATGTATTGTTCGGTTTTCCCATATGCTGAGTCAGTTGTTTTTATAAATAAGGCATGTTCAGCAGAAGACTCTACTTTGCCTTGCCATCTATAAAAGGACTTGCCTTGAGGTTGAACTTGCACACAGGCGGCAAGGTTATTTTGAATAAGTCCCTCTGCTATTGCTTCTGCGGCAGCTAGGTCGGGTGTTGTAGTTATTATAAGTAAGTGTGACATAACGTTCGATTCAGATGTAGTTACCTTGAAATAAAAGAAGTACGCCCAAATGTGGACATAATAACCGAATGGGAGTTCATCATGCAGTTAGTTTTATTTGTACTTTTTGTGGTCATGCCAATTATTGAAATTTCGGTATTGGTGCAGGTTGGCCAACAAATTGGTGCAGGCCCTACGATTGCCTTGGTTATTTTAACTGCCTTGTTAGGTTCAGGCCTAGTTAAGCAGCAGGGGTTGAATACCTTTGCCAGAGCCCAACAAAAGATGGCTATGGGCGAAATGCCGGGGCAAGAATTAATTGCGGGATTCATGATTCTCGCGGCGGGTATATTTTTAGTCACGCCTGGGTTCGTAACTGATGCATTGGCCCTGCTTATGTTGTTGCCGGTAATTCAAAAGCATGTAGGTATGTGGGCTTTGAAAAAGTTAGCCCATAGTAAAAACGTGCACTTTTCATTTACGGGTGCGTCTTCCCGATCTTCGTCACAATATAAGAGCACTCGTTCAAGCAACGAACACGGGAATACGTTTGAAGGGGAGTATTCAAGACAAGAAGATTTTGAGCAGGTTGAGGATAAAGAAAAAAAGTAAAAAAAATTGCTCTTAGCTCTTGGAATTACTTTGTGTGACCCCATTTAGTTACCAACTTATTTTTTAACAGATGGCTGGAATGGTTCCAGTCATTTTTTCCATCATTGATTATGGGAGTATCTCGATGAAACTTCGTCCTTTACATGATCGTGTGATTGTTAAGCGCTCTGAAGCAGAGAGCAAATCACCGGGCGGTATCGTTCTTACTGGTTCTGCAGCAGAGAAATCTACGCGTGGTGAGGTTATCGCTGTAGGTAATGGTCGCATTTTAGAGAACGGTGAAGTGAAGCCGCTAGACGTAAAAGTTGGTGACACAGTTCTATTCAGCGACGGCTACGGTGTAAAAACTGAGAAGCTGGACGGTGAAGAAGTTCTTATTATGAGCGAGTCAGACATTCTGGCGATTGTTGAGTAATTCTCGACTTTCAGTGTTTCAACCGAATTAGATTGAAGGAAGAAAATCATGTCAGCGAAAGAAGTAAAATTTGGTAACAGCGCGCGTCAGAAAATGCTAAAAGGTGTAAACACCCTAGCGGACGCGGTAAAGGTTACTCTTGGCCCTAAAGGCCGTAATGTAGTTTTAGAGAAGTCATTTGGTGCGCCAACGATCACTAAAGACGGTGTTAGCGTTGCGAAAGAAATCGAGCTTGAAGACAAGTTCGAAAATATGGGCGCGCAAATGGTTAAAGAAGTGGCGTCGAAAGCAAATGACGAAGCGGGCGACGGTACGACAACTGCAACTGTATTAGCGCAGTCGATTGTTACTGAAGGTTTGAAAGCGGTAGCTGCGGGTATGAACCCAATGGACCTTAAGCGCGGTATCGACAAAGCGGTGGTTGCTGCAGTAGAGGAATTGAAGAAGATTTCTCAGCCTTGCTCTGACAGCAAAGCGATTGAGCAAGTGGGTACAATTTCTGCTAACTCAGACAGCACCATTGGTGAAATCATTGCCAAAGCAATGGACAAAGTAGGCCAAGAAGGTGTTATTACCGTTGAAGAAGGTCAAGGCCTGCAAGACGAACTTGAAGTAGTAGAAGGTATGCAGTTTGACCGTGGTTACTTGTCTCCATACTTCATCAACAACCAAGAAACTGGAACTGTTGAGTTAGACAACCCACATATTTTGTTGGTCGACAAGAAAATCAGCAACATTCGCGAATTACTTCCTGTACTAGAAGGTGTAGCGAAGTCTGGTAAGCCTTTATTGTTGATCGCTGAAGATGTAGAAGGTGAAGCGCTAGCAACACTAGTTGTAAACAATATGCGTGGCATCGTGAAAGTTGCAGCAGTTAAAGCTCCTGGTTTCGGTGATCGTCGTAAAGCTATGTTGCAAGACATCGCTACGTTAACTGGCGGTACCGTGATTTCTGAAGAAATCGGGATGGAACTAGAAAAAGCACAACTTGAAGACTTAGGTAGTGCTAAACGTGTTGTGATTAACAAAGACAACACCACTATTGTTGACGGTGCAGGAGACCAAGACGCAATTGAAGGTCGCGTAACGCAAATTCGTCAGCAAATCGAAGAGACTTCTTCAGACTACGACAAAGAGAAGCTTCAAGAGCGCTTAGCAAAACTAGCTGGCGGTGTTGCGGTAATTAAAGTTGGCGCAGCAACTGAAGTAGAAATGAAAGAGAAGAAAGCACGTGTAGAAGACGCACTTCACGCAACTCGCGCAGCAGTTGAAGAAGGTGTAGTACCTGGTGGTGGTGTTGCTCTTGTGCGCGCTGCAAGCAAATTAGCAGAGCTTCGTGGCGACAACGAAGAACAGAACGTAGGTATTAAAGTTGCACTTCGTGCAATGGAATCACCTCTTCGTCAGATCGCATACAACGCGGGCTCAGAAGCTTCTGTAGTTACGAATAAAGTGAAAGAAGGCGAAGGTAACTTTGGTTACAACGCAGGTAACGATACCTACGGTGACATGCTTGAGATGGGTATTCTTGACCCAACAAAAGTGACTCGTTCAGCGTTACAGTTCGCAGCCTCTGTAGCTGGCCTAATGATTACCACTGAAGCAATGATTGCAGAGCTACCAAAAGAAGAAGCTCCTGCGATGCCTGGCGGTGACATGGGTATGGGCGGAATGATGTAATCGGCCCTGTTCGGATGAAAAAGCTGCGCCTTGGCGCAGCTTTTTTCGTTTTAGCGGGTTTACTTTTTTTGACACACTTAAACGCTTTGTGACCACAAATTTGCGAAAGAACGTATATGCTGTAAAAGTAAGCAAGGATTCAGAATTTAGGAGGGTCCTATGAATCGCATAATTGCAGTTTTAATGTTGGGTTTGGCATTCGCAATGCCTGCACAAGCAGGAGAAGCCTCAGTAACGTGGGAAAACCCTGACTCATATCGAGACATTCGAGCTGCGGAAGAATTACAGTCGCGTTTTGAAGAGCGGGTTTTTGCAGAGTTTGAAAGACATTTTGCTGAGTTGGCGGGGAAACTTCCCGACGGTCAAAAGTTACATATCACAGTAACCAATCTTGATTTGGCAGGTGAAGTTTTACCGAATCAATTTGGTGGCTCAATGAATATGGTGCGTGTTGTTCGTAACTCAGACTTTCCCAGCATGGAGTTTAACTATCGCCTAGAAAGTGCTAGTGGAGAGACGTTAGCAAGTGGCCAAGAGCGTCTTAGAGGTCGTGACATGCCTGGTCAAGGAAGTTCTTATATTCAAGGTCGTTCACAACATGAAATGCTTGATTATGAACGAGCTATGCTAGATAGATGGTTTTATTTTAGATTTGAGCAATAAATTTTCTAAAGTTGTGGGTTTTACGGTCGATAGCATGGATGCGGCGTGTTTCGTCGCGCAAATTTAGGCAGTAAAAGGAGGCCAAAATGGAAATTGCATCGCAAGGTCCACAACAGCTCGAGTTGGTTTCGCTTAAGTTGGCGAAGAATCAGCAAAAACAAGAAGGTGCGGCAACGCTTCAACTTCTTGATTCTGCGGCTCAGTCGGCACCAAAGCAGAACTCGACTCCGGGGGCTGCCGTAGGAAACAACATCAACACTACAGCATAAGCTTTAGTTTGGTGGGCGCCCTGCGGAATTCCGCAGGCGCCATATCTTCTCTCCAGTCTCCCGTAAACTTAAACAATGGGAGGTTCTCATGAAATTTCTAAAAGTCACTTTAATTCTTGCGTTAGGTATTGGTATTTCGCCAGTAACGTTTGCAGGTGAGGCTTCTGTTACATGGTCCTCACCAGAAAACTATGAAGACGTTCGTTTAGCGCAAATCGACCCAGACAATGAAGAGTTACAGGTTCGCTTTTCAAGAATTGCTCGCCATATCGACAGGCTTGCAGAAATGCACCTTGCTGATGGTGAAGAATTGAAAATTACTGTAACCGATTACGACATGGCTGGCACCATGCTGGCAAATCAAGGTTTCAATGCAAGGGAGTTCGAGCGCAAAGCTATGATGAATGAGTTTCCTGTGATGACGATAGACTTCGAGCGCGTTTCTGCTGACGGAACTGTTGTATCATCAGAGCAAGGCGTTGAAATTGAAGGGCGGGCAATCCGCACCGAAGGGAGATCTCGATTTCCTCGGATTTCCTCACGTGATGAATACGTGAGTGCAGAACTCAATATGCTAAACCGTTGGTTTGCGCAGCAGTTCTTAAGCCAAGAATAGTCGAACTAAAAGGCGGAGATCGGAGTTTTACTAAGCTCTCCGCCTACTTCCTGCACTAACTTAGGTACAAGAAACCCTGGCAGTTCTACCAAGAGTTGTTGATAAATTTCCTGTGCTTTTTGTACTTCAACATTGAAGTGACTCGCTCCCTCCACTTTATCTAATAAATGCAAGTAGTAGGGTAAAACCTGCCAATCGAATAACTTTTCACTGAGAGCTACGAGTGTTTCAGTGTCGTCATTAATCCCTTTCAACAGAACAGATTGATTGAGCAAGAGAATGCCATGCTCTTGCCAGATCGAGAGGCGTTTCTTGAGTTCTTCGCTTAATTCATTCGGGTGATTGGCGTGAAGAACTAAAATGCTTTTTAAGCGACTTGATTCGAGCACTTTGGCTAAGCTGTTTGTGAGTCGACTTGGAATAACTATAGGTAGTCGCGAGTGGATTCTTATGCGTTTTATGTGGTCAATGGACTCAAGCGCACGAACAAAATCTTCTATTTGTTGATCTGAGGCCATAAGAGGATCGCCGCCACTAAGAATAACCTCGTTGATTTCAACGTTTTTGCGAATATATTCGAGAGATTGCTCTTTTTGCTCTCTGCCGAAATGATTCTCTTCATAGGGAAAGTGACGTCTAAAACAGTATCTACAATTTACTGCACAGCCACCTCTGAAAATAATAAGGACTCTAGATTTGTACTTATGTAACAAGCTTGAGGGGCCTTCAAGTTGCTGTTCAAGTAACGGGTCTCGTACAAAGTCTGGGTGTTGTTGAAACTCGTCGGCTGAAGTCATAACTTGCTTAAGTAGTGGGTCGTTCGGATTGCCTTGACCCATGAGAGCGACAAATGGTTTCGGCACGCGCAAGGGAAATAATGATTTTGCAGGTGCGTTATGGCGAATCCAGGACTCATCTAGATTAAGAACCCGACCTAACTCTTCAGGAGAGGTAATGCTGCTCGCTATTTCTTGTTGCCATTGAGGGCGTACTTGTAATGAAGAAGCCATATTCCGAAAAACTATGCATGGTGCGCGCTATTTTACCTGAAATCTCTTTATATTTGGTTTATTATTAGCGCCAAAATTGCCTAAGGATGAAAGAGGAACATATGGCAAGTTACAGCACAAGTGAATTTAAAGGTGGTCTGAAAATCATGCTCGACGGCGAGCCATGCTCGATCATCGAGAATGAAATGGTCAAGCCAGGTAAAGGCCAAGCATTTAACCGTGTGAAGATTAGAAAACTGTTAAGCGGTAAAGTGGTTGAGAAAACGTTTAAGTCAGGCGATTCAGTTGAAGCCGCGGACGTGATGGAAGTGGAATTAGACTACTTGTATAACGACGGCGAATTCTGGCACTTCATGAATAATGAAACGTTCGAGCAGTTAGCGGCAGACGAAGCGGCTGTAGGTGATAGCGAAAAGTGGTTGGTTGAGCAAGATACTTGTACGCTTATGCTTTGGAACGGTAAGCCAATCACAGTAACACCACCAAACTTTGTAGAACTTGAAATCACGGAAACAGATCCTGGTTTGAAAGGTGATACAGCCGGTACTGGCGGGAAGCCTGCAACGCTATCTACTGGCGCTGTGGTTCGTGTACCTTTGTTCGTGCAAACGGGTGAAGTGATTAAGGTTGATACGCGCACCGGAGAGTATGTTTCTCGCGTTCAGAAATGATCGAATCTAAATCTTGGCAGCCTAGTGCTGCACTCGAAAATATAAAAGCTCGGTCTGCTCTTCAACAGCAGATTCGAGCTTTTTTCTTAGAGCGTGATGTTGTTGAAGTTGAAACGCCGATATTGGCAGCTAGCGGTGTAACTGAACCTCATATCGCCAATATGCAAGTACATGCAGAGTCTGGTCAGTTTAAGGGGCTGCATAAACTTTATTTACAAACTTCTCCTGAATACGCAATGAAGCGATTGCTTTGCGCAGGCATAGGAGACTGCTTTCAAATATCCAAAGTGTTTCGAAATGACGAGATTAGTTCTCGTCATAATGTCGAATTCTCTATGCTGGAGTGGTATCGCCTAGGCTTCACGGATGTGGAACTGATGGCAGAAATAGAGCTCCTTATGCGTGAGATATTTCCCGATGTCGCTTCACAATACTTAACCTACCAAGACGCATTTATCCGTTATGCGCAAGTTGATCCACTGGCTGCTAATGCTCAGGAGCTTGAGGCTTCTTTAATGCAGAAGGGTATTGATTGTGAGGTTGTTAAAGGAGATAGAGCCGCTCTGCTCGATTTACTCATGAGTTGTGTGGTTGAACCTTCACTAGATAGAGAACAACTTACCTTTGTTTATCACTTTCCTGCTGAACAGGCTTCTCTCGCAAAGCGCTGCGAACAAGATGACCGAACAGCGCATCGGTTTGAACTTTTCTATGGTGGGCTAGAGCTCGCGAATGGCTATTGGGAACTGCAAGACCCAATTGAACAACGAGCTAGGTTTGAGAAAGACAACACGCAGCGAGGCTCTATGGGATTACCAGAAGTTCCAATTGATGAGCGATTTTTAGCTGCGTTGGAGTCGGGCTTGCCTGCCTGCGCTGGCGTAGCGATGGGCGTCGACCGCTTACTGATGCTTAAGTTAGGGGCGAAGCATATAAAAGAAGTTCTAACCTTTACAACTGATTCAGCCTAAATATTGTAATCGGGTTAGCCATCCCTCTCTTTGGTATGTTATACTGTAACATTAGTTGAGAGGTTCATATGCAACATAAAACATTCGATAAAGCTGGTATTTGGGTCGCAATCTTGTGTGCGATTCATTGCTTACTCGTACCCGTAATTCTTCCTACCCTTAGTTTAATGGGGCTGGCGTTTATGGGGTTGTTTTGGGTTGAGATGTTGGTCCTTTCTTTGAGCGCAATTATTGGTGGTTCAGCGGTTGTTATGGGACTAAAGCACCATGGTAGTTTTATCCCACTACTTATGTTGATTGCTGGAATAGCCTTATTTATCGCAAAGCACGACCTTCATGCACCATGGGAGCAGATTGTTATTGTTATAGCCTCCTCGCTTTTAATCGGTGCGCATTCATTGAACTTGTATTTATGCCGTGCGAAAAACCACGTGCCGTGTGAAGAGGTTGATGAACAACAAGCCGTAGAGCATGCTGTCGAAAGCCCCGCTAAGGTATCTTCTTAATTAATCCTTTCGAACAAGGTGTACGCCAGACTCCATATGGTGTGTAAACGGGAACTGATCGAATAGAGCTGCGGCTACTACATGATGGGTTTGGCACAGTTTAGATAGGTTCTCTACCAACGTTTCTGGATTACAACTGATGTATATAATGTGTTGGTAGGGTTGAATTTGCTCAAGAGCATCACTGTCTAGCCCTGCTCGTGGAGGATCAACCAGTACGGTTGAAAAGTCATAGGTCTCAAGTTCAAGATCATCTGCTCTTCGAGAGTCTAATTTACCGGCAATTGCTAAAGCAAAATCTTCCGCTGACATTCTCGCTATTTTCACGTTTTCAATTTTATTCAGTGCGATGTTCGTTTGCGCTGATTTTACCGATGTTCTCGAAATCTCTGTTCCTAATACGCGCTTAAAGTTGCTCGCTAGTGGAAGACTGAAATTACCATTGCCGCAATAAAGTTCTAATAAGTCACCTTCTAATCCACTAGTTTCTCTTTGCGCCCATTCCAACATTTTAACGTTGATCGCGGCATTAGGCTGAGTAAAGCTATTTTCTACTTGTTCAAATAAATAGTCTTTTCCGGCGACGGAGAGCTTTTCGATCACTGCGTCTGTATCTAGACAGATTTTCTGCTTACGTGCTCTACCGATAATGTTCACGGCACAAAACTGGCTTAGGTGGCCTTTTAGACCTAGTACTTCGTTCTGCCATGTCTCGTCGAGCTGTCTATGGTAAAGCAAAGAAATAACAGCCTGATTAGAGGTTGTGGTTAAGAAGTCGACCTGAAACAGGCGGTTTCTTAAAATTTCCCTATTTTTTACGTAATCTAATATTTCCGGCATTAAGCTGTTTATAAGCTCCCCTGCAGCAGGAAACTGGTCGACCCTATATTTATCCCGAGTACCGGGGTGGAACATCACGTAATACAAGTCGTCCCCATCATGCCATACTCGAAATTCGGCTCTCATACGGTAGTGTTGCTCGGGGGAGGCAAACACGTCTATTGAAGAGGTATAAAAGGGCGCCAACTTCTCGGTAAAAAGCTGTTTTTTGTTTTCGAGTTGAGTTTGGTAAGACTCAGACATGAATAATTTCCTTGGCGCCGCAAATTTAAAGGCGCGTATTGTAACTCGAAGCTTATTACAAAGCACGGCTGCGTTAAGTTGTTTGTAAAGTGGGTTGAAGTGCTGAAAAAAGTGCGATAGATCTATGCACTTGTTATGACTTGTCAATAAAACATTAATAATTAAGTTATGGCAATGGAAGTGAATCCATACCTTGCATCGGAAGCTACTTAAAATAATAAATCAAGGTAATTCTTATATATGTCTTTTTCAAAACTAACACTGTTACTCACCAGTGGAGCAGCACTTGGCATGTCTATGATGCCTACGGTATCTGCTAATCCAGACCATCAACGTGTCATTGTTAATTTTCAGCCAGGTAGTCACGCAGCAGTGATGCGCTCGGTTGAGCGAGCTGGAGGTCGCCAGGTTGTAGATCTACAGCAGCATCATGCAATGGCAATTGAAGTTCCCGCTCAAGCGTTAAATGGCTTGCGCAATAATCCTAACGTTCTTTTTATTGAGGAAGACGTTAAGAGGGAGCCGATGAGTGAATATGAGCCGGGTGCACCTTATGGTATTAGCTTGGTTCAAGCTGACCAGGTAACTGCGCAATTAGCGAGTGGTCGTAAGGTTTGCATTATCGACTCGGGCTATGACTTAGGTCATCCAGATTTACAAACTAACTTTGTTACGGGTGAATACGACTCGGGGTCTGGAGACTGGTATGTGGATGGTAATGGCCACGGTACACACGTAGCAGGAACCATTGCTGCAGTGTCGAATGGCGAAGGTGTCGTGGGTGTAATTCCCAATGCAGAACTCAATCTTCACATAGTAAAAGTATTTGATGCTAATGGTTGGGCATACTCATCATCACTTATCGCCGCGGCAGACCAGTGCGCTGCCTATGGTGCGAATGTGATTAATATGAGTCTTGGTGGATCAAGAGCGAGTAACACCGAGAGAAACGCGTTTAGCGCACTTAACGACGCGGGCGTTTTGAGTATTGCAGCTGCCGGTAACGACGGCACCACAGCTTATTCTTATCCCGCTTCATACGATGCGGTAATGTCTGTAGCTGCTATTGATAGCAACAAGCAATTAGCAGATTTTTCACAGCGAAATGATCAAGTAGAAATATCTGGACCTGGTGTAGACGTGCTATCTACCGTACCAAGAGGAATGGGCCAGGTATCTACTTTTACCGCAGGGGGCTCAACATTTGCTGCTTTAGGCATGGAAGGTTCAGTTGAAGGTGACGTGACCGGACCTTTAGTTGATTGTGGCTTGGGTACAAGTACTTGTACAAATGCTCAAGATGCAGTGTGTTTGATAGAGCGCGGTGACATTAGCTTTGCTGACAAAGCCCTAGCCTGTGAAGCCGGTGGCGGTGTTGCAGCCGTTATCTATAACAATGTCGCAGGAGCGTTAAGCGGTACATTGGGTACAACTAATGTTTCTATTCCTACTGTGGGAATTAGTGACGTAGACGGAGCAAGTGCTTTAACTTCTTTGGGGCAAAGCGCATCTGTTACTCTTGGTGCGGGTGATTATGCGAGCTTTAATGGCACGTCTATGGCTACTCCACATGTGGTGGGCGTAGCAGCATTAGTTTGGAGTCATTTCCCAGAGTGTACTAATAACGAAATCAGAGATGCATTGAAAGCAACCGCTGAAAACTTAGGTGCCGCCAATAGTTACGGCGCCGGTCTGGTTCAGGCGAAAGATGCATACGACTATCTAACCTTAAATGGCTGTGCTGGTGGTGATACTGGCGGTGGCGATGGCGGAGATAACGGTGGTGACACCGGTGGTGCTTCCATCGAGTTAGCAGGACAAGGTGGTAAGGTTCGTGGTCGCTGGACGGCTGAACTATCTTGGACTGGCACGAGTACTACCCAGGTCGATATTTTCAGAGATGGGGCATTAATCGATACAGTGAATGATTCTGGTGCATATACAGACAGCACAAACATGCGTGGTGGTGGTTCTTTAACTTACCAAGTATGTGAAGCTGGAACGTCTGTTTGTTCTGAGCAGGTTACAGTTCAGTTCTAAGTTAACTCTAGAAAATAAAAAAGGGGTTACCTCTCGCGAAGTAACCCCTTTTCTTTTATATATGTTTATTCAGATTGTTCAGAATGAGCTAAACGAACCTTTAAAGTGCGCCCTTCAAATTCTTTATCATTCAATTTAGAAAGTGCCTTCTCAGCTGCTCCGTCTTCCATTTCAACGAAACCGTAACCTTTCTTACGACCCGTTCTTCTGTCTTTCACTAGCCTTACAGAAAGAACTGCACCATATTTAGCGAACGCATCTTTAACTGCGTTCTCGTCAGTTTTAAAAGGTAGGTTACCCACATATAGGGTAGTACCTTCGCCTGCACTTTGGTCTGAATCAAAGTTAGAGCTTGCCTTGCGGGTTGGAATAATGTTCGCAAGTAATGGCACAAGTGCACCACCTAAAAATGCACCAAGAGCAATAATGCTTATTGTAGTGGAGTCAGAAGATGTTAGGAAAAGTTGGCTAACTAAAGTAAAAACGACAGCGAATAATGCGGCAATAAGAATACGAGTTGCGCTGCTAGCTTGTTCCATGAAAATACCTTTATAAGTCTAATTGTTGAAAAACAATCGCTATCTTAGCGTTTCATTGTGGTGGCGGCAAAGCCTTGAGCATAAAAAATAAAAGCTAATGCTTAAATAAAGACTCACATTGAGCGAAAAGAAACAAAAATAAGATGTTTAGGTCTTTTTTTAACCGATCAAGGTGAAATACATACTTAACTACCCACCTTTTGCTTAAAAATGAACTTCAAACATAGAAAAATGAAAAAAGTTTTCATCAATGAGTTGACATAAAAAAATGGGTGTGTAGAATGCGCACCTCGC
>NZ_SKFB01000040.1:0-28723 GCF_004344885.1 Lysobacter sp. N42
GCCGGCCGCCGAATCCGCGCCTGCCGCCCCCGCCGCGCTGCCGGACCTGGCCGAGGTGCGCGGCCAGCTGCAGGCGCGCCGCGCGCTGGAGATCGCCGCGGCCGGGGCCCACCACCTGCTGCTGGTCGGGCCTCCCGGTTGTGGCAAGACGCTGCTGGCCTCGCGCCTGCCCGGCCTGCTGCCCGAGGCGAGCGATGCCGAGGCACTGGAATCGGCCGCGATCGCCTCGATCAGCGGTCGCGGTCTGGACCCGGCCCGCTGGCGGCAACGTCCGTTCCGCGCGCCGCACCACACCGCCAGCGCGGTGGCCCTGATCGGCGGCGGCGCGCAGCCGCGGCCGGGCGAGGTCTCGCTGGCCCACAACGGCGTGCTGTTCCTCGACGAGCTGCCCGAGTGGGAGCGGCGCGCGCTGGAGGTGCTGCGCGAGCCGCTGGAGTCGGGCGTGGTCACCGTCTCGCGCGCGGCGCGGCAGTCGGAGTTCCCGGCGCGCTTCCAGCTGGTCGCAGCGATGAATCCCTGCCCCTGCGGCTGGGCCGGCGATGCGAGCGGGCGATGCCGCTGCAGCGCCGACGCCGTCCAGCGCTACCGCGGCAAGGTCTCCGGCCCGCTGCTGGACCGCATCGACCTGCACGTGAGCCTGCAGCGCCTGCCGCCCGCCGCATTGCGCGGCGACGCGCCGGCCGGCGAGTCCAGCGCGGAGGTTCGCCTGCGCGTTGAGCGCGCACGCGCCCGGCAGGCGGCGCGCGGGGCGCCCAACGCCCGGCTGTCGCAGGGCGAGACACTGGCCGCCTGCCCGCTCACTCCGGCGGACCAGCACCTGCTCGAGCGTGCCGTCGACCGCCTGCAGCTCTCGGCGCGCTCGATGATGCGCATCCTGCGCGTGGCGCGCACCATCGCCGACCTCGAAGGCAGCGAGGCCATCGCCTCCGCGCACCTGGCGGAAGCCATCGGGTACCGGACGATGGACCGTGGGCTGGAGGCGCGCAGCGCGGCGTAGACGTCACCTGCCCGCGGCGTCCCGGGACGATGGCAAGGGCTTGTTGCAGTGGCACCGAAAGGCCAGCGGCCGGCGCATGCCCGTGGAGGCGAAGGCGCGCTCGGCACGTCCGCCGATCCACCCGCGGCCGTCGCCGGCCCGCCTGTTAGCCGGCCACGCGGCCATGGCTGCCTCGGCCATGGCCGCGCGGAATCGCCTCAGGCCGCGGCGCGTACCTTCGTGCCCTCGTCGCCTTCGAACTGCTCCTCTTCCGTCGAGCCCTTGAGCGCCACGGTGGAGGACTGGCCGCCCTGGATGGTCTGGGTGACGGCGTCGAAGTAACCGGTGCCGACCTCGCGCTGGTGCTTGACCGCGGTGAAGCCGCGCTCGGCCGCCGCGAATTCCTTCTCCTGCAGCTCGACGAAGGCGCTCATCTGGCGGCGCGCGTAGCCGTAGGCGAGGTCGAACATGCCGTAGTTGAGCGCGTGGAAACCGGCCAGCGTGATGAACTGGAACTTGTAGCCGTAGCTCGCGATTTCCTTCTGGAACCTGGCGATGGTCGCGTCGTCGAGGTTCTTCTTCCAGTTGAAGCTGGGCGAGCAGTTGTAGGCCAGCATCTTGCCGGGGTACCTGGCGTGGATGGCCTCGGCGAACTTGCGCGCGAACTCGAGGTCGGGCTTGCCGGTCTCGCACCAGACCAGGTCCGCATACGGCGCATACGCGAGGCCGCGGCTGATCGCCTGATCCAGGCCCTTCCTCGTCTTGTAGAAGCCTTCCACCGTGCGCTCGCCGGTGCAGAAGGGCTGGTCGTTGGGGTCGACGTCGGAGGTGAGCAGGTCGGCGGCTTCGGCGTCGGTGCGCGCGACGATCAGCGTGGGTACGCCCATCACGTCCGCGGCCAGGCGCGCGGCGACGAGCTTCTCCACCGCCTCGCGCGTGGGCACCAGCACCTTGCCGCCCATGTGGCCGCACTTCTTGACGCTGGCGAGCTGGTCTTCGAAGTGCACGCCGGCGGCGCCGGCCTCGATCATCGCCTTCATCAGCTCGAAGGCGTTGAGCACGCCGCCGAAACCGGCCTCGGCGTCCGCCACGATGGGCTGCAGGAAGTCGATGTCGCCTTGGCCTTCCGCGCACTGGATCTGGTCGGCGCGCAGCAGCGTGTTGTTGATGCGCTTGACCACCTGCGGCACGGAGTTGGCCGGGTACAGCGACTGGTCGGGGTACATCTCGCCGGCGATGTTCGCGTCGGCCGCCACCTGCCAGCCCGAGAGGTAGATCGCCTTGAGGCCGGCCTTGACCTGCTGCATCGCCTGGTTGCCGGTCATGGCGCCCAGCGCGTTGACGAAGTCCTCGGTCTGCAGCGAGTTCCACAGCTTGGCCGAGGTGATCTTCGCGATCGAATGCTCGACCGGAATGCGCCCGCGCAGGCGCACGACGTCCTCGGCCGAGTAGGGACGGGTGATGCCCGCCCAGCGCGGATCGGTGGCCCATTGCTGGCGGAGCTGGTCGGCGGTGGGGAGTTGGGTGGTCATGGGTTGGCTCCTGTGTCGGTGACGATTCGGTCGTTCTCTCTCGTCATTCCGGAGCAGGCGAGGATCCAGTGACTCGTGCTGCACGGTGTCGAAACTTCCGGATGGAAGTCGCTGGATTACCGCTTTCGCGGGAATGACGATCAACTGCAACTACGTGGCATCGCTTGCCGTCGCGGCGGCGGTGCAACCCGGATTGGAATCACGGACGGGCTACCGCTGCACATCGGCGCGGCCGATCAATCCAGCCGCCGGTACGCCGGCAGCGTCAGGAAGTCCTCGAGCTCGTCGGCCTGCGTGAGCCGGTCGAGCATGCCGATGGCCTCGCAGATGCGGCTGGCGCCCGGCAGGTTCATGCGACCCTCCAGCCGGCTGGGCAGGCCGATGAAGGCGCGCTCGAGCAGCGCGAAGTCCACCGGGGTGCCGTCGTCCAGGTGCAGCGGCTCGCAGCGGCTGCCGTCCTCGCGCGGGTCGGCGTGGTGCAGCCAGTGCCAGAGCTGGGCGCGGGCGATCTCGGCGGTGGCGGCGTCTTCCATCAGCCAGTGGATGGGCACGCAGCCGTTGCCGTCGAGCCAGGCGGCCAGGTACCGCACGCAGACCTCGACGTTGTTCTCGAAGCCGGCGCGGGTGATGCAGCCGATCGGCGGGGTGACCAGGTCCTCGCGGGTGATGAGCACGTCCTCGCGCAGCACGTGCTTCTGGTGCGCGCCAGGCATGCGCTCGTCGAACACGGCCTGCGCCAGCGGGATGAGCGCCGGATGCGCGACCCAGGTGCCGTCGTGGCCGGCGGTGACCTCGCGCAGCTTGTCGGCGCGCACCTTGGCCAGCGCGGCTTCGTTGGCGGCCTCGTCGCCGCTGATCGGGATCTGCGCGGCCATGCCGCCCATGGCGTGGGCGCCGCGGCGGTGGCAGGTCTGGATCAGCAGCTCCGAGTAGGCGCGCAGGAACGGCTGGGTCATGGTGACCTGGCCGCGCTCGGGCAGCACCTTGTCGCGGTGGCGGCGGAAGGTCTTGATGTAGGAGAAGACGTAGTCCCAGCGCCCGCAGTTGAGGCCGACGATGCGCTCGCGCAGCGCATGCAGGATCTCGTCCATCTCGAACGCGGCCGGCAGCGTCTCGATCAGCACGGTGACGCGGATCTGCCCGCGCGGCAGGCCCAGCTCGGCCTCCATGTACGCCAGCGCCTCGTTCCACAGCGCGGCCTCCTCCATGGACTCGAGCTTGGGCAGGTAGAAGTAGGGGCCGCGGTCCTTCGCAGCCAAAGCGTGCGCGTTGTGGAAGGCGAACAGGCCGGCGTCGAACAGGCTGCCGGACATGGGCTGGCCGTCCACGAGCACGTGCTTCTCGTCCAGGTGCCAGCCGCGCGGGCGCACCATCAGCACGGCCTGCTGATCGAATGGCTTGAGCGTGTAGTGGCGGCTGCCGTCGGGCGCCATCCAGTCCAGCGTGCCGGCCACGGCGCCGCGCAGCGCGCGCTGGCCGGTGACGAGGTTGGCCCAGGTCGGGGACGTGGAGTCCTCGAAGTCGGCCATGTAGACCTTCGCGCCGGAGTTGAGCGCGTTGATGACCATCTTCGGGTCCACCGGGCCGGTGATCTCCACGCGGCGGTCCTGCAGGGCGGCCGGCAGCGGGGCGACCTGCCAGTCGGCCGAGCGGATGGGGGCGGTGTCGGCGCGGAAGTCCGGCATGGCGCCGGCGTCGAATTCGGCCTGGCGGGCCCTGCGGGCCTGCAGGCGGGCCCGGCGGGCGGCCTCGAAGCGGCGGTGCAGCCCGGCCAGGAAGGCCAGCGCGGCGGGCGTGAGCAGGGCGTCCTGTCCCGTGGCGCGCGCGGTCACCTCGATCCCCAACCCCTCCCCGGTCTCCTGCAGCACTGCCGACATCGCATCACCTCATGGCCGTTTGGATGACCTGACCATGCGCGCCGGTATGGGTATTTGACAAACAAGTTTTGGCAATGCCATGTATTAGGAAATCGAATACACGCGGCCTTCATGCCCGGAACCTCGCCCGCCCGCTTCGCCTACAAGGCCGACCGCCTCAAGCCCCTGCGGGCGTTCTGCCAGGTGGCCCGGCTGGGGTCGGTATCGCGCGCGGCCGAGGCCCTGTTCCTCAGCCAGCCGGCCGTGACCCTGCAGCTGCAGGCGCTGGAGCGCGACGTCGGCCTGCCGCTGCTGGAGCGCAACGGCCGGCGCCTCACCCTGACCCGCGAGGGCGAGGCGCTGTACGACCTCGCCCGGCCGCTGGTGGAAGGCCTGGACACCCTGGACGCGATGTTCCGCGACCGCATCCGCGGGCTGGACGCCGGCGAGCTGCACGTGGCCGCCGGGGCCTCGACGATCGTGTACCTGCTGCCGCGCATCGTGGAGGCCTTCCGCGCCGAGCACCCGGACATCCGCCTGATCCTGCACAACGTCACCGGCGCGCGCGGGCTGAACCTGCTGCGCGACGACGGCGCGGACCTCGCGGTGGGTTCCATGCTCGACGTGCCCGGCGACCTCGCCTGGCAGCCGGTGGTCTCCTACGACCCGATGCTGATCACGCCGCGCGACCACGTGCTGGCGACCAAGCCCGGCATCGAACTCGCCGACCTCTCGCCTTTCGGCCTGATCCTGCCGCCGCAGCGCCAGACCACCTACCGCATGGTCGACCTGGTCTTCCAGCGCGCCCACGTGCCCTACACCGTGGCGCTGGAGGTGGGCGGCTGGGAGGTGATCAAGCAGTACGTGGCGATGGGCCTGGGCATTTCCATCGTGACCGCCATCTGCCTGACCGACGCCGACGCCGCGCGGCTGGCCTCGCGCTCGCTGTCGAGCTTCTTCCCCTCGCGCAGCTACGGCGTGGTGACCCGGCGCGGCCGGCAGCTGTCGCCGCAGGCGCGGGCGTTCATCGACCTCGTGCACCGCCTCGGCCCGGCCCCGCGGGAAGCCTGAGGGCGGCGTTACGCGCGTTTTCGCGCTGGACGCCGTCGCGGCGGCCGCAGCACCCGCCGATGCCATGCCACGCCATGCGTGCAGCACGCGGCCCGACAATGGACGTGCGGCGCGCGGTTCAGATGCCGCGGTTCTTGCCCTTCCAGGGCGCGTACCAGGCGCGGATGCGCGCCATGTCGGCATCGAAATCCGCCCCCATGTGCCACAGCGGGCCGATGCCGATGACCTTGTCCGGGTAGTGGAAGTAGACGGGCAGCACCGGGACGTCGGCCAGGCGCGCGATCTTCCAGAAGCCGGGCTTCCACGCCTCCACGCGCCGGCGCGTGCCCTCGGGCGCGAGCGCGAACCACAGGCGGTCGGCCTCGCGGATCATCGCCGCCGCCTGCTCGGCCACGCCGCGCGCATTGCGCCGGTCCACCGGGATCACGCCGAGCCGGCGCAGCAGCGCGCCCAGCCCCGGCACCTTGAACAGCGTGTCCTTGCCGAGGATGCGCGCGTCCAGCCCCAGCGCCAGCTTGGCGGCGAAGCCCCAGACGCCGTCCCAGTTCGACGAATGCGGCGCGCCGATCAGCACCAGCTTGGGCACGTCCGGCAATTCGCCCGCCATGCGCCAGCCCCCCAGGCGCAGCACCGTGCGGCCCAGCCAGCGCCAGAACGCCCCGCCGCGCACGCGCGGCACCGACGGCGGCACGCTGGGCACGCGCCCTGCCTCGCCCAGGTGGGCCGGATACCCCTCGCCCATGCTCAGTCCCAGTCCCGCTGCGCGCGCCCGCGCTTGATCGTACTGCGCTCGCGCTTGGCGCCCAGGCGCCTTTCCTTCGAGGCGCGGGTGGGCCGGGTCGCCTTGCGCGGCTTGGGCACGTGCAGCCCGGCCTCGATGAAGGCGGCCAGCCGCTCGCGCGCGTCCTCGCGGTTGCGCTCCTGCGTGCGGAAGCGCTGCGCGCTGATGACCAGCACGCCCTCCTGCGTCACGCGGCGGTCGCGGCGGGCCAGCAGGCGCTCTCGCAGCGCATCGTCCAGCGAGGGCGAGTTCGCGATGTCGAAGCGCAGCTCGACCGCGGTGGCGACCTTGTTGACGTTCTGCCCGCCCGGCCCGGCCGAGCGCACGAAGCGCTCGACCAGTTCGGACTCGGGGATGGCGGGCGGCGTGCTCATGCTGCGCGGGATTCTAAGGGCCGCCGCGCCCGCGCTCCGTGCGTGCGTTGACGGCCCGGTGCACGGCCCCGAGGATGCGCCCACCCGCCCAAGGAGATCCGCCCGCCATGAAGCGCCTGGTCCTCGCTGCCGCCCTTGCCCTCGCGACGCCGCTCGCGCAGGCCGCCCCGCCCACCGCCGCGCAGGTCGATGCGCTGCTGCAGGCGATGGAGGCGCCGAAGACGATGGAAGGCATCCTCGCCCAGATGTCGGCCTCGAGCCGGCAGATGGGGCAGTCCATGCTCGGCGCCGCGGCCACCGACGAGCAGCGCGCGCGGCTCGACCGCGTCATGCAGGAGCAGGACCGCATGCTGCGCGAGGCGATGCGCTGGGAGACCCTGGCGCCGATCTACCGCAGCGTCTACCTGGAGACCTTCTCCGCCGACGAGGTCGAGGCAATGACGCGCTTCTACGCCAGCCCCGAAGGCCGCTCGATCATGGCCAAGCTGCCGCAGGCCATGGGGCGCACGATGCAGGCCATGCAGCCGATGATGCAGGCGCTCATGCAGCAGGTGCAGGAGTCGCTGCAGAAGGAACTGGCCGCGCCGCCGGCGCCGTCGAAAGCCGGCTGAGGCCCGCTCAGGCCACCGGCGTGGGAGCCGGGAACAGGGCCAGCGCCTTGGCAAATTCCGCATCCACCGGCGCCTCCACCACCATCCTGTCGCCCGTGGCCGGATGCACGAAGGCCAGGCGCCGCGCGTGCAGCAGCATGCGGTGGATGCCCAGCATGCGGAAGGCGCGGTTGTGGCGGCCATCGCCGTGGCTGGTGTCGCCGATGAGGTGGTGCGAGAGGTGCTTGAGGTGCCGGCGGATCTGCCGGAAGCGCCCGGTCTGCGGCCGGGCCTCGAGCCAGGCGTAGCGCGAGGTCGGAAAGCCCGCGGACGGCAGGTCGAGCTCGACGGTGGCCAGGCGGCGGAAGTGCGTGACCGCCGGCTTCTTCTCCGGCTTGCCCGGCCCGCCGTCGAGCGCATGGTCGACGGTGAACCCGACCTCTGCCGGCCAGCCGCGGCAGATCGCCCAGTACGTCTTCTCCACCTCATGCGACATCAGCATGCGCCCCAGCGCGGAGGCGGTGTCGCGGTCGAAAGCCAGCAGCAGGCAGCCGCTGGTGGCGCGGTCGAGCCGGTGCACGAGGAAGACCGGGCGCCCGAACTGCGCGCGCAGGCGGTCGGCCGCGAAGTCGGTCTCGCCGCGGGCGAGCGCGCTGTCGTGGACCATCAGCCCCGCGGGTTTCGCCACCACCGCCAGGTGCGCGTCCGCGTGCAGCACGGGCAGGTCGAGGTCGGTCATGGGCACTCCGCGGCGGGCGCGCATTGTCGCAGCGCCCCCGCTCGATCGCGACGCCGACGCGGGCGCGACCGCCGCGCTGGCTAGAATCCCGCGATGACCACGCCGCTTCCGCCCATCGACACCGTCCGCGACTACCTCGCCGGCCTGCAGGACCGCATCTGCGCGGGCATCCAGGCCGCCGACGGCGCCGCGCGCTTCCGCGAGGACGCCTGGGCCAAGCAGCCGGGCAGCTCGCCCATCCTCGGCAGCGGGCGCACGCGCGTGCTGCGCGAGGGCGCGGTGTTCGAGCAGGCCGGCATCGGCTTTTCCGACGTGGCCGGCGACCGCCTGCCGCCTTCGGCCACCGCCAACCGGCCCGAGCTGACGGGCGCGTCCTGGCGTGCGGTGGGCGTCTCGCTCGTGTTCCATCCGCGCAACCCCTACGTGCCGACCACGCATGCCAACGTGCGCCACTTCCGCGCCGAGCGCGACGGCGAGACGGTGGCCTGGTGGTTCGGCGGCGGCTTCGACCTCACGCCCTTCT
Source organism: Lysobacter sp. N42 (assembly GCF_004344885.1). Lineage (NCBI taxonomy): Bacteria > Pseudomonadati > Pseudomonadota > Gammaproteobacteria > Lysobacterales > Lysobacteraceae > Lysobacter > Lysobacter sp. N42. Next base: position 8,443 of record NZ_SKFB01000040.1, read on the forward strand.
ACCCCGTCGACGAGGACGTGCTGCACTGGCACCGCGTCGCCCGCGCGCTCTGCGAGCCCTTCGGCGGCCAGGCCCGCTACGAGGCGCACAAGCGCTGGTGCGACGAGTACTTCTTCCTCAAGCACCGCGGCGAGACGCGCGGCGTCGGCGGCCTGTTCTTCGACGACCTGCACGGCGACTTCGACACCGAGTTCGCCTACCTGCGCGCGGTGGGCGACGGCTTCCTCGATGCCTACCTGCCCCTCGTCGAGCGCCGCCGCGACACGCCCTTCGGCGAGCGCGAGCGGCAGTTCCAGCTGTACCGGCGCGGCCGCTACGTCGAGTTCAACCTGGTCTTCGACCGCGGCACGCACTTTGGCCTGCAGTCGGGCGGGCGCACCGAGTCGATCCTGATGAGCCTGCCGCCGCTGGTGCGCTGGGAATACGGCTACGTGCCCGAGCCCGGCACGCCGGAAGCGCGCCTGGCCGACTACCTGCGGCCGCGCGACTGGCTGGCGGAGCTGGCGGCGCGCTGATTCCCGCACCGCGTCGGGCCTTCAGCTGCCCTCGCCCCGCGCTGGATCGGCGCGGCGTCGACGCGCCCGACCGGTGGAATCGACCGCCGCGTCGGCGGCATCGGCTTTCGCCTTGAGCGCTTCCGCGATCGAGAACACCCAAGGCCGCATCGCGAGCGCGACGCCGACGCTGTGGCGCCGCTCGCCGGGCAGCTCCGCGTCGAGCTCGGCGAGTTCGGCGACCTCGGCCGCGAGCCGCTGCAGCTTGCGTCGCAGGATCTCGATCGACGCCTCGCTCAACTCGCGCACTTCGAATCGCAGCAGCGTGCGCTCGCCGTCGAAGCGATCGTGCAGGAACTCGCGCAGGACCTGCGCCCCGTAGCGACGACGCACCGGGCCATCGCTGCGCCAGGCGACGTCCTGCGCGACACGCAGGCGCACGCGATCGGCGGGCAGCAGCTCGATCAGGCCGAGGCGATCGAGCCGCGCGAGCAGGAGCGTGCACGCGGTGCCGCGCAGTTCGAAGTCGCGCGCGATCTCCGCAACGCTGCGCCCGCCCAGCAGCAGGTGGAACAGCAGCAGCAGGCGCGGGTCGGCAGCCAGGGCGCGTTCCTGCTCGATGCTCAACGTGCGCGGCAGGCGCGCGTTGCCCTTGGCCTGGCGCGCGAGCTCCGCGACGTCCGTGCCCGCGATCTCGGCCAGCTGCAGCAGCTGGGCCAGGCTGAGCCGACCGCGCGAGAGCATGCGCTTGATGCTGGCTTCCGACAGCCGCATGCGCGCGGCCACGGCGGCATAGGTCAGGCCCTGCCGGCGCAGCGCGCGCTTGAGGGCGTCCATCAGCGCAGCCGGATTGGCGGCGGGGCTCGGCGCATCCATCGGGGTATCGCTTCGGGTCACGGCGGGTATCGCCACGCGCTACTTTGCACGGCGGGCTTGCGTGGCGCTACCCGGGCGCGGTCCGCTGGCGTCGATACGCACCGGAAGACGCCCATGGCCGCACCCCAGCTCGACGATCCGCTGCTCCGCAACGACTGCCACAGCCGACTCAACCCGACGCGGCATGCGCGCATCGAGCGCCCGCGCTCGCCCGAGCAGGTCGCCGACCTGCTGCATCGCGCGGCGCGCTCGGGGCAGCGTGTCGCGGTGGCAGGCGCGCAGCACGCGATGGGCGGGCAGCAGTTCGCCGAAGGCGGCTGGCTGCTCGACAGCTGCGCGCTGGACGGCGTCGTGGAGTTCGACCGGACGCGCGGGCTCATACGCTGTGGCGCGGGCACACGCTGGCCGGCGCTGCAGCGCTTCCTCGCGGCACGGCGCGCGCGATCCGGCGAGGGCTGGGCGCTGCGTCAGAAGCAGACGGGCGCCGACGACTTCAGCCTCGGCGGCGCGCTGGCAGCCAACATCCACGGGCGTGGGCTCGACCTGCGCCCGTTCGTGGAGGACATCGAGGCCTTCACCCTCGTCACGCCCGATGGCCGGATTCACCGCGTCGACCGCGCCGTCGCGCCGGATACGTTCGCGCTCGCGGTGGGCGGCTATGGCATGTTCGGCGTGGTCACCGACGTCACGCTGCGCCTGGCGCCGCGACGGGTAGTCAGGCGGTGCGTCTCGCTGATCCGCCGCGCCGAGCTCCACGCGGCCTTCGAGCAGGCCCGTGCGGACGGCGCGCTCTACGGCGATTTCCAGTTCGCGATCGACCCGGACAGCCGCGACTTCCTCGACCTCGGCGTGTTCTCCGTCTACCTGCCGTGCGAGGGCACGCCTGACGCGGCCCACCAGCTTTCCGCCACGCAGTGGCGCGAACTGCTCGCCCTCGCCCACACCGACAAGACCGCGGCGTTCCGGCGTTACAGCGAGTTCTACCTGGCCACCAACGGACAGCGCTACGGCAGCGACGACCACCAGTTCGGCGTGTACCTGGACGGATACCACGACGCCATCGACGCCCGCCTCGGCCACCGTGGCTCCGAACTCATCACCGAACTCTACGTGCCGCGTGCGTCCATCGCGCCGTTTCTCGCGGTCCTCGCCGAGGACTGCCGGCGGCACGGGACCGACATCATCTACGGCACCGTCCGGCAGATCCGTGCCGAACACGAGACGCGCCTGCGCTGGGCGCGGCAGGACTGGGCCTGCGTGGTGCTCAACGTCCACGTCCGCCACGATGCCGACGGAGGCCGGCGCGTCCGCGCCGACATGCAGCGCTTCATCGACCGTGCGCTGGAACTGGGCGGCAGCTTCTACCTGACCTACCACGGCCATGCCCGCCCGGACCAGCTGCGCGCCGCCTACCCGGACATCGACGAGGTGCTGGCGACCAAGCGCGCCCGCGATCCGCAGGAGGTCCTCGCCAGCGACTGGTACTGCGCGCTGCGGGACGCGCTCCGGGGCGCGGCGGCATGAAGCCCGGGGCCGCGAGCGCGACCGCGTTGCTGGTCGCCACGTCGCTGGTGCGCCAGGGGCCGACGCACGGGCTTCCTTCGGTCGCCGTCGAGGTCGCGCGGCGCGTGGTGGAGGCGGCGCGGGGGTCGTGGGCCGGGCTGGCGCGGCACCGGCCCGGGCGCTGGCTCCTGGCCCTCGCCGAGCGCGTCATCCTGCCCGGACTCGCAGCCCACCACTGCGCGCGCAAGGCATGGATCTGGACGCGCCTGCGTCGGCGCGCGGTCGCCGACGGTGTGGTGGTCTGGGCAGGGGTGGGATTCGACGGGCTCGGCCGCGCGCTGCTGCGGCATGTACCGCGCGTGACGGTCGTCGAGACCGACCACCCGGACACGCTGCGGCTGCGGCGCGCATGGCTCGGCGATGACGGGGTCACGCTGCAGGCGGTCGCGCTTCCGCACGGGATCGATACGTTGGCCGCCGCTTGCACCGGGCGGCCGGCGACCCTCGTCTGCGAAGGCGTGCTGATGTACCTGGCGAGGCGTGACGTCGTCGACATGCTGCGGCGACTGGTCGCACTGCCGGCGCCGCCGCGGCTCATCTTCTCCGCGCTTGACACGCGGGAGACCGGTGGCGCGGGATTGCGCGGGCACGGGACGATGGCGCGGCGGTGGCTCGACCGCCACGGCGAGCCCTTCCGATGGCGCGCGCGCCCCGCGTCCGTGCAGCGCTGCCTCGCCCGTACCGGCTACCGGGTGACGGCACAATGGGACGGATGCGGATTCGGGGAATACGTGATCGAGGCCGAGCACGCAGGTCCGCCGATGCCAGCCGCGATCACCGGCCTACCGGCACCGAAGCCCGCCAGGGTCGCATCGGTCCCGCGGCCGCAGGCCTGACGCCGGGCACGCGAAACCCCGGATCGCGGGCAATAAAAAGCCCCGCAGGCAGGGGGGGCCGGCGGGGCTGGAGGAACGGGGTCTGGGGAGGGACCTTACGTTCCGGGGGATCACTCCAGGGGAGGGGAGGATCAGCGCCGGGCGTTGCACCCGGCGCAGGCAAATGAGACCACTTCGCAGATGCATGATTCGTGAAGGCAACGGTTAATGAACCGTGCGGGTTCATGACCGATTAAGCGCCCGAAAGCCGTTTGTGAACCCCATCACGACGCGGCCATCGTGCTGTCCGGACCGGCCGTTCGCCTGCGTTTTTCACCCACTGCCGCAGAAGCCTCGACGCCGCCGTCACGCCTCCGACCCGCGCAGGGGCCGGGCCCGTCCGGGCAGCGGCCGACGAGCGGTCAGTGCGCCTCGTCCCAGTTGCGCCCCACCCCGGCCTCGACCTCCAGCGGCACCTTGAGCTCGGCCGCCGCCGCCATGCGCCGCTTCACCTCGACGACCAGCTCGGGCACGAAGGCCTCCTCGACCTCGAAGACGAGTTCGTCGTGGACCTGCAGCACCATCAGCGCCCGCGCGGCGTGCGCCTGCAACCAGCCGTGGATGTCGATCATCGCCCGCTTGATGATGTCGGCGGCGGTGCCCTGCATCGGCGCGTTGATCGCCGCGCGCTCGGCGCCCGAGCGAAGCGACTGGTTGCGCGCGTTGATGTTCTCCAGGTACAGGCGGCGGCCGAACACCGTCTCGACGAAACCCTGTTCGCGCGCCTGCTGGCGGGTGCGGTCCATGTATTCGCGCACGCCCGGATAGCGGGCGAAGTACAGCGCGATGTAGTCCTGGGCCTCGCCACGCGAGATGCCCAGCCGGGTGGCGAGGCCGAAGGCGCTCATGCCGTACATCAGGCCGAAGTTGATCGCCTTCGCCGCGCGCCGCTCGCCCGGCTCCACCGCCTCGATGGTCTTGCCGAAGACCTCGGCGGCGGTGGCGGTGTGCACGTCGACGTTCGACGTGAACGCGCGCAGCAGCGCCGGGTCCTCGGACAGGTGCGCCATGATCCGCAGCTCGATCTGCGAGTAGTCGCAGGCGACGATGCGGCGGCCTTCCGGCGCCACGAAGGCGGTGCGGATGCGCCGGCCGTCGTCGGTGCGGATCGGGATGTTCTGCAGGTTCGGATCGCTCGATGCCAGCCGCCCCGTCGCCGCGCCCGCCTGGTGGAAGCTCGTGTGCAGGCGCTGCGTGCGCGGGTTGAGCATCTCCGGGAGCTTGTCGGTGTAGGTGCCGCGCAGCTTGGCCAGGCCGCGGTAGTCGAGGATCAGGCGCGGCAGCTCGTGCTGGTCGGCGATGGCCTCCAGCGCCTCCTCGTTGGCCGACGGGCCGCCGCTGGGCGTCTTCACCAGCGCGGGCAGCCCGAGCTCGTCGTACAGCAGCGCGCAGACCTGCTTGGGCGAGTCCAGGTTGAAGCCGCGGCCGGCCACCTCGGTGGCGCGCTGCTGCAGCTCGAGCATGCGCCGCGCCAGGTCGGCCGACTGCCGCCGCAGCTCGTCGGCGTCGATCATCACGCCATTGGCCTCGATGCGCTCGAGCACCGGGATCAGCGGGATCTCGATCTCGCGATAGACGCGCTCCAGCGCCGGCACCTCGCGCAGCTTCGGCGCGAGCACGCGGTGCAGGCGCAGGGTGACGTCGGCGTCCTCGGCGGCGTAGCGCGTGGCGTCGTCGAGCGCGACCTGCGGGAACGGGATCGCCCTGGCGCCCTTGCCGGCGACGTCGGCGTACTTGACCGTGTCGTAGCCCAGGTACTTCTTCGCCAGCGAGTCCATGTCGTGCCGCGTGGCCGTGGCGTTGAGCACGAAGCTCTCGAGCATGGTGTCGTCGGCATAGCCGCGCACGTTCACGCCATGGCAGCGCAGCACGTGGATGTCGTACTTGCCGTGCTGGCCGAGCTTGCGCTTGTCCGCGTCCTCCAAGATCGGCGCGAGCGCACGCAGCACCGCGGCCCTGTCCAGCTGCGCCGGCGCGCCGGGGTAGTCGTGCGCGACCGGGATGTAGCAGGCGCGGCCGGGTTCGACGGCGAAGCTCAGGCCGACCAGGTTGGCGCAGAGCGCGTCCAGCGAATCGGTCTCGGTGTCGAAGGCGAACTCGGGCGCCGCGCGCAGCTTCTCGACCCAGGCCTCGAGCTGCTGCTGCGTCAGCACCGTCTCGTACTCGCCGCGTGCCGCCAGCGCGGGATCGGGCGCCATGGCGGCCGGCGCCTCGCGGCCGATCGACGAGATGCCCGGCCCCGACGGCGCGGTGCCGTTCTCCAGCTCGCGCAGTGCCGAGCGCAGGCCATAGCGGCCGAACAGCTCGCGCAGCGCGTCCATGTCGCGCTCGCGCAGGGCGAGGTCGGTCGGGCCGACCTCCAGGTCGCAGTCCAGGCGGATGGTGGTGAGCTGGCGGTTGAGCGGCAGCCGGTCGAGCACGCGCTTGAGGTTCTCCCCGACCTTGCCCTTGATCGCGTCGGCATGGGCGATCACGCCGTCCAGCGAGCCGTACTCGGCCAGCCATTTGGCCGCCGTCTTGGGCCCGCACTTCTCCACGCCGGGGATGTTGTCGACGCTGTCGCCCATCAGCGAGAGGAAGTCGACGATCTGGTCCGGCCGCACGCCGAACTTCTCGATCACGCGCTGCGTGGAATCCAGGCGGCTTCCGCTCATGGTGTTGACCATGGCCACGCCACGGCCGTCCACCGGGTCGCGCACGAGCTGGGCGAAATCCTTGTCGGAGGTCGAGACGATGACGTCCAGGCCCTCGTCGAAACCGCGCAGCGCGAGGGTGCCGATCACGTCGTCGGCCTCGACCCCCGGCACGTTGAGGATGGTGATGCCCAGCGCGTGCACGATGTCGCACAGCGGCTTGACCTGCGCACGCAGCTCGTCGGGCATCGGCGCGCGGTTGGCCTTGTAGGCGGGGTCGAGCGCGTCGCGGAAGGTCGGGCCGCTCGCGTCCACCACGTAGGCCACGTAATCGGGCTTCTCGGCCAGGATCGACTTGAGCATGTTGACCACGCCAAACAGCGCGCCCGTGGGCTCGCCATGCTCGTTGGTGAGCGGCGGCAGGGCATGGAAGGCGCGGTAGAGGTAACTGGATCCGTCGATCAGGACGAGCTTCTTCATCCGCCGATTGTAGGCCGCCGCGATCGCAGCACCTGAGCCGGCGCGTTCACGGCCCGGCCGTGCGAGGACGCGTCCGCCGGGAGACCGCGGGCGTGCTCGTCAGCGCGGCCCACACGGCGCGTGGCCGGGCGCCATCGGCAGCACGATGCAGCGCCGCCGGCGCACGCACGCCGGCGGGGCTCAGCGCCCGGGCGGCGTGCCGAACAGCATCGCGCGTTCGGCATCGGTGAGCGGCTTCGAGTAGGACGCCGTGGCCTCGGCATAGGTGCGCTGCGTCGCCGGCCGCTGGCCGACCTGCAGGAACCAGCGCTTGAGGTGGGGCGTGGCGTCCAGGTCCTGCCGGTGCGCCTCGTGCGGGACGATCCACGGGTAGATGGCCATGTCGGCGATCGTGTACGCATCGCCGGCCACGAAGTCGCGATCGGCCAGGCGCCTGTCGAGCACGCCGTAGAGCCGCGCGGTCTCGCGCACGTAGCGGTCGATCGCGTACGGGATCTTCTCCGGCGCGTAGACGTTGAAATGCCCGTTCTGTCCGGCCATCGGGCCCAGCCCGCCCATCTGCCAGAACAGCCACTGCAGCACCTCGGCCCGGCCACGGATGTCCTGCGGGATGAAGCGGCCGGTCTTCTCGGCCAGATACAGCAAGATGGCGCCGGACTCGAACAGGCTCAGCGGCGCGCCACCGTCGGCGGGCGCGTGGTCGACGATGGCCGGGATGCGGTTGTTCGGCGCGATGGCGAGAAATTCCGGCCTGAACTGGTCGCCTGCGCGGATGTCGACCGGGACGATGCGGTGCGCAAGGCCGGTTTCCTCCAGGAATAGGCGGATCTTGTAGCCGTTGGGCGTGGCCCAGTAATGGAGGTCGATCATGACCGCTCCGCGCGCAGGGGAAGGGCGATGCTAGGCCGCGGCGCGTTGCGCGGCGTGGTGGCCGCACGCACGCAGCGTTGCGCGGGTTGACCGGGCGACGACCGCCCCGGGGCTAGCGTCGGGCTTCTTCGACCGAGCATCGCCATGGATCGACAGACCGGCGACACCCCGGCGCCGCGGGGCCCGCTGCGGGGCCTGCGCGAGCGGCTGCGCCCCGCGAAGGACGGCCTGCCCGCGCGCATCCGCGAGGCCATGGAGCCCCTGCCGGACATCGACGACCCGGCCTTCGCCGAGGCCTTCGACCGCTATGCCGGCTGCCGCGTGGTGCTGCTCGGCGAGGCCAGCCACGGCACGTCCGAGTTCTACCGGGCGCGCGCGGCGATCACGAAGCGGCTGGTGGAGCGCCATGGCTTTCGCATCGTGGCGGCCGAGGCGGACTGGCCCGACGCCGCCGTCATCGACCGCCACGTGCGCCACCGCGAGCCGCATGCCGACGCCGAGCCCCCGTTCACTCGCTTCCCCACCTGGATGTGGCGCAACGCGGAGGCCGCCGCGCTGTTCCGCTGGATGCGCCAGTGGAACGCGGGCCGGCCGCTGGAAGCGCGCGCGGGCTTCTACGGGCTCGACCTACAGCCTCCATCCCTCGATCCGCGCGGTGATCGACTACCTGGACGACGTCGATCCCGAAACCGCCAGCCTCGCGCGCGAGCGCTACGCCTGCCTCACGCCCTGGGCGAAGGACCCCGCGCACTACGGACTGGCGGCGCTGACCTACGGGCATGCCCGGTGCGAGGACGCGGTGCTGGCGATGCTGCGCGAGATGATGGAGCGGCGCGTGGAGTTCGTGGCGCGCGACGGTGCCGACTGGCTGGAAGCCGCGGCCAATGCGCGGCTGGTGGCCAATGCCGAGAACGACTACCGCGCCATGTACCGCGGCGCGGCCGAGTCCTGGAACGTTCGCGACGCGCACATGGCCGAGACGCTGATCCAGGTGATGAAGGCGCATGGCGAGACCTCGCGCGCGGTGGTCTGGGCGCACAACTCGCACATCGGCGATGCACGCTTCACCGACATGGGCCGCGAGCGCGGCGAGCTCAACCTGGGCCAGCTCTGCCGCGAGCAGTTCGGGCACGAGGCCGCGCTGATCGGCTTCGGCACGCACGCCGGCACGGTGGCGGCCGCCGGCGACTGGGACGCGCCGATGCGGATCATGCAGGTGCGGCCCTCGCTCGCGGGCTCGGTCGAACGCCAGTTCCACGATGCGGGCCAGCCGCGTGGCGTGCTGCACCTGCGCGAGGCCGACCCGGACCTGCGCGCCGAGCTGCTCGCCGACCGGCTGGAGCGCTTCATCGGCGTGATCTACCGGCCGGACACCGAGCGCTGGAGCCACTACGCCGAGGTTTCGCTGCCCAGGCAGTTCGACGCCTACGTCTGGTTCGACCAGACGCGGGCGGTGGAGGCGCTGGACGGCCCGCACCGCAGCGGCGTGCCCGAGACGTATCCCTTCGGCGTCTGAACGCGGCCGCTTGATGCGGCGGTCACCTGCGGGCGCGGAGCATCGCCGCATGCCGCCCGTCGACGCCGCCGCCGTGCCCGATACCGCGCTCTGGATGCTGCTGGGCGGCGTCGTGTTCCCGGTCTGGCTCGGCGCGGGCCTGCTCGACTACGCCATCCACTACCACCAGCGCATCGAGCACAGCGCCGGCCCCTACGAGTCGGCGCTGCATCTGCTGCAGGCGCTCGAGGTCGGCGCACCGGTGCTGATCGTGCTGTTTCTCGAGGTCACCGCGCCCGTGTTCCTCGCGTTGCTGGCCCTCGTGCTGCTGCATGCCTGGACGTCGTGGCGCGACACCTGCTTCGCGGCCTCGGTGCGCGCGGTCGGCCCGGCCGAGCAGAAGGTGCATGCGGTGCTCGACATGGCCCCGTGGTTCGCGCTGGCGCTGCTGGCGCTGATCCATCGCGAGGCGCTCGCGCCGCTGCTGGGCCCGGGCGCCGCCGACTGGGGCCTGCGCCTGCGCGAGGCGCCGTTCCCGCCGTGGCTCGTCGTCGCCGTGCTCGCGGCATCGCTGGCCTGCGGGCTGCTGCCGGCCATCGCCGAGCTGCGGCGCGGCCGGCGTGCACTGCCCGCGCGTCAGCCGCCCGCCGCCCGCGCCGGCTGACGCGTCGGCGCGCGCCTGCCGGCGGTTCGACCGAGCGCGGCCAACCGGACGCGTGCGACATCCGCCTTTCCGCCCCGGCTGCGGCACACTGCACGCGCCCGTCCGAGGTCGCCATGTCCCATCACGCCGTCCATCCCGTCCCCGAGTCCTTCGCCGCCACCGCACGCACCCGTGCCGAGGACTATGCCCGGCTGTACGAAGAATCCCTGCGCGATCCGGACGGCTTCTGGAGCCGCGTCGCGCAGCGCATCGACTGGATGCGGCCGCCAACGCGCACCAGGGACGTGAGCTTCCGCATCGAGGACTTCCGCATCCGCTGGTTCGAGGACGGCCAGCTCAACGCCAGCGTGAACTGCCTGGACCGCCACCTGGCCACGCGAGGCGACAGGACCGCACTGATCTGCGAGCCCGACGACCCCTCCAGGGAGGCGCGCCACGTCAGCTACCGCGAGCTGCACGCGCGCGTCTGCCGCCTGGGCAACGCCATGCGCCGGCTTGGCGTGCGCCGCGGCGACCGCGTGACGATCTACCTGCCGATGATCGACGAGGCGGTGGTGGCGATGCTGGCCTGCGCGCGCATCGGCGCGGTGCATTCGGTGGTGTTCGGCGGCTTCGCGCCGCAGTCCATCGCCGACCGCATCGCCGACTGCGGCAGCAAGCTGGTCATCACCGCCGACGAAGGCTGCCGCGGCGGCAAGCGCGTGCCGCTCAAGGCCAATGTCGACGCCGCGCTCCGCCTGCCCGGCACGAACTCGGTGGAAACGGTGCTGGTGGTGCGCCACACCGGCGCCGGCATCGACATGCAGATGCCGCGCGACCGCTGGATGCACGCCGTCACCGACGGCCAGCCCGACACCTGCGAGCCGGAGGCAATGAATGCGGAGGATCCGCTGTTCATCCTCTACACCTCGGGCAGCACGGGAAAGCCCAAGGGTGTCCTGCACACCACCGGCGGATACCTGGTGCATGCCAGCTACACGCACGAGCAGGTCTTCGACCTGCGCGAGGACGACGTCTACTGGTGCACGGCCGACGTGGGCTGGATCACCGGCCACAGCTACATCGTCTACGGCCCGCTGGCCAACGGCGCGACCGCGCTGGTGTTCGAGGGCGTACCGAACTTCCCGGATGCCTCGCGCTTCTGGCAGGTCGTCGACCGCCACCGGGTGACGATCTTCTACACCGCGCCCACCGCCATCCGCGCGCTGATGCGCGAGGGCGATGCCCCGGTGCGGCGCACCTCGCGCGCCTCGCTGCGCCTGCTCGGCACGGTAGGCGAGCCGATCAATCCCGAGGCCTGGGAGTGGTACTACAACGTGGTGGGCGAGGGCCGCTGCCCCATCGTCGACACCTGGTGGCAGACCGAGACCGGCGGCATCCTCATCTCGCCCCTGCCGGGCGCCACCCCGCTCAAGCCCGGTTCGGCGACGAAGCCGTTCTTCGGCGTGCGGCCGGCGCTGGTCGACACCGCGGGGCGGGTCCTCGAAGGCGCGGCCGAGGGCAACCTCGTGCTGCTGGACTCCTGGCCGGGGCAGATGCGCACGGTCTACGGCGACCACCAGCGCTTCATCGACACCTACTTCAAGGCCTATCCCGGCATGTACTTCACCGGCGACGGCTGCCGCCGCGACGCCGACGGCGACTACTGGATCACCGGCCGCGTCGACGACGTGATCAACGTCTCCGGCCACCGCATCGGCACGGCGGAAGTCGAGAGCGCGCTGGTGGAGGACCATCGCGTGGCGGAGGCCGCGGTGGTCGGTTTCCCGCACGATCTCAAGGGCCAGGGCATCTACGCCTTCGTGACGCTCAAGTCCGACGTCGAGCCCTCCGATGCCCTGCGCGGCGAGCTGGTGCAGGTGGTGCGCCGGGAGATCGGCCCCATCGCCACGCCCGATGCCATCCAGTGGGCGCCCGGCCTGCCCAAGACGCGCTCGGGCAAGATCATGCGGCGCATCCTGCGCAAGATCGCCGAAGGGCGGCCGGACCAGCTGGACGATACGTCCACGCTCGCCGATCCGGGCGTGGTGGAGTCGCTGGTGGCGAACCGCGCCGGCGGCTGATGCCGGCGGCCACGGAGCATCCCGTCGGGTAAAGGCCCGGGCTCCGCGCGGCGCGCCAGTGCCGCGCGCCGCAGCCCGGCGTCACGGGCGATGCGGGGCCGCACGCAGGTGCCGCCCGCGACGGCATCAGGCGGCGAAAGTCGCCCCGTCGATCACGAAGCGGTACTTCACGTCCGAGCGCAGCATGCGCTCGTAGGCCTGGTTGATCGCCTGCGCGGGAATCAGCTCGATGTCCGAGACGATGCCGTGTCCGGCGCAGAAATCGAGCATTTCCTGCGTTTCCCTGATGCCCCCGATCAGCGAGCCGGCGATCGAGCGGCGGCCGAAGATCAGCGCGCCCACGTTCGGGCTGGGATGCGGGTCTTCCGGCACGCCGACCAGGCACAGCGTGCCGTCGCGCTTGAGCAGCACGGTGAACGCATCGAGCACGTGGCTGGCGGCCACGGTGTCGAGGATGAAGTCGAAGCTGCCGGCGTGCCGCGCCATCGCCTGGGCATCGCGCGATACGACGACTTCGGACGCGCCCAGCGCCAGCGCATCCTGCCGCTTGTGCTCGGAGGTGGTGAAGGCGACCACGTGCGCGCCCATCGCGCGGGCGAGCTTGATGCCCATGTGCCCGAGCCCGCCGATGCCCACGATGCCCACCTTCGAGCCCGGCCCCACCTTCCAGTGGCGCAGCGGCGACCAGGTGGTGATGCCGGCGCAGAGCAGCGGCGCAACCGCCGCCAGCTGCTCCTTCGGATGGTTGATGCGCAGCACGAAGCGCTCGTCCACTACGATGCGCTGCGAATAGCCGCCGAGCGTGTGCCCGGGCGGATCCTGCGTGCGGCCGTTGTAGGTGCCGACGAAACCGTTCGTGCAGTACTGCTCCAGGCCGTCGGCGCAGGCCGCGCAGTGACGGCAGCTGTCGACCATGCAGCCCACACCGACGATGTCACCGACCCTGAAGCCGCCGACCTCGCGGCCGACCGCGCTCACCTCGCCGACGATCTCATGCCCGGGCACGCAGGGATAACGCGTCCCGGACCATTCCGAGCGCACGGTGTGCAGGTCGGAATGGCAGATGCCGCAGTAGGCGATCTCGATCTGCACGTCGCGCGGGCCGGGTGCGCGACGCTCGATGTCCAGTGGCACCAGCGGCTGGTCGGCGGCATGGGCGCCGTAGGCTTTCGTCGTCATGGCAGGCTCCGGGGGATAGGCGTCAAAGCTAGCCGGCGCACGTTATCAGCGCGTGCCGGTGGAGCAGTGCGGCGCACGCCGTGTCGCCCTGCCCGGCGGCTTCGCAGCCGGCGTGCATGGCGTCAGTGCGCAGCGAGTGCTGCTGCGAAGTACGCGATCGCCGCACTCACCTTGGGCGGCACGTGCCGCGCGTAGGGATGCACCGCATGCACGTCGATGTGCGAACGCACCGCGCCGTCGAGCACGCGCACCAGCGCGCCGGTTTCCAGATGCGGCGCGGCCAGGTAGTCGGCCAGCAGCGCGAGCCCGCCGCCGCCCAGCGCGACCTGCAACTGCCCCAGCGTGCTGTTGACCGCGGGCCCCGGTCCGATCGGCAGCTCCAGCCCGGGCACCGACCAGGTGCGCGCATGCTCGTCGTAGCGCAGGCAGGCGTGCCCGCGCAGGTCGTCCACCGACTGCGGAACGCCGCAGCGCTCGAGGTAGGCCGGCGAGGCGACGATCGCCCCGGTGATCGTGCCCAGCCGCCGCGCGATCAGCCCCGAATCGGGCAGGCGGCCGATGCGGATGGCCAGGTCGATGCGCTCGCCGACCAGGTCGACCACCTCGTCGCTGAGCTGCAGCGCGACCTGCAGTTCCGGGTGGCGCGCGGCCAGCCCCGGCAGCAGCGGCGCGATGCGCGCCACCCCGTAGCTCACCGTCGCGGTCATGCGCAGCAGCCCGCGCGGCACGTCGCGCAACTGCCCCAGGTGCTGCTCGGCGGCATCGGCCTGCTGCACCACGGTGCGGCAGTAGCCCAGCAGCGCGGTCCCGGCTTCGGTGGGCTCGACCCGCCGCGTCGTGCGCACCAGCAGGCGCGTGCCCAGGTGCCGCTCCAGCCGCGTGACCGCCTTGCTCACCGCGCCCTTGGACAGGCCGAGCCGCTGCCCGGCGGCGGTGAAGCCGCCGGCCTCTACCACCGCGGCGAAGACGGCCATGTCGCCGAGGCGTTCGGTCAGGCGCAGCGCGGGATTGGCATCCATGGGGAAACAAAGAAGCGACGGCGAGCCGGATTATCACCGGAAGGCGCCGGCCGGAGACTGCGCCTCCCGCCCCGAGGAGCCCAGCCATGCGTCGTTCCGCCTACTTCGCCACACTTGCCGCGCTGCTGGCCGGTACCGCCGTCGCCGGACCCCATGGCAGCGTCTTCGCCCGCGCCGCGCGCCCCGCCTGCTGCTCCGACGGGCCGGGACGGCCTGCATCGCCGCCGGGCGCCGGGTCCGCTTCGTTCGACGCGGCGGACACGGCGTCGCGCGCGAAGGCATCCGGCCTGCGCGGGACGCAAGGGGCGGCCGCCGCGATGCAGGCGCCGCCCGCTCCCGACACGTCCAGGCCCACCGGCGAGCCCGATCCCGACGCCGCCGCCATCGACGCCCTGATCGCCACGCTCTACGCCACCGTCTCCGGCCCCGCGGGCGCGCGGCGCGACTGGCAGGCGCTGGCGCGGCTCCATGCGCCCGGCGCGCGCCTGCACCTGACCCGCGCCGATGCCGAAGGCCGCCTGGCGGTCCGGAGCCTGGACTTCGCGGGCTTCGTCGCCGAGCACGAGGCGCGCTTTGCGGCGCGCGGCTTCCACGAACGCGAGATCGCCCGCGAGGTCGCCGGCTCCGGCGGCGTGCGCCACGTCTGGAGCACCTTCGAGGCGCGGCGCGAGCCCGGCGACGCGCAGCCCTATGCGCGCGGCGTCAACTCCCTCCAGCTGGTCCGCACGACCGAAGGCTGGCGCCTGGTCTCGGCGACCTGGGACTTCGAGCGCCCCGGCCTGCCGCTGCCTGCCCGCATCGCCCCTTCCACGGAGGCCGCCCGATGAGCGCCACCGTCCTGCGGGGCGCCGGCTACACCGCCGAGCGGGCCTGGGGCTCGACCGTGGTCGCCACGTTCGGCGACATCGAGGCCAGCGTGCACTGGACCGACGCCGGCTACCCCTGGCATGTCAACGACGGCGACGAGCTCTTCGTCGTGCTCGCCGGCACCGTGGACATGCACTGGCGGCGCCCGGGCGACCCCGTGCAGGTGGCCACCCTGGAGGCCGGCGATCTCTGGTCCGGGAAGGCCGGCATCGAGCACCGCGCCGTCCCGCGCGGCCAAGCGCGCGTGCTGGTGATGGAGACGCCGTTCGCGGACACGCTGGTGGATGCCGGCTGACGGCGCAGCGGTGGTAAGGTTGCCCGGGGATCCGGGGGGGGGCCTGCCGATGACGAACGCCGCACCCGGGCGTGGAAGCCTGGCCTGCGTGGGCCTCGGCATGATGCTGGGCGCCCACCTCACGCCTCGCGCGCGCAGCACGCTCGAGCAGGCCGACGTCGTCTTCGTGCTCGCCTCCGACGGGCTGGTCGAGCGCTGGGTGGAGGAGATGCATGCCGAGGTGCGCAGCCTCCAGTCCTACTACGCCGAGGGCAAGTCGCGACGCATCACCTACGGCGAAATGGTCGGCGCCATCCTTGCCGAGGTGCGCGCCGGCCGGCGCGTCTGCGCGGCCTTCTATGGCCACCCCAGCGTCTTCGCGCAGGTCGCGCACGAGGCCATCGAGCTGGCGCGCGCCGAAGGCTTCCGGGCCGACATGCAGCCCGGCATCTCCGCCGAGGACTGCTTCTACGCCGACCTCGGCATCGACCCCGGCCGCACCGGCTGCCAGCACTTCGAAGCCACCCAGTTCCTCTGCTGCGACCGCCAGCTCGACACCGCCGCCTGGCTGGTGCTATGGCAGCCCGCGCTGGTGGGCGACCGCAGCTTCACCCGCTATGCCAGCGCCCGCGCGCACCGCGAGCTGCTCGTCCGGAAGCTCCGTCGCGACTACCCGGCCAGCCACGAGGTAATCGTCTACGAGACACCGACGGTGGCGATCATGCCTCCGCGCATGGAACGCCTGCCGCTCGACGCGCTGGTCGACGCGCGCCTGGAGATGCATTCCACCCTCGTCATCGCGCCGGCACGCCCGCTCGTGCCGGATCGCGACATGCTCGCCGCCCTCGATGCCATCGAGGCGGGCAACCGTACCGGTCGCCGCGAGCGGCCGAAACTCGTCGTGGTGCACGACGCCCACAGCAAGGAGGAAATGCAGTGAACCATGTACTCGCAGCACTAGAAGCCGTCGGGGCCGACCGCCGACCCGATGTTGCGCTGGACCGGGCAAACGTCGCGGCAGCGCGTGTGTCGCTGGATGCGCCGGAGCACTTGCCTTGCCTGATCACGACGCCATCGCTCGGCGCCGAACACGGCTCGATACGTCACGCAGCATGAGCTGCCGCCGCTGGCTCCGACCAGGGGCTTTGGCTGCGTAATCAGGGCACAAGCAAGGCTTCGGTGCGCGATGTCCGTACTCGGTTCCGCTTCCTCGGCTGTCCAGCTCCGGCTGATGCAATCGTCCGACGCTGCGCTGTACCTTCACTTGTTCACCTGCCCGGAAGTCATGGCGGCGATCGGCCCGCCGCTCCCTCGCCATGTCGCTGAAGCCACTTTCGCCCGGGCCTGCGGCTACAACGCGGGCGACGTGCCCGGCCACCGGTTCTGGATCGTCGGAGACGCACTCGGCGCGGACCTTGGCCTTGCCTCGCTCGTCCGCGACGGAGATACCGCCGAGCTCGGAATCATGCTCCTGCCCGAGGCGTGGGACGGCCGCCGGGCGAAGCCCGCACTCGCCAAGGTCATCGACCACGCCTTCGCCGGAATCGGCCTGCGCGCCCTGTACGCCCGCAGCGCCGACGGCGTGCGGGCCCGGCTCTCACGCCGCCTGCTCAGTCCGTATCCGTTCGTCCCGGCCGACGCCGAGCCCGGCCGTGCGGCCTGGGTGCTGTCTCGCGACGGGTGGGCGCGTTGCCATGCTGCAAACGTCGCATGCCGAAACACGACACTTCCGGCGACCGCGTGCTGACCGGCCCGCGCATCGCGCTCGGGCTGATCACCGAGGACGACCGCGAACCGTACCGGGCGCTCTACACCAGCTGCGATGTGATGGCCGCCACAGCGCCTCCCCTCTCGATCGAGGCCGCCGACGCACAGTTCGACCTCGTGCTCCGTCACGACACGGCCGCTAAGCCGGGACATCGTGCCTGGGCAGTCGAGAGTCCAATGACGTCTGACGGCATCGGTTCGGCCGTTCTGCACCGAAGAGGAGACGAGGCCACTGCGGGCATCATGCTGCGGCGGGACAAGTGGCGCCAGCGCATGGCGAGCGAAATCTTCCTTCGCCTGCTGCCACAGGCCTTCCTGACGCTGGGCCTGCGTCAGGTCACCGCCCACAGCCGCCTGCCCGTGAAAGGGCTGCTCGCTCCGCTCGGCTTCATTCCGGGCAGCCGGCAGGGCGACATGGAGGTATGGACCCTGGGCCGCAAGGCCTGGCGTTACGAGCCGGATGGACAGGGCAAGGCATCGGAGGTACCCCAAGCCCTGTTAGGGACTGACGCCAATGGAGGCGATGCAGGCCTGACCTGTAGCCCGGGGACTGTCGGCCCGACCCACCCGCTCGGCACACCAGGTGCCGAGCGACCCACCGTCAGACCGCAAGGGGAGGATCGTGTCAGACATCATCGAGTTTCTTGAACACCTGGGGCAGCACGGGCCGCAAGCGCAAGCGGCCGCCATGGTCGCCGCGCTGGATCCGCCGCAGCGGGACGCGCTCATGGCTGGGGATGGCAGGTTGCTGGCTGCCCTGGAGGGCGGCCGGACTCGTCTTTGCTACTCGGTCATTGTCCCGGATTCCGAACCGCTGCCCGACGAACAAGCTGACGACCCCCCGGTGGATGAGCCGACCGATGTGCCGGACGAGGGCACGTCCCGGGCAGCTTGAGCAGGTAATCTGCGTCGTGCCGCCACTTCGGCGGCACGACGAGCACGAGGCGGCGGAAGCGCCATGGCACGCGCCCGAACATGGCTGGGCTTAGCGGCAGCAGTACTGCTGCTGTCGCCGCCCGCCCACGCGTCCGCGTTTTCCGAACGCCTGAGGGAAGCCGACGCCGCGCGGACGTCCGACCCGGCCCGCTTCACCTCGATACTCGCCGGGCTCGAACGCGACCGCTCGCGGGCGTCTCTGCGCGAGCAGCAGTACCTGCGGCTTCTGCGCAACTACCAACGTCATCTCCGCGGCGAGTACACGGCTGCCGTACAGGACAGCGTCGCGCTGTTCAACGAGGCGGAAGATCCGGAGATCCGGTATCGCTCGGCTATCCTAGTTGCCAACGCATCCGCAGCTACCCGCGAGTTCACATTGGGGCTGCGTTACCTCGAACGGGCGCTCGGGATGCGCGGGACATTCAAGGATCGGAGGATCCGCGCCCAGAGCGAGGCGGTGGCGTCTGTTGTTTACAACCATTTCGCCCAGTACGGCTTGGGCAAACAGTACGCCGACCTGGTCGTCGCCGCCGCCCCGGACACCCGGACCACCTGTTACGGGAGGGTCGAGCAGATCGTTGCGATGTACGGCATGGGATCGGCGCTTGACGAGGCCGCCGACATCAAGCCGGCGATCGATGCATGTATCGATGCTGGCGAGCCGATCGGTGCGAACCTGATACGCAGCACATTGGCACAGCACTGGGCAGGGAAAGGTCGCAGGGCGGAATCGGTCCAATTGCTGGAGAAGAATCTGCCCGAAGTCTATGCAACCAAGTACCGGCATCTGATCGGTGAGTTTCATAGTCTGCTTGGGCGGTATAAGTACGAACTGGGCGACGGCATCGCCGCGCAAACGCATGCGTCGCGTGTCTTGGCGCTCACTGCTGGCGATACCGGCTGGCTGCCGCACGTGAGAGCGCGTTACGTGCTCTATCGCGTCGCCCTCGATCGCGGCGACTACCGGAACGCGCTAATGCATTACCGGCGTTATGCGGAAGCAGACAAGGCCCGCCTCGACGACATCAAGGCCCGGGAGTACGCCTTCCAGCTCAGTCGTCATGAGCTCGACCGGAAGAACCGGTCGATCAAGCTTCTGAGCAACGAGAACCAGGTCCTTCGCCTGCAGCAGGAAGTCGCCAGGCGCTCGGCCTGGAATTTCCGCCTGGCCATCGCGCTGCTGGCGGTGATCGCCGCATCGGCCGCCTACTGGGGTTGGCGGGCGCGGCGCACGCATCGCAGCCTGCACCAGCTCGCCAATACCGACGCGCTGACCGGCCTGGCCAACCGCCGCCACTTCCGCGCGAGCGCCGAAGCCATCCTCAAGGCCTGCGAGCAGCGCGCACGGCCGGTGAGCGTGCTGCTGTTCGACCTCGACCACTTCAAGCAGATCAACGACCAGTGCGGGCATTCCTCCGGTGACTGGGTGCTGCGCGAGGTGGCGCGCGTGGGCCGGCAGCACTGCCGCGAGGGCGACCTGTACGGCCGCATCGGCGGCGAGGAGTTCGCCATGGCGCTGGTGGACTGCGACGTGGATGCCGCGCTGCGCATCGCCGAGCGCTGCCGTCTGTCGATCCAGGGCATCGATGCGACCACCGGCGCCGGCTGTCCGCTGCCGGTGGCGGCCAGCATCGGCGTGGTCAGCACGTCGATCTCGGGCTACGACTACGAGATGCTGATCGCGCATGCGGACGCGGCCATGTACCGCTCCAAGGTGGCCGGCCGCAACCGCGTCACGCTCTACCAGCCCCCGCCCGTACCGGAAGGCGGGCGGGTCGTCGCGCTCGATGGCCGCAACGCCGGAGCCATGCTCCGCGAGTACTGAAGCGGCCGCCTACACGGCGCGCCCACGCCGCTGGGCTAGCGTCTGCAATGAGCCTGCCGAGATCCGCGCCATGGCCGAGAACCGCCGCATCGCCGACTACCTGCGGTCCCCCGCCGACCTGGCGGAGTATTTCCGTACCTGCCGGGCGACCGGCGACTTCACGCTGGTCGAGAGCGCACTGCGCGACATCCCCGACTGGGCCACCTTCAAGGACGTGCGCGGCGCGCTGGAGGCCTCGGGCCTGCGGCTGTCGGTGCGCGCGCTCGGCGCCGGCGACATGAGCGCGGCCGGGCAGGTCGAGCGGCGGCGCGGGCCGCGGACGCACTAGGCCGAATCGACATTCAAGCGATCCACAGAGGCATGGCGGCAAGGTAGAGAAAGGCCAGGAAGTTGGCGGGGTT
>NZ_SKFB01000041.1:0-28015 GCF_004344885.1 Lysobacter sp. N42
ACATTGCCCCGCTGCCGCGGCAGGCAATCCTCGATACGCGCGAATTGCGCAGGCGTAAGTTCCATGCGCAGTATGTTAGCACGTAGTGTTAACAGGCCCTAGGCCGCTCACCGGCGGCGTGTCGACCGTGGGCAGCCTGCGCGCGGACGAGCAGGTGGTGGTGCGGCCCGAAGTCTCCGGCCGCATCGCGCGCATCCATTTCACCGAGGGCGGCACGGTGCGCGCCGGGCAGCCGCTGTTCTCGCTGGATGCCAGCCTCGCGCGTGCCGCGCTCAACGAGGCCGCGGCGAACCTCGAGAACAGCCGTCGCGCCGCCGCCCGCGCGGGGCAACTGGTGGGCGAGCGCCTGATCGCCCGCGCCGACTACGACCGCGCCCGCGCCGCGCTGGGCGTGGACCAGGCCCGCGTGGCCTCGGCCCGCGCGGCGCTCTCGAAGATGACGCTCACCGCACCGTTCTCAGGCCAGGTCGGCCTGCGCGAAGTCAGCGTGGGCGAGGTGGTCAACGCCGGGCAGGCGCTGGTCACGCTGGTGCGCCTGGATCCGATCGAGGTCGACTTCAGCGTGCCCGAAACCCAGCTGTCGAAGCTGCAGCGCGGCCAGCGCATCCGGGTCGAGGTCGATGCCTACCCGGGCGACGCCTTCGGCGGCGAGGTGGTGGCGATCGACCCGGTCGTCGACCCCAACAGCCGCAGCACGAAGCTGCGCGCCCGCATCGCCAATCCCGACGGGCGCCTGCGCCCCGGCCAGTTCGCGCGCCTGCAGCTCGAGGTCGGCGGGAGCGGGGGCGAGGCGCTGCTCGTGCCCGAACAGGCGCTGATGCAGGACGGCCAGACCCGCTTCGTCTACACCGTGGTCGATGGCAAGGCCAGGCGCACCGAGGTGCAGACCGGTACGCGTACCCCGGGCTTCGTGCAGGTCACCTCGGGCCTGAAGGCCGGGGACGTGGTCATCACCGCCGGGCAGGCCAAGCCGATGATGCGCGACGGCGTGCCGGTGGTGTCGGTGCCGGCGCAGGGCGCGCAGGCCGCGAAGCCGCCGGCGTCCGCCGCGAAGTAACGCGCCGCAAGACCCGCTCCTTCCCCGCAGCGGGAAGGAATCGACAGACGTCGTGCCCATACAGCGAGGCGACCCGTGGTCCTGTCCGACATCTCCATCCGCCGCCCGGTCTTCGCCTGGGTGATCAACATCGTGGTCGTGCTGATCGGCATCGTGGCCTATACGCGCCTGCCGGTGCGGCTGATCCCGAACGTCGACACGCCGGTCGTCACCGTCAACACCAGCTACCCCGGCGCCAGCGCGCAGGTGATCGAGTCGCAGATCACCCAGCCGATCGAGGACGCGCTCTCCGGCGTGGAAGGCATCGAGTACATCAGCTCGGTCAGCCGTGAGCAGTCCAGCCAGGTGACGATCCGCTTCCGCCTGGACCGCGACCCCGACGGCGCGGCCTCCGACGTGCGCGACCGCGTGGGCCAGGCGCGCGACTTCCTGCCCGAGGAGGCCAACGAGCCGATCGTGCAGAAGCAGGAGGCCGACGCGCAGCCGATCATCTGGATGGCGTTCTCCTCCGACCGCCATTCCAAGACCGAGCTCGCCGACCTCGCCGACCGCCTCGTCAAGGACCGCGTGCAGACCATCCCCGGCGTGGCGCAGGCGCAGGTGTTCGGCGTGCGCTACGCGATGCGCGTGTGGCTGCAGCCGCAGCGCCTGGCCGGCTTCGGGCTGACGCCGTCCGACGTCGAGGCCGCGCTGCGCGCGCAGAACGCCGAGATCCCGGCCGGCCGCGTGGAAGGCAGCGCGCGCGAGTTCACCGTGCTGAGCGAGACCGACCTGCGCACGCCCGAGCAGTTTGGCGACATCATCCTCGGCGAGTCCAACGGCTACCTCGTGCGCCTGCGCGACGTCGCCCGGGTCGAGCTCGGCTCGCAGGAGGACCGCTTCCGTGCGCGCTTCAACGGCCGCGACGCGGTGCCGCTGGGCGTGGTCAAGCAGGCGGTGGCGAATCCGCTGGAGATCAGCGCCGCGCTCAAGGCCATGATCCCCGCGATCCAGCGCACGCTGCCGGAAGGCGTGCAGGTCAACGTGGCCTACGACTCGACGATCTTCATCGAGAAGTCGATCGAGGAGGTCTACAAGACCATCGCCGAGGCGGTGCTGCTGGTCGTCATCGTGATCTTCCTGTTCCTGCGCAGCTGGCGCGCGGTGCTCATCCCGCTGGTGACGATCCCGGTCTCGCTGATCGGCGCGTTCGCGCTGATGTACATGTTCGGGTTCACCATCAACACGCTCACGCTGCTGGCGATGGTGCTGGCGATCGGCCTCGTGGTCGACGACGCCATCGTGATGCTGGAGAACATCTACCGCCACGTCGAGGAGGGTATGCCGCCCTTCGAGGCGGCGCTTAAGGGCTCGAAGGAGATCGGCTTCGCGATCGTGGCGATGACGCTCACGCTCGCCGCGGTCTACATCCCGCTGGCCTTCTCGACCGGCCGCACCGGCAAGCTCTTCGTCGAGTTCGCGCTCACGCTCGCAGGCGGTGTGCTGGTCTCGGGTTTCACCGCGCTGACGCTGTCGCCGATGATGTCGTCCAAGCTGCTCAAGACCAACGAGCAGCACGGGCGCTTCTACCTGGCCGGCGAGCGCGTGCTGCGCTCGCTCGACAACGGCTACCGCCGCGTGCTGCAGGCGGCGCTGCGCTGGAAGTGGGCGGTGGTCGGCGGCGGCGTCGCGCTGTTTGCGGCCGCCGCGCTGCTGTTCACGCTGCTGCCCAAGGAACTCGCGCCGCAGGAGGACCAGGGCCTGGTGATCGGCTTCGGCATCGCGCCGGAGGGCTCCACCGTCGAGTACACCGACAAGTACGCGCGCCAGATGGAGAACATCTTCGCGAGGACGCCGCACGTGGACCGCTACTTCCAGATCGTGGGCTTCCCCTCGATCACGCAGACCATCGGCTTCGTCGGCCTGCAGGACTGGTCGCAGCGCGATATGAAGTCGTCCGACGTGCAGGGCATGCTGTTCCCGCAGTTCATGGGCATACCCGGCGTCATGGCCTTCCCGGTGCTGCCGCCGGCGCTCGGCCAGGAAGGCTTCGGCCAGCCGGTGAGCTTCGTGGTGCAGACCACGGGCAGCTGGGAGGAGCTGGGCGCCACCGTCGGCAAGCTCATGGCGAAGATGGCCGAGAACCCGCGCCTGACCAATCCCGATACCGACCTCAAGCTCGACAAGCCGCAGCTGAAGATCGACGTCGACCGCGACAAGGTGGCTGCCGTGGGCAGCAACGTGGCGGCGGTGGGCCGCACGCTGGAGACCATGCTCGGCGGGCGCAACGTCACCCGCTTCAAGATGGGCAGCGAGCAGTACGACGTGATCGTGCAGGTCGAGGACGCCGATCGCCGCACGCCCGGCGATCTGTCGAACATCTACGTGCGCGGGCGCGACGGGCAGATGGTGCAGCTCTCCAACCTCGTCGACGTGCGCGAGACGGTGGCGGCCAAGGAGCTCAACCACTTCAACAAGCTGCGTTCGGCGACGATCAGCGCGGGCCTCGCGCCCGGCTATCCGATGGGCGAGGCGCTGGCGTGGATGGAGCAGGCACTCGACGAGGTCGCGCCCGAGGCGCAGTACGACCTGTCCGGCCAGAGCCGCGAGTTCCGCGAGTCCTCAAGCGACTTCACCCTGATCCTGCTGCTCGCGCTGGGCTTCATCTTCCTGGTGCTGGCCGCGCAGTTCGAGAGCTGGGTCGACCCGCTGGTGATCCTGCTGTCGGTGCCGCTGGCGGTGTTCGGCGCGTTCCTGGCGCTCAAGCTCACCGGCGGCAGCTGGAACATCTACTCGCAGATCGGCATCGTTACGCTGATCGGCCTGATCTCCAAGCACGGCATCCTGATCGTGGAGTTCGCCAACCAGCTGCAGGAGCAGGGGCGGACGAAGTTCGAGGCCGTGGTCGACGCCGCAGCATTGCGCCTGCGCCCGATCCTGATGACCACCGGCGCCATGGTGCTCGGCGCCGTGCCACTCGCGATCGCCACGGGCGCGGGTGCCGAGGCGCGCAATCAGATCGGCTGGGTGATCGTGGGCGGCATGGCGATCGGCACGTTCTTCACCCTGTTCGTGGTGCCGGTGGTGTACCTGCTGCTGGCGCGCGACCATCGCAAGGCGGTGCGGGTGCAGGCTGCGGAAGGGGCTGCGGCGCACTGATGCGTATGCGGTGAAGTGCGAACGGCCGGCGTGTTCCGGCCGTTCGTGTTTGGGGTCTTCGGTGGTGAGGGTGCGCCGTACGGGCACGGGTGCCAGGGGCGCATTCTTGTCCGCGGACGCGGGAATCCGTGGGCGCTGCCCCGCGCGCCGGCCTCCCCCCCCTCTGTCGTCCGCGCGAAGGCGGGGACCCGGCGACTTCCGCGGTCGGGTTGCCGCTTCCGTCGCTTGCGCGTCCACGCTCGTGCCCGTCATCCCCGTGCATGCGGGGATCCGTGGACGTTGGCGTTGGTGTTCTGCGGTTAGGAGCAACAGCGTTTCGTGCGCTGCCGCGCCCGAGGTACTTTTCTTTGCTGGCCCAAAGAAAAGTACCCAAAAGAAAGGGCCTTCCCCGACACGTCTACAGCCCGCGACCGGAAACGACATCGCGATCGGCACACTCGGCATCCTGCCTCGGGTGCCGACGGCGCGCTTCCTGCGCGCCGCCCTTCGGGTCTTACGGTTCGCGCTGGCTGCCGAGGTCTCTGAAAGGAAGCCGTCGCCACCAACCCCGTCGTTCCCGCGAAAGCGGGAACCCAGCGACTTTCGCGTTCGGGTTGCCGCTTCCGTGGCATGCACGTCCGCGCTCGTGCCCGTCGTCCGCGCGCACGCGGGGATCCGTGGACGTTGCTTTTTGCGTTGTGTCGTCGAGGGCAGCAGCGTTTCGTGCGCTGTCGCGCCCGAGGTCGTTCTCTTTGCTGGCTCGAAGAAAAGTATCGAAAAATGAAAGGGCCTTTCCCGACAGGTCCACAGCCCGCGTCCGGACACGACACCGCGATCGGCACACTCGCCATCCATGGCCCGGGTGCCGACGGCGCGCTTCCTGCGCGCCGCCCGTCGGGTCTTACGGTTGGCGCTGGCTGCCGAGGTCGCCGAATGCAGGCGTCGCCCCGGTGCCGAATCTGGTCGGGCACAAGCGCCTGCCCGAAACGAAAAAGCCCGGCAGCCGAAGCTGCCGGGCCGGTTCCAGCGTCGACTGGAGAGAGACTTACTTGCCGTTCTTCTGGCCGTTGGACGCGTTCTGCGCGTTCGCGGCGGCCTGCTCGGTGGCCTTGCCGGCCGAGGTCGCGGCCTGCTGGAACTGCTCCTGGGCCTGCTTCACGGTCTCGTTGGCATTGCGGGCGACCGCCTCGAACTGGCCCTTGGCGATCTGCGCGACGGCCTCGTTGGCCTTGACCATGCGGCCGACGACGTCCTGGCCCGTGGTCAGGGCACGCTCGACGTTCTCGCGGGCGACCTGCGCGCCCTTCGGCCACAGGGCCTTGGCGCCGTCGAAGTCGCGGACCTGCGCGGCCTCGCCGAGGAAGGCGAAGGTGGCCGAGGTGCGCTCCTCGATGGCGGCCAGCTGCAGGCCGACGATGGCCTCGGCGTTCTCGAGGGTGAGCCGGTTGATGCGGGCGGCCGTATCAGCGAACTGACGGGTGGCCGCGGCGAACTGCTCGTTGATCTGCGCGTACATGGTGGACTCCTGGTGACGGCCCACGGGCCGATACAGCGTGGATGGTGCGTTGCAGCATAGACAGGCGTTTGCTGCACCGCAACAACCGCTGGTCGGCCGTTGCGCCCGGGTCAGGAAAGTGAGCGGCTGTAAGGACTTAGCCCGTGCCGGGGCCCTGGTAACGGCAGCCGGAGGTGCAGGTCTCGTGCACCACCACGGCCGACAGCAGGGGCAGGGTCGGCTTGAGCCGGTCCCAGATCCACATGGCCAGCCGTTCGCTGGTCGGGTTCTCCAGGCCTTCGACCTCGTTGAGGTAGTGGTGGTCGAGGCGGTCGTACAGCGGTCGGAACGCGGCCTTGATGTCGGCGAAGTCCATGACCCAGCCGGTTTCGGCGCCGACCTCGCCGCTGACGTGGATCTCGACGCGGAAGGAGTGCCCGTGCAGGCGGGCGCACTTGTGGCTTTCGGGGACGTGGGGAAGGCGGTGGGCCGCCTCGAGCGTAAAGGCCTTGAACAGTTCCATCCGCGGATTGTACGGCCGGGGGGAATGTCAGCGCCGGATGAATGCGGAGTGATGACGGCGTTGATACGTGACGACCCGTAGGTGTCGTCGGTTCCCGCGTGCCAAGTCCGTCTCCCGATCCTGCAGCCGCCTCCGAGTGCCCGCGTCGTGTCTGGTCGCGGGTGGCCGGGATCGTGGGACTCGCCGCGCTGTATCTGCCACTGGCGCTGCTGGGCATGGAGTGGAGCCGCCGCCAGGGCATGGGCGTGCCGGTATGGCCGGCCGCGGGGCTGGCGCTGGCGGCCCTCGTGCTGCGAGGGCGCGCGCTCTGGCCGGGGGTGCTGGCCGGCTATCTCGCCGCGACGGTGCTGGGCCCGTCACCGCCTGGCCCTGCCTACCTGCTGGTCACCTCGGGCGGTGTGGCGCTTGCGGCCTGGCTGGGCTCGGGCCTGCTCGAGCGCGTGGGGTTCCAGCCGGGCCTGGAGAGCGTGCGCGATTTCCTCCACCTGATGCTGGCCTCGGCGCTCTCGGCCGTGGTGGCCGCCAGCCTCGCCGGCGGTGCCTTCGCGCTGGCGGGCGGGTATGGGACCGGGGCCACGGTCATGCTGTGGTTGCGCTGGGCGCTCGGCGACCTCAACGGCATGCTGATCGTCGGCACGCTGCTGTTCGCCTGGTCGGCGGGGCCCGTGCCGCGATCGGCGCGCTGGTGGTGGCAGTTCGCCGCCTGCCTGGCGCTGGCGGTGGTCATCGGCGCGCAGGTGTTCCTGCGCGGGGACGAGCGGCTCTACACCTTCCTCGCGTACGTGCCGCTGATCTGGGCCGCGCTCGCGCTGAGGCTGCGGGGCGCGGCCGTCGTATGCCTGGTGCTTGCCGGCATGGGAATGCTCGGGACCGCCCGCGGCGTCGGACCCTTCATGCATCCGGACCCCGCCATCCGGATGCTGGGCCTGCAGACCTTCATGCTGGTGATGGCATCGAGCATGCTGGTGCTGGCGGTGGTCGCCGACGAGCGACGCGCGCAACGCGCACTGATGCTGAGCGATACGCGCCTGCGGCTGGCGCTGGAGGCGACGGGCACCGGCCTGTGGAAGCTCGACCTGCGCAGCGGCGCGATGACGTTCTCACCCGAGTGCAACCGCATCACCGGGCTCGCGGCCCGCGACGCCGTGGGCACGCGCGAGGGGGTGATGCGGCTCATACACCCCGAGGATGTGGACGGCGTTCGCGAAGCCTACCGGCGCGCGCTGGAGCGCCAGGCGCTGTTCGAAGCCGTCTTCCGCCTGTGCCGCCCCGACGGCGGCGAGGTGTGGCTGGAAGCGCGTGGGCGCGCCGTGGCCGAGGGCGACGACCGGCCCGGCACGATGCTCGGCACCATCTCCGACGTCACCGGTCGCCAGCGCGACGAGCGCCGCCTCGTCGACCAGGCCCGCCTGCTGGATCTGGCGGCGGACGCCATCTTCATACGCGACCTCGCCGGTCGCATCGACTACTGGAACCGCGGCGCCGAGGTGCTTTACGGCTACACCGCCGCCGAGGCCCGCGGCCGGATCGCGCGCGAGCTGCTGCAGTCACGTTTTCCGCGGCCGTTCGCCGAGATCGACCGCGAGCTGCACGCCAACGACCGCCGGGACGGCGAGATCGAACACACCTGCAAGGACGGCTCGCGGGTGATCGTGCACGCGCGCTGGGTGCTCAACCGCGACGCGCAAGGCCGCCCGGTGTCGGTCATGCAGACCCACACGGACGTCACCGCGCGCCGCCGCAGCGAGGCCACGGCGGCCCTGTTGGCCGCCATCGACCGCGACATCGCGGGCGCATCGGGCGTGGACGCGATGGCCTCGAGCGGCCTGCGCCGGCTGGGCGAGCATTTCGGACTGCTGCGCTGCACGCTGTCGGATATCGACGTCGAGGCCGGGCAGGTGCGCACCCTGCACGAATGGACCCAGGAAGGCGCGCCGCGCGTGAGCGGCGTGCGCGATGCACGCGAGTTCTTCACCCGCGACCTGGGGCGGCGCCTTGCGGCGGGCGAGGTGGTGGCGATCGACGATCTGCGCACGCATCCGCTCACCGCCGACTTCGCGTCGAACTACGCACCTTACGGCACGGTCGCGCTGGCCGCGACCAGCTACGTCATCGAGGGGCGCATCGCCGGCACGCTGACGGTGGCCTGCGCACGGCCGCATGCCTGGCGCCCGGACGAGCTGCAGGTGCTGCGCGAGGTCGTCGCGCGCCTGTGGCCCGCCATCGAGCGCGAGCGCTCGCTCTCGGCCCTGCGCGAGTCCGAGGCGGGCTTCCGGCAGATGGCCGATACCGCGCCGATGATGATCTGGATGTCCGAGCCCGATGGCAGCTGCAGCTACCTCAGCCGGCGCTGGTGCGAGTTCACCGGCCGCATGCCCGACGACGAGCTGGGCTTCGGCTGGGTCGCGGTCATCCATCCCGACGATCGCGAGGAAGCGATCGCGCGACTGAGCGACGGGCTGCGCACGCAGGAGGCCTTCTCCGTCGAGTACCGTGCGCGCCGCTGGGACGGCGCGTGGCGCTGGATGCATGCCACGGCGCGTCCACGATTCGGCGCGCGCGGCGAGTTCCTGGGCTGCATCGGCGCGATCATGGACGTGACCGAGCGCCGCGACGCCGAGGACGCCCTGCGCGAGGCCGACCGCCGCAAGGACGAGTTCCTGGCCACGCTCGCGCACGAACTGCGCAATCCGCTCTCGCCCATCCGCACCGGCCTGCAGGTGCTCAACCTCACCGACGACGCCGATGTCGCGCGCCGCACGCGGCAGATGATGGAGCGCCAGCTCGGCCACATGGTGCGGCTGATCGACGACCTGCTCGACGTCTCGCGCATCACCTCCGGCAAGGCCGTGCTGCAGCGCGACCGCATTTCGCTGCAGGGCGCCGCGCGGGCGGCGATCGAGTCGTCCCGGCCGGCGATCGAGGCGGCGCGTCACCGCCTGTCGGTCGACATGCCCGCGGAACCGCTTTGGGTGGACGCCGACCCCACGCGGCTGGCGCAGGTGCTGGGCAACCTGCTGGCGAACGCCGCCAAGTCCACGCCCGACGGCGGCGACATCCGCCTGCACATCGACGCCGGCGAGGGCGAGGCGCGCATCCGCGTGACCGACACCGGGCTGGGCATTCCGCGCGAGGCGCTGGGCGAGGTGTTCGGCATGTTCGCGCAGGTCAACCGCACGCTCGACCGCGCGCAGGGCGGCCTGGGCATCGGCCTGGCGCTGGCGCGCCGCCTGGTCGAATGCACGGCGGCAGCATCGCCGCCGAGAGCGAGGGGCTGGGCCGGGGTGCGACCTTCACCGTACGCCTGCCGCTGGCCGCCGGTGCGCGGCCCGCCCCGGCCTCCCATCCGGCCGCGCCGTCGGCGGGCGAGCGCACCCGCGTTCTGGTGGTCGATGACAATGCCGATGCCGCCGAGAGCCTTGCGATGATGCTGGCGCTCGACGGCCACGAAGTGCGAGTGGCGTTCTCGGGGACCGAGGGCCTGCTGGTGGCCTGCGAGTTCCAGCTCCGGGCCGCGTTCCTCGACATCGGCATGCCGGGCATGAACGGCTACGAGCTCGCGCGCCGCCTGCGTGCGGAACCGGCGTTGGCCGGCCTGCGGCTGGTCGCGGTAAGCGGTTGGGGCGGCGAGGCCGACAAGCAGCGCGCCCGCGACGCCGGCTTCGACCTGCACCTGACCAAGCCCGTGAGCGTGGCCGCCGTGCAGGCCGCGCTGGCGGAGGCCGCCAGGCCCGGGGCCGAGCAGCGGGGAGCGATCGCGAGGACGGCTTGATGCGACCTTCATCACGGCGTGCGTAGAAGTCGCGTCACGCTTCTCCCGGCACGCCTCCATGGACACCGCATCCTCCCCGGACTGGACCGTCAACCTGGACGAGGCCAGCGCCACGCATGTCTCCGGCCTCACCGTGGTCGCGCTGCCCGGACGCGGCCATCGCTACCGCGCCGTGCCGTTGACCGGCACGCTGCCTGTGCCGGGGGAGGGGCTGTCGGCCGACGACTGCGAGTTCCTCGCCCGCGTGGTCTGCGACCGCGTGCGCGAAGGCTGCAACCTGCTGCTGAACCAGCTCTGCGGCCCGGCCACGTCCCGGTACGCCTACCACTGACGCATCCGGCCGCGCGCCGCTGACCTGCGCCGCCTGCGCAGGCATCATGCGCGCATGACGATCGGCTACTTCCTCACCGGCACCGACACCGGCGTCGGCAAGACGCGCGTGGGCACCGCGATCGCGCGCGGGCTGGCCGCGCGCGGGCTGGACGTTCGCGTGCGCAAGCCGGTGGAATCGGGCTGCCCGGACATCGACGGCATGCCCGTGCCGCAGGACGCCGAGGCCCTGCGGCTGGCCGCCGGCGCGCGCGAGCCGCTGGAGCGCGTCTGCCGCTTCCGCCTGCGCACGCCGGTCTCGCCCGAGCGCGCGGCGGCGCTGGAGGGCCTGCGCTTCGATGCCGAGGCCCTGCGCGATGCCTGCATGGCCGATGCCGGCGGCGACGTGCTGCTGGTCGAGGGCGCCGGGGGCTTCTGCTCGCCGGTCGCACCGGGCGCGCTCAACGCCGACCTGGCCGCCGCGCTCGGCCTGCCGGTGGTGCTGGTGGTCGCCGATCGCCTGGGTGCGATCAACCATGCGCTGCTCACGCTGGAGGCCATTGCGCGACGTGGCCTGCACGTCGCCGCGCTCGTGCTGAGCCGGCACGGCGATGCTGGTGATGCGGGCATGGACAATGCCGCCGACCTTGCGCGCTGGAGCGGTCGCGCCGTGGACGTGCTTCCCCCCGGGGCGGCCGCGGGGCCGTCGGCCTGGGCAGAGGACGCCGCGCGGCTTGCAACGCTGGTGGAACGGCTCGCGCCACGCGCCTGACGTCCCGGGCGCCACGCGCGACAATGCACGACCTGCCGCAGCCGACGTCGCCATGTCCACGCCCCGCACCGACCGCCTGACCCTCACGCGTCCCGACGACTGGCACCTGCACCTGCGCGACGGCGCCATGCTGCGCGACGTGCTGCCCGATACCGCGCGGCAGATGGCGCGCGCGATCGTCATGCCCAACCTGGTGCCGCCGGTGGTGACTACCGCCGATGCCGCCGCCTACCGTGAACGCATCCTCGCCGCGTTGCCCGAGGGCGCGCGTTTCGAGCCGCTGATGACGCTCTACCTCACCGAGGCGACGGCGCCCGACGAGATCCTGCGCGCGAAGGACAGCGGCTTCGTGCACGGCGTCAAGCTCTATCCCGCGAACGCCACCACCAACTCGCACGCGGGCGTGGCCGACCTGCGCCGCGTGCACGCGGTGCTGGAGGCCATGCAGCGCGTCGACCTGCCGCTGCTGGTGCATGGCGAGGTCACCGATCCGGATGTCGACGTCTTCGACCGCGAGGCCGTCTTCATCGAGCGCCACCTCGACCGCCTCGTGCGCGACTTCCCCGCGCTGCGCGTCGTGCTCGAGCACGTGACCACGCGCGAGGGCGCGCAGTTCGTGCTGGACGCGCCGGCGACGGTGGCGGGCACGCTCACCGCCCACCACCTGCTGCTCAACCGCAACGCGATCTTCGCCGGTGGCCTGCGCCCGCATCACTACTGCCTGCCCGTGCTCAAGCGCGAGCTGCACCGGCAGGCGCTGGTGAAGGCGGCGATCTCCGGCGGCGGCAAGTTCTTCCTCGGCACCGACAGCGCGCCGCATCCGAAGCATGCCAAGGAATCGTCCTGCGGCTGCGCGGGCATCTACACCGCGCACGCGGCGATCGAGCTCTACGCCGAGGCCTTCGACGCCGCCGGCGCGCTCGACCGGCTCGAAGGCTTCGCCAGCCACAACGGCCCGGACTTCTACCGCCTGCCGCGCAATACCGACCGCATCGAGCTGGTGCGCGAGGCCACGCCGGTGCCGCCGGTGATGAGCAAGGGCGGGCAGGAGCTCGTACCGTTGCGCGCCGGGGAAACGGTGGCCTGGCGCCTCGCCGGCTGAGCGCGATGGTTCGCGGCGCAAGGTCGCGCTCGGCCCGGGCAAGCCGGCGGGCGATGCCATCGCGCCGCGCGATGCATGCGCGGTGCCGATGCATGCGGTTGCGCGGTCGCCGCGAACGCGCGGCCGGCAAACACCGCGCGTGCTAGGCTCGACCGCGAAGGGGAGTAGCTCCCGCGTGCCGTGGTCGTCAATCCGGGCCCATGCCCCGGCCCGGCAGCAGTCGACGACTGCGAGCAAGACCTTCGCCGCCCGCGGCGAAGGTGCGTCCACCGGTCTTTGCCGCGATCGCCCGCGACCACCGGAGAACCCTCATGCTCTGCCCCGTCTGCAAGACCGTGAACCTGGCCATGACCGATCGCCAGGGCATCGAGATCGACTACTGCCCCCAGTGCCGCGGCATCTGGCTCGACCGCGGCGAGCTCGACCGCCTGATCGAGCGTTCCGAGCAGGCCGCACCCGCGTCGCGCGCGGCCGCACCGCCGCCCGTGCAGCCGGCCTCGCACTACGGCACCCCGCATCCGGGGCATGGCTACGACCCGCGCCGCAAGAAGCACAAGTCGCTGCTGGGCGAACTGTTCGATTTCTGACGCGCACCACCGCCGCGCGCCATCCCACGCGCGCGGCATCGCGCACCGCGTAGCCGCCCGGCGCGAACACGCGCCTGGTTGATGTCGATCAAGGCGCGCGGCGCGGTGCATCAGCACACTGGCCCCATGCACCACGCCGTCCGTCGTCACGCGAACCGCCTCGCCCTCTGGGCCGTGCTGGCGCTCGCGTTGCTGCCGACGACGGGGCGGCTGTGGGCGGCGTTGCAGGCGCCCGCACACGCCGCGCACCGCCTCGCGCCCCCGCTGCACGACGCCGAGGTCGACGCACGCAACGACGTCGATGGCGACGTCGTTGCCGGCAACGCGACCGGCCACCCGCCCGCGCATGGCGAAGACTGCGACTACTGCGTGCTCGCCGCCGGCCTCGCGCTTGCGGGGCTGCAGGGGGGCGCCAACCTCCATCCGCCGCAGGGCGATGCGCGGGCATGGGCGCAGGGATCGGCGCCGCGCCCGTCTGCGCGGCGGGCGGGACTGGGAGCACGTGGGCCACCGCGGGCGGCCTGACGCCGCCACCCGCTCCCACCGCTTCCGAGAACTCCCATGACCCGCTCGAACTCCCGGGCGATGGCCACGTGCCGCCTTGCGTCCGCCGTCGCCCTCATCCTCTGTGCTTCCCCGCTCGTCGCCGCGCCCGCTCCCGAACACGATGCCGCGATCGCGGCCGGCGGCGAGGTGATGCTCGACCGCGTCGTCGTCACCGGCGTGCGCCCCGTCTCCGCGCTCACCTACGAGACCGACCCTCGCCTGCCGCGCCAGCCGATCCCCGCCAGCGACGGCGCCGACTACCTCAAGACCATTCCAGGCTTCAACGCCATCCGCAATGGCGGAACCAACGGCGACCCCGTGCTGCGCGGCATGTTCGGCTCGCGCCTGAACCTGCTCACCAACGACGGCGCGATGCCCGGCGCCTGCCCCTCGCGCATGGACAACCCGCTGTCCTACGTCTCGCCCGACACCTTCGACCAGCTCACCGTGGTCAAGGGTCCGCAGACCGTGCTCTGGGGGCCGGGCGCGTCGGCGGGCACGGTGCGCTTCTCGCGCGACCGCGAGGTCTTCGCCGAGCGCACGGTCAAGGGCAGCGGCGCGCTGCTGTTCGGGGACCACGGGCGCAACGACCAGGTGGCCGACGTGACCCTCGGCGCGCCGCTGGGTTACGCGCGCGTGTCCGCCAACCGCTCCGATTCCGACGACTACCGCGACGGCGACGGCAACGAAGTGCCCTCGCGCTGGACCAAGTGGAATGCCGATGCGGCGCTGGGCTGGACGCCGGACGCGGGCACGCTGGTCGAGGCCACCGTCGGCCGCGGCGACGGCGAGGCACGCTATGCCGCGCGCGGCATGGACGGCGCGCAGTTCGTGCGCGAGAGCACGGGCCTGCGCCTGGAGAAGCGCGACATCGACGGTGCGCTGGACCGCATCGAGGCCAACGTCTACCGCAACCGCGCCGACCACGTGATGGACAACTACACGCTGCGCACGCCCAACCCGGCCAGCGCGATGCCGATGCCGATGGCCTCGAACGTGGAGCGCGTGACCACGGGCGGCCGCGCGGCGGCGAAGTGGGTCACGGAGGGCTTCGACGCGACGCTGGGCTTCGATGTGCAGGACAGCGAGCACCGCCGCCGCAGTGCCGGCGGCCGCGGCACCTATGCCACGCTTCCGTGGACACGCGATGCGGTGATGCGCAATGCGGGCGCGTTCGGCGAAGTGGCCTGGCGCCTCGACGCCGCGGACCGCCTCGTCGCCGGCGCCCGCGCGGACCGGGCCGCCGCGCGCGACGCGCGTGCGACGGTCGGCATGCGGGCCACCCCGAACCCGACGTATGGGCAAACGCGCCGGGAAGACCTCGCGGCCGGCTTCCTGCGCTGGGAGCACGGCACCGGCAGGGGCCTGGGCTGGTATGCGGGCGTCGGTCACACCGAGCGCATGCCCGACTACTGGGAGCTGTTCTCGGCCACGCGCGGTCCGACCGGCGCGGCCAATGCCTTCGCCGGTGTCGAAACCGAGAAGACCACGCAGCTCGACGTCGGCCTGCAGTACCGGTCCAGCACCCTGGACGCCTGGGTTTCCGCCTACGCCGGCCGCATCGAGGACTTCATCCTGTTCGACTACATGCCGGCAATGGGCGGCATGGGCCCCACCACCGTCGCGCGCAACGTCGACGCCGCGGTGCATGGCGCCGAGGCCGGCATCGCGTGGAAGGCGGCGACGCACTGGAAGATCGACGGCTCCCTGGCCTGGGCCTGGGGCGAGAACCGCACGCAGCGCCGCGCGCTGCCGCAGATGTCGCCCTTCGAGGCGCGCCTGGGCGTGAACTGGAACGACCACGAGCGCTGGTCGGCCGGCGCGGTCCTGCGCGCGGTGGCGGGGCAGGACCGCGTGGCGCCGGGGCAGGGCAACGTGGTCGGCCGCGATCTCGGCCCCACGGGCGGCTTCGCCACGCTCGCCGTCAACGGCGGCTACCGGGTCAACGACCTCGTGCAGCTCACCGCCGGCATCGACAATCTGTTCGACCGCCACTATGCCGAGCACCTGAACCTGGCCGGCAATGCCGACTTCGGCTACCCCGCCGATCCCGTGCGCATCGCCGAGCCCGGCCGTACGGCCTGGGTGCGCATCGGCGTCAGGTACTGAGCAGGGCCTGCATCTTCGCCGCGGTGCGCGGGCATCGCGGCGAAGGCTTGATCCGGCCCCGAGCCATCGGCGCGCACGGCGCACCGACGTCGTCGGGTGATCGGACGCACGATACGCACGCTCCCGACCGGCGCCGTGATCATGCTTGCGACGTCGTTCGCCGTGCCTGCGTGGGCCGGCGGCACCATCCTGGGGGCGGCGGCGCGCATGCCTGGCCGTGTAGCCAGCAGCACGGGCAGCTGCCATCCGACGCTGGACATGGCGCACGGGCGGCTGCTTCCGCTTTTCGTCGACGCAATGCGGGTAGCCCGGGGCAGGCCACGGCCGCCAGGGTGCCGGGCTGGTGTGCGGGCCGGCTGCATCGCGCAGCCACGCCGGCGGCCGCGGCAGGCCACGGCGCGCATGCCTGCTCGACACGAAAAAAGGCGCCTGCAGCTGGCAGGCGCCTTGGCGGGATGGGCGGGGTTGCCGACGGGGAATCCCCCGCGCCTGCAACGCCGCGCCGTGGACACTACTTACTTGACGACGAGGGTGCCGCGCATGATCGACGAGTGGCCCGGGAACGAGCAGATGTAGGTGTAGCTTTCGCCGGCCTTGAGCTTGGCGACCGGGATGGTGACCGTGGTGGACTGGCCGCCCCCGATGATCTTGCTCGCCGCGATGACGCGCGCGTCGCCGGCCTTGACGTAGTTGGCGGCCGCGCCGGCCTTCATGCCGTCGGAAGCGATGCCGTTCGCATCGGCGGTCTTGCCGAGCACGAAGTTGTGGCCCATGGCGGTCGCCGGCAGCTTGCCGGTGTGGCGCAGCGTCACGGTGAAGCTCTTGCAGCTCTTGGGCACGGTGATCGACTTGACGGTGAACTGCATCGCGTCGTTGGAGTCGACGGTCGCCTTGCACTCCGCGGCGGCGGCGGGGTTGGTGAAGCCGGCAAGGGCGCCCAGGACGAGCAGGCCGGCGACGTGCATGGTGCGGATCATCTGGTTGGCTCCGTGTTTCGGTCAGGAAGGTCTCGGTGATGCAAAGTCTGGCCTGCGGGCCTGCCGCGCGCCTTGATTTGGATCAGATCGATGCCTGCTGTCGCAGGCCGTTTGGCGAAGTTCAGGAAAAAAAGAGGCCGCGCCCGAGGGCGCGGCCGGGAGGGTCCAACCGCCGGGCTCTCAGTGGCCCGAGTTCGGATCGTGCGCCTGGTCGGTCTTGAAGACGCTGTCGTCCTTCTTGCCGTTGACGTGCAGGAAGCCGACGAGGCCCTTCTCGAGGCGCGAGAGCGCATGGTCGACCAGGATGTACTTGCCGGGATAGTCGACCTTGAACTCCACCATCGTGGCGCCGCCCGGGGGCACCAGTGTGGTCTGCACGTCACGCAGCGGCGGCGTCTGCAGCGAGGCCAGCTCGTATACCCGGTCGAACACCTCGCCGATGACGTGGAAGCTGGAGGTCAGGTTCGGGCCGCCCACGCCGAAGAAGATGCGCACGGTCTCGCCCACGTCGGCTTCCATCTTGTAGGTCTTGGTCAGCGCATCCATCGAGCCGTTGAAGGTGATGTGCTCGGGGTTCTCGTCCAGCAGCTTGTCGAGCGAGAACTCCTGCGGGCCCGTAGAGCCGTGCTTCTGCACGGTGTAGAGCTCGCCCTGCATCACGTAGAACTCCTTGTCGACCTTCGGCAGGCCTTCTTCCGGCTCGACCAGGATCAGGCCGTACATGCCGTTGGAGATGTGGTGGGCGACCATCGGCGTGGCGCAGTGGTAGACGTACAGGCCGGGGTTGAGCGCCTTGAAGGTGAAGCTCTTGGTCTGGCCGGGCGCCACCTGCGTGACCGCCGCGCCGCCACCGGGCCCGGTGACCGCATGGAAGTCGATCGAGTGGATGTTCACGCTGTCGGGCGCGTTCGTGAGGTTGAACTTCACCGTGTCGCCCTTGCGGATGCGCAGGAACGGGCCCGGCACGCGGTTGTCGAAGGTCCAGTACCTGTAGGTGCTGCCGTCGGAGAGCCGGCCCTCGACCTCGGTGGTGGTCATCGAGAACTCGAGGTTCTTGGGCGCGCGCTGGCCAACCGGCGTGCCGACCTTGTTCGGGTCCATCGCGATCTCGGTGGCCGTGCTCGCAGCGGCCTTGACGTCGCCCACGGTCAGCTTGCCCACCATGCCCGCGGCCTTGTGGCCGGGCAGGGTGCAGATGTACTCGAACGTGCCGGCCTTGGTGGCACGGAACACGATGGTGGTCGAGGCCCCCTTGTCGGAGATCTGGTCGGACTTGGCGCCGAACTCGGGCACCGCGATGTCGTGCAGGGCGCCATCGCCGTTCACCAGGTTGATCTGCACGACCTTGCCTTCCGGCACGCGCAGGTCGGGATTGACCTGGCCCTTGATCGCGCCGGCCTCACCCACGAACACGAGCTTGCCGTCGGCGATCTCGGTGCGCAGGGTGAAGACGACGTCGGCCACCGGGGCGACGTTGGTGGACTTGTGGGCATCGTGCTGCGCCAGCGCCGCCGTGGGCGCGAGGCTGCCGAGCGCGAGGCCGATGGCGATGAGCAGTGCGGACTTCTTCACGGTTGACTCCGTTTGGGTTGGTTGTTTCCTCTGCGGAGTGAACGTTAAGGACGCGTGGACGGCCGCGCGCTGATCTGGATCAAGTCCGCGTCCGGCCGTTTCGAACAGGTGGCCGGGCCGCCTTTGATATGGGTCAATGCAACCGCGCGTGCTGGCGCCGATGCTGCGCGCCTGTCCACGGAAAACCGCCATGAATCGCCTGCTCACCGCTTCCGTCCTGCTTGCCCTGGCCGCGCCCGCCGTCGCCGCCGGGTCCTCGCCCCTGTCCTTCGAATGGAATGCCCGCCTGCGCCACGAAGCGGTGGACGACGACGCCTTCGCCCGCGACGCCGAAGCCACCATGCTGCGCCTGCGCGCCGGCCTGCGATGGCGTATCGCGCCGGGCTGGGAGGCCTTTGCCGAGGGCGAGGGCGTGGCCGCGCCCGGCGACGACTACAACAGCGGCGCCAACGGCCGCACCGCGTATCCATCGGTCGTTGATCCGGAAGGCGCCGAGCTCAACCAGGCCTGGCTGCGCTGGCAGGGCGGCAAGGCCAATGCCACGCTCGGCCGCCAGCGCCTGCTGCTGGACAACCAGCGCTGGGTGGGCAACGTGGGCTGGCGCCAGAACGAGCAGACCTTCGACGCGCTGGTGCTGGGGGCGAAGCCGGCGGCGCCGGTCGCGCTCACCTACGCCTGGCTGGACCGCGTGCACCGCGTCAGCGGCGACGATGCGATCGATCCGCTCGCCCGCGAGCGCGACCTCGACGCGCACCTGCTCAACGCCGCGTGGACGCGCGGCGACCATCGCCTGGTGGGCTATGCCTATGCGGTCGAGGACCAAGACCTGGCCGCCGCCTCCACGCGCACGCTGGGCCTTCGCTACGCGCTCGCGCCCAAGGCCGGCACGCGCCGCTTCGGCATCACGGCCGAGTTCGCCCGCCAGGTCGACCACGCCGGCAACCCGCTCGACTTCTCGCATGACTACCGCCTGCTGGAGCCCGCGCTGGCGCTGCCGGGCATGACCCTGCGCGCCGGCCAGGAGCTGCTCGGCGGCACCGGCACGCACGCGCTGCAGACCCCGCTGGCCACGCTGCACGCCTTCAACGGCTGGGCCGACAAGTTCCTCGTCACGCCCGCGGCGGGCCTGGACGATCGCTACGTGGCCGCCAACGGGCAGTTGGCGAAGTCGCGCGCGCTCGGCGCGCTGGAGTGGACGCTGGCCTGGCACGACTACCGCGCCGACGCCGGTGATATGCGCTACGGGCGCGAGTGGAACGCCTCGCTGGCGATGCCCTTCGGCCCGCAGTGGAAGGCGCTGGCGAAGGTGGCCGACTACCGCGCCGACCGCTTCGCGCGCGACACCACCAAGCTCTGGCTGCAGCTGGAGTGGAGCGGCGTGCGGCCGTAGGCCTCAGGTGGCGGCCGGCTCGGCTGCTTCGGCGGCCGCGCCCGTGGCCGCCACGCACCGGTCGCGGCCCTCGGACTTGGCGCGGTAGAGGGCCGCATCGGCGCGCGCGATCGCTGTGTCCACCGCCTCGCCCTCGCGCAGCTGCGCCACGCCGATGCTCACCGTCACCCGCAGCAGCGCCTCGCCCGCGTCGATTTCCAGCGCGGCGATGCGGCGGCGGATGCGCTCGGCGGCGCGCATGGCATCGTCGAGTTGGGTATCGGTGAGCAGCACGAGGAACTCCTCGCCGCCGAAGCGCGCGCCCAGGTCGCAGGCGCGCAGCTCGGCGCGCAGCGCGCCGGCGAGCGCGCGCAGCACTTCGTCGCCGGCCGCGTGGCCCCAGCGGTCGTTGACGGCCTTGAAGCGGTCGAGGTCGAGCATCAGCACCGACAGCGGCGCGCCGCTGCGCGCGAAGCGCGCCGCTTCCAGTTCCAGCCGCTCGTTGGCCGCGCGGCGGTTGGCCAGGCCGGTGAGCGCATCGCGCGAGGCGTCGTCGCGCGCGCTGCTCAGGTTGGTGAGCAGGCGCAGCTGCGCGTGCGAGGTCCACGCCGCCGTGCCCAGCAGCAGCGCGATCAGCCAGGCGTCGCGCCAGTCGGCGGCGTCCAGCGGCCAGCCCGTGCCCAGGTGCCCGAGCACCAGCGCCGCCACCGGCGCGGTGCCCAGGCGCAGCGCGTGCGCCCAGGTCACGGGAAACAGCGCGATCTGCGTGGCGATCACGAACGGCGCGAGCTCGTAGCCCACCGAGATGCCGGTATCGGAGGGCGGGATGACGAAGGCCTGCATCAGGCCGAAGCCCAGCGCCTGGATCCACAGGAACAGCCGCAGCAGCATGAGCACGGGCATGCGCCCGCTGTGGCGCGCGAGCAGCAGCAGGCCGGTGGCGATGAGCAGGCGTGCGATAAAGGTGGTCGCGAACGCGCCGGCCGGCAGCACCACGAAGTCCAGCATCGACCAGCCGACGGTGAGCATGGCGAGCACCGGCGCGAGCGTGACGATGCGCGCGCGCACCACGCCGCGCTGGGCGTCCGCGCACTCGGCGGGCACGTCGAGGCTCGCGTGCAGGCGCGGGATGAACCGGAACCCCCGATCGCTGGACATCGGCCTTCCCCCCGAAAGGCACTGATGGGCTCAGCCTAGCAGTGCCTGCAGGCGGCTGGCGAGGTGGCGGAAATACAGGTCGATGAAGCTGATGCCGTTCTCCTCGTCGATGAGGTAGGGGTTCATCAGCGTGTGGCGCAGGATGAGCAGGCGGTCGTTGCCCGGCTCGGTGCCGAAGCTGGCCGGGTCCAGGCCCAGCTCGGCCAGCACGCGCGACAGCTCGGCCCCGCCCATGGCCTCCGGGCGCAGCGTGGTGGACGAGCCGAAGAACTCGCGGCTCTGCACGGGCACGCGCGGGTCGCAGCGCAGGCCCTCGAGCAGCCGCGCCGCGAAGGCGTTGGCGGCGGCCACGT
This sequence comes from Lysobacter sp. N42, assembly GCF_004344885.1. Taxonomy (NCBI): domain Bacteria; kingdom Pseudomonadati; phylum Pseudomonadota; class Gammaproteobacteria; order Lysobacterales; family Lysobacteraceae; genus Lysobacter; species Lysobacter sp. N42. The sequence goes on from NZ_SKFB01000041.1 coordinate 20,819, forward strand.
CGGTATTGCCGGCGGGGTTGATCGCCAGGCAGACGAGGTTGCTGTCGGGCGGGAAGGGCACCACCACCCGCGCCCGCGGCGCGACCTCGCGCGCGAACGCGGCCGCCGCGTCGGCGAAGGCCTCGGCGGCGCGGATGGTCTGGCGCGGCAGCGCGCCGAAGTGCAGGTGGTCCAGGGGCAGCACGCGGTGGGTCACGTACACCGCCGCGGCCGCGGCGCCGGACTTGGACCCTTCGGGGATCACCTGCCCCAGCCGGCGGTGGCGGGCGAAGTAGTCGGTGGGCGCATCGCCGTGGAAGACGTAGTCGGCCTGCTCGGCCAGCAGCGCCACCGCGCGGTGGTCGCGGCAGACGAAGGCGCCTGCGCCGTAGGGCAGGTAGCCGAGCTTGTGCGGGTCGACGGTGATCGAATCGGTGCGAGCCAGCGCGGCGAAGGCATCGAAGACGTGCGGCCACGGGAAGTGCGCGTGGTCGGCCGCGATGTCGGCGCGCGGGCGCAGGCCGCCGTCGGGCTCGCGGAACAGGGTGGCGAGGTAGCCGCCCCAGGCGGCGTCCACGTGCACGGCGAAGCCGAGGCCGCGCTGGGCGAAACGCTCGCGCGCGTCGACGATGCGGTCCACCGGGTCGACCGTGCCGAACTCCGTGGTGCCCAGCACGCCCACGCAGGCGAGCACGGGCTGGCCGTCGCGCAGGCACTGCTCGAGGATGCCGTCCAGCGCGTCCGGGTCCATGCGCATGGCCACCTCGGGCACTTTGCGCAGCTGCGCGCGCCCCAGCCCGAGCAGCTTCATGCCCTTGCTCCAGGAGTAGTGCGCCGTCACCGGTGCGAGCACGACCGGCGGGCGCAGGTCCGGGTGGCGGCGGAAGAAGTCGACCAGGCCCAGCTGCTCCGGGCGCTCGGCGTCCACGCGAGCCTGCCAGTCGCGGCGCTGCGCGGCCGGCTGCCCGGCCAGCCAGGCCTGCCAGCGCACGAACAGGGCGGTGGACGCGGCCGGCGCCAGGTTGAAGGCTTCCGAGTCCGATGCCGGCACGCCGATGTCGGGCACGCGCGCCGCGCGCAGCGCCACCGGGAACGCCTTGAGCGCCCAGGCCAGGCGCAGCGCCTGGTAATTGGCCAGCGTGCCGCCGGAGGTGAGGTGGCCGAAGGCGCAGTCCTCGCGCGCGGGGTCGTCGGGGTAGCCGAACATGCGCGCCAGCTGCAGGCCCACGCGCACTTCCATGTCGACGGTGACCGGCGCGGCTTCCTCGCTCACGTTGTTGGGGTTGTAGGGCAGCGTGAGCATCTGCGCGGCCAGGCCCGGCAGCAGCAGGTCGGAGGCCATGTGCCCGATGTAGCGCGGGCTGTGGAAGGGCACCGACTTCTTCAGCGCGGCCGACAGCGCGTGCAGCTCGCGGCGCATGCGCGATGCGAAGCCCTGGTAGGCCGGGTGCTGCGCGGCGCGCGTGGGGATCGCCGGCGGATCCTCGGGGTGGAAGTTGCGCCGCCAGTAGACGTGGTCGCGCAGGAACTCCACTACCAGCTTCTCCAGCAGCGTGTCGTTCTCGCCGTAGGGGCCGAGGAAGCAGGCGTCGAGCGTGCGGCGCTCGTGCTCGGCCAGCTGCGCCGCGCGATGCGGCAGGTCGTCGGGCAGGGCGCTCATGCGGGCCTCAGGCGAACAGGGCGTACAGCGCGCCCAGCGGATGGTGGGCACGTGCGATGGAGTAGATCGACGCGAACACCGCGAGCGCGGCCACGTAGGCCGCCGCCTGCCCGCGCCGGCCGCGCGCGCGGCGCAGCGCGAACGCGCCCAGCCCGATGTAGCCCAGCAGCAGCACGATCTTCGTCGCCAGCCAGCCGTTGGCGAACAGCTCCCTGGGCAGCACGGTGAACAGCATCAGCGCGGCGGTGAGCAGGGTCGTGTCGATGGTCCAGCTCAGCACGCGCACCGCCAGCGAATGCGGCCAGCGGTGGCCGGCCAGCGCGAACGCGCCGCGCACGGCGAACAGCGCGCCGCTGGAGACGGCCATGGCGATGTGCAGGGCCTTGATCTGCGGATAGAACTCGATCATCGAAGGGATGTCCTCAACCGGGTTTGCCGTCGGCGCGCGGCGACAGGTAGATGCGGGCGATGCGCGCGATCCACGGCCCCAGCGCGACCAGCCAGCCCGCGGCCACCAGCGCGTGCCAGCGCATGGGATCGGGCGCGAGCTCGGCGGCGATGCGCAGCACGGCGACCACGTTGATCGCGACGAAGGCGTAGGTGGCCACCTTCGGCATCGCCAGCGGGCGGCCGGAATGGCCCTGTGTCACGCGCGTGACCATCGCCACCAGCAGGCTGCCGAAGAAGCCGACGAACAGCGCATGCGCCGGCGCGCGGCCCAGCGCGAATTCGCCGGTGGCCGCCATCCACAGGCTCTGCGCCGCGTACAGCGCGAACGCGACCGGCAGCCAGGCGAAGCCGGCGAAGAGCACGGTGAGCAGCGCGGGCTTGTCGCCGCGCGGCCACCAGCGCCAGAGCATGGCCGTGGTGAGCGCAAGCAGCGGCAGGTCGGCCAGCCAGGTCCAGGCATAGGCATGCACCAGCTCGAGGGCCAGGTGCGCCAGCAGCAGCGGCCAGGCGATCGCCAGCAGCCACAGCGGCCGCCATGCGCGGTAGCCCGGCACCGCATTGGCCGCGAAGAACGGGAACATGCGGTGCGCCACCGTCAGGTAGACCGGCAGCAACAGGCCGAAGGTGCCCAGCTTGATGCTGGCGAAGGCCCAGGACGGCGAGGCCAGCCCCAGCACGAAGGCCAGCCAGCCGGCGAGTCCGATCGCGCCGAGCGTGAGCGCCGCGAAGCACGAGCGCGCATGCCAGGTGGCGCCGGCCTCGCGCCACAGCAGGGGCGCCAGCGTGGCCAGGCCGGCGGCCCAGCCGGCCACGGTCATCCACAGGCCGACGGTGAGCCCGACGTCCCATCCCAGCGCGCCCAGCAGCGTCGCCACCTGGCCACCGAACAGGCCGATGCCCACCGGCGCGTAGCGCCAGCGGTCGATGTCGGGCAGGCCCATCCAGCGCGGGAACGTGGTCAGCAGGAAGCCGAAGATGAAGCTCGGCAGCATCTGGTACTGCATGACGAAGGCATGCAGCCAGCCGGCCGGCGTGGCCGGCTGCGGGAAGGCCGCGCCCAGGTGCGGCGCGGCCAGCCAGGCCGCCCACCAGGCCATCGCCAGCAGCACGTTGCTGGCGCCGACGAAGAACAGCAGCCGGTGCGGCGCGGCGAGCAGCCGCATCGGCGACGGGGGCGGGGCGACGGGGGCGGCGCGATTCATGCCGACATCCTCGCGCGCGCCCCGTCCGGCTGCCTTGATCTGGGTCAGACCCCGCGGGACGCCTCAGCCGCCGCAGCCGCCGCAGCACTCGGACGGCTGTCGCTGCACCTGCGATGCCGCCACCGGCACGCCCGCGCCGGCTAGCGCCTGCGCGATGTCGGCCGGCTCCAGCGAGGTCGACAGCCTCAGCGAGGCCAGCACCGCATCGTAGTCGACCAGCGCGGCCGGGTCGATCTCGGTGATCGCGGCTTCGACGCGGTCCACGTCGGGGATGAGGGGAAGGGCGGAAATGCGGAACTGCATGGCGGTCTCCGTGGAGGGGTCGTGTGCGCGACAGGGTGGTGGCACCGGCGCCGCCGCGCCCTGACGTGCGTCAAGCGCGCCGCGTGGCATCCGCAAAAAAGGGGGCGGCCGAAGCCGCCCCCTGTTGCCGGTCGTGCCGGCTCAGACTTCGCGCTTGACCGCCTCGCCGGCCGGGAGCGTTTCGCGCCGCGGCGCGACCCACAGCCTCAACACGAACCAGGTCAGCGCCAGCGCACCGATGCTGAACACCGTGTCGCCCGGCACGCGCAGCCACACCAGCGTGTCGACGATGGGCTTCTGCATGAAGTCGGCCGAACGCGCGTACCAGTAGCCGTGCTCGATCGCCGCCAGCAGCTGCAGCGTGCCCAGCGGCAGCAGCGTCAGCAGCGCCATCAGCGCCAGGCCGATGTTGAACGACCAGAACGAGATCTTCAGCGCCCGCGTATCCCAGCGCATCTGGCCGCGCAGCCCGCGCAGGCTGAACAGCAGCAGGGCGATGCCGAGCATGCCGTAGACGCCGAACAGCGCGGTGTGGCCATGCAGCGGCGTGAGGTTGAGGCCCTGCATGTAGTACAGCGACAGCGGCGGATTGATGAGGAAGCCGAACAGGCCGGCGCCCACCAGGTTCCAGAACGACACCGCGATGAAGAACAGGATCGGCCACTTGTAGCGAACCATCCACGGCGTCGCCTTGCCCAGCTTGTAGGTGTGGTAGGCCTCGAAGCCGATGTAGGCCAGCGGCACCACTTCCAGCGCGCTGAAGCTCGCGCCCAGCGCCACCACCGCGGTCGGCGTGCCGACGAAGTAGAGGTGGTGCAGCGTGCCCAGCACGCCGCCGGCGAGGAAGATCACCGTGGCGAACAGCACCGCCACCGTCGCCGTGTGCGCGCGGATCAGGCCGAGCCGGACGAAGATCAGCGACATCACCGCGGCGGCGAACACCTCGAAGAAGCCCTCCACCCACAGGTGCACCAGCCACCAGCGCCAGTACTCCACCTCGCTGATGTGCGTGTGCTCGCCCCACATCAGCGCCGAGGCGAAGAACAGGCCGATGGCGACGGTGGACAGGAACATCAGCCCGACGATCGACTTGGTGTCGCTCTTCGGCCCGCGCAGCACCGGCCACAGGGCGCGTCCGACCAGCGTCAGCCACAGCAGCAGGCCGATGAACAGGAACCACTGCCAGAAGCGGCCCATGTCGGCGAACTCCCAGCCCTGGTGGCCGAACCAGAAGTTGTGCTCCAGCCCCAGCTTCTGCATCACCGCCAGCCACTGCCCGGCGAACGAGCCGACCACGATGATCAGCAGACACACGAACAGGAAGTTGACGCCGAGCCGCTGGAACTTCGGTTCATGCCCCGACAGCGCGGGCGCGATGTACAGGCCGGTGCCGAGCCACGCCACGGCGATCCACAGCACCGCCAGCTGCGTGTGCCAGGTGCGGGTGATCGAGTAGGGCAGCACTTCCGACAGCGCGAGGCCGTACGCCTCCTGGCCTTCGACCTGGTAGTGCGCGGTGATCGCGCCCAGCAGGATCTGCACCAGGAACAGCGCCAGCACCACCCAGAAGTACTTGGCGGTGGCGCGCATCGACGGGGTGACGCGCAGGGTCGCCAGCGGATCGCTGGCCGGGAACGTGTGCTCCTCCTCCTTGTGGGTGCGCGCGTGGTGCCAGCCGAGCAGGCCGATGCCGGCCAGCAGGAACAGCACGCTGAAGGCCGACCACACCCACAGCGACGGCGGCGGCGTGTTGCCGACCAGCGGCTCGCCGGGCCAGTTGTTGGTGTAGGTGACGCGCTTGTCGACCACGCCGGGCTGGCTCGGAGCGAGCGTGTCGCCGGCGGCGCCGCCGCGTTCCGTGGTGGCCGCCCACGCCGTCCACCAGAAGAACGCGGTCAGCGCGCGCCGATGGTCGGCGGCGGGGACCGTGTCGTTCTTCATCGCGTAGGCCTCGCGCAGCGAGGCGGTGGCCGGGTCGTTGCCGAACAGGCTCTCGTAGTGCGCGGCGACGTTGGAGATCGCCGCCACCCGGTCTTCGTCCAGCGTGATGGTGCCGGTCGCGGGATCGTAGGTGTTCTTGCGCATCATCGGCTGCAGGCGCGCCTGCAGCCTGCCCTGCTTCTCGGGCGTGAGCGCATGGAAGTTCGCCGCGCCCTCCTGCCGCGCCCAGATGTCGAGCACGCCGAGCGCCTCGCGGTGCAGCCAGTCGGCGCTCCAGTCCGGCGCCACGTAGCCGCCATGGCCCCAGATCGAGCCCAGCTGCATGCCACCCATGGACTGCCAGACCTGGCGGCCCTTCTGGATGTCGTCCTTCGTGTAGACCACCTCGCCGGTCTCGCTCACCACGCGTTCGGGTACCGGCGGGGCGGTGCGGAAGATCTCTCCGCCGGCCCACAGCAGCACCGAGAACGACGCGACAAGCAGGACGGCAAGCCCCAACCACAACTTGCGTGTGCTGCTCATGTCACCTCTCCCTTACGGTTGGTGACATGCTCCCCGCCGGGGGGTGCCGGCCGCCTTGACCTGAGTCAACGCGGCCGCGGATGCGCCGGCTTCAGCCGCGCAGCACCGGCGCGGCCAGGGCCTCGATCTCGTCGGGGCGCAGCAGTTCCAGCTCGCGGCGGTCCACCGCCACCCAGCCTTCCTGCTGGAAGCGCTTGAGCACGCGGCTCACGGTCTCCGGCGCCAGGCGCAGGTAGTTGGCGATGTCGGTGCGCGCCATGGTCAGCTGGAAGCGGGTGGGCGAGAAGCCGCGCGCGGCCAGGCGGCGGGAGAAGCCGACGAGGAAGGCCGCCAGGCGCTGGTCGGCGGTGAAGTCGCCGGCCAGCTGCGCGGCGCGGCCGATGTCGCGGCTCATCAGGCGGAACAGCTGGCGTTGCAGGCCGGGCAGGCGCGTGGCCAGCAGCTCCATCTGCGGGAACGAGAAGCGGCAGAGCATCACCGTGTCCAGGGCCACGGCGTTGCAGGGATAGCGGTCGGTGTCGATGGCGTTGAGGCCGATGACCTCGCCCGGCAGGTGGAAGCCCAGCACGTGCTCGCGGCCGTCGCGGTCGATCACGTAGGTCTTCACGGTGCCGGCGCGCACGGCGGCGATCGCGTCGAAGGGGTCGCCCTCGCGGAAGACGTGGTCGCGCGCGTGGAACGGCCCCACGTGCTCGACCAGCACGTGCAGGTCCATCAGCGCCGACTTGTCCATGCCCTGCGAGAGGCAGGCATCGGAGAAGGCGCAGGTGGAGCAGAAGTGCAGCGCGTCGCCGTCGTCGGAAATGGTCCGCGCGTCCTGGCGCGGGAAAGGCGTCAGGTCCAGGGCGATCCCTCCGGGGTCAGACCGCCCGCGAGAAGCGCGGGCGCAGCACGTCGGCGGGGCGGTCGAGGTAGGCGTCGAAGCACATGGCAATGTTACGCAGGAACAGCCGCCCCTGCGACGTGACCTGGATGCGGTCCGGACTGCAGCGCACGAGCCCGTCGGCTTCCAGCGGCGCCAGCTTCTCCAGCGACGGGGCGAAATACGCCGCGAAATCGATCGCGTACCGCCGTTCCAGCGCCCGCACGGGGATTTCGCCCTGGCACATGAGGGCCTGGATGAGGTCGGCGCGCAGCTGG
>NZ_SKFB01000042.1:0-25143 GCF_004344885.1 Lysobacter sp. N42
CGGGCGCGCTGGCAGGCGCAAGCCGCTGTGCAGCCTGGACTTTTTGCTTGAGAGTTTTTTCCGGACAGCAGTGCGCGTCCACGGGGATGACGAGCGAAGCGGCGCACACTGCGATCATGGGGCGACCCGCCGCGACGAGTCCGACTCACCGCACCGGTGGCACCCCGGCATGCACATCGGTGCCGCCGAACGGCCTCAGCGCCGCGGCCACGCCGCCAGCAACGCCCGGATCCCACCCAGGCCCGCCACCCACACCGCCGCCGGGATCGACCACAGCCGCGGCCCGCCCGCCTCCAGCCCGTACAGCACCGCCGCGGCGATCAGCAGGCCGGTGCCGAGGATGGCGGCCACCGTGCGCTTCTGCATCTTGCGCAGTTCCATGGTGAGCGCGGCGAGGTCGTCCGAGCGCATGCCCAGCTCGTGCCGCCCCTCCACCTGCTGGGTGAGCCAGGCATGCAGCAGGCGCGGCATGTCGGGGGCGTGCGTGACCAGCTCGGGCAGGCGCTTGCGGAACTCGCCGGCCAGGCGCCTGGGGCTGTAGCGCTGCACGAGGATGCGCTCGAGCACGGGGCGGGCGACGTCGAAGATGTCGATGCGCGGATCGAGCTGGCGGCCCACGCCCTCGATGTTGAGCAGCGTCTTCTGCAACAGGATCAGCTGCGGCTGCAGGGTGAGCTCGTAGCGCTGCGCGGTGCGGAACAGCTTGACCAGCACCTCGGCCAGCGAGATCTCCGACAGCGGCCGGGTGAAGTACGGCTCGCAGACCGCGCGCGCCGCGGCCTCGAGCTCGTCGATGCGCGTGGTGGCCGGCATCCAGCCCGCGTCCACGTGCAGCTGCGCGATGCGGCGGTAGTCGCGGTTGAAGATCGCCATGAAATTCTCGGCGAGCCAGTACTGGTCCTCGTCCGAGAGCTGGCCCATGATCCCGAAGTCCAGCGCGATGAAGCGCGGGTTGGCGCGGCGCGCAGGATCGCGGTCGACCCAGATGTTCCCCGCATGCGCATCGGCATGGAAGAAGTTGTCGCGGAACACCTGCGTGTAGAACACGCGCACGCCCTTGGCGGCCAGCGCGCGGCGGTCGATGCCGGCCGCGTCGAGCGCCTCGATGTCGTCGGACGGTATGCCGTGCACGCGCTCGAGCGTGAGCACGCGTTCGCCCGAATGCGACCAGATCACCTCGGGCACGTAGAGGTCGTCGGAGTCGAGCCAGAACCGGCGCAGCACGCTGGCGTTGCCGCCTTCGCGCTGCAGGTCGAGCTCGGCGTCGAGGGTGTATTCGATCTCGCGCACCACTTCCTGCGGGCGGATCTTGCCCGCCGCGGGATGCGTGCGCTCGACCACGCTGGCGAGCGCGCGCAGCAGCGCGACGTCCTCGGTGATCTGCCGGCGGATGCCCGGGCGCAGCACCTTGACCACCACCTCGCGGCCGCTGCCGGGCAGCGTGGCGGCATGTACCTGCGCGATCGACGCCGACGCCAGCGGCGCGGTGTCGAACGTGGCGAAGGCCTCGGCCACGGGGCGGCCGAGCGCCTGCTCGACGATGCCGCGCGCGAGTTCGCCATCGAAGGGCTTCACCCGGTCCTGCAGCTGCGCGAGCTCGTCGGCGATGTCGGGCGCGATGAGGTCGCGGCGGGTGGAGAGGATCTGGCCGAACTTCACGAAGATCGGCCCAAGCTCCTGCAGCGCCAGGCGCAGCCGTGCGCCCCGCGGCAGCGCGGCGACCTCGCGCGAGGCGCGCGGCACGAACGGGCGCGCCAGGCGCAGCCAGCGCTCGGCGGGGGTGCCGTCGAGCAGGGCGTCGAGGCGGTAGCGGATCAGCACCCGGCCGATGCGCGCGGCGCGCAGCAGCGGCGTCATGCGGCGGGCCGCCCGCGCGCCTGCAGCCGCGCGATGCGCGCGGCCAGGCGCTCGACGTCGTCGCGCAGGCCATCGACGTCGTCGAAGAACGCGTCGAGTTCGGCGCGCGAGAGCACGTCGCCGGACTCGTGCTGCAGGAACTCGGAGGCATGGGTGGCGACCACGCCCGCCGCCGTGCGCATGCCGCGCAGCGCGGCGGCGAAGGCCTGCGCGACCTGCACGCCCGCGACGTCGCCGAACGCGGCTACGAAAGGCTGCTGCCAGTCCGGATCGAAGCGTTCGGCCAGGCGCTGCAGGCGGCGCGCGAGGTCGGCATCGCCCTCGATGCGCAGTGTGCCCACGCCCGGCGCGTCGTCGCGGCGCATGAAGGGCAGCTGCGCGATCAGGCCACCGAGCGTGGCGCGCACGGACAGGTCGGGCTCCTCGCCCTCCACCGGCCCCACGCGCAGGCGCTCGCCCACGACGCGGACCTGCAGCGCCAGCGGCGGCGCGGCCAGGCGCAGCACCAGGCGCCGGCCCTCGAGCGCGCGCAGGCCCTCGCGGGTCTCGGGATCGAGTGCCATCGCGCGATTGAGCGCGGATTCCAGCGCGCGGCCGGCAAGCGGCTTGAGGGCGTTCAAGGGCGAGGGGCGCGGGTCCATGGCGGCATTCTAGCCGCGCAGGCTTCGGCGCCCGGTGACCCCGCGAGCGGCCGCGGGCGCGCGCCTCAGCCGCGCCAGGCGGCGCGAAGCCGGGTCAGGCCCTCGTCGAAGGACACGCGCGGCACGTAGCCGAAATCGCGTCGCGCCGGCGCCATGTCGTACCAGTGCGTGGTCACCAGCTGCTCGGCGAGAAAGCGCGTCATCGGCGGCTCGCCGCGCAGCGGCAAGGTGGCCCACAAGCCTTCGCAGGCCGCGCCGATCGCGTAGGCCGCACGGAACGGGATGCTTCGCGTCACCGTCGGCGCGCCGACCGCCGCCAGCAGGGCGTTGATCGTCTCGCGCATCGTGCGCGGCTCGCCATTGCTGATGAAGTAGGCGCGGCCCGCGCAGGCCGCGCCGGGCGCGAGCGCGTCCAGCGCGGCCAGGTGCGCGTCGGCGGCGTTGTCGACGTAGGTGGTGTCGACGAGGTTGTCGCCCTCGCCCACCAGGCGCAGGCGACCGCGGCGCGCGCGCTCGACCAGGCGCGGCAGCAGCTGGTTGTCGCCCGGCCCCCAGATCAGCCGCGGGCGCAGCGCGACCACCGCGAGCGTGGCGTCGCTGGCCGCCAGCACGCGCTGCTCGGCGATCTTCTTGGTCTGCGCGTAGGGCGACTTCAGGCCCTCGCCGTAGGGCACCGCGTCCGCGCCGAGTCCCGCCACCGGAAAGGTCGCGCGGTGGGTGACGCTGGGCGTCGACGTGTACACCAGCCGTGCGATGCCATGCGCGCGGCAGGCGGCGATGACGTGGTCGGTGCCGGTGACGTTGGCGGCATGGAACTGCGCATACGGCCCCCATGCACCGGCCTTGGCCGCGTTGTGGATGACCGCGTCGCAGCCCTCGGCCGCGGCGAGCACGGCATCGCGCGAGGCGAGGTCGCCGCGCACCTGCTGCACGCCGATCGCGTCGAGCTCGGCATAGTGCCCGCGGTTGAAGCTCACGACCGCATGGCCGCGCGCGCGCAGGCCGCGGCACAGGGCCTGGCCGAGGAAGCCACCGCCGCCGGTGACGAGGATCTTCATGCGCAGAGCTCCTTCGTGGCCCAGGCGGCGAGCTGCTCGCGGCCGATCTTGGCGTTGTGGCGGATGTCGACCGGGAAGCCGGGATGGCGCAGGAACGTATCGATGCGCGCGGTGTGCGCATGCCCCCGGCCGAGCCCGCGCAGCCGGGCTTCGATGGTGGGCCATTCGTCACGCGCCACGCCCGCCGCGAGCTCGACGCAGAGCACGGGCCGCTGCGCACCCGTGGGCCCCACGCCGACCAGCGCGGTGCGGCGCACGGCCGGATCCACGTTGAACACCGGCTCGACCTGCTCGGTGTAGAGCGGGCCGGCCGCGGTCTCGACGCGGTGGGTCTTGCGCCCGCAGAACCACAGCCGGCCCTGCGCGTCGAAATAGCCGACATCGCCCATGCGGTGCACGGTGCGGCGCGTGCCGTCGGCGAGCGTCTCCTCGATCTTCGCCAGGCGCGTCTGCGCCTCGCGGGCGAAGTAGGCGTCGGTGGCGGTGGGGCCGGCGACGGTGATCTCGCCGACGTCGCCGTCGCGCACGAGCAGCGCGTCGGACCACTGCGGGATCGCCGCGTCGTCGATGCGGATGATGCGCACCTGGTTGGGCGGCACCGGGCGGCCGATGCAGGTGCCGGCGCCGGCCTCGGTGGCCGCGCGCGTGGTCTCCAGCTCGCGCCCCTCGATCACCGCCACCGGCAGGCACTCGGTGGCGCCGTAGGGCGTGTAGAAGCGGGCGTCCTCGGGCAGCAGCGCGCGCATGCGCGCGACCACCCCGGCCGGCACCGGCGCGCCGGCGGAGGTCACGCGGCGCAGGGTCGGCAACGGCCTGCCGTACTCGGCCAGCACGCGCATCAGCGCGGGCGATCCGAACAGTTGCTGCACGCCGAAGCGTTCGATCGCCGCGTGCAGTTTTCGCGGGTCGGCCTGCGCCGGCCGCGTGGCGTCCATGTCGGGGATGATGGAGGTCAGCCCCAGCGCGGGGCCGAACAGCGCGAACGGCGGGAACGTGGGGAAGTCGACCTCGCCCTCGCGGATGCCCAGCGCCGTGCGCAGCAGCTCGACCTGCGCGACGAAGTGCCGGTGCCGGTACATGACGCCCTTCGGCACGCCGGTGGAGCCACTGGTGAACAGGATCGCGGCGACGTCGTCCGGCCGCGTGTCGGCCAGCTGCGGGCCGGCGCCCGCGCCCGCCGCCTCGATGCGGGCGAGCGTGTCGTCGGCCAGCCACGCGTGCGCGCCAGTGGTGACGCGAAGGCGCGCGGACTTCGACCAGCCCAGCAGCACGCGCGCGAGGTGCGCGAGCGGGATGCCGATGAAAGCCTCGGGCGCGGCCTCGTCCAGGCACTGCCTGAGCGCGCGCCGGTCGATGCCGGGGTCGACCAGCACCGGCACGGCGCCGGCCTTGAACAGCGCGAACATCAGCAGGAAGAACTCGGGCGAGGGCCGTACCATCACGACGCAACGCGTGCCGCGCGCCACGCCCCGCCGGGCCAGCCCCGCGGCGATGGCGTCGCTGCGCGCATCGAGCTGCGCATAGGTGAGCTCGACGTCGTAGCGTGCCAGGCCATCGGGCCCGCGCGTGCCGGGGCAGCGCATGGCCACCTGCGCGCCACGCTCGCGTGCGAGCCGCGGCAGGGCGGCGGCGATGTTGCAGGGAGCGTCCATCGCGGCATTGTCGCGTGCGGGGCGGCGCCGGTGAACCGCCGGGACGGCGCCGACGCGCCGGTTCGCGCGGGCGCGCGCCGTGCGTGCCGGTCAGCCGCGGCGCGGGTTTGCCTCGAGGAAGCGCCGGATCGCCGGCACCAGCACCTCGTGCCGGTCCTCGAGCACGTAGTGGTTCGCGTCCTCGAAAGCATGCACCTCGGCCCGCGGCAGCGCGCGGCGGAAGCCTTCGAGGAAGTGCCGGTCGAAGACGAAGTCGCGCAGGCCCCAGCCGATGAACGCGGGACGGTCGGCGAATTCCGGAAGCCGGCGCCCGACCTGCTCCAGCAGCGGCCACGCGCGGTCGCCTTCGCGCAGCGGGATGTCCTGCATGAAGCGGATGGTGGAGATCGCGTTCGTCCACCCATGGTAGGGCGCATCGTAGGCATCGCGCACCGCGCGCGGCATCGGCCGCGACACGCCGAAGCGCGAAGCGCCGCGCGCGAACAGGTTGAAGCGGCGGATCGCCCAGGCGCCCAGCGTCGAATCGCGGCCGAACGAGAGCCGCCACGGCATCGGCTTGGCGGCGGGCAGCGGGAACGCGGCAGTGTTGAGGATCACCAGGCGCTCGACCTGCGGCATGTGCGACAGGGCCCAGCCGAAGCCGATCATCCCGCCCCAGTCGTGCACGGCCAGCGTCACCGGGCCGGTGATGCCGAGGCGGTCGAGCAGCGTCGTGAGGTCCTCCACGCGCGAGGCGAGCGTGTAGTCGTATTGCCCCTCGCGGCGCGTGGGCGCACGCGGAGGCAGCGTGCCGCCGCCGTCGTCGGGCTTGTCCGACAGCCCCATGCCGATGTGGTCCGGCACGATGCAGCGGTAGCGATCGGAGAGGCCGAGCACGAGATGCCGCCAGTAGTAGCTCCACGACGGATTGCCGTGGACCATGACGACGACCTCGCCGTCGCGCGGGCCTTCGTCGAGATAGCTCATCGCGATGCCCGGCCGCACCTCGATGCGCTGCGGGCTGAAGGGGTAGTCGGGGAAGCGCGCCGGGTCCATCGCGGTCATCGGATGCAGGGCCTGAAAGCACGCGGCCGCACGAGGCGGCCGGGTGGTGTCGCGATCAATCGGTCGAAGCGGTTACCAGACCACTTCCGCCATCGAGCAGTTCAGCCCCGAGCCGATGCCCAGCAGCGCCACGCGGTCGCCCTTCTTCAGGCGGCCCATCTCGCGCAGCTTGGACAGCACGATCGGCACCGAGGCCGGGCCGATGTTGCCGTGCTCGCCGAAGATGGTCAGCACCTTCTTCGGGTCGATGCCCATGGCGCGGGTGAAGGCGGCCGTGTGCACCTTGCTCACCTGGTGGACGACGAACTCGTCGAGTTCCTCCACCGCCCAGCCCAGCTTCTGCTTGGCGACCTGGAAGGTCTTCTGCGCGAGCTTGACGCCCTCGATCAGCAGCTGGCGCGTATCGGTGACCATGCCGTCGAGGTTGCCGCGGCAGAGCTTGTTCCACTCGGTGGCGGCGCGGGTGACGCCACCGCGGTAGCGCGGCGCGCCGGGCGCGAGCTCCGAGCGCGCCATCACCATGGCGGCGGCGCCGGAGCCCAGCGTGAGGGTGGCCAGCTCGTTCTTGAAGTCTTCCTCGGTGACGTCGGCGCGGGTCATGCGCTCGATGGTCTTCTCGTAGGCCAGGTCCGCCGTCTCGCCGTCGACGATCAGCGCATAGTCGATCTCGCCGCGCTCGATCATGCGCGCGGCGATGTCCATGCCGTTGATGAAGGCCAGGCAGGCGTTGGCGACGTCGAAGTTCTGGCAGGTGTCGGGCAGGCCGAGGTTGCCGGAGACGATCGAGGCCGTGCTGGGTTCGAGGTAGTCGCGGCTGACCGAGGTGTTGACCAGCAGCCCGACGCGCGCCGGCTCGATGCCGGCATCGCCCAGCGCCTTGACCGCGGCGAGCGTGGCCGCGTCGGAGGCGAGCATGGGGCCGTCCCACAGGCGGCGCTCCTCGACGCCCGCGATGTCCTTGATGACGTCGGTCTTGATGCCGAGGCGATCGAGCGTGGGCCGCAGGCGCGCGTTGATCTCGTCGGTGGTCAGGCGACGCGGGGCGTCGATATGGGCGAGGCCGGCGATGGCGACGTGTTGGAACAGCATGGCGGCGGCTCGTATCGGGCGTGCGGAACACGCTAGCTTAACGTCCACTGCCGTACGGCGCACCCGCGGCGCCGCGACGGCGCGTCCCGCCCGCGTGCTCCGTTCAGCCCGGCCGTTCAGCCGGGCGTTCAGGCTCGCGGGCAGCGCCAGGCGAGGAAACGCTGGCTGCCGTCGCGCGGGTCGGCCATGGGCTGCACCGTGTCGGCGCCCAGGCCCACCGCTTCGTTGCGTGCCATGGTTTCCAGTTCCTCGCGCACGCGCAGGGGATTGCGCTCGTAGAAGGCGACGTTGTCGGTGACCTCGACCTCGATCTCGCCCAGCTTCGTGCAGCCCGCCGGCGGCGCGCCCTCGGCGATCACGCGCACCGAGGCCGCGCCGGCCTGCATGGGCACCCAGGTGCAGCCGGCGACGACGAAGGCGAGGACGAAGGCGAGGACGAGGGCGACGGGCAGTCGGCGCATGCGGGCTCTCCGGAAAGGACGACGCGCGGGATTGTCGCCCCGCGCGTCTGAATCGTCATGCAGGGCCCGCCCACGCACGCGGACGGGCACCTCGCATCACTTCACGACCGGCTTGCCGTCGGCGTCCACCACCTTCACCTCGCCGAGCCCGAGCGCGCGCACCGGCTGCTCGATCTTCGCCAGGTCGCCCACCACCACCCAGGTCAGGGCGCCGGGGTCGATGCGCCGCGCCGCCTGCGCGGCGATCTGCGGCGTCATGGCCTCGTTGCGCGCCTTGTAGCGCACGATGTAGTCGACCGGCCGCCCGTAGCGCAGGTCCGCGGCCACCTGCGAGAGCACGGCGCCGCCGGTCTCGTAGGCACCCGGCAGGCTGCGCGTGTTGCTGGCGCGGATCTTGTCGACCTCCGCGGGCGTGGGCGGGCGCGCGCCGGTGGCGAACTCGGTGATCTCGCGACGCAGCTCGCCGATCGATTCCACCGTCTTGTCCGCCTGCACCGCCGCCGAGGCGATCCACGGGCGCTGGCCGAGCGTGTTGGTGGCGCTGCTGTAGGAGCCGTAGGCCCAGTGCTTGTCCTCGCGCAGGTTCATGTTGAGCCGCGCGGAGAACTCGCCGCCGAGCACGCCGTTGGCGAAGTCGAAGTCGATCGTGCCGGCATCGCCGGTGGGCGGGATCACCTGGGCGACGTAGATGTTGCTCTGGATCGCGCCGGGCTGGTCGACCAGGAACACGCGCGGCGCCTTCGGCGTCGCTACGGTCCGGATCGCCGGCAGCTGCGGCGCGTCCGCGGGGGATTTCCAGTCGCCGAAGCGCTTTTCCAGCTCCGGGAGGATCTTTTCCAGCGTGGTGTCGCCGACGATGACGATGCGCGCCTTCTCGGGCTGCAGCCAGTCGCGATGGAAGGCCACCAGGTCCTCGCGCGTGAGCGAGGCGATCGACGCCTCCGTGCCCGAGCCGGTGAACGGGATCGCGTACGGATGGCCTTCGCCGTAGAGCAGCGGCGGCAGCACGCGCAGCGCGGCCGTCTGCGGCCTTGCCTTCTCCTGCTTGATGCCGGCCAGCCACTGCGCGCGCACGCGCTCCATCTCGGCCGCGTCGAAGCGCGGGCGGCGGATGACGTCGGCGTACAGGTCCAGCGACTCGGCCAGCTTGTCGGTGAGCGCCGACAGGCCGACGGCCGCGTAGTCCAGGCCGGCGCCCACGGCGATGTCGGCCCCCAGCGCTTCCTCGCGCGCCTTGAGCTGCAGCGCGCCTAGGTTCCCGGCGCCCTCGTCGAGCATCTGCATCGTGAAGTTCGCGGTGCCCAGCTTGCGGCCGAGGTCGGCGCTGTAGCCGCCGGGGAACTCCATGTTCATCTGCACGACCGGGATGTCGTGGCGCTCCACCAGCGCCACCGTCATGCCGTTGGAGAGCCGGGCCATCTTCGGGGTGGGGAACTTGAGCTCCGGGAAGCTCGTGGTCTTCGGCACGCCGGCGCTGCGGTCGACGTCGGTCTTGACCGTCCTGAACTTCGGGTCGGGCTTGGGCAGCGGCGCCGGCGCGGTGGCCGGGGCGGACACCACGCGCTCGGGCAGCGCGGCCGCCGGCGTCTCGCTGGGCTGCACGGTGAGCGTGTGCGAGCCGGTGCCGAGCCACTTGCGGCCGACTTCGCGGATCTGCTCCGGGGTGGCGGCCATCAGCACGGCCAGTTCCTTCTCGTAGCAGTCCGGCGTGCCGCTGTAGACGGCGCACTCGGCGAGCACGTCGGACTTGCCGCCGAAGCCGCCGATGCGCTCGATGCCGCGCACGAAGTCGGCGCGGATGGCCGTCTTGGCCTGCTCGAGCTCGGCCGCCGTCGGCCCCTCGTTGACCAGGCGCCTGAGTTCCTCGTCGATGATGGCCTCCACCTTCGACGGCTCCACGCCCTGCTTGACGTCGGCGCTGATGAAGAAGGTGCTGGCCAGCTCGGCGCTCCACATCGAGGTGCCGACGTTGTCGACCAGCTTGTCGCCGTAGACCAGGCGCGCATCCAGGCGCGAGGTCGCGCTGCCGCCGAGGATCTGGCTGAGCATGGCCAGCAGCGTGGCGTCGCGCGAGCCGGTTTCGGCCACGGGCCAGGCGCGGTAGATGCGCACCTGCGGCACGCGGTCGGGCACCGTCTCGCGGGTGTCGGCCGGGCGCCTGGGGATGTTGGTCTTCATGTCCGGCAGCGTGGCGCTGGCCGGGATGTCGCCGAAGTAGCGGGTGACCTTTTCCTTCGCCGTGGCCACGTCGATGTCGCCGGCGAGCACGAGCACCGCGTTGTTCGGGCCGTACCAGCTCTTGAACCAGGTCTTGACGTCGTCGAGCGTGGCGGCGTTGAGGTCGGCCATCGAGCCGATGGTCTGCCAGCTGTAGGGATGGCCCGGCGGGTACAGCGCCTCGAACAGCCGGGCGATGATGCGGCGGCCGTAGGGCTGGTTCTCGCCCTGGCGCTTCTCGTTCTGCACCACGCCGCGCTGCTCGTCGAGCGTCTTCTGGTCGATCGCGCCGAGCAGGTGGCCCATGCGGTCCGATTCCATCCACAGCGCCATGTCCAGCGCCGTGGTGGGCACGTTCTGGAAGTAGTTGGTGCGGTCGACGTTGGTCGTGCCGTTCTGGTCGGTGGCTCCGACCAGCTCGAACGGGCCGAAGAACTCGTCGCGGTGGTTCTCCGAACCGTTGAACATCAGGTGCTCGAACAGGTGCGCGAAGCCGGTGCGGCCCGGGGTCTCGTTCTTGCTGCCGACGTGGTACCAGAGGTTGACCGCCACGATCGGCGCCTTGCGGTCGGTGTGCACGATCACGCGCAGGCCGTTGGGCAGGGTGAATTCCTCGTAGGGGATGTCGACCGCGGCGGCCGGGCGCGCCTGCGCGAGCGCCAGCGAGGGCGCGGCGATGGCGGTGGCGGCGGCCAGTGCGAGGGCGAGGACGGCGACGCGCGGGCGTCGGGCGGAACGGTGCTGCGGCATGCGGTGTCTCCCCGGAAGAATGGCGCCGGCTCCCTGCCGGCCAGCGCGCGATGCTAGCCCAGCGGCCTGCCTGCGCCTCTAGGCCACAAGTCCCGCCGGCTTTCGCGCCGGGCCTGCGCCCGGGCCCTAGACTGAAGGCTTCATCGAGCGGAGGCTGCCCATGTCGCGTCGCAATGTCCTCGTCACCGGCGCCAACCGCGGGCTGGGGCTGGAGTACTGCCGCCAGCTGCTCGCGCGCGGCGACCACGTGATCGCCACCGCGCGCCGCCCCGCGCAGGCGCACGAGCTCAACCGCCTGGTCGCCGACCACCCGGGCCGCCTGCACGTGCTGCCGCTGGACGTGGCCGACCCGAAATCCGAGCTCGAAGTCGCCCGCGAGCTTCCGCTGGTGCTGGGCTCCGAGCGCCTGCACCTTCTGGTCAACAACGCGGGCCTGCTGCACTCGGGCGAGCGCTGGCCGCACGTGCCGGCGTCCAACTTCGAGGACAGCTTCCGCACCAATGCGATGGGTCCGTTCCTGCTCACGCAGGCGCTGGCGCCCTTCCTGGCCGACGGCGGGACGGTGGTGAACATGAGCTCGCAGCTGGGTTCGATCGAGCGCGCCACCCGCTTCGGCACGCCCACCTACTGCATCACCAAGGCGGCGCTGAACATGGTGACGCGGCAGCTCGCGGCCGCGCTGTCCGAGCGCGACATCACCGTGGTCTGCCTGCACCCGGGCTGGGTGCAGACCGACATGGGCGGCGAGCAGGCGCCGCTGCCGGCGACGGAGTCGGTGCAGGGCCTGCTGCGCGTGATCGACGGCCTGCGCCGCAGCGACAGCGGGCGCTTCCTCGACTGGCAGGGGGAGGCCTTGCCCTGGTGATCCCGGGCCTGGGATTCGGGATTCGGGATTCGGGATTCGGGATTCGGGATTCGGGATTCGCAGAAGCGGGATCATTGTGGCGTGCGTGCGCCCGCACTGACGCGTCACGACCGACCAATCCCCAACCCCCAACCCCCAACCCCCAACCTCCAATCCCCAATCCCCAATCCCGAATTCCGAATCCCGAATCCCCAATGTTCGACATCGTCCTCTACCAGCCCGAGATCCCGCCCAATACCGGCAACGTGATCCGCCTCTGCGCGAACACGGGCGCGCGGCTGCACCTGGTGGAGCCGCTGGGCTTCGACATGGACGACCGTCAGCTCAGGCGCGCGGGGCTGGACTACCACGAGTACGCGACGGTCAGGGTGCATGCCGACCTCGAGGCCGCGACCGCGCACCTGCGCGACCTGCACGGCGAGGCCTTGCGCCTGTTCGCGCTGAGCACGCGCGGTCGCGAACGTTTCGACACGCCGCGCTACCGGGCGGGCGATGCCTTCCTGTTCGGCCCGGAGACGCGTGGGCTGCCCGAGGACGTGCTCGCCTCCGTGCCCGAGACGCAGCGCCTGCGGCTGCCGATGCGGCCGGGCGTGCGCTCGCTCAACCTGTCCAACGCCGTCGCCGTGGTGGCGTTCGAGGCCTGGCGCCAGTGCGGGTACGCCGGGGGCGGATGAGGCCGCGCAGGGCCGCCGCTTTCACACGGCGTCGATGCTGCGCTGCGGCGCAGATTGCTGTGGCGCAACAGCAAAACCCCGGAAAAAACGGGCATCACCGGGCTGCCGACCGCTCGCCTTGCGCCTTCGCCTGACCCGCGGCTGACCGCACGCTAGCGTACGGGACGGCAGCGTATGGCTGCCGCAGCAGGTCGTCTTCCTTCCCCCGGCGAAGGCGCGAGGCCTTCCGCCCGACACCACCCGCAGAAGGCCAGGCCATGAACATCCGATACGGCAGGACCGCCCTCATCCTCGTTCCCACGCTCGCCCTCGGCCTCGCCGCGCCGGAGGCCCGCGCCAATACGCTCAACCAGAACGTGTCCTGGACCATCGACCGGGCGGGCACGACCACGAAGTACCGCGTCGTCGCCTACGGCGACTCCATCTACGCCGGCTACAACGGCTCCACCATCAGCGCGGCCAAGTACGCGGCGCCCACCGTCTACGCCGAGTACCTCGCGGCCACCTGGGGCGCGGACATCGAGAGCGTGCGCCGCACCAAGAGCGGCGCGGTGGCGTCGGACGTCTACAACAACAAGATCGTGGCCGAGCGCTCGTACATGCAGTCGGCCAACACGCGCGTGGTCACCTTCGAGATGTGCGGCAACGACGGCCTGCAGGCGCGCTCGAGCTTCAAGGGCCAGACGGGCACCTGCAACTACTCCGTGCTCAGCAATGCCGAGGCCAGCTGCAAGACCTACGTGGCGCGCGCGATGGACTACATCAACGCCAACGCCTACGCCGGCACGAAGCTCAAGGTCATCGCCAACCTCTACTACCCCGGCTACAACGCCGACAACACGCTGAGCTCGTGCACCGACGCGACCACCGGCCAGCGCGTGAACATGCGCAGCACCTTCCTGCCCTCGCTGGCGCGCATGAACTACTGGATGTGCGAGTACGCGCGGCAGAAGGGCTTCCGCTGCGTGGACAACTTCGCCGAGTACATGGGCGCGGACTACGACAGCAACGGCGACGGGCAGGTCGACTCCGAGGCGCTGCGCTTCGTGCCGGGCGAGAGCGAGGCCAGCTACGTCACCCGCATCACCTCCACGCTGCGCGCCACAATCCGCGACGCCAATACGCACTTCGTCTCGTCCTCGTCGAGCTACGACTACATCCAGTCCGACGACACCCATCCGACCTACTCGGGCGGCACCGTCACCGCCGGGCTGTTCGGCGGCAGCAGCGGCACCGGCGCGGCGCGCTATACGAGCTTCGCCAACGGCCGCAACCCGATCTGGAACCAGTTCGGCCACGAGCGCATGGGCTGGATGATCTCCGCGGTCTCGCCGCCGAGCCCGTTCTGAGCCGCTGCCGATGGACCGGCCGGATCCGCCCCCTCCCGCGCCCCCGCCGCCCGGCGGGGACGACGGCGTGCGGATCACCATGACGCCGCGCCGGCGCGGCGGCGGAAGAATGCTCGGCCTCGCCCTGATCGCCGTCGTGGCCGGCGTGGTCGGCTGGCGCCTGCTGGCCGCGCGTACCGCGGCGCAGACGGAACGGCGGCCCACGCAGCAGGCACAGGCCCGGGTGCCCGATTCGACGCCGGGGCCTGGCGGCCGGTCGACGGGCCTGGCATCGGCGTCGGTCGCGCATCGCCCGCCCCCGCCGTCCGCCGCCACGCGCGAGGGCGAGGATCCCACGCCCGACCTGTCCGACTACGTGCTGCCCGGCGAAGCGCCGACCATGGCCGAGGTCATCCAGGCCCTGCACGAACGCGGCATCCGCAGCGGACTGGGCGCGTTCCCGCCGCCGGGGACCAGCCCGCCCCTGCTGGGCCTGGAAGTGCCCGAGGGCTTCGTGCTGCCGGAGGGCTACGTGCGCCACCACCAGGCCACCGACGACGGCCAGCGCATCGCGCCCATCCTGATGTTCCATCCCGACCTGACGCACGTGGAGGTCGGCGGCCGGCGCGTGCCGGCGCCGGCCGATCGCGTGGTCACGCCCGAGCTCGCGCCGCCGGGCATGCCGCTGCGGCGCGTGCGCATCCCGCCACCGCGTGATGGAGGCGGCGGGCCCTGAGCGCGACATCTCGCGGGCGCGACGTCGCCCCCGTCCTCGCCGGCCTAGTGGCCAGCGCCCTGCTTGGCGGGCTGTACGCGCGCGGCGGCATGGCATGGCCACTGGGCTTCGTCGTGCTGGTGCCGTGGCTGCTCGCGCTGGATCGCCTGCGCTCGGTGCGGGCCACGCTGCTGGCCGCCGTGGCGATGTCCATGGCCTTCGTCGGCGCGGTGCTGGGCTGGTTCGCGCCGGCGATCACCGCCTACACCGGGCTGCACCCGGCGCTGGCCATGGGCCTGCTGCTCGTACTCGCGCCGCTGCTGCAGCCGCAGTTCCTCGTGCATGCGCTCGTACGCCATGCCGCGGGCCGCCGGCATGGCGCCGCGCTGCGCGCGCTGCTCGCCACGGCCGCGTGGCTGGCCACGGAATGGGCCGTGCCGCGCGTGTTCGGCGACACCCTGGGCCATGGGCTGCACGGTTCCGCCTGGCTGCGCCAGGGCGCCGACCTCGCCGGCGCCGCAGGGCTGACGCTGGTGCTGCTGGTGGTGAACGAGGCGCTGGCGGCGATGGTCTTTCGTGCACACGCGGGCCTGCGCACGTGGCGGGCACCGCTGGCGGTCGCGCTCGCCGTTCCCGCGCTGCTGGCCGGCTATGGTGCGTGGCGGCTGGCCATGCTCGAACGCCATGCCGCCACGCCGGGCACGCCCTTGCGCATCGGCCTGGTGCAGGCCGGCATCGTCGACTACGAGCGCCTGCGCCGCGAGATCGGGACCTATGGCGTGGTGCGCCGGGTGCTGGATACGCATTTCGCCATGTCGCTGCGCGCACGCGGCAGCCACGGCGTGGATGCGCTGGTCTGGTCGGAAACGGTCTACCCGACCACGTTCGGGCAGCCACGCAGCGAGGACGGCGCCGCCTTCGACCGCGAACTGCGCGGCTTCGCACGCCAGCTCGGCCTGCCGCTGGTGTTCGGCACCTACGAGCGCGACGCCGAGGGCGAGTACAACGTGGCGGCCTTCGTCGACCCACTCGACGGCCTGCTGGGTGCCTACCGCAAGACGCGCCTGTTCCCGCTCACCGAGTACGTGCCGCCCGCCGTCGACACGCCGGCACTGCGCCGCGCCCTGCCCTGGGCGGGGACCTGGCGGCCCGGCGATGGCGCGCGCGTGTTCCCGCTGCGCACGCTGGACGGCCGCGAGGTACCGGTGCTGCCGCTGATCTGCCGCGACGACGTCGACCCGCGCCTGGCGCTGGACGGCGCTCGGCTCGGCGCGCAGCTCATCCTGGGCCTGTCCAACGATGCCTGGTTCACGCAGGCACCGCAGGGTGCGCGCCTGCACCTGGTGGTGGCCGCCTTCCGCAGCATCGAGACGCGCCTGCCGCAGCTGCGCGCGACCACCAATGGCATGAGCGCGGTGATCGATCCTGCTGGCACGATCCTCGTCAGCACGCACATGGGCGGGCGCGCGGTGCTGGTGGGCGACGTGCAGGCCCGCGAGCCGCCGCGCACGCCGGTGGTGACGCTGGGCCCGTGGATCGGACCACTGGCGATGCTGGTGCTGGTGGGCGGCGCCGCCCTGCCGGGGCTGCGCGCACTTCGACCACGCGCGGGTGCGGCGACGCCGTCGCCCGCCATGGCCGAGGCCCCGTTGCCGGCCTCGGCCCTGCTGCTGTCGAGCTGGCAGCGCGCGCTGCTCGCGCTGCTGCGCGGCATGTCACGGCTGGGGGTGCTCGCACTGGCCGGGGTCGCGGTGTTCGGCGACGAGGCCGCACGCGGCATGCTCGTGCAGCTGCGGCAGTTCGCGGTGCTGGTGCTCGCGCCGGAGGCGGCCGCATGGCTGCTGGCATGGCGCCTGTCGGCACGCGTGGACGTCGATGGCGACCGCCTTCGCATCGACGCGCGCGGTCGTCGCATCGAGATCCCGCTGCGCAGCCTCGTGGCCGTGCGGGCCTGGCGCCTGCCCCTGCCGGCGTCCGGCGTCGACCTGCATCTGGCCGCGGGCGGACGCTGGCCGCAGGGGCTGGCCCTGCGCGGGCCCGACGCCTTCGCGGACCGTCTGCAGCAGGCGGGCGCGGCGCTGCGGAGCAGGCCTGCCCCCGGCACGCGCCGGGCCTGGCGCGACCGCGCGCTGGCGCTGCCGCCCCGTCCGCGCCTGGACCACCCGCTGCCGAAGTTCCTGCTGTTCCCGCTGCTGCCCGCGCTGCCGGCCTTCCGCCTGCACCAGCACATCGCCTACGGCGGCACCTTCGGCGAGTGGCAGAGCTTCGGGGCCGGCGCCTGGTTCGGCGCGCTCGGGCTGTGGTGGGCGTCCTGGGCGGTCGCGCTGGTCTTGCTGGCCGGCGGCCTGCGCCTGGCGGTGGAGCTGGCGAGCGCGGCGGTGCTCGCCTGGCGCCCGGAGCGCGTCCTGCAGGCGCGCGGCGCGCTGCTGTCGATGGCGCGTCTGGTCTACTACGTCGGCGTGCCGGGCTGGCTGCTGGCGCGGCTGCTCGGCGGCTGAGGCCGGGCCTTCCTGACGGCCGCGCGGGCCGCCCGACGATGAGGAGAGACGCGATGCGGATCCTGGTGACGGGCGCGACGGGCTTCATCGGCGGCGCCGTGGTGGACGCGCTGCTCGCGCGCGGGCACGTGCCGGTGCCGGCGGTGCGCGACGTGGCGGCGGCGAAGCGGCGCTGGCCGCAGCTCGATGCGGTGGCCTGCGACTTCATGCGCGATACCGACGCCGCCACCTGGCGCCCTCGGCTGATCGGCATCGACGCGGTGGTGAATGCGGTGGGTATCCTGCGCGAATCACGCGGCGCGAGCTTCGACGCGCTGCATTCGGCCACGCCGCGCGCGCTGTTCGCCGCCTGCGCCGAAGCCGGCGTGGCGCGCGTGGTGCAGGTCTCCGCGCTGGGCGCCGATGCGCAGGCCGCCAGCCGCTACCACCTCTCCAAGCGCGAGGCCGACGATGCGCTGCTCGCGCTGCCGCTGCGGGCCACCATCATCCAGCCCTCGGTCGTGTTCGCGCCCGAGGGCGCCAGCGCCGGAACCTTCCTCGCCATGGCCAGCCTGCCGCTGCTCGCGCTGCCGGGCGGCGGCGTGCAGACGCTCGCGCCCGTGCACCTGGACGACGTGGTCGAGGCGATCGTGCGCGCGCTGGCGAGCGATTCGCCGCCGACGCGCCTGGAGGCCGTAGGGCCCCACTGCCTGCGCATGCGCGATTACCTTGCCGGCCTGCGTCGCCAGCTCGGCGGCGGCCGGCAGCTGGTGCTGCCGGTGCCCATGCCGCTGGTGCGCCTGGCCTCGCACGGCATGGCGCGCCTGCCGGGCTCCATCGTCGATCCCGAAACCATCGCCATGCTCGAGCGCGGCAACTGCGCGCCACCCGGGCCCTTCGCCGCTTTCCTCGGCCGCGCGCCGCGCCCGGTCGATGCGTTCCTGCCCCCCTCCGCCGTGCCCGCCGTGCGCACGCGCGCGAAGCTGCGATGGTTGCTGCCGATGCTGCGCGTGGCGCTGGCGCTGGTCTTCGTCGTCACCGCGCTGCTGTCGTTCGGGCTGTATCCGGTGGAGGCCAGCCGCGCGCTGCTGGTACGCACCGGGCTCACCGGCACGGCGGCCGACCTCGCGCTCCATGGCGGCGCGGCCCTCGACCTCGCGCTCGGGCTGGCCTTCCTCGGGCCGCTGCGGCTGCGCCGCGCGGCCTATCTGGGCGCCGCGCTGCTGATCCTCGGCTATACCGCGGTCATCACGTTCGCGCTGCCGGAGTTGTGGCTCCATCCCTTCGGGCCGGTGCTGAAAAATCTGCCCATCCTCGCGCTGCTGTGGCTGCTGCACGAGCTCGACCGGTGAGCCCGCGGGTGCCACGTCCCGGCTGCGCCTGGCTTGCGCGGGCCACGGAGTGCATGCGGTGACCGACTACTTCCTCGTCAAGACGCTGCACATCCTGTCGGCCACGTTCCTTTTCGGCACGGGCGTGGGCACCGCGTTCTACCTGCTGGTCACCACGCTGCAGCGCGACGTGCGCGTCATCGCCGCGGTGACGCGCTGGGTGGTGATCGCCGACTGGCTGTTCACGGCCACCACCGCCATCGCGCAGCCCCTCACGGGCTGGTGGCTGGCCCAGCGCCTGGGCATGCCGGTCATGGACGTGGCCTGGCTGCGATGGTCGGTGCACCTGTATGCGCTCGCCATCGCATGCTGGCTGCCGGTGGTCTGGCTGCAGATGCGCCTTCGCGACCTCGCCGCCGCGGCGCTGCGCGAGGGCACCGCGCTGCCCAGGACCTACTGGCGCGCGTTCGCCGCCTGGGTCGCGCTGGGCGTTCCCGCGCTGCTGGCCTTCCTGGCGATCTTCTGGCTGATGGTGGCCAAGCCCGCCTGAGTCAGCGCCGCCGGATCCAGTTCTTGTCGATGATCGCCCACAGGATCAGCGAGAAGGCCAGCAGGCGAAGGCTGAAGTAGAGCGTGACCTCCTCGCTGTGCGCGCCGTTCCAGGCGTAGGCGGCGCGGTTGGCGGCCTCCAGCCCGAAGGCCACGGCGAAGTAGAGGAACAGGCGGTCGCGGCTGGAGCGCCAGAAGCGCAGGAAGAACAGCGCCGCCACCGCGAAGCCCATCGAGATCATGCCGAGCATGAACATCTGCATCTCAGCGCTCCTCGAAGATCAGGCCGTACAGCAGCAGCGCGACCGCCACGAGGCTGGTGCCATGCCGCAGCGGCCACAGCTCCAGCCCGGTCAGCACGTAGTGGTCGAGGATCACCAGCACGCTGGCGGCGGTGAGCATCCAGAAGCAGAGCCCGCACCAGAACAGCATGCGCGAGCCGGCGCGATGGGCATTGCGGTGCAGGAGCACCGCGCAGGCCGCGCTGGTCAGCGCGCACAGCACATAGATCAGGAAGATCATTCGCCCTCCTTGCGCAGGCGGAACGCGTCGGCGAACTGGAAGGCCTTGCGATCGGTGGTCGAATGGATCAGGCGCGACACCGCGACCACGTTGCGTGCATAGGTCGTGGCCAGGGCGTCGACCGTCGCGCGCACGTCCGGGCGCGAGGGCGCGTAATGCGCGCCGCCGTCGTCGACGGTGACCAGCCCGGCCTGCGCGAGGTCGGCGACCAGGCGCGCGGCATTGGCGGGCGCGACGTACAGCCGCGCCGCCAGCTCGTCGTTCGACAGGCCTTCGGGACGATCGCGCAGCAGCAGCAGCGCCTCGAGATGGGGCACCGAGGGCAGCGTTGCCAGGATGAAGCGCCGCAGCTCGGGCGGGATGGTCTCCTCCGCCATTCGTACAGGGTCGCCCGCATGGCGACGCGATTCAACCTTGCGCCGGAACGCGAAAGCGACTCGGCGCGCCTCGGCCGACCGGCCCAGCCGCCAGTTCGGCAAGCCTGCGCCCCTGGAAGCGGGCGCCGTCGAGCTCGGTGGGCGAGGGCTGGCGCGCGCCGTCCCCGCCGGCGATGGAGGTGGCGGTGGCGGTGGCGGTGGCGCCATGGGACGCGCCACCGACCACCTCGTCCAGCCGCATCTGCCCCTCGAGGCTGCAGGGCAGCCCGACCAGCGTCACGCCGAAGTACAGGAGACTGGTGTGGACGGCCATCAGCGTGGTTTCCGCGCGGACTTTCCGCGCGCGGGCCGTGCGTGGGGTCCGCAGGCAACACGCACCGCCGCGACAACGGCCGGCCCCGGAGAGTTCCTGTACCCGCCAGTTCAGCATTAAGCCGCCATTCGAAACGCCTTCGGATACTGCGCCTCACCGACCCGGCCGCGCCGGGCTCCGGCATCCAATAACAACGAGGCTCTCCATGAAGCGTTCCCTGCTCGCCCTGACCCTCCTGGCCGCCCTCCCCTTCGCGGCCTCGGCCGCCGATGGCGTGTCCTACTCCTACGTCGAGGGTGGCTACACCCAGACCGACCTGGCCGACACCGGCACCGACGCCGAGGGCTTCGCCATCCGCGGCTCGGGCGCGATCGCCCCCAACTTCCACCTGTTCGGCGACTACTCCAAGCAGGAGATCGACGACACCAGCATCGACTTCGACCAGTGGCGCCTGGGCGTGGGCTACAACCTCGAGATCAACCCCAAGCTCGACCTCGTGACCCGCGCGGCCTACGAGAAGTTCGACGCCGGCAGCGGCCTGGACTTCGACGGCTACAGCGTGGAGGCCGGCGTGCGCGGCGCGTTCACCCCGAACCTCGAGGGTTACGCTCTGGCCGGCTACGAGGACGGCGACGAGCTGGACGGCGACTTCTACGGCCGCGTCGGTGCGCAGGTGAAGTTCAACCCCACCTGGGGCATCAACGGCGAGGTCAAGTTCGCCGACGGCGACCGCCAGTACTTCATCGGCCCGCGCATTTCGTTCTGATCGACGTCTCTCTCCCCCGCGTCGACCCCCGAACCCGGCTCCGGCCGGGTTCTTTTTGTTATCGGTTCATAAAGGCCTTGTTAAGATTTCGCTGCTGCACCGCATAAGCGATGCGGAATCGCGAAAAACAACAAGGACTTACATGAACAAGACGCTTGCCCTCGCCCTCGCACTGGCGGCCGCCCCGTTCGCCGCCCCGGCGGCCGAACTCTCCTACACCTTCGTCGAAGGCGGCTACAACAAGCTGCACGCCGACGTCGCCGACGAGAGCGCCGAAGCCGATGGCGCTTACCTGAAGGGCTCGTTCGACATTAGCGGCGGCCTGAACGCGATCGCCTCCATCAAGCGCGCCGGCGACAGCTACCGCGTCGATGGCTTCCATTACGAAGACCGCGTGACGCAGTCGGAGATCGGCCTAGGCTATCACCAGTCGCTGTCGGACCGCGTCGACTTCGTCGCCGAGCTGGCATGGGTGCGCATCGACCTCGACAGCAAGGAAGACGGCGTGACCTGGCTGGATGAGGAAGGCACGGGCGGCCGCGGCGCGATCGGCCTGCGTGGCCAGTTCAACGACCGCTTCGAAGGCGAGATCAAGGCCAACTACTACGACGGCAACGATTTCGACGGCGGCACGTGGACCGGCACCGTCGGCGCGCAGTACAAGTTCAACCCGACGTGGGGCGTCGCCGCGGAGATCGAGCACGGCGAGCTCATCGACACGCTCGACACCACCCGCTACACGGTGGGCGTTCGCGCCAGCTTCTGATCGCCCCGCGCATCGGACATGGAAAAGCCCGGCTTCGGCCGGGCTTTTTCTTTGTCGGCGGCCGGCGCGGCGACGTGGTGCAGCGCGGCGCAGCACGCACGGCGCCGGCTCAGTCGAACAGGTCGGCCGGGTATTCGGGCTTCTGCTCGCGGGCGAGCAGCTGGCGCAGGCCGTCGGCCGGCGTCAGGCGCCCGTGCAGCACGTCGCGCACGGCGCTGGAAATGGGCAGCTCGATGCCGTGGCGCTCGGCTTGGCGCATGACCTCGTCGGCGGTCTGCACCGATTCGACCACCTGCCCGATCTCGCGCACCGCGTCCGCGATGGACTGCCCGCGCCCCAGCGCCAGGCCCAGGCGGCGGTTGCGCGAGAGATCGCCGGTGCAGGTGAGCACGAGGTCGCCCAGGCCCGCCAGGCCCATCAGCGTTTCCGCCTTGCCGCCAATGGCATGGTTCAGGCGCAGCATCTCGTTGAGGCCGCGGGTGATCAGCCCCGCGCGGGCGTTGAGGCCGAGCTGCATGCCGTCGGCGACGCCGGTGGCCACGGCCAGCACGTTCTTCATGGCGCCACCGAGCTCGGCGCCGACCATGTCCTCACCCGTATAGGCACGGAAGGCCGGGCCGTGCAGCGCGGCCGCCACCTGACGGGCGAACGCGGCATCGTCCGAATGCACGGTCAGCGCGGTCGGCAGGCCCTGCGCGACCTCCTTGGCGAAAGACGGGCCCGTGACCACCGCCAACGGCACGCCCGCGCCCAGCACCTCGCCGGCGACCTCGTGCAGGAAGCGCCCGCTGCCGGGCTCGAAGCCCTTGGTCGCCCAGGCCACGCCGGCCCCGGCCGGGCGGTGCGGGGCGAGCGCATGCAGGGTCTCGGCGAAGGCATGCGAGGGCACGACCACGAGCACGAGGTCCGCACCGTCCATGGCCGAGGCGAGGTCGGTGGTGGCGCGCAGCGTGTCCGGCAGGGCGATGCCCGGCAGGTAGCGCGGGTTCTCGTGCGCGGACGTGATCGCGGCGGCGACCGTCGCGTCACGCCCCCACAGGACCGTGGCATGGCCGTGCCGGGCGATCAGCGCGGCGAGGGCGGTGCCCCAGGAGCCCGCGCCCAGCACCGCCACGCGCAGCGTGGCGGCAAGGGTCGCGTTGTCGATATCCGCCACGGCGGGCTCAGGCGTTGCCGACGGCCTCGGCCGAACCCAGCTGCTGCGCCTGCTGCGCGCGCTGGCGCAGGCCTTCGGCGTAGAGCGCGTCGAAGTTGATCGGCTGCAGCAGGAACGGCGGGAAGCCACCGGCCTGGATCAGGTCGGAGATCAGCTGGCGCGCGTACGGGTAGAGCACGTTCGGGCAGTGCGTGCCGAGCATGGCGTCGAGCGTGGCGGCGTCGAAGCCGGCCAGGCCGAACACGCCGGCCTGCTTCACCTCGGCCAGGTACAGCGGCTTGTCGTCGGCGGTGCAGGTCAGGGTGATGCCGAGGACGACCTCGAAGGCCGCGTCGTTCAGGCGCGTGACCTGCTGGTTGAGGTTCATCTGCAGCTGCGGCTGCGCCTGCTCGTTGAACACGGCCGGGGCGCCGGGGACTTCCAGCGAGAGGTCCTTGACGTAGATCTTCTCGACGGTGAAGGAGGCGCCGGCTTCGGCGGCGTCGGTGGCGCCGGACGTGGCGCCGGTCTGGATCTCGTCGGTCATGGGATGAAGCTCCGGCTGCATAGGCGAAAGGGGCGGGATTATGGCGCGCCGGGGCGCCCGGTGGGAAATCGGGGCGGGAGGGGTCGGCGTGGCGGCGTCGCCGTGGACCCGGTTTCTGCGGCGCCGGGAACCCGCGTGCGCCCGGCTTGCCCGGGCTACCCGGGGCCGCGGTGAGGAGGCTGTGGCGTGGCCCGTGGCCTCACTCGTGCGGGCCTACTTGCCGCGGCCCTTGACCAGCGGAAGGTCGGCCTGCTGCCAGGCGGCGATGCCGCCGTCGAGCACGTACACGTTCGCGAAGCCGGCCTTCTTCAGGCGCGCGGCGGCGGCCGCGGAGGCCATGCCGGTGCGGTCGACGATCACCACCGGGCGCTCCTTGTGGCCGGCGACGAGCTTGTGCTCGGGACCGAAACCGCTGGCCGGCGCATTGCGGCTGCCGGCGATGTGGCCACGCTCGAAGTCGGCCGTGGCCGAGAGATCGACCACCAGCGCGTCCTCGCGGTTGACCAGGGCGGTCAGCTCCGCCGGGCGCAGGGCCTTGAACGGACGCAGCAGGCGCGCGATCTCGGTATAGACCAGCGCCAGCGTGATCAGCACCAGCGCGCCCGACAGCATGGGGTGGCGACTGGCGAAGGCGAGGAGTTCGTCGAAGGTCACGGGCGGGCTGCGGCGGCGATGCGGGGCGCGGATTGTCGCATGGAGGCGGGATTCGGGATTCGGGATTCGGGATTCGGGATGCGGGATGCGGGATCAGGACTGGTGCACACGGGCGGAAGCCAGCCCGCCAGCGCGGACACGCTCTTACGAATCCCGAATCCCGAATCCCGAATCCCCAATCCCCAACCACACCCCTCACTGCCCTTCCCACAGGTCCGGCAGGCCGCTCGTGTTCCACCAGGTGCGCGCCTCCGGATCCCAGCGCCAGGTCTCGCGGTGGCGCAGGCGGCGCTCGGCCTGGGTGTGGCGGTTGATGACGCCGATCTCGATGTCGCGCGCGGCGGTGCCGGCGTCCAGGTCGCGGCTGGAGCCGACGTCGCGGTAGGCCGACATCTGCACCTGGCGGTAGCGCTCCATCTGCAGGCCGGTCGGCGCGAGTTCGGCGCGCCTGTCGGGATCGATCAGGTTCACCGCGCCCTCGAAGTCGTTCCAGCGCACCGCGGCCGACCAGGCGTACTGCGCGCGGTCGAGGGCGTCGGTCTGGCTGCCACCGCCGGAGGCGCAGGCGGCAAGCACGAGGGTGGCGGTCAGGGCGAGCAGGCGCGCGAGGCGGGACATGGCAGGGCTCCGGCGAAGGCCGCGTCGGGAAGGTGCAAGCCTCGCACGGCGCGGCCCGGCGCGCACCGCCGCAGGGGCAGCGGCCTCAGCCCGCCGCCCGCGCGATGGCCGCAAAGCGCGCGGCGAAGCTGGCGGCCACGGTGCCGTCGGGCAGCGCGACGCGGGCGGCGAGGTCGATGCGGCCACGCCCCCTGGCGCGGATCGCCGCCACGAAGCCGGGCCAGTCGGCCTCGGGGGCCAGCATGGCCTCGGCCCGCAGGTCGTCGTACAGCGGCGCCAGGTAGCGGATGTGGCTGTCGGCGACGTAGATGTCGGCCTCGATGCCCTCGGCGTGCAGCCCCAGCCAGACGCGCCCCCAGGCGGCCAGCGTCATCAGCGAGGCCAGGCTGCCGCCGAAGGCGCAGCCCTTGTCGTTGACGTTCGCGGCCAGCGGCGCCGACAGGCGCAGGCGCCCGGCGTCGTAGCCGTCGACGGAAAGCTGCAGCGCGCGCACGGGCGGCATGCCCTGGTAGTGCGCGGCAAGGTGGTCGAGGGCGGCGTCGGCCATGCGGGCTGTGCGAAGCTGCGCGCCATGCAGAGCACGGCGGGCCCGCGATGGTACGTGATCTCGCTGCGGCCCTGCGGCGCACACGCGCCCCTGCGGCGCGCGGCGAAGGCGGCGGGCCACGGCTTCGTCGCGCTCCCGCCCTGGCGCATCGTGCCGCGCGAGGACGCGGCCACGCGCGACGCGCTGCGCG
>NZ_SKFB01000043.1:0-24295 GCF_004344885.1 Lysobacter sp. N42
GACGCGGCCTGCGCCGCCACCGCGGTCGCCACGCGCGTCGCGAAGCCCGACGGCGCCGCCAGCGGCGCCTGGCGGCGCATGGCGTCGCCGATCAGCTGCCAGCGCCCGCACTGCCCCTGCCACGCGGCGTCGTGCGAAAGCCGGCGCAGCGCGAACAGGCGCGCCTCGCCATGCACTTCGCCATCGAACAGGGCGCTCAGGGTTTCGCGGTCGTCGGGTCGCAGGTCATGGGACGTCATCGGTCTCGCTCCCGGGGATTCGTGGGTTCGCGGAGGGGCTTGAGCTGGGTGTCGATGGCCTCGCGCGCGCGGAAGATGCGCGAGCGCACCGTGCCGATCGGGCAGCCCATG
Source organism: Lysobacter sp. N42 (assembly GCF_004344885.1). Lineage (NCBI taxonomy): Bacteria > Pseudomonadati > Pseudomonadota > Gammaproteobacteria > Lysobacterales > Lysobacteraceae > Lysobacter > Lysobacter sp. N42. The sequence goes on from NZ_SKFB01000043.1 coordinate 351, forward strand.
CGCTCGGCGATCTCCTCGTAGCTCAGGCCCTCGACCTCGCGCAGCGTGATCGCCTCGCGCAGTTCGCTCGGCAACCGGTTCACCGCTGCCATCACCGTGGTCTCGATCTCCTGCCGCAGCAGCTCGTGCTCCGGCGTGTCGGTATCGCGAAGGCGCAGCGACATGTCGTACTGCTCCGCGTCCATGACGTCGATGTCGTCGGTGGGCGGCCTTCGGTTCTGGGCGACGAGATGGTTCTTGGCGGTGTTCACGGCGATCCGGTGCAGCCACGTGGAGAACTGGGCATCGCCGCGGAAATTGCCCAGCGCGCGGTAGGCACGCATGAACACTTCCTGCGCGACGTCCTGGCATTCGCTCCAGTCGTGCACGTAGCGCCCGACCAGCCCGATCACCCGGTGCTGGTACTTCTTCACCAGCACGTCGAAGGCGGAGCTGTCGCCGCGCTGCACGCGCTCGACCAGGTCCCGGTCCAGCTGCGTCTCGCGCAACGCACCGGGTTCCATTGCAGACCCTTCCAATTCGGCCATACCGGGCCGGCACTCCTGTCAGCTCGGCGTGGCCGAGTCATGGGACAACGCGATCGCGGAAAAGTTCACCGTCCGCCGGGAGTCGTGGAGGTGCCGATTTGACGCGCGGGAAACAACCTCCGGATGATAGCCGGATGTTCCATACGTGAACGGATGGTTGGGAATGATCGCGTCCTCCCGGTTCGACGGCCTGTCGATGCGGCACTGGAAATCCGAAACGCGCGACGACGGCGTGGTGGTGCTGGCGTTCGACCGTGAAGGCAGCGGCGTCAACACCTTCGCCCAGGGGGTGCTGGTCGAGCTCGATTCGATCATCGAGCGCCTGCTGCTCGACCCGCCCAGGGGCCTGGTGATCCGCTCGGCGAAGTCCAGCGGCTTCATCGCCGGCGCCGACATCAAGGAGTTCCAGGTCTTCGACCAGCGCGGCACCGTGGGCGACGCCATCCGGCGGGGCCAGCAGGTCTTCCAGCGGCTGTCGGAGCTGCCCTTCCGCACGGTGGCGGCCATCCACGGCTTCTGCATGGGCGGCGGCACCGAGCTCGCGCTGGCCTGCACGCACCGCGTGGCCAGCGACGACCCGTCCACCCGCATCGGCCTGCCCGAGGTGAAGCTGGGCATCTTCCCGGGCTGGGGCGGCAGCGTGCGCCTGCCGCGGCTGATCGGCGCCCCGGCGGCCTTCGACCTGATGCTCACGGGCCGCAGCGTGACCGCCAAGGCGGCGAAGGCCATGGGGCTGGTGGACCGCGTGGTCGGCCAGGCGGTGCTGGTGGACGAAGCCGCGCGGCTCGCGCTGCGCGGCACCGAGCGACCGCTGAAGCAGCGCGCGCTGGGCTGGGCGACCAATACCTGGCCCGCGCGGCAGGCCCTGGCGCCGCAGCTGGTCAAGCAGGTCGCGCGCAAGGCACGCAAGGAGCACTACCCGGCCCCGTACGCGCTCATCGAAAGCTGGCGCCGCGGCGGCGGCTCCATGCAGGCCCTGCTGGAGAACGAGCGACGCGCCGTCGTGAAGCTTTCGTCCACGCCGACGGCGCGCAACCTGATCCGCGTGTTCTTCCTGCAGGAGCGGCTGAAGTCGCAGGGCACGAAGGACCACGGCATCCGCCGCGTGCATGTCGTCGGTGCCGGCGTGATGGGCGGCGACATCGCCGCCTGGTCGGCCTACAAGGGCTTCGAGGTGACGCTGGCCGACCGCGAGCAGCGTTTCGTGGACGCCGCGCTGCAGCGCGCACAGGAGCTGTTCGCCAAGCGCGTGAAGGACGAGAGCAAGCGGCCTGCGGTGGCGGCGCGACTGCGGGGGGATGTCGCGGGCGAAGGCGTCTCCGACGCGGACCTGCTGATCGAGGCCATTGTCGAGCGCCCCGACGCCAAGCGCGCGCTGTATGCCGACGTCGAGCCGCGCATGAAGGCCGACGCGCTGCTGACCACCAACACCTCGTCGATCCCGCTCGACGAGCTGCGGGAAGGCCTGGCGCGCCCGGCGCAGTTCGCCGGCCTCCACTACTTCAACCCGGTGGCGCTGATGCCGCTGGTGGAGATCATCCGCCACGACGGCATGGACCCGGTCACCGAGCAGCGCCTGGCCGGCTTCTGCCGTGCCATCGACAAGTTCCCGGTCCCGGTGGCGGGCACGCCGGGCTTCCTGGTCAATCGCGTGCTGTTCCCCTACATGCTGGAGGCCGCGACTGCGTATGCCGAGGGCATTCCGGGCCCGGTGATCGACAAGGCCGCGGTGAAGTTCGGCATGCCCATGGGCCCGATCGAGCTGGTCGACACCGTGGGCCTGGACGTGGCCGCGGGCGTGGGGGCGGAGCTTGCGCCCTTCCTCGGCCTGCCGATTCCGGCCGCGCTGGCGGTGCCACCCGAGCCCGGCCGCCGCGGCAAGAAGGACGGCCAGGGCCTGTACCGCTGGGAGAACGGCAAGCCGGTCAAGCCCGAAGTGCCGGCGGACTACAAGGCACCGGACGACCTCGAGGACCGGCTGGTCCTGCCGCTGCTCAACGAGGCCGTGGCCTGCCTGCACGACGGCGTGGTCGCCGATGCCGACCTGCTGGATGCCGGCGTCATTTTCGGCACGGGCTTCGCGCCCTTCCGCGGCGGCCCGATCCAGTACATCCGCGAGACCGGCGTGGACGTGCTGCTGCAGCGCCTGCGCCAGCTGCAGGCCCGCCACGGCGAGCGCTTCGCGCCCCGCCCCGGCTGGGACCACCCGGCCCTGCGCGCAGCGCCCTGAGCATCGCGCCGCGGGCTTACGCGGCGCGCGGGCTCACGTGCCCGGTGGAGCCGGCACGTCCGCCGGCTCCATGCGGCCATCCTTCTCCACCATCAGCCGTGCGCCGATGCCGTCGGCGATCCGGCGGATCTCCCCGATGCGCTCGGCCGTGATGTCCGCCTGCCCCTTGCGCAGGTGCAGATGGCCGACGGCCAGCTGCTCGTCGAGCAGTTCGAGCATGCGCTGGAGCTTGGCGGGCTTGAGCACTTCGCCGTCCATGCCGTAGCGGCCATCCGGCTCCGTGGTCACGATCGCGATGCTGGCGATGCCGGGGCGCATGTCCTGGGCCTGGGCACCGAAGGAAGCGAGCAGCACGGCGAGCGCCAGTGCGAGGTTCTTCATCGTCCACTCCGGATCGGCATGGGGAACCGCCGCCGCGGGCCGCGGCGGGCGTCCTGCCGCATCATGCGCCGATGCTGCGCCCGGCCGCAGGGGCCGGCAAGGGCCGCCGGGAGCCGGTTTAGGTCGCAGCCGGCTGCCGGCCGGGGGCGAAGCGGCCGGAGCACGCACCACCCACGCGGCAGCACCCCGGCCACGCGAGGCTACATCGTGTGCGTGGCGCGGTCGGCGCTCAGCGAGCCGGCCAGCAGCGCCTCGATCCGCCCCTTGAGCGCCTCGCCCTCGGGGGTTTCGGGGAACTGCACGCCGATGCCGGCCGGGCGGTTGCCCTGGGCGCCCACCGGCGTCACCCACACGACCTTGCCCGCCACCGGCAGGCGCTCGCCGGATTCGGGCAGCGTCACCAGAAGGAAGACCTCGTCGCCCAGCATGTAGCGCTTGGGCGTGGGCACGAAGATGCCGCCGTTCTTCAGGAACGGCATGTAGGCGTTGTACAGCTGCGCCTTGTCCTTGAGTGCGAGCGAGAGGATGCCTTGCCTTGCTGCGCCGGGAGTCGAGCTCATCGTTCGCGTTTCTCCGGGCCCCCGCGCAGCGCGCGCCAGGCCACCAACAGTTCAACCAGCACGAGGTCGGCACGGACGGTGGTGCGCAGCAGGTCGCGGCTGCGGTTCGCCCGGTCGAACCAGGCGGCCAGACTGCGCGCATGCCGCGGGTCGGTCAAGCCGGCGGCGCGCTCCACCGCGAGGTCGGCGGCATGGCGCAGGCGCAGATCCGCGTGCTCGTCCGCGGCCCATTGCTGCGCGATCTCGGCGGGCGCGGCCTCGCCCTTCCACAGCCGCTGCAGGTCCGCGGCCACGGCCTTGCGGAGGCTGAGCCCCCCGGCACGCAGCCAGTCATCGGCAAGCCCGGGATGGCCGCGTGCGGCCTGGAGGGCTTCGGCGGCGTCCGCCATGGCATGCCCCTGGGCGGAGAGCCATGCGGCCGCTTCGTCGGCCGGGGGCAGCCGCAGTTCGATGCGCTGGCAGCGGCTGCGGATCGTGGCCGGCAGCCGCATCGGGTGCGCGCTCACCAGCCATAGGTAGCGGCCGGGCACGGGTTCCTCGAGCGTCTTGAGCAGCGCGTTCGCGGCGGCGTGGTTGATCGCATCCGCCGGATCCACCACCGCGACCTGCGCGCGTCCGAATTGCGGGGTCAGCGCGAGCTGCGCGGCGAGCTCGCGCATCTGGTCGATGACGATCTCCGTGCGCAGCTTCGTGCCTTCGCGATTGGGGATGAAGCTGACGAAGCGGTAGTCCGGGTGCGTGCCGGCGTCGAACAGGCGGCAACTGCGGCAGGCGCCGCAGGCCACGTCGCCGCTGGCGGCTTCGCACAGCACGCGACGCGCCATCCGCACCGCCACCTCGCGCTTGCCCAGGCGCGCCGGGCCGCAGATCAGCTGCGCATGGCCGAGACGGCCGGCCGCGAACGCGTCCGCCATCCGGGCATAGGCGCGCTGCTGCCAGGGCGCGAGCGTGCTCATGCCAGCCGGCTCCGGTAGGCACGCAGAGCCGCCACCGCGGCGGCGGCGACATCGGCGGCCGGCTGCGACGCATCGATCACCACGAAGCGCTGCGGGCGCGAGCGTGCGCGTGCGAGGTAGGCCTCGCGCACGCGCTCGAAGAACGCTTCCTGCTCCGACTCGATGCGGTCCATGCCGCCCCGCCCGCGTGCCCGCGCCAGGCCCACGTCGACCGGCACGTCCAGCAGCAGGGTGAGGCCCGGTTCGATGCCCACGAACTCGCGCTCGAGCAGGGCGATCGCCTGCATGTCGAAGCCGCGGCCGCCACCCTGGTAGGCGTAGCTCGCGTCGGTGAAGCGGTCGCTGAGCACCCAGTCGCCGCGCTCGAGCGCGGGCCGCACGACGTGGCAGACCAGCTGCGCGCGCGCAGCGAACATCAGGAGCAGCTCGGACTGCACGCACGGCGCCTCGTGCGAGGCGTCCAGCAGCAACGAGCGGATGCGCTCGGCCAGGGGCGTGCCCCCCGGCTCGCGGGTGCAGGTCACCGGCGCATCGCGCTCGAGTTCCGCGCGCAGGGCCGCCAGCACGGTCGACTTGCCCGCCCCTTCGCCCCCTTCCAGCGTGACCAGCCGCGGCTGGCTCTCCAGCGGTGGCGTCATCGGCCCGCCGCGCGCGCGGCCCGGTAGTTCGCCAGGTACGTCTGCACGTTGCGCTGGTGCTCGGCCAGCGTGCGCGCGAACAGATGGCGCCCGCTGCCGTCGCCGACGGCGACGAAGTAGAGCGCGTCGCCCGGCGCGGGGTTCGCCACCGCCTGCAGGGCCTCCACGCTGGGCATCGCGATCGGCGTCGGCGGCAGGCCGGCGCGGGTGTACGTGTTGTAGGGCGTGTCCGTGGTGAGGTCGGCCTTGCGGATGTTGCCGTCGTAGCGGGTTCCCATGCCGTAGATCACCGTCGGGTCGGTCTGCAGCCGCATGCCGATGCGCAGACGGCGCTCGAACAGGCCGGCGATCGCGGGCCGCTCCTCGGCGATGCCCGTCTCCTTCTCGACGATCGAGGCGAGCGTGAGCATCTCGTCCGGCGACTTGAGCACCGACTCCTTGTGGCGCGCGCGCCAGGCCGCGTCGAGCGCCTTCTCCATCGCGCCGTGGGCGCGCCGCAGCACGTCCAGCTCGCCGTCGCCGCGCGTGTAGACGTAGGTTTCCGGCAGGAAGCGCCCTTCCGGGTGCTGGCCGGGCTTGCCGAGCTTCGCCATCAGGTCCGCGTCGCTGAGCCCGGTGGCGTCGTGCACGAGCGGGTCGGCCTTGGCGAGGGCGGCGCGCAGGTCGCGGATGTTCCAGCCGGGCACGATGGTCACGCGGTGCTGGATGACGTCGCCGTCGCGCATCGCTTCGAGCAGGTCGCGCGGCGTCATGCCCGGCTCCAGGCGGTACTCGCCGACCTGGATCCTGCCCGCAGCCCCCATCTGCCGTGCCAGCGCGGTCCATTCGTAGGTCTGCAGCCCGCCAATGCCGAGATCCTGGAGCTTGCGCAGCACGACCGGCAGCGAATCCCCCTGCCTCACCACCAGCGTGGTGCCGGGCCTGAGGCCGGCGATGGGGCTGTCCGCGAATTCGGTATAGCGCTGCCACAGCAGCCCGGCCGCGAGCGCGGCGGCCAGCAGGAGCAGGATCAGGATCGAAAGGCAGCCACCACGGCGCTTGCGCGGACGACTCACGGGGACTCCAGGGGGAAGGCGGGATGCCCGGCGGCGAGGCGCCCGCGAAGGCGGGCGATCCGCGGATCCGGCGACCAGTGGCGATCGCCGAGCCGGGCGACTTCGAGGATACCGCGCACGGCATTGCACAGGAAAAGCGCGTCGGCGCGCTCGACGTCGTCACGCGCGAGCCGCAGCTCGCGGACGTCCAGCACGGCCATCGCCCAGTCCCGGCAGACGCCGCGGACGCCACAGCGGTCGACGGGCGGCGTCAGCCATTCCCCGTCGAGATGGACGAAGAGATTGGCCGACGTCGCGCAGACCACGTGCCCCTCGGTGTCGAGCATCAGTCCCTCGTCGGCTTCACCGGCGCCGCCGGCCCACTCGCCGCGCGCGAGCACCTGCTCCAGGCGATTGCAGTGCTTGATGCCTGCCAGTGCAGGCTGGATCGCAAGGCGCGTCCGGCACCAGCGCAGCACCAGCGGGCCGGCCTGCGCGGGCACGGGGTGCAGCGACACGCTCCAGACCGGCGGCACGTCTCGCGCGGGCGCATACCCGCGCGGGCCGGGGCCCCGGTCCACCTGCAGCCTCACCACCCCATCGCCGCCCCGCAGCAGATCGCGGACGGTGGCGCGGACGAGCGCTTCGCGGGGAGTCCCGATGCCGAGCCGGGCGGCATCGCGCGTGAGCCGGTCCCAGTGCGCGGGCCACCAGGGCACGTCTCCGCCGTGGGCACGCATGGTCTCGAACAGGCCGTCGCCGTAGAGGCGGGCGCGATCGTCCGGGGGCAGGGCGGCGAGCTCGCGGTCGCCGTGGAACAGCCTCACGGACGCGGTCGTCGCCCCGTCAGGCCCGCCGGCGCCCGTGCTCATTCCACCCCCAGGGCGCGGAGCATGCCGCGTGCCTTCGCGCGGGTCTCGTCGAGTTCGCGCTGGGGGTCGGAGTCGGCCACGATGCCCGCGCCGGTGCGGAAGCGCACCTGGCGCCCCTCCACCTCGGCACTGCGGATGAGGATGTTGAGGTCCATGTCGCCGTTGGGCGCGAGCCAGCCCATCGCGCCGGTGTAGGCACCCCGCCCCACGCCCTCGAGCTCGGCGATGACCTGCATGCAGCGCACCTTGGGGCAGCCGGTGATGGTGCCGCCGGGGAACACCGCGCGGATCACCTCGCCCGGCGTCACGCCCGCTCGCAGCCGCCCGCGCACGTTGCTCACGATGTGGTGCACGTGCGCATAGCTCTCGACGGTCATCAGCTCGTCGACTTCCACGCTGCCGGCGCGGCAGACGCGCCCGAGGTCGTTGCGCTCGAGGTCGATCAGCATCACGTGTTCGGCGCGCTCCTTGGGATGGCCGACGAGTTCGCGTACCCGGGAGGCGTCGTCGTCTCCCGCCAGGCGTGGGCGGGTGCCCGCGATGGGACGCGTCTCCACCAGGTCGCCCTGGACGGACACCAGCCGCTCGGGCGATGCACTCACCACCGACCACCCGTCCCCCGCGAACAGGCCGGCGAACGGCGCCGGGTTGCCGCGACGCAGGCGTGCGAACAGCGCGGCGGGGTCGACGGCGCCCCCGAAGGCGGCCGTCCAGCCGCGCGAGAGATTCGCCTGGAACACGTCGCCCGCGGCGAGGTAGTCCAGCACGCGGCGCACGCCCGCGACGAAGCGCTCGGGCGGGTCCTCCTCGACCTCGGCCGGCGCTTGCCATTCGGGCAGCGCGGCAAGGCCGCGCGCATGCTGCAGGTCGGCCATGACCGCCTCGGCCGTCGCATCGTCGACCGCGTGCAGCGTGCAGGCACCGCTCGCGCTGTCGCGCTCGATCGCGGCGTCCACGCGCAGCGCGATCGCAACCGGCGTGGTGCCCGGCGCCGCCGGGAGATCGAGTACCGGCTCGACCTGGGCCGCCGCCTCGTATGCGATCAGCAGCGCCCACCCGCCCACGGGCGAGCCATCGAGGCCCTGCGCCGCCCTGCAGGCATGGTCGAGCGCCGCGAAGAAGTCGGTTCCCAGCACGCGGCCGTCGCCGTCGCGCACGGCGCCGTCGCGCCCGAGCACGAGGGCCTCGGTCGTCGTCGCCAGCAGCAGGTCGCGCCGGCCGATGCGCGTGCCCGCGGCGCTCGACTCCAGCAGCACGCGATAGCGCGAGGGCGCGAGCCGGTGCAGGTCGAGCAGGTCGCCGGCGCCTTCGAGGATGCGTCGGACGTGGGTCGGCGAAGGCATGGCGTCGAAGGGGTCCGCGGGGGCCGGATTATCGCCGGGCAGCGGCCTGCCGTCCGCCTGCGCTTCGAAGCCCGCGGGCGTGGGCTTCGAAGCGTCATCCGCGGGTGGAGCGTCAGACGCGGCGGAACACCAGCGTGCCGTTGGTGCCGCCGAAGCCGAAGCCGTTGGAGACGGCCACGTCCACCTTCGCCTCGCGCGCGGTGTTCGGCACGTAGTCGAGGTCGCAGCCCTCGCCGGGCTCGTCGAGGTTGATGGTGGGCGGAATGATGCCGGTGTGCAGCGCCATCACCGAGAAGATCGCCTCGACGCCGCCGGCCGCGCCGAGCAGATGGCCGGTCATCGACTTGGTCGAGCTGACCATGGTGCGGTAGGCGTGCTCGCCCAGTGCGCGCTTGATCGCCATGGTCTCGGCGACGTCGCCCAGCGGCGTCGAGGTGCCATGTGCGTTGACGTAGTCGACCTGCCCGGCCGACACGCCCGCGTCCTTGAGCGCGGCGATCATGCAGCGCGCGGCGCCCTCGCCGTCCTCGCTGGGGGCGGTCATGTGGAAGGCGTCGGAGCTCGCGCCGAAGCCGGCGAGCTCGCAGTAGATCCGCGCGCCGCGGGCCTTGGCGTACTCGTACTCCTCCAGCACCAGCACGCCGGCGCCGTCGCCGAGCACGAAGCCGTCGCGGCCCTTGTCCCAGGGCCGCGAGGCGCGCGTGGGATCGTCGTTGCGCGTGCTCATGGCCTTCATCGAGCAGAACCCGCCCACCGACGTCGGCGAGGAGCCGCGCTCGGCGCCGCCGGCGATCATCACGTCCGCATCCCCGTACTGGATCATGCGCATGGCCATTCCGATCGAGTGGTTCGACGTGGCGCAGGCCGAGACCGCCGAGAAGTTCGGGCCCTTCATGCCGGTGAGCAGCGAGACCTGCCCGGGCAGCATGTTGATGATCGTGCTGGGCACGTAGAAGGGCGAAATCTTGCGCGGGCCGCCCTCGTGGAACCTGATGGCCTGTTCCTCGATGCCGAGGATGCCGCCGATGCCCGAACCGATCAGTGCGCCTACCCGCTCGGCGTTGCGGTCGTCGATGGTCAGGCCCGCATCCTCGAGCGCCATCAGCGAGGCGCCGACGCCGTAGTGGATGAAGGGATCCATCTTCTTCGCGTCCTTCGGGTTCACCCAGCGGGTGACGTCGAAGTCGCGGATCTCGCCCGCGATGCGCGTGGTGAAGCCGGTGGTGTCGAAGTGCGTGATCGGGCCGATGCCGGAGCGCCCGTTGACGATTCCGTCCCAGGTCGTGGCCAGGTCGTTGCCCAACGGCGACACGATTCCCAGTCCGGTGACGACGACGCGACGGTTCGACATGGTGCTGACCTCTGCAATTGGCCGGCATCGCCGGCGGTCGCCGCGGCCTACGCTGCCGCATGGCGGGGTTCAAAAACGCGGGGCCGCGAAAGCGGCCCCGGGTGTCGCGAGAGGAATGCGGCGGGCTCGGGCCTTTCGCGTTCCGGATGCGCGGCTTACGACTTGACGTGAGCCTTCACGTAGTCGATCGCCTGCTGCACCGTGGTGATCTTCTCGGCTTCCTCGTCCGGGATCTCGCACTCGAACTCTTCCTCGAGCGCCATCACCAGCTCGACGGTGTCGAGCGAGTCCGCGCCCAGGTCATCGACGAACGAGGCATTGGTGGTGACGTCCTCTTCCTTGACGCCGAGCTGTTCGACGACGATCTTCTTGACGCGCTCTTCGATGCTGCTCATTGGATCTCTCTCCTCCCGGACGGGATGTTCGATGGATAAGTCTAAAGGAATCGCGGCGGGCCGCAGTATAGCCAGCGGGCCGCTCGTGAAGGAGCCGTGAGGCCCGCCTCAGGGCATGTACATGCCGCCGTTGACGTGCAGGGTCTCGCCGGTGATGTACGAGGCGCCGGGGCCGGCCAGGAACGCCACGGCACGCGCGATGTCGGCCGCCTCGCCCAGGCGGCCGAGGGCGATCTGGTCGAGCATGCCCTTCTTCGCCTCCTCGGGAAGGCCGCGCGTCATGTCGGTATCGATGAAGCCGGGCGCGACCACGTTGACGGTGATGCCCCGCGAGCCGATCTCGCGCGCCAGCGACTTGGAGAACGCGATGATCCCGGCCTTCGCCGCGGCGTAGTTCGCCTGCCCGGCGTTGCCGGTCACGCCGATGACGGATGCGATGCTGATGATGCGGCCGCGGCGCGCCTTCATCATGCCGCGCATCACGGCCTTGCTCGCGCGGTAGACGCTGGTCAGGTTCGTGTCGAGGATGGCCTGCCAGTCCTCGTCCTTCATGCGCATCAGCAGGTTGTCGCGCGTGATGCCGGCATTGTTGACGAGGATGGAGACGCCGCCGAATTCCTTGGCGATCGCGTCGACCAGCGCTTCGATCGCACCCGGCTCGGTGACGTTGAGCACGCGCCCGACGCCGCCACGCGCGGCCAGTCGCTCGGTGATGGACGCGGCGCCGGGTTCGGATGTCGCCGTGCCGATGACCGTCGCACCCTGCGCGGCCAGCTCGTCGGCGATCGCCGCGCCGATGCCGCGGGTGGCGCCGCTGACCAGTGCGACCTCGCCCGCCAGCGGGCCCGTGTTCTGCGTTTCGCTCATGCCTGCGTCCAGTCCTGCAATGCGGATTCGAATTCGGCCGGCGTGCCCAGGGCACGCGCGTCCACGCTCTTGTCGATGCGCTTGACCAGGCCGGCGAGCACCTTGCCCGGGCCGCATTCGGCGATGCGCGTGGCGCCGCCGGCGACCAGCACTTCGACGCAGCGCGTCCACTGCACCGGCAGGTACAGCTGGCGCACCAGCGCATCGCGGATGGAGGCGGGATCGGTGCGCACCTCGGCGTCGACGTTGTGCACGATCGGCAGCCGTGGCCCGCTCCATGCCACACCGTTCATGGCCTCGGCCAGACGGTTGGCCGCCTCGCGCATGAGCGGCGTATGCGAGGGCACGCTGACGGCGAGCTTCACCGCCTTGCGCACGCCGCGCTCGGCGAGCATGACGAGCGCGCGGTCGACGGCATCGGCATGGCCGCCGATCACGATCTGGCCGGGCGAGTTGAAGTTGGCCGCCACCACCTGCTCCCGGCCGCTGCAGGCCTCGCAGACCTCGAGCACGAGCGCGTCGTCGGCCCCCAGCACGGCGGCCATCGCGCCGGTGCCGGCGGGAGCCGCCGCCTGCATCAGCTGGCCGCGCAGGCGCACCAGGCGTGCGCCGTCGTGCAGCGACAGCGCGCCGGCCGCGACCAGCGCGGTGTATTCGCCCAGGCTGTGCCCGGCGAGCTGCGACGGCTGCGCGCCGCCGCGCGCCTGCCACAGGCGCCAGACCGCGATCCCGGCGGCGAGCAGCGCGGGCTGCGTGAACTCGGTGGTGTTGAGCTCGGTGTCCGGGCCGTTCTGGCTCAGCGCCCAGAGGTCGACGCCCGCGCCTTCGCTGGCCTCGGCGAACGTGGACTGCACCAGCGGATCGGTGGCCGCGAGCTCGGCGAGCATGCCCACCGACTGCGAACCCTGACCCGGGAATACGAAAGCAAGTTGCGACGTCACGCGCGTTGGCCCGTTGGGGAACGCGCCATGATACGGACGAAGCTTTCGCATTGTCTGTACTGCGGCGTACGCCGGCGGTCGGCGAGGATCGCGACCATTGACGCCGGTGACGACGGATGCGGCCGCTCGTCTCGCGCCGCTTCGCCGCATACCCGCGCCACCGCACGCGAACCCCGCAGCGGCGACGTCGCTGGACGCGCCCCGCCGCGCAGCCGGCGGGACGCGCGCGGTCCTGCCGGCCCGATCCGCGTGCGCTGCGCCAACTGCCTCGCATCAGGCACGCGAAACGCGAAACGCCCGGCACGGGCCGGGCGTTTCGACGTCGCCGCACGCCGCCGTGGTCAGTAGCGGACCAGCGCGCTGCCCCAGGTGAACCCGCCGCCGAAGGCCTCGAGCAGCAGCAGCTGGCCGCGCTGCACGCGCCCGGAACGCACCGCCTCGTCGAGCGCCAGCGGCACCGAGCCCGACGACGTGTTGCCGTGCCTGTCCACCGTGACGATCACGCGGTCCATCGGCATGTCCAGCCGCTTGGCGGTGGCCTCGATGATGCGCAGGTTCGCCTGGTGCGGAATCAGCCAGTCGATGTCGTGGCGATCCAGGCCGTTCGCCTCCAGCGTTTCCTCCACCACCGAATCCAGCGCCTTCACCGCGTACTTGAAGACGTCGTTGCCGGTCATCAGCACCCGCACGCCGGCGTTGTGCTCTTCGGGCTTGAAGCCGGTGGACACGCCGACCGGGTTGTAGAGCAGCTCCTTCTTGCTGCCGTCGGCATGCAGGTGGGTGCTGAGGATGCCGGTCTCGCCGTCGGCCTTGAGCACCACCGCACCGGCGCCGTCGCCGAACAGCACGCAGGTGGAGCGGTCGGTCCAGTCCAGCATGCGGGTCAGCGTTTCCGCGCCCACCACCAGCGCCGTCTTCGCCGCGCCCGTGCGGATGAACTTGTCCGCCACCGTCAGCGCGTAGACGAAGCCCGAACAGGCGGCGTTGACGTCGAAGGCAGGGCAGCCGAGCGCGCCCAGCCGGTTCTGCAGCAGGCAGGCGGTGGACGGGAAGATGATGTCCGGCGTGGTCGTGCCGAGCACGATCAGGTCGATGTCGGCGGCGGTGACGCCGGCCGCTTCCATGGCGCGCGTGGCGGCATGGAAGGCGAGGTCGCAGGTGGTCTCGCCCTCGGCGGCCACGTGGCGCTCGCGGATTCCGGTGCGCGCGGCGATCCATTCGTCGCTGGTCTCGACGAACTGCGCGAGGTCGTTGTTGGTGAGGACCTTCTCCGGCAGGTAGCTGCCGGTGCCCGCGATGCGCGAGAAAACGGTCTGGGTCATGCGCTGGCCCCGCTGGTGCGCGGGGCCGGCCTGCGGGCCCCGCGGGGATCACGCCCGGCGGGCGCGACCGGAAAAGCCGATGCGACCCGAAGGTCGCATCGCATGGTGCGCGGAAGCGTCACGGCCGTCGGCGGGAGCCGAGGCGGCGCCCCGGCGAGGCTCACTCTTCGTCGGCGATCTTCGACTTGGTGTCGATGACCTTCTTGCCGCGGTAGTAGCCGTCGGCGGTGACGTGGTGGCGCAGGTGCGTCTCGCCCGTGGTCGGGTCGGTGGCCAGCTGCTTCGCGCTCAGCGCGTCGTGGGCGCGGCGCATGCCACGGCGGGAGGGGGAAACGCGGGACTTCTGGACGGCCATCGGGATGCTCCGGGTGAAACGTGTGGCGGCGTCGGGCGCGGCCCGGGCCGAAAGGTGGAAATTATCGCCGGCGTTCGGCCCGAAGGCCAGCCCGCCCGGCAGGTGGACGGCGGCACGCGGCCGCCGCTCCGGCTCAGTCCGGCCGCTTCTTCAGGGCCGCCAGTGCCGCGAAAGGATTCGGGCGCTCGGGCTCGACCGCCTCGCCATCGCCCCACTCCCGCTCGACCGCTTCGGTTCCCGGCATCACCGGGACGACCGGCACGGCGAGGATCAGCTCGTCCTCGACCAGGTCCAGCGTGCGCAGCTCGCCGGACTCGTCCAGCAGAAGCGGCTCGTACCCCGGCGGCAGCGCGGCTTCCTCCGCCTCGCTGCGCATGAGCCCCATACGCTGCTCGATGCGCACCGGAAGCAGGAAACGCTCCAGCGTGCGCTGGCAGAGCAGCGGCAACTCGGCCGTGACGACCAGCCCGACGTAGGGCACGCCGAGTGCGTCGCGATCGAAGTCCAGCGAGAAGGCGGCTTCGCCTTCCGGCTCGACCAGGAGGTCGGCGAGGCGCTCGAGCGAGGCGAGCCGAACCCGCCCTTCGAAGCCGCGCCGGGCCGTGACCTGGCGCCAGGCGTCCAGGGTCTCGGGGACCGATTGACGGGTCGATTCCGTGGACATAAGCCGCGAAATGGTAGGGACCTGCCCGCCCCCTGTCAAACCACGGGGAGACCCGCCCCGCCGGCCATTGCCGGGTTGACGCGCTGGGCGTCAGACTGGCCGCCCTCGCCCGGAGAGCGCCGTGACCACCGCCGTCCTCGTCCTCGCCGCCCTGCTGGCGGCCGCCTGCATCGTGCTGCTCGGGCGGCGCGCGCGCCGGATGTCGCCACACCAGCGCGCGGTGCGCGACGTGCTCGACGCGGCCGATGCCCTCGAGGACCGCCTGCGCACGGCACGCGCGGAGATCGAGGCGGTGGCCGGCGAGGCGCAGGAGGACCCGGTCGGCGAAGCCCTGCGGGAGATGCTGCGGCAGCGGCTCTGGCTGCGCGACCACGGCGCCGACGCCAGCCCGAAGCAGCTGGCCGACGTGCGCGAGGCCATCGACGCCGCACGCCACCGGATCGACCACCAGCTGGCACGAATCGAGGAAGCCCGTGCGCCGCGTGCATGAGGACGCGCGCCTGGTGCTGGGCTCGACCTCGCGCTACCGGCGCGAGCTGCTCGAACGCCTGGGCCTGGCGTTCGACGTGGACCGGCCCGAGGTCGACGAGACGCCCCGCCCGTCCGAGCGGCCCGCAGCGCTCGTGGAACGCCTGGCGCGCGAGAAGGCCCTCGCCGTGGCCACGCGACACCCCGGGGCCTGGGTCATCGGCTCGGACCAGCTCGCCGAACTCGACGGCCACCCGCTGGGCAAGCCCGGTGGCCGCGAAGCGGCGATCGCCCAGCTCACCGGCATGTCCGGCCGCGACGTGGTGTTCCTGACCGCCGTGTGCCTGGCGCGCGGCGCGCAGGCCCATGCGCTGCACGTCGACCGCACCGTCGTGCGTTTCCGCGCACTCGATGCCGCGGAGATCGAACGCTACGTCGATGCCGAGCAGCCGTTCGACTGCGCGGGCAGCTTCAAGTCCGAAGGCCGCGGCATCACGCTGTTCGATGCCATCGAGACCAGTGATCCGACCGCACTCGTCGGCCTGCCGCTGATCGCGACCGCGCGCATGCTGCGCGATGCCGGCTTCGCCCTCCCCTAACGGACGATCTCCACCGGCGTCTCCGGCCACGCCTCCACGCTGCCGTCGCGCCCGTGCAGGCGCAGGCCCAGCCAGTGCCGGCCAGGCCCCGCGTTGCCGACCTCGATGCGGCCGGCGAAACCCAGGTTCGGCATGCCCGGATCCGACAGGCCCGCCCAGAAGCGCTCGAGCCCTTCATGGGGCAGCCCGTACCGCAGCTCGCCGACCACGCGGCCATCGAGCGTGGCCTCGACCTTCGCGATTCCGACGCCATGCCGGAAGGCCCAGCCCCGCACGTCGAACGACGTGCCGACGCGGGCCCCGGCCGCGGGCGTGTTGATCCAGGCCAGGGCCGGCGTCGTGCAGCCGACGCGCGCGCGGCCCGGCTCGAGGCGGAACAGCGCCAGGCGCTGGCGGCCGTGGTCGACATTCAGCATGCGCGCCGGCGGCAGCGGGCCGACGCGGCGGCACAGGTCGAGGTAATGCCGGTGCAGGTTCTTGAACTCGACCTCGCTCACACCGACGACGAGCAGCACCGGGCCCGCCGTGTCCGTGATCGTCTCGCGCTCCAGCCCCCACAGGCGCAGCTGCGGGGCGCGGCCGTGCTTGTGGTTGAGCGGATGGTCGAGCACGGGGATCTGCGGGTCGCCCAGCGCGAAGCCGAGCTCGGCACCGACCTTGAAGTTGTCGGCGACCACGCGCGTTCCGGGCGGCATGGCCGCGAGCTCCTCGCGCACCGCGCGCTCGAGCGCGTCCCAGCCTGCGAAGTTGGCCGGATACCACTTCTCCGCGGCCGCGTGCGCACGCAGCGACGGCGTCGACACGGCCACGTAATAGCCGAGCACCGCGCCGAGCCCGGCGACGGCGAGCGCGCTCGTCGCCGCGCGCAGCCAGCGCGGCCAGGTGTCGAGGAAACGGGGCAGCAGCGGCAGCAGCGCCAGCAGGCCCGGCAGCGGCCAGTGGAAGCTCACGCGCTCGGTATCGGCGAAGAAGCCGAGCACGAAGAAGCCGCCGACCACGAGCAGCCCCAGCCAGGCGTAGAAGCGCGCGCTCGCCAGCGGGCTGTGCAGGCTCTCGCGGCCGGCCAGCAGCAGCGCGGCGAACAGCAGCGGCGTGGCGAGCAGGGCCTGGATCGCGATGAACCACAGCCCTTCGGCGTGGAAGGCCCAGGGGTGGCGGTCGACGAGCTGGAAGCGCAGGCCGGCGTCGGCGTGGTCGTAGTTCCAGGCGACCAGCGGCGCCCAGGCCGCGGCACCGAGCAGGATCGCGATGATCACGCGCGGGTCGCGCAGTGCCCGCCGCCCGTCGGCGAGCATGAGCAGCGCGATGAAGCCCACGCCGATCACGGCGATGAAGCGGTAGTGGCTGAGCGCACCGAGCGCGAGGCCCGCGGCGAGTTCCAGCGCATGCCGCGCGTCCACGCCGCGGAGCAGGCGCGAGCCGGCGTCCATGCACAGCAGCGTCGCCAGCGCCATCACCGGGTCCGGCAGGGCAAGCAGCCCGAGGCTGCCCGACAGCGGCAACAGCAGCGCGAAGCTGCCGGCGATCCAGCCTTCGCGCTCGCCGAAGCTGCGGCGGGTGATGCGCACGATCAGCAGCGGCACCAGCGAGGCCAGCACGAGGAAGGGCGCACGCAGGGCCAGCGTGCTGTCGCCGCCGGCTTCCACCCCGAGCCGCGTGAGCCAGGCGGTCATGCCCGGCAGGTCCGAATACGCGGCGGCCAGGTGCTGGCCTTCCTGCCAGTAGAAGGCCTCGTCGACGAACAACGGCAGGCGCGCGGCGACGACGGCCTTCACCGCCAGCACCAGCGTCCACAATGCCCAGAAGATCCGGCGCGCCTGTTCGGCCGCCGGGTCCGACTGCATCCTCATCCGACCTCGCTACACTCGATGACGGCGAGGCCCGGGCCGTCGCCAGCGTTCGCGGCATGGCCGCGCAATCCACGGAGAAACACGATGGCGCCACCCGCGGGGTCCGGCATGCTAACGCAGGCGATGCGGGATGCCCTTGACCGGGCGCAGACGCAGGTCAACGCGCTGGTGCTCGGCAAGGCGCACGAGGTGCGGCTTGCGTTCGTCGCGCTGCTCTCCGATGGCCACATCCTCATCGAGGACCTGCCGGGCCTGGGCAAGACCACGCTCGCCCATGCGCTGGCCGCGACCGTGGGGCTGCAGTTCCAGCGCGTGCAGTTCACCTCGGACCTGCTGCCCGCCGACATCCTCGGCGTGTCCGTCTTCGACGCCACGCGCGCCGCCTTCGAGTTCCATCCCGGCCCGGTGTTCGCCCAGGTGCTGCTGGCGGACGAGATCAACCGCGCGCCGCCGCGCACGCAGAGCGCGCTGCTGGAGGCGATGGCCGAGCACCAGGTGACCATCGACGGCATCACGCGCCCGCTGCCATCGCCCTTCTTCGTCATCGCGACGCAGAACCCGGTGGATCTTTCGGGTACCTATCCCCTGCCCGATTCTCAGCTCGACCGATTCCTGCTGCGGCTTTCGCTGGGCTACCCCGGCGAGGAAGCCGAGCGCGCGCTGCTGGCGGGCGCCGACCGTCGCCAGCTCATCGCCGAGGTCATGCCGCAGTTCGGCGAAGGCGAGTTCGATGCGGTGCGCGCCGCCGTGGCCGCGGTGCATGCCAGCGATGCGCTGGTCACGTACGTGCAGGCATTGCTCGCCCGCAGCCGGCGCCATCCCGGCGTGCGCGTCGGCCTGTCGCCGCGCGCGGGCATCGCGCTGCTGCGCGCGGCGCGTGCGCATGCGCTGCTGCTCGGACGCGCGCATGTGCTGCCCGAAGACGTGCAGGCGCTGTTCGGGCACGTCGCGGCCCATCGCCTGGTGATCGACGCCGACGCGGGCACGGACACCGCGGTGGCCAAGTCGATCCTGTACGCCGTGCCGGTGGACTGATGGCGGGCCTGCGCGCGGCCGGCCGGAGGCTGCTCGCCCTCGCCAGGCCGCGCGGGCCGGAAGCGCTGCCCGTGCGCCTCGACCGCCGCCGCATCTACGTGCTGCCCACGCGCTTCGGCCTGTTCTACGCGCTGCTGACCGCGTCGATGCTGGCGGGCGCGCTCAACTACAACAACAACCCGGCGCTGCTGCTCGCGCTGCTGCTCGTCGGCGCCGGGATGGCCAGCCTGGTCTCGGCGCAGCTGCAGCTGAGCGGCCTGTCGATCATGGCCATCGACGCCGAGCCGGTGCCGGCAGGCCAGCCGATCACGCTGCGCCTGCACGCCGCCGCGGGCGACGCGCGCCCGCGGCGGGGCCTGCGCGTGGACGCGCCGGCCTGCCATGGCGATGCGTACCTGGCGCTGCGCGACGGCGCGGGCCAGGCCACGCTGGACATGCCCACCCTGCGACGCGGCTGGCTGGACCTGCCGCGCCTGCGCCTGTCGACCACCTGGCCGCTGGGGCTCGCGCGCGCCTGGTCCTACGTCTGGCCCGACACGCCCGTGCTGGTCTATCCCAAGCCCGAGGCGGTTGCTCCGCCCCTGCCCGAGGGGTCCGGCGACCCGGCGAGCCACCGCCTCCACCATGCCGGCGACGACGTGCACCACCTTCGCAGCTACCGGGCCGGCGACCCGCAGCGCACGATCGCCTGGAAGCCCTCGGCCCGCCGCGGCACGCTGCTGGTCCGCGAGTACGAGCAGCCCGCCGGTGTCGACCTCGTGCTGGACTGGGCCGACCTGCACGGCCTGCCCACAGAAGCCCGGATCGCCCGGCTCGCCCGCTGGATCGAGGACGCCGAGCGCGACGGCCGCCGCTACCGCCTGCGCCTGCCCGCGCACCCGCCGCTGGGCCCCGACCGCGGCCCGGCCCACCGCCACGCGTGCCTGCGCGCGCTCGCGCTGATGCCCGATGCCTGAGGGTACGCCCGCCCTGGACGCCGGCAGCCGCCGCTGGAGCCTCGCGGTCGCGGGCGCCTGCCTGCTGCCCCTCCTGCTGCAGCTGCCCGGGCCGATCGCCGCGGTGATCGCGCTCTGCGCGCTCGTGATCGCGGTGGTGTCGTGGCGTCGCCCCCTGTCGTGGTGGGTCCGCACGGTGGCCGCGGTCCTGGTGGTCGCCGCCGTGTTCGCGCAGTTCGACCTGCGCTTCGGCCGCGACACCGGCTCGGCGCTGCTGGGCGCGATGCTCGCGCTCAAGCCCGCCGAAACCGCCAGCCTGCGCGATGCGCGAAGCCTGGTGGGCTTCGCGCTGTTCGCCCCGTTCTCCACCTTCCTGCTCGACCAGGGGCCGGTGTCGCTGGCCCTGGGCCTGGTGGCCGTCGTGCTGGCGTTGGGCGCATTGCAGCGCCTGGCCGCTTTCGAAGGAGGCATGGACGCGGCGCCGCTGGCCGAGCCGCTGCGCCAGTCGCTGCGCCTCCTCGCCCTCGGCCTGCCCCTCGCCATGGCGGTGTTCTGGCTGTTCCCGCGCATCCCCTCGCCGCTGTGGGGCGTGCCCGAGCGCGTGCAGGGCCGGACCGGGCTGTCGGACCGCATGGCGCCGGGTGACTGGCTGGACCTGCTCACCGACGACACCGTGGCCGCGCGCGTCCGCTTCAGCGGCCCCACCCCACCGCGCGAGGCGTTGTACTGGCGCGGTCCGGTGCTCACGGACTTCGACGGCCGCACGTGGACCCGGGCCGGCGGCTTCGAGGGCTGGCCCGCGCCGCGCGTGGACTCCGCGCCCACGCGCTGGACCTACGAGCTCGAGGTCGAACCCACCGACCGGCGCCAGCTGGTCGCGCTCGACCTGCCCCTCTCCACGCCGGAGGGCATGGAGCTCACGCGCGACCTCAGCCCCCACGCCATGCGCCCGCTGGCGGGCCTGACGCGCTGGCGGATGACGTCGGCCGCCGCCGAGCGCTTCGAGCCGGAGCTGCGCGGCGCCGTGCGCAGGCGCGCGCTGGCACTGCTGCCCGGCTTCAACCCGCGCAGCCTCGCGTTGGGTCGCGAACTGCGGCGGCGCTATGGCGGCGACGATCGCGCCATCGTGCGGCACGTGCTGGCCTGGGTGCGGCGCGACTTCGCCTACTCGCTGTCGCCACCGCCGCTGGGCCGCGACGGCATGGACCAGTTCCTGTTCGAGACCCGCACCGGCTACTGCGAACACTTCGCCGGTGCATTCACCGTGCTCATGCGCGCGGCCGGCATCCCCACCCGCGTGGTCACCGGCTACGTCGGCGGCTACTTCAACCGGCTGGGCGGCGGCTACTGGATGATCCGCCGTTCGGACGCCCATGCCTGGACGGAAGTGTGGCTGGCCGACACCGGCTGGACGCGCGTCGATCCGACCGCGGCGGTCGCGCCGGAGAACATCTACGACACCCTGCAGCCGGCCACCGGCGGCGACGGCCTGCTCGACGTGCTGGCCGGCCGCGGGGGCGCCGCGCTCGTCGGGGACTGGCTGCGACGCAACTGGAACGACATGGTGCTGGGGTTCGACGCGTCGCGTCAGCAACGCCTGTTCCGCCCGCTGGGCCTGGACCGGGCGCAGCCCGCCCAGCTCGTCGCCGCCTTCGCGCTGGCCGCCGTGCTCGCGCTCGGCCTCATGCTCGCGTTGAGCCTTCGCGCCCCGCGCGAGGCCGACCCGCTGCTGCGGGCATGGCATGCCCTCGGGCGACGCTACGCGCGCCGTGGGCTGGGGCCGGCGCCACATGAACCGGCGACGACATGGGCTGAACGGATCGACAAGGCCCTGCCGGGCGGCGCCGCGGGCCTGCGCGATCTGGCCGCCCGCTTCACGCGCCGCCGCTACGCTGGGGACACGCAGGACGGGACGTCCGCGAAGGAGCTGGTCCGCCGCATCCGCGCGCACCGGCTGCCTTGACCCCGCCGGAGCGCGCCCAAGACGCCGGAGCCGCCATGAGCCGCACACATCGCATCCACCTCGCCCTCGCCGCCGCGATCGCGGCCGTCGTGACGGGCTGCGCCACCCAGCCACGCCCGCTGCAGGGCGACTTCGCCCAGATCAGCCCGCGCCAGGCCGTCGAGCGCGATGCCACGGGTACCCTGGTCCGCTGGGGCGGGCGCATCGTCGAGGTCGAGCCGCAGCCCAACCGCACCTGCTTCCACATGATTTCCACGCGCCTGGATGCCTACGGGCGGCCCTACTGGGCCAGCGACGACGTCGGCGGGCGCTTCGTCGCCTGCCGCACCGGGTTCTACGACCCGGCGGTCTTCGAGAAGAACCGCGAAGTCACGTTCACCGGGCGCGTCGACGGCTACGAGAACCGCCGCATCGGCCAGTACGACTACCGCCTGCCACGCGTGGAGGCCGAGGTCGTCTACCTCTGGCCGGTACGCGAGCGGGTGGACGTGGTCACCCGTCCCGCCCCCTGGCCCTGGTGGGGCTGGTGGTGAGGAAGCGAAACGCCCGGCGATGCCGGGCGTTTTCATTCAGGCGCAGGGAAAGCGCTTCTGCCACGGATGCACGCGGATCCGCGCCGCTGCAGTATCCGGGCCGTCCCTTCGCCTTGCCGACGCTACGGGTCCGCAAGGCCGCTGATCCGCTCTGCGCGGATCCGTGACCGGACCCGGTCTTCAGCGCTTCCCGAACGGCCCCAGCGGCGCACCCGCGAGCAGGTGCAGGTGCAGCTGGAACACCGTCTGCCCGGCATCGGGGCCGCAGTTGACCACGACGCGATAGCCGTCCTGCGCCAGGCCCTGGGTGCGCGCGTACTCCGCCGCCGCCAGCATCAGCCGGCCGAGCAGCTCCGCGTGCGCCGGCTGCGCCGCGTCCAGCGAGGCGATGGGCGTCTTCGGCACGAACAGCACGTGCACCGGGGCGCTGGGGGCGATGTCGCGGAAGGCGATCAGCTGCTCGTCCTCGAAGACGATGTCCGCGGGAACCTCGCGGCGGATGATCTTTCCGAAGATGGTGGTGTCGGTGGCCATCGTGCGTCCTAGTCGTTGATCTCGGTGCGGCTGCCGAACGCGTGCGAGAGCGTGCCGCGGTCGACGTACTCCAGCTCCCCGCCCAGCGGCACGCCATAGGCCAGGCGGCTGGGCTTGACGCCGCGCTGGCGCGCCAGCTGCGCGAGGTAGTGCGCCGTGGCCTCGCCCTCGACGGTCGGATTGGTGGCGATGATGAGTTCGCGCACCTCGCCGTCGTCCAGCCGCTGGCCGAGGCGGTCGAGCCCGAGCTCACGCGGGCCGATGCCGTCCAGCGGGGAAAGCCGGCCCTGCAGCACGTAGTACAGGCCGCGGTAGCCCGTGGCCTGCTCGATCGCGAGGCGGTCGGCGGGCGTCTCCACGACGCAGAGCTGGTCGGCGTCGCGCGAGGCACTGGCGCATACGGCGCAGACCGGCGTTTCGCTGAAGTCGCGGCAGCGCTCGCAGTGGCCGATGCGCTCCACCGCCTCGGCCAGCACCTGCGCCAGGTGCCGCCCGCCGGCGCGCTCGCGCTCGAGCACGTGGTAGGCCATGCGCTGCGCCGACTTTGAACCCACGCCGGGCAGCACGCGGAAGGCGTCGATCAGCTGTTCGAGCAGTGAGGTCATCCGGAAGTCGTGGCCAGGGACGTGGAGCAGGAATCGGGGCGGAGGGCGCCTGAACGGGCCGCCGTGCGCGCGTGCGGCCGAATGCCGCACCGCGCGCCGGCCATGCGCCGGGTCAGAACATCCCCGGCAGCTTCATCCCCGGCGGGATCGGCATGCCGGCGGTCACCGAGGCCATGCGCGACTGCGACTCGGCATTGACCTTGTTGACCGCGTCGTTGAACGCGGCGGCGATGAGGTCCTCGGCCATCTCCGGATCGGTCATCACGGACGGATCGATGCGCACCTTGCGGCACTCCATGCGTCCGGTGAGCGTCACGCTCACCATGCCCGCGCCGGCGTTGCCGGTGACTTCGATCTTGGCCAGGTCTTCCTGGGCGCGCTGCAGGTTCTCCTGCATCTTCTGCGCCTGCTGCATCAGTTGTCCGAGGTTTCCACGCATGGTCTTGGCTCCGTGTTCGGGTCGGGGGATGCGTCAGCCTTCCAGCGGACGCACGGAATCGGGAACGATGCGGCCACCCGCGGCGACCAGGCGCTGCACGTCGGGATGGCGCTCGAAGGCGGCCTGCGCGGCGGCCTGCTTCTCGTCGCGCGCGCGCTCGGCCTGCGCCCGCAGCGACTTCACCTCGCCGCTCGCCGTCTCGAACTCGAGGCGCGGCTCGCGGCCGAAGCGCGGGGTCAGCTTGTCGACGAGCGTCCTGAGAACCGCGGGCGTGCGCAGCATCTCGTCCTGCGGATCGAGCGAGAGGCGCAGCGTGTCGCCGCTGCAGCCCAGGAAGCCCACCACCGAAGCGAACTGCTTGGCGGCGCCGCTGAGGGCGCCCTCGACCCAGGCCTGCCAGGCTTCGGGGCCGTCGAACCCGCTTGCGGCGGGTGCCACCGCCGCCTGCGCGGGGCCGTGGCCCGCCGCGGGGGGCGCGGGCGTCAGAGCCGACACGGGCACTGCGGACGCCGGCGCGGCCACGTGCTTGCGGTGCCAGCTGCACACGA
>NZ_SKFB01000044.1:0-23937 GCF_004344885.1 Lysobacter sp. N42
GCCTCGGCGCCGGCCCCGGCCGCGACGGCGGCGGACGCCATCGGCTGCATCGACGTCGCCGTCAACGCGACCTCCGCCGCCCGGGGCGGCGCGGCCCCCTGGCACGCGCTGCACGACGTGCTGGCGCGGGCCACCGCCGCGGTCGACCTCGGCTACGGCGAGGCCGCGCATGCCTTCCTCGACTTCGCGCGCGGCGCCGGCGTCGGGCATCGCATCGACGGGCTGGGCATGCTGGTCGAGCAGGCCGCCGAAAGCTTCCGTCTGTGGCATGGCATGGCCCCGGACGCCGCGCCGGTGCTCGCCGCCCTGCGCGACGAGCTGGGCGCGCCGCCATGAGCCTGGCCTGCCGCGCCGGCTGCGCGGCCTGCTGCATCGCGCCCTCGATCAGCTCGCCGGTTCCCGGCATGTCCGGCGGCAAGCCGGCGGGCGTGCCCTGCGTGCAGCTGGACGAAGCCCTGCGCTGCCGCCTGTTCAGCGACCCGCGGCGCCCGCGCGTGTGCGCTGCCCTGCGCTCCACCGAGGGCATGTGCGGGCGCTCCCGCGGGGAGGCGCTGGCCGGCCTGGCCGCGCTGGAGGCGGCGACCGCGCCGCCCCGGGCGCGCGCATGACGCGCGCGGCGTGGAACAGGGACGCGGGCCGCTGTCGAGCCGTGCCGGATGCCCCGGGTCGCGTACTGTTAACGTAACCGCCTCCAGACTTCGCGCGCCCGCGGCACCGCCGGGCGCCGCCACGCCACGGAGTGGCTGCTGCGGCCGACGACCGCGCCCCCGAGGCTCCATGCACGCACGCACGCACCCTGCCGACCCCGCCGACCGCCATGTCGAGATCCCCTCGCAGTGGCTGGACTTCGGCCCCGACGACCCGCTCGAGGCCGAGCGCTGGATCAACCCCTGCGCCGCCTGTGGCGCGCAGCCCTCGCTCGGCCTGATCGACCTGCGCTGGCAGGTGCGCTGCGCCTGTGGCCAGTGCGGCACGCAGGCGCAGCTGGCGGCGATCGCCGCGGTGAACTGGAACAAGTCCCCGCTCTCGCGCCATCCGCACTACCGCGACCTGCCCTTCTTCGGCCTGCGCGGCCTCACCGTGCCGCAGGCCCGCGCCAAGCTGATCACCGTGCGCGAGTACCTGGAGGAGCAGAAGCGCCGCTGCGAGCGCCGCATCCGCGCGCGCGAGAACTTCGGCCACCGCTACCACCAGCGCATCCGCGCCTACCTGGCCTGGGCGATCTATGCGCAGGGACTGGTGAAGGAGGCGGAGAACCAGCTGATCGCGCGCGCGCAGCAGGCCGCGGACGTCGCGGTGGCCGGCCGCGTGGTGAACTGAAGCGACCGGCGCGGCGCGCCGCGCGGTCTCCCGGATGCGACGCTCAGGTCCTGGGCGTGATGCCCGACCTCGCAAAGGCCGGAGCGCCGGGTTTCCGCCATTCGCGGACTCCGGCACGGGCGGCTGCTGCGCCCTCGGCCCGCCTCTCGAAGGCGAACGCGTGAGTTCGCAGGCAGCGGATCCGCGCACACGGGTGGATATGCGGTGCTGGCGCGCCAGCGCGCGTCGAGTCTCGGCTCAGTACCGTCAGCAGCGGACATGGCGCAGACGCCGGTGTCCGCGGCCGTCCGCCCGCCGGCATGACCGCGTGGGCCGGATGCCGATCCGGCCTACAGCAACCCGTCCCGCTTGATCGAAAGGTATTTCTCGACCAGCCCGCCGGCAGCTGGTCGCAGGTGACGTCGAGCACCGTGACGCCGTGGCTGCGCAGGGCCTCGTGGGCCGCGTCGCGCTGGGCGAGGTACTGCGCCGTCGCCGCCGTGCGCAGGGCGTCGGAGAGTTCGGCGGGCTCCTGCGCCAGCGTGCGGTCGAGCACGGCCTCGCGCAGGGAGGCGATGCAGACCAGGTGGCGGCGGCGCAGCAGCGCGACCGCGGCGAGCACGTCGTCCATGTCCTCGTCGCGCAGGTTGGTGACCAGCATCACCAGCGCGCGGCGGCGCTGGCGCAGCGCGAGTTCGGTGGCGGCGGCGAGGAAGTCGGTGGCGACGGGGCGCGGCTGCAGCGCGTAGGCGGCGCGCAGCAGGCGGTCGATGGCCGCACTGCCGCGCTGCGGCGGCACCCAGGCGGTGTCGCCGCCGTGGGCGAGCAGGCCGACCGCGTCGCCCTGGCGCAGGGCGAGCCAGGCCACCACCAGCGCGGCGTCGAGCACGTGGTCGAAATGGCTCATGGCATCCCCCGCCGTGCCGGGGGCGGGCTCGCGCGCCATCAGGCGGCGGCCGGTGTCGAGCATCAGCACCACCTGCTGGTTGCGCTCGTCCTGGTACTCGCGCGAGACCAGCCGGCGCGTGCGCGCGGTGGCCTTCCAGTCGATCTGGCGCAGCGAATCGCCCACGCGGTATTCGCGCATCTGGTGGAAGTCGGTGCCTTCGCCGCGGCGGCGCTTGAGGTGCGCGCCGACCAGCCGCGAGGCCTGCTCGGAGGAGAACAGCGCGAACTTCGCCAGCGGCGCGAAGTTCGGGTACACGCGCACACGCTGCGGCGCGCCCACGACGACGTCGCGGCGGAACAGGCGCCAGGGGGAATGCAGGCGCAGCTGGGTGCCCGCGAATTCGCGGTCGCCGCGGGCCTGCGGCGTCAGGTGGTAGTCGACCGACGTGGCGATGCCCGGTCGCAGGTCGAGCCGGCGCGGCAGGCCTTCGCCGGTCCAGTCGCCGGGGTGCAGGTCGTAGACGTCCAGGCGCTGGCGGCGCCCGGTGTCGAGCGCGAGCGTGGCCTGCGTGCGCACGCCCACGGGCCAGGTGTCCGGCGCGCGGCGCGCCACGCGCGGGGCGGGCATCGCGAGCAGGCGTGCCACGTCGACCAGCGCCACCAGCCCGAGCGCGATGCCGGCCCAGCGCCACACCTCCGGCGCCAGGCGCTCGAGCGTGACCGGTACGCCCAGCGCCGCCCATGCCGCGAGCGCGGCCAGCAGCGCGGCCGCCGGACGTGGCCAGGCACGCGATGCGGTCGCGTCGCTCGAGGGGCGGGCCGGCGTGGCGCTCACTGCTGCGGCGCGTCCACGCGGGCCAGCAGCGCCCGCAGCACGGTGTCGGTGGACTGGCCTTCCAGCTGCAGCTCCGGCGCCAGCAGGATGCGATGGCGCAGTGCGGGCAGGGCGATTTCGCGCACGTCGTCGGGGGTGACGAAGTCGCGGCCGGCGAGCACCGCCTGCGCGCGCGCGCAGCGCACCAGGGCGATCGAGCCGCGCGGGCCGGCGCCGAGCGCGATGCCGGCCCAGTCGCGCGTGGCCGCGGCGATGCGCACGGCGTAGTCGATCACCGCATCGTCCACGTGCAGCTGCGCGGTGGCGGCCTGCATCGCGACCAGCTCCTCCGGGCCCATCACGCGCGGCACGCGCGAGAGGTCGAACGTGCTGGCCGCGCCGCGGCTGACGTCGGCCACCATGCGGCGTTCGTCGGCGAGCCCGGGATAGCCGATCAGCACCTTGAGCAGGAAGCGGTCGAGCTGCGCCTCCGGCAGCGGATAGGTGCCCTCGTGCTCCAGCGGGTTCTGCGTGGCCAGCGCCATGAACGGCGGCGGCAGTTCGAAGCTCTGGCCCTCGATGGTGACCTGGCGCTCGGCCATGGCTTCCAGCAGCGCCGCCTGGGTCTTGGCCGGCGCGCGGTTGATCTCGTCGGCCAGCAGCAGGTTGGTGAACACCGGGCCGCGACGGATGGAGAAGGTCTCGGTCTTCGGATCCCACACGGCGTGGCCGCTGATGTCGCTGGGCATGAGGTCGGGGGTGAACTGCACGCGGGCGAAGCCGCAGTCCAGCGCCTGCGCGAGCGCACGCACCAGCAGCGTCTTGCCCAGCCCGGGCACGCCCTCGATCAGCACGTGGCCGCCGGCCAACAGGGCGACGAGGATCTGCTCGAGGGTCTGCGCCTGGCCGATGAAGGCCGCGCCCACGGCCTCGCGCAGGCGCGCGGCGGCCTCCATGACGGGCTCGCCGGAGGGCAGGGAGGTCGGGGCGTCGGTCATAGCCGGTTTCTCATGCGGACAAGGAGGGCGATGCGCGCGAGCAGGCTCCTGCCGTCGCGCGGATCGGGTGGGGTGAGGGCGTCGACGATCTGCGCCGGCGGCATCCGCAGGCGCGTCGCCAGGTACTCGACCTGCGCCTGCCCGGCGAGCGCGGCGCCATGCGGATCGCGGCGGCGCAGGCGGGCGAGGAAGGCCCCGCGCATGGCGTCGAACAGGCGGTCGCCGTCGCCGTAGCGCCACTGGTGTTCGCCGCTGGCGCCCACGTGCTCCAGCAGCGAGCGGCGCTCGCGCGCGGGCGAGGGGATCTGCGGCCCGAAGCGGCGCGCGCGGGCCCACAGCCAGCCGGCCAGCAGGAGCGCGAGCGGCAGCCACGCGCGCCAGGCCTCGCGCAACAGCCAGGTCCACAGCGAGGGCATGGCGGCGACATGCACCAGGTGCACCGTGCCGCTGCGGTCCATGCGGGCGACGAGCTGGCGCGCCAGCGCCACGTGGGTGCAGTCCTGCAGGCCGTCGGCCGCCTGGTCGCGCTCGCCGGTGCGCAGGAAGTCGAGCTCGGCCAGCACGTCGACCATGCCTTCGCCCAGCGGGATGCGCGCGAAGGCATCGCCCGCGTCGTCGCCCCAGCGCAGGCGCGCATGCGGCGGCGCGTCGAAACGGCGGCCCTCGCAGAACTCGCGATGCGCCGACAGCCCGGGCAGGCGCAGGTCGAGGCAGGCCGGCGGCGCCAGGTGCGTGCGCACGCCCACGGCATCGAGCAGGGGCACGGGCAGCGTGCTCGCGCCGGCGCGTCGCGTGCGTTGCAGAACGTCGACCGCCGGCTCCGGTGCGGGCGTGGCGACCACCAGGTAGCCGCCACCGCGCACCCAGCGCAGCAGGGCGTCGACGTCGTCCCCGGCCAGCATCCGCGGGTCGCCGTCCAGCACGAGGCTGTCGCGCGGGCCCAGTGCCATCGCATCCGGATCCATGCGCCGCCACGGGCGCACGCGGCGGCCGTCCTTCTCCAGCGCGATGCGCAGGGCGAAGAGCGGGTTGGTCGCGGCCTCGCCGGTGCGCGGCAGGTCGACCGTTTCGCTCACGCGCTCGTAGGCATGCCGCCACCACGCGATACCGCCACTGAGCAGCGCGAGGCCCAGCACGACCAGCGGGAGCCAGCGCAGGGCGGCCTTCATCGGATCCACCCGAACTGCACCGCCGCATCGGCGAGCAGCGCATCGAAGGCCGCGTCCGGCGGAATGCGGTCGGCATACGCCGCCTGCTGCCACAGGCGCACGACCGCAGCGAAGGCGCGGCGCGGAGCCTCGGGCAGTGCCTGCGAGGCGCGCAGGCACTGCGCTTCGGTCGCACCCGGCGGCAGGGCACGGCCGGTCGCGGCGACCATCGCCTCCACCGCGGCCCGGTAGACGAGCGCGAGCGCTTCGCGCGGTTGCGCCGTCGCCCACAGGCGGCGTGCAGTGCCGACGACGTCATCGGGCAGCGGCTCGGCGGCCGGCAGGGCCTGCTCGCGCGCGGGCGCGGGCTTGGCGATGGTCGGCCCGGCCAGCCGGCGCAACCAGGGCCACCAGCGCCGCGCCGTCCAGGCCAGAAGCCCGACGGCGAGCGCCGCCAGGGCCCACAGCAGCACCTCCGCGATCGTGCCGACCGCGGCGGCCAGATCGCCGAGCCAGGCCGGCGCCCGGTCCCGCTCGCGTGCGTCCGGCTTGCGCTCGCGCGGCTTCCACTGCTGCAGCACGCGGCGCGGGTTCACGCGCGGGTCGGCATAGGCACGCTGCACCGCGCGGTCGAAGCTTCCGGGCGGGGCGTAATCGCCACCGAACTGCGCGACCAGCGGGGTCTCGGCGGCACGCGGCGACGGGCAGGCCGGGGCCGGGCGCGGCGGGTCGGCCGCACGCGCCGGGAACGCGGCCAGCCCGAGCGCCAGCGCCAGCGTGAGCACGCCCGCAGCCGCCTGCAGGCGCGCCCGCAGGCGACGGAAGGCCAGCTCGATGTCCCAACCTTCGATCTCGGTGCGGCGGTTGAGGTAGAGCCCGAAACCCGCGCCCACGTGGAAGGGCTCGAGCAGGCTGGTGGCGGCCCAGGCCAGCGCGTTTTCCAGCAGCTGCAGCCACACCGGCGACTCCAGCACCCAGGTCCAGGCCTGCTGGAGCGAGCCCATCAGGTGCTCCTCCGGCACGAACAGGAAGGCGAGCATGCCGAGGCCAAGGGTGAGTGCCGCCTCGAAATGCAGGAAGACGATCAGCGTGAGCGCGGCGATGCCGTAGGCCGGGCCGGCGACCACGCGCCGTCGCACGGCGGCCTGCGCGGGCGTGCCGCCTTCGAGCACGTCGACCGGCATGAGCAGGGCGCGCGCCGGCGACAGGCGTCGCCAGGTCAGGTAGGCCAGCATCGCGTACCCGCCTCCGCGCAGCGCCTCGCGCAGCGTCGTGCGCGTGCAGGGCACCTCGCCGAACACCGCGCGCGAGAGCACGAACAGCGGCAGGCGCGCGAACAGCGGCTTGAGCCACCACATCAGCACCGCGGCCAGCCAGAGCATGTCCAGCGCATACATCGCGGCGTTGACCAGCGCGAACACCGGCAGCGTGAGCACGAGCCAGGGCGCCCAGACCGCACGCGCGTGGCGGCGCACCAGCGCGGTGCCCAGTTCCACCGCCTCCCAGGACGAACGCGGTCGCAGCACGACCGTGAGCGCGTCGATCCTCATGGCGGCGCCCCGTCGCCCGGCACGCGGCC
Organism: Lysobacter sp. N42; assembly: GCF_004344885.1. Taxonomy (NCBI): domain Bacteria; kingdom Pseudomonadati; phylum Pseudomonadota; class Gammaproteobacteria; order Lysobacterales; family Lysobacteraceae; genus Lysobacter; species Lysobacter sp. N42. Next base: position 6,727 of record NZ_SKFB01000044.1, read on the forward strand.
ACGGCCGCCCAGCAGCAGCCAGGCATGCACGCCCGCCCACAGCACCGCCGCCACCGCGTACTTGATCCAGGCCGGCATCCAGCCGATCGACGACCAGAACGCCTCGATGAAGGCCGCGACGAGCAGCATCACGAACACGCCGGCGGCGATCAGCGCGCCGCGGCGGCCGCCCTCGACGAGCGCGTCGATGCGCCGCAGCCGGCCCGGCGCGACCAAGCGTAGGCCCAGCTGCAGGCCCGCGCCACCGGCGATCCAGATCGCGGTGAGCTCGAACGCCCCGTGTCCGACGATGAAGCGCCACAGCGGGTCGCCATGGCCCACCGCCTGCAGGTGCCCGGCGATGCCGCCGAGGAAGGCGCCGTTGAACAGCAGCACCACGATCGTGCCCACGCCCGCCAGCAGGCCGCTGGCGAACGTGCGGAAGCCGATGGAGATGTTGTTCCAGACGTAGTGGCCGAACATGGCCACGTCGGTGCCGTCGTCGCGGCCGAGGCGGCGCTGCGGGTCGGCGGGGTCGTACATCTGCTCGAACTGCGTCAGCTGCTCGGGCGAGAACATCGAGGCCGAGAGATCGGGCTGCCACTGGATCGCGGCGAAGGCCAGCACCGCGGGCAGGTAGAGCAGGAGCGCGGCGGCGATCATGCAGCCGCGTTCGGCGCGCACCAGCCGCGGGAAGCCGGCGACCAGGAAGACCAGCAGCCGGTGCCAGCGCGGCGGCGGCGTGCGGTAGAGCACGGCATGCCCGCGCTGCATCAGCACCTGCAGGCGTGCGGTAAGCGCCGGGCTGTAGCCGCGGCGCCGCGCGAGTGCCAGGTGCTGGCACAGGCGACGGTAGCGCGCGGGCACGTCGGCATCGCGCAGCTCGGGCAGCTCGCGCTCGCGCCGGGCGCGGCGCAGGCTTTCGCCGCGCCCGTCCAGCCAGCGCTCGAACGCGTCCCATTCGGCCTGGTGCCGGGCGACGAAGGCCTCCTGCTTCATGCGCGCCCCAGCAGCCAGTTGGCGATCGCGTACAGGCGACGCGCGGCCTGCCCGCCATGCGCCTGCACCAGGGGCGAGGCGAGGTCGGCCAGCTCGTCGCGCCGCGCCGGCGTGAGGCCCGGCGCGCGCTCGGCGAACGCCAGCACCGCCGCCTGCTCGCCCGGCTGAAGCGGCGTCGGCGGCGGGCTGGGCGCGACCGCGGGCACGGCGGCGGCGGCGTCCTGCCGCAGGCGGTGCACGACCAGCGTGCCCGCGACCATGTCGCCCAGCCGGCGCGCCGCCGGGTCGCAGAGGCAGGCGACCAGGCCCGCCGCATACCCGAAGGGCAGCATGTCGACCGTGCGCAGCAGGTTGCGGGTGAACGAGGCGCGCCAGCCGATCGGGGCGCCGTCGGCGGAGACCACCTGCAGCCCCAGCGCGCGCTTGCCGGGCGTGCGGCCGTCGAACACCGCCTCGAACACCACGGGATAGAACCAGAACACGACGAACAGCAGCACGAGGTAGGCGCCCATGCCGGCCGCGCCCAGCAGGCCCAGCGCGATGCCGGCGAGGAACAGCAGCGCCAGCCGCAGCGCGAAGTCGATCAGCCAGGCCAGCGCGCGCGGCACCGGGCCGGCCACCGGCAGGTGCAGCGCCACGCCTTCGGGCGTCACGATCTCGTGGTGGGTGTCCAGGCGATCCATGCGGTGGTGGGCTCAGGCCCGGATGGCGCGCGCGCCCTCGCATGGCCGACCCTGCGCCGCGGCATTGGCTCGCATCGTGCAGACACTCCCCTGTTCCCGCGCCGACTCTACCGGCCGCGCGGGGCTTCAGCCAGCGCCGAGGTAGCGGTTCTTGAGCCGCACGTAGTGCTGCGCCGAGTAGTACAGGCCCTCGACCTCCGCGTCCGACAGCATGCGCACCTTCTTCGCCGGATTGCCCAGCCAGAGTTCGCGTTCGCCGACCACCTTGCCCGGCGGCACCACCGCGCCGGCACCGACGAAGCCGTGGCGCTTCACCACCGCGCCGTCGAGCACGATCGCGCCCATCCCGATCAGCACCGCGTCCTCGATCACGCAGGCATGGATGATCGCCTTGTGGCCGATGGTCACGTCGGCGCCGATGCGGGTGGCAAAGCCGCCGAGCTTCGCGTGCGGGCCGTCGTGGCTGACGTGGATCACCGTGCCGTCCTGCACGTTGGTGCGCTCGCCGATGCGCACGAAGTTGACGTCGCCGCGGATCACGGTGCCGGGCCAGACGGAGACGTCGTCGCCGAGCACGACGTCGCCGATCACGGAGGCGGCCTCGTCGACGTAGGTGCGCGCGCCGAGGACGGGGAAATGGTCGAGATAGCGTCGGATGGCCATGCGAGGATTGTAGGCGTCACGCCGGCCCACCCGGCCCGGACCGCGCTCATGGACATGAAGACCAACGACCTGCCCGCCACGCTGCAGCGCCTGCGCGAGGCCTGGCGCCGCGCGAAGCCCGGCATCGCCCAGCGCGAGGCCGACCTGCGCCGCCTTCGCACGGCCTTGCGCGCGCGGCAGGCGGAGATGGACGCGGCGATCCGTGCCGATTTCGGCCATCGCTCCACGCACGAGAACCTCGTGGCCGAATCGCTGGTCACGCTGGCGGAGATCGACCACGCGCTCGCGCACCTGCGTCGCTGGACGCGGCCGCGGCGTGTCTCCGTGGGCTGGCGCCTGTGGCCGGGGCGCGCGCGGGTGCGGCCGATGCCGGTGGGGGTGGTGGGCATCATCGCGCCGTGGAACTACCCGGTGAATCTCGCACTGGTTCCGCTGGTTTCGGCGATCGCCGCGGGCAACCACGTCTACCTGAAGCCGAGCGAGCACACGCCGCGCACCAGCGAGTGGCTGCGTACCCTGCTGGCCGACGTGTTCCCGGCGGACCGGGTGGCCGTCGCGCTCGGCGGCGCGGACGTGGGGGGCGCGTTCGCCGCGCTGCCCTTCGACCACCTGCTGTTCACCGGCTCCGCCGCGGTGGGCCGCAAGGTGCTGGCCGCGGCCGCGCCCCGGCTCACACCGGTCACCCTCGAGCTCGGCGGCAAGGCGCCCGCGATCGTGTGCCCGGATTACCCGCTCCGCACGGCCGCGCGGCGCATCGCCACCGGCAAGTGGTTCAACGCCGGGCAGACCTGCATCGGCGTGGACTACGTGCTCGTCGACGCGCCGCGCCGCGAGGCCTTCGTGCGCCTGCTCCTGGACGAGCTTGGCGCGCGCTATACCGACATCGCGCGCAACCCCGACTACACGCGCATCATCAACGATGCGCAGTACGCGCGCCTGGCGCATTACGTCGACGAAGCGCGCGAAGCCGGCGTCGAAGTGCACCAGCCCTTCGGCGCGGGCGATGCCGCGATGCGCCTGCTGCCGCCGACGCTGCTCGTCGAGCCGCCCGCGCAGCTGGCCGTGATGCGCGAGGAGATCTTCGGCCCGGTGCTTCCGGTACTCGGGTACTCCACGCTGGACGAGGCCATCGCACGCATCAATGCGCTCGAGCGGCCGCTCGCGCTCTATCCCTTCAGCCACGATCGCGGCAGCGTGGATCGCATCGTCGACGGCACGCTGGCCGGCGGCGTCACCGTGAACGACACGCTGCTGCACTTCGGCGCGCAGGGCCTGCCCTTCGGTGGCATCGGACCCAGCGGCATGGGCGCGATCCACGGACGCGCCGGCTTCGAGACCTTCAGCAAGCTGCTGCCGGTGTTCGAGCAGCATCGCGTGGCCGCCACCGACTGGCTGCGGCCGCCGTATCGTGGCCTGATCGATCGGGCGATCCGCTTGCTGGCGCGTTAGCAGGCGCGAACCGGAAGGCGACCGCTTTCAGACGGCGAAGCCTGCGAAGGCCTCGAGCGTCCGCGCCACCGCCTCGTCATCGACATCCAGGTGCGTGACCAGCCGCACCTGCGGCAGGTAGCCGGTCGAAACGAGGATGCCGGCCTCGGCCAAGTGCGCCTTCAGCGCCGGCTGGCGCTGCACCGGGATGTCCACGAACACCATGTTGGTGTGCTGCGCCGACACCGGGAAGCCGGCGTCGCGCAGGCCGTCCGCCAGCGCCGCGGCGCGCGCGTGGTCGTCCGCCAGCCGGGCCACGTGGTGGTCGAGCGCATGCAGCGCGCCCGCGGCCAGGATGCCGGCCTGGCGCATGCCGCCACCGCAGACCTTGCGCCAGCGCCGGGCCCGCTCGATCAGGTCCCGCGATCCGGCCAGCACCGAACCCACCGGCGCGCCCAGGCCCTTGGACAGGCAGACCGATACGCTGTCGAAATGCTGCGCGATTTCCCGCACCGGCACGCCCAGCGCGACGGCGGCGTTATACACGCGGGCACCGTCGAGGTGCAGCGCGAGCCCGCGCCGGTCACAGAGCGCGCGCGCCGCAGCGAGGTAGTCGAGCGGGATCACCCGGCCGTGCCAGGTGTTCTCCAGCGCCAGCAGGCGCGTGCGCGCGAAGTGCGGGTCCACCGGCTTGATCGCGCGCTCCACCGCCTCCAGCGGCAGCGTGCCGTCGGCCGCGTGTGGAATGGGCTGCGGCTGGATGGAACCAAGGACCGCGGCGCCGCCGCCCTCGTACTTGTAGGTATGCGCGTCCATGCCGACGACGTACTCGTCGCCACGCTCGCAGTGCGCCAGAAGCGCGACGAGGTTGGCCTGCGTGCCGCTGGGCGTGAACAGCGCGGCCTCGAAGCCCAGGTCGGCGCCCACGCGCGTTTGCAGCGAATTGACGGTCGGATCCTCGCCGTAGACGTCATCCCCCACCTCGGCGGCCAGCATCGCCGCGCGCATCGCGGCAGTGGGGCGGGTGACGGTGTCGCTGCGCAGGTCGATCGGCTTCATGGCGGGAATGCGGGAATGGCGAGCCGCGATCATGCCAGCGGCCGCTAGACTGCGCGCATGAAGATCGCCAGCTGGAACGTCAATTCCCTCAACGTGCGCCTGCCGCACCTCGCGCAGTGGCTGGCCGCGGCCCGGCCCGACGTGGTCGCGCTGCAGGAGACCAAGCTCGAGGACGCGCGCTTTCCCGATGGCGACATCGCCGCCATGGGCTACCGCAGCGTGTTTTCCGGCCAGAAGACGTACAACGGCGTGGCGATCCTCGCGCGCATGGACGGCCCCGCGGGCGCCGGGCTGTCGGACGTGCAGGCCGGCATCCCCGGCTTCGACGACGAGCAGCGGCGCGTGCTCGCCGCCACGGTGAACGGCGTGCGCATCGTCGACGTCTACGTGGTCAATGGCCAGAGCGTGGGCAGCGACAAGTACGCCTACAAGCTGCGCTGGCTCGAGGCGCTGCACGCATGGCTGCGCGAGGAGCTGCAGCGGCATCCGCGCCTGGTGCTGCTGGGCGACTTCAACATCGCACCGGACGAGCGCGACGTGCACGACCCCGTGCAATGGCACGAGGGCCACATCCTGACCTCGCGCGCCGAGCGCGATGCACTCGACCGCCTGCACGCGCTCGGCCTGCACGATGCCTTCCGCGCGCTCAACCCGGATACGCGCGAGTTCAGCTGGTGGGACTACCGCCAGTTCGCCTTCCGCCGAAACCTCGGCCTGCGCATCGACCTGACGCTGGTGTCCGAAGCCCTGCGCGCCGACTGCGTCGCCGCCGGCATCGACCGCGAGCCGCGGACCTGGGAACGCCCAAGCGACCATGCACCGGCGTGGGTGGCGCTCCGGCAGGCCGTGTAGCGTTGCTGCGGACTGCGCATCGCGAGGCCGCCTCCACCCGCTCGCTGCAGGCCCGGTGGTTCACACACATCCGGCCGCGCATGCGCTAGCCTCGTTGCCCGAGCCATGGACAGGGCAGGACGCAGGCATGAAGCATCGCGCAGGGGCAGCTCTTCTCGGTTTGATCTTCGCGCTCGCAGGCTGCGACCGTGCCTCTACGCCCCTGGCCGCACCCGCGCGGCCTGCATCCGCATCCGCCACTGCGCTCGCGACCGCGCCTGCGCCGCAGGCCACGGCGCCTGAAGCCTGCCCCGATACCGACTTCGACGCCTTCCTCAAGCGTTTCGAGACGAGTGCCGATGCGCAACGCGCCGCCAGCGCCGATCCGCTGACCATGACCCGCATCGACGCGGATGCGCAGCCCGAGCCGGCGCCCGTCACCCGCCGGATGCCGCGCGCGCAGGTGCGATTCCCGGTGCTGCCCGACGCCGCCACCCGCCGGGCCCAAGGCCTGGAGCTGCGGGTCAGCTCGCGTGGCGGGAACGCGCGCGACGTGGTGGTCGGCCTGCCCGACAGCGGCGCGCAGGTGCGCCTGGCGTTCGAGCTGCGTGACTGCTGGACGCTCGTGCGCGTCGACGATGAATCCATCTAGCGCCGCCTTGTAACGGCAGTGTTCGGCGACCCACAGGCCGCTGGCGTCTCCCGCAGCCGCGATATTCGGAACAGCCATCCCCGCAGGACAGAACGATCGATGACGATATCCGCATCACGCATGCCCCTGCGTGCCGCATTGCTCCTGGTTGCGATCGGACTGGTACCGGGGTGCCAGCCGGCAGAGCCGCGCGCAGCGGGTGCTGCAGCAGGGACCTCGGCAGCCGCGCGGACCACCCAGACAGCCACACCCCCTGCATCGCCGGGTGTGCCACCGCCGATCACCGCCGATCGATTGGCCCGGTTCGTTCCCGCGGGGTATCGCCTGGTCGACGCCACGCAGGGTGCGCTGACGGGGCCTGGCACGCAGGGTGCGGTCCTCGTGATCGAGGCCATTGCGGATCCCGGCAGTCAGCTGGGTGAGAGCGGGCGGCGCCAGGTCATTCTGCTGGCGCGCGACGCGGGCGATGCGTTGCGAGTTGTCGGCCGCAACGACCGGATCGTTCCGTGCTCGACGTGCGGCGGACTGGCCGGGGATCCCTACGGCTACACGCAGGTCGATGCCGGCCGCTTCACGATCGCCACTGGCGGAGGCTCGCGCGAGCGTTGGGCCAACGACTACACGTTCGCCTATGAGCCCGACGCGCGACGATTCGTTCTGGACGGCGTGAAGCGCAGCGTGACCGACACCCACACGGATGCACACCGGATCGTGACGAGCGATCCCCGGGACTTCGGCGTCATCGCGTTCGACGACTTCGATCCCGGGCAACTCGGCGATGCGCCCGTGCTCGACGGCGCGGAGTGACCGTGCCCGCAAGTCCCTGCAGTAACCCCATCCTTGTTGGAACAGGAGCTCGTAATGGCGACGGAACGCGAGCTTCAGCTGCTGAGGGCGGCCGCGAGTGCCGGCATTACCGACCGGACGGAACTGGCGAACTTCATGGCACAGGTCGGACATGAGTCCGGCGGGCTCGGCAGGCTCGAGGAAAGTTTCCGCTACACCCGCAGCGCCGAGCAGGTGGCCTCCGTGGTGCGATCGGCCATGCGCAACGGGCGTCCCACGCTGGAAGCCGCGCGACTCGAGGCGCTCGAGGGCCGGCCCGAAGCCTTGGCGGAGCTGATGTACGGCGGCCGCATGGGCAACGACCGGATCGGCGATGGTTATCGCTACCGCGGACGTGGCTACATCCAGCTGACCGGGCGCCAGACATATCGCGCGGCGGGTGAAGCACTGGGTATCGACCTCGAGCGCAATCCGCAGCTTGCCACCGAACCTGGGACCGCGGCCCGGATTGCCGTCTGGTACTGGCAGACGCGCGTACGTGCCGAGGACCGGGGCGACGTACGCGCGGCCGGAGCCGCCATCAACGGACGGGATCCACCGAACGGCCTGGCCGACCGCGAGCGTCGGTTCGAGCAGTGGAACCGTGTACTTCTCGAGCGCGGTCACGAGCTCCTGAGCGATGTCGGCCAGCGGCCTACCACTGCAATACCCGTACTGCCTCCTGCTGACCCCGGCGAGCCCGCACACCCGCCAGGTACGCTCCTTCGACGACGTGATGCGCGTGATGTTGCCGGCGCGGCACGGTGTCAATCCGCACCTGACCAGCGACTACGGCCAGCGCTGGCTCAATGGCCGGCGTGACCACCACGGCGGCGTCGATTTCAACTACGTGGGCGGGCAGAACGGCATCAACCTGCGCCATCCGGTGGTGCGCTCGCCGGTGGCCGGCATGGTGATCTACGGCGACGGCCAAGGCGCGTATGGCACGGTCAGGATCCGCGACGGCGCGGGGAACGTGCATGAGATCCTCCATCTGCACTCACGCAGCGTGCGCGTCACCAGCCCGCCGACGCGCATCGAGGCGGGTGATCCCATAGGCACCATGGGAGGCCGTGGCCCGCGCGGCGCCGGCCAGTATCCGCAGCACGTCCACTACCAGATCCGTGACCCGGGTGGCCGAACGGTCGATCCCGAGGTGTTCTGGCATGGCCGGCGGACCGGAGTGCCGACCAGGACGCGGTCGAAGGACGAACACGTGGATGAAGTATGCAAGCCGTTTCCCAATCGCCATGCCGCCATGGCCGACGGCCTGCTGCGCCGCGGCGAGCGCGGCGACGACGTCCTGGCCCTGCAGCAGAGCCTCAACCGCCTGGGGGCACGCGACGCGCACGGCAACCCGCTGGTGGAGGACGGGCGCTTCGGGGACCGCACTTACGAGGCGGTCGAGGCCTATCAGCGCGCGCATGGGCTCAAGGTCGACGGCATCGTCGGCCCGCGCACACTCGAAAGCATCAGGGGCCTGATCCCGCTATGCGAGGTGCCCGCGCGGGCGCCGCCGCCCGCGCAGCGTGCCATCCATGCCGATCACCCGGCACATCCCGACCATGCCACCTATCAGCGCATCCATGCATGGGTGCAGGGCACCGGGCATTGGAACGAGGAGCAGGCGCGCAACGTGAGCGCCGCGCTGTATCGCGCGCAGGCAGCCGATCCCATGGTGCAACGCGTCGATCACGTCGTCGGCAGCCGCGGACGGGACGGCGCGGAAAACGTGTTCGCCGTGTACGCGCCCTACGGCGATCGCGAGCCCATCTTCCATGTCGGGGTGGATGGACGCATCGCCAGCCAGGAGCCGGCAGCCGTCGCGCTGGAGCAGGCCGAGCGCGCGCGCATGCAGCAGCTGGACGGATCGCAGCAGCCCGTGCAGTCGGCCGGCATGCGCATGGGCTGACAGCTCGAACCCCGCCCGAGGCCGAAAAAAAAGGCCCGGGATGTCCCGGGCCCTTTCCTCATGCGCGGCGAAGCCGGTGCTCAGCGCACGCGGCCGCGACGGAACATGTTGACGATGGCGAGCAGGATCACGGCGCCCAGCAGCGAGAACAGCAGGCTCGACAGGCTGAAGTCGCCCTGGTTGATGTCGCCGGCGTCGCCGATCAGCATGCCGCCGAGCCAGCCGCCGATGAAGGCGCCGACGATGCCGACCACGATGTTCATGAGTGCGCCCTGCTGGGCGTCGGTCCTCATGATCTTGCTGGCGATCCAGCCGATGATGCCGCCGACGACCAACCAAACGATGAAACCGACAATGCTCATGACGCGTCTCCTTTCCAGTGCGGGGTGAATTCGGCACCCCGTAGTGCGGGGCGCGATCGAGTCTGGAAAGGCGGCCGTGACGGACGCGTGTGAAATGCAAGCGGCGGATGAACGCGTGCCGATGCACGGCGTGTAGGCCGTGCGAAGACGTTGCACGGGTCGAGGCGAAGCGACGGCCGTCGGCGTCAGTGGTGACTGTTCTGCAACAACGCGAGCACGGCCGCGCGCGGAAGCTTGCCGGTTTCGTTGCGCGGCAATTGTGCGACGCAACGCAGGCGCCTGGGCAGGAAGACCGGGTCCACTTGGCTGCGCAGCGCCCGCAGGATGTCGGCGGGCGTGCGCCCGGGGGCCACTGCGAGCGCGGCGATGCGCCGCACGCCATGGGCGTCGGCGTCCAGCTGCACGACGACGCCGTCCTGCACGCCCGGTACGGCGAGCAGGCGCCGGGTGAGGTCGCCCAGCGAGGCGCGCTTGCCGGCGATCTCCAGCAGGTCCGCATTGCGCCCACGCAGTTCGAAGCGCCCGTCGGGCAGCAGTTCGACCAGGTCGGCCAGCGGCACGGGCGCGGGCAGGTGGGCGGCGCTGGCCAGCGTGCCGTCGGGCTGCGGGCTGAGCTGCACGCCGGGGAGCGGCGTCCAGGCATCGCCCAGCGCGGTGCGTCGACGCGCGAGGATGCAGGTCTCGGTCGAGCCGAAGAGCTCGCGCACCTCGCAGCCGAAGGCGTCCTCGGCGGCCTGCGCCAGCTCGCGCGGCAGCGGCGCGGTGGCCGAGACGATGCCGGCCACGGCCGGCAGCGAGAACGCGGGATCGTCCGTGCGCGCCTGCACCAGCGCGCGCAGGTGCACGGGCGTGGTCACCAGCAGCGCGGGACGCGGGCAGTCGGCCAGCGCGCGTGCCACGTCCTGCGGGAAGAACGGGCGCGCGCCGTGCACCGCGACGTCGCCCAGCAGGGGCAGCATCACCGACATCTCCATGCCGTACATGTGCTGCGGCGGCACGGTGGCGACCAGCGGCGTGGTCACGCCCGGATGCAGCAGGTCCGCGATCGCGGCGAGGTTCTGCGCGGTGCTGGTGGCGAAGCCCGCCAGCGTCTTGGGGTTCGGTCTGGGCTGCCCGGTGCTGCCGGAGGTGAAGCCGACGACCAGCGTGGCGTCGGCCAGCAGTTGCAGGGGCGGGCCATCGAGTTCGTCGAGCACCGCCGGCAGGCGCCAGGTGCGCGCCGGCGCGCTGGCCAGGTCGGCATCGGCGATGCAGATCGCATCGGGGTGCTCGCCGAGCACCGCGTCGACCACGCCGGGGGCTCGCGAGGACGGCAGCAGCGTCACCTGTCCGCGCACGGCGGCCGCGCACAGCGCGACGATGAAGCGGTAGCGGTCCTCGCAGAGGTTCACCGCATGGTGCGCGGCCGGCAGCCGGGCGGCCACGGCGCGGACATGGCGCTCGAAGCCGGCACGGGTCACGGGCGTCAGGCCGTCGAAGGCGACCACCCGGTCCGGCGGCCCGGCCACCAGCGCGGCCAGGCGCGGTGCCTGCGTTGTTTCGAACTCGACGACGGCTGCCATGCGCCCCTGCCCGCGTAAACCCCGCGCTACTTTACGCTGCGCCCCTCCGCCCGGTCAGCCGCATGCCCGTTCCGCTTCATGACCTCGCCGTCGGGCCCGTGCGCCTGGCCCTGCTGCCGCATGCCGGCGGCCGCGGCGAGTCCGCCGCGCGGGCCTGGCTCGCCGCAGGGCTGGGCCTGGCGCCGGATGCGCTGGCGCTGCCGCGCGATGCCCACGGCCGGCCGGCGCTGGGTCGACCGGGCCGGGACTGCAACTGGAGCCATAGCGGTGACCGCTTGCTGGTCGCGCTGGCCGAGGGCGCGCGGGTGGGCGTCGACCTGGAGCTGCGCCGGCCGCGGCCGAAGGCGCTGGAGATCGCGCGCCGCTACTTCCATCCGCAGGAGGCCGTGCGGCTGGCCGCGCTGGATGGACGGGAGCGCGAAGCGGCCTTCCTGCGCCTGTGGTGCGCCAAGGAGGCCGTGCTCAAGGCGCATGGCCGCGGGCTGGCCCATGGCCTGGGCCGCTTCGGCATCGCGGGGTTCGAGGAGGCGGGCGCGCCGTTGCGGCTCGCGGTCGACGACGGTGCCCTGGGCCGCGGCTGGCGCCTGCGCGCCTTCGACTGGCCGGAAGCGATCGCCGTGGTCGCCTGGCGGCCCGACCCGTAGCCGCGACCAGGCCGCAGGGCCTACGCTGCCGGCATTCCTTCGCGTCCGACCACCACCAGATGGCGCTCGGCGCCCAGGCCCGGAACGTCCAGCGCATGGCTGGCCCGCAGGCGCCAGCCGGGCGGCAGCTGCGCCAGTTCATCGGCGGGGTGGACGCCCTTCATCGCCAGCAGCACGCCGTCCCCGGCGAGCAGGTGGCCGCCGAGTTCGAGGATCCGCGGAATGGTCGCCAGCGCGCGCGCGGTGATCGCCGCGTAGGCGCCGGGCTCGTCCAGCGCCTCGATGCGCGATTCCGCGACCCGCACGTCGGCTAGCCCGAGCTCGCGGATCGCCTGCCGCATGAAGCGCGCCTTCTTGCCCGCGCTCTCCACCAGCGTCACCTTCAGGCCCGGCTTGACGATGGCCAGCGGGATGCCCGGCAGGCCGGCGCCGGTGCCCAGGTCGGCCAGCGCGCCGGCCGACTCCGCCAGCGGGTCCACGAAGCGGTGCATCGCCAGCGCGTCGAGCAGGTGCTTGACCACCATCTCGCGCGGGTCGCGGATGGCGGTGAGGTTGTAGGTGGCGTTCCAGCGCACCAGCAGGGCGAGGTAGTCGAGCAGCTTCGGCGCATGGCCGGCATCGAGCCCGAGCGCGGCCAGGCCGGACTCGAGCATCGGACGAAGGTCGGAGGGCAGGGACGCGGCCATCCCTACAGTATGACCGGCAGCGCCCGCCCGCCCGCGTGCTGCGGCGCGGCGGCGGGTATCCTTGTCGGTCCCGACCCGACTCCCGCCTGCCGTCCGCGGCGGCGGCGCGCCGGGCCGCGTCATCCCACCCCGAGCAGGACGAGCCGAATGGCCCGCATCATCGCCATCGCCAACCAGAAGGGCGGCGTCGGCAAGACCACCACCGCCGTCAACCTCGCCGCCGGGCTGGCACGCGCGCCGCAGCGCGTGCTGCTGGTCGACCTCGACCCGCAGGGCAACGCGACGATGGGCTCGGGCGTGGACAAGCGCGCGATCGAGGCCTCGATCACCGAAGTGCTGCTGGGCGAGGTGGAAGCGCGCGAGGCCATCGTGCGCACCGCCGAGGACTTCGACCTGCTGCCCGGCAACATCGACCTCACCGCGGCCGAGATCCGGCTGATGGACCAGGACGCGCGCGAGCAGCGCCTCAAGGCCGTGCTCGAGCCGCTGCGTGGCGACTACGACTTCATCCTGATCGACTGCCCGCCCGCGCTCTCGCTGCTCACGCTCAACGCGCTCACCGCGGCCGATTCGGTGATCGTGCCGATGCAGTGCGAGTACTACGCGCTGGAGGGCATTTCCGCGCTGATGGAGACGGTCGAGGCGATCCGCGCGCGGCTCAACCCGAAGCTCGAGATCGAGGGCGTGCTGCGCACCATGTTCGACGTGCGCAACAACCTGGCCAACGCGGTCTCGGCCGAGCTGATCAACCACTTCGGCGACAAGGTCTTCCGCACCATCGTGCCGCGCAACGTGCGCCTGGCCGAGGCGCCGAGCCATGGCCAGTCGATCGTCGGCTACGACCGCGCCAGCCGCGGCGGCGTCGCGTATCTCGGCCTGGCGGGCGAGGTCGTGCGCCGCACGAAGGAGCGCGAGCAGGCCGCGAAGAAGGCAGTGAAGGAGGCCGCGGCATGAGCACGGCGAAGAAGCGCGGCCTGGGGCGCGGGCTGGAAGCGCTGCTCGGCCCGAAGGCCGCGGCGGAGGCACCGCAGATCGTGGAGGCGCAGCCGGGCGATACGCTGCGCCAGCTGCCCGTCGATGCGCTCGTCGCCGGCAAGTACCAGCCGCGCCGCCACTGGGACGAGGACAAGCTCGCCGAGCTGGCCGAGTCGATCAAGGCCCAGGGCGTGATCCAGCCCATCGTGGTGCGCGAGATCCGCGACCACGGCGGCAAGACCTTCGAGATCATCGCCGGCGAGCGCCGCTGGCGCGCCTCGAAGCTGGCCGGGCTGGCCGAGATCCCGGTGGTGGTGCGCGAGGTCGACGACCGCACCGTCGTGGCGATGGCGCTGATCGAGAACATCCAGCGCGAGGACCTCAACCCGCTGGAGGAGGCGCAGGCGCTGCAGCGCCTCATCGACGAGTTCGACCTCACCCATGCGCAGGCCGCCGAGGCCGTGGGCCGCTCGCGCGCGGCGGTGTCCAACCTGCTGCGCCTGCTCGAGCTGCCGCCGGAGATCCGCGTGCTGGTGGAGACGCGCGCGCTGGAGATGGGCCATGCGCGCGCGCTGCTCCCGCTGGGTGCGCAGGCCGCGGTGGCGCTGGCGCGGCAGGCGGCCGAGCACGGCTGGTCGGTGCGCGAGGTCGAGCACCGCGTGCAGCAGCTCATGGCGGGGCAGGTGCCGGGCGGCAACGGCAAGGCACGCAGCGCCCGGGCCAAGCCGGCCGCCGACATCGTCTCGCTCGAGCGCGAGCTCGCGGAAGTGCTCGGCACCCGGGTGTCGGTGCTCAACGGCCGCGGCAACAAGGGCCGGCTCGTGATCCATTACAGCGACCTCGAATCGCTGGACGGCGTGCTCGAACGCCTGCGCGGGCCGCGCGCCGAGTAATCCGGGCCCGCGCGATACCGGTGTCGCGCGGCGCCGGCGCCCGGCATGGCGCCGCGCATCGGCCGCCCGGGGAACTCCGGGCGACAATGCCGCTCCAATGCACGCCTGCAGGGATGCGGCGAACGTCTTCCCGCGAGAACCCCATGACGCCTGCGCCCCTGCCGCTCTCCGTCGTCGTCCCCGTCTACAACGAGGAGGGCAACGTCGCCCCGCTGGTGCGCGAGATCCTGGCCGCGCTGCGCGGCGTGACCGCGTTCGAGATCGTCTACGTCGACGACTGTTCGACCGACGGAACGCTGGCCGCGCTGGCCGCCCTCAAGGCCGACGTGCCGGAGCTGCGCGTGGTGCGGCACGTGAGCAACGCCGGGCAGAGCACCGCCATCCGCAACGGGGTGAAGGCCGCGCGCGGCGCGTGGATCGCCACGCTCGACGGCGATGGGCAGAACGATCCGGCCGACATTCCCAAGCTGCTCGAAACGCGCGATGCCTCGCCGGCCGACGTCAGGATGTTCGCCGGCTGGCGCGTGAAGCGCCAGGACAGCGGCAGCAAGCGCTGGGCGTCGAAGTGGGCCAATGCCATCCGTGCGTCGATGCTGAAGGACGCCACGCCCGACACCGGCTGCGGCATCAAGCTCTTCGAGCGCGCGGCCTTCCTCGAGCTGCCCTACTTCGACCACATGCACCGTTACCTGCCGGCGCTGATGCAGCGCGCCGGCTGGAAGACGGTGAGCGTGCCGGTGAACCACCGCCCGCGCGGCGCGGGCGTGTCCAAGTACAACAACCTGGGCCGCGCGCTGGTGGGCATCCGCGACCTGCGCGGCGTGGCCTGGCTGATCGCGCGCAGCCGGCGCACGGCGGTCGAGGAAGTCTGAGCATGGTCGCCGACTTCATGAACGCGCCGATCCCGTGGCTGGAATGGACGGGGCTGCATGCCTCGCCCTGGAAGCTGATCGGGCTCACCGGTGCGCTGATGTTCGGCGGGCGCTGGCTGGTGCAGTTCGTCGCGTCCCGGCGCGCCGGCAAGCCGGTGATCCCGCGCCTGTTCTGGTACATGAGCGTGGCCGGCAGCCTGATGACGCTGAGCTACTTCCTGTTCTCGCAGAAGCAGGACGCGGTTGGCATCGTGCAGAACCTGTTCCCCGCATTCACCGCGGTCTACAGCCTGTACCTGGACATCCGCCACCGCGGCTGGAAGCGCGACCGGGCAGGGCATTAGCGCGGATCGGCATTCAACGTTCACGGATGCCCGCGCTCGCGGGCATGGCGACGTGGGCCGACTGTCGGCTCGTACTCGAGCGCGGGCGTGCCCCGATGCGAGCGCGGCGCCTCGCGCGCAGCTAGGGATGCGATTCGATGCCGGCCAGCGCGGGCATCGCCGTCCAGCCATGACGGCGCGCGGCGTAGACCTCCACGCTGGGCGGCGGGAGCGTCGCGTCGGCGAAGGCGCCGCCCGCCACCACCACCAGCCCCGGGTCGCGGTCCATCGTCCACCAGACCGTGGAGCCGCAGCGCGGGCAGAAGCGGAAGTCGATGGCGCGGCCGCTGTCGGCCGTGCGGCGAAAGTGCGCGGCCTCGCCGCTCGGGGCCACGGCCTCCGCCGGGAAGCGGACCTGCCAGCCGAAGGGTGCGCCCGTGCGGCGCTGGCAGTCATGGCAGTGGCAGATCGACACCCGCACCGGCTCGCCGCGGCAGTCGAGGGCGAGCTGGCCGCAGGCACAGGCGGCGCGACGGGATACGGCGGCGTCCATGGCGGCTCCGGCGTGGGGAGCGGCAAGCCTAGCCCGGGTGGGCGCGGCGCACCCGGGGCCGTCCGTCGTGCAGATGAAGTTGCGATGGTCGGGCAGCGTTGGCGCGACGGCCACGTCGAGGCCGCGCGGGCGCCGCCCGGGCGCGCTGCGCTGATCCGCGCGATCCGGTCCGCGCAGGCTGAACGGGGCAGGGCGCCGGCGGAGCCGGGAATGCGCCGTAAGTGCTTGCCGGGCAAGGGCCAGGCCGCCATAATGCGCGGCTCGCTGCGTCCGCCGGCCCTGCCGGATCGCCGACGTCGAACGGAAAGCGCGTTTTCCGTTCCCTGCGAACCGCCCGCCCTGCGCGGGTCCCGCCCGCATCGCGTGACGTGGCCGAAGGTTCGGTCGCGCCGGGGCCGCCGCCTCCCTGGCCAAGGGAAGCAACCCGTGCGGATCCCTCCGCACAAGCCCGGCCATCCCTGGCCGGACTCCTCAAACGAGCACGAGGTGCGTATGTCCAAAGTCTGCCAGGTGACCGGCAAGCGTACGGTGACGGGTAACAACGTCTCCCACGCCAACAACAAGACCCGTCGTCGTTTCCAGCCGAACCTCCACGAGCGCCGCTTCTGGGTGGCCTCCGAGAACCGCTGGGTCCGCCTGCGCGTTTCCACCAATGCCCTGCGCACCATCGACAAGAACGGCATCGACGCCGTGCTCGCCGATCTCCGCGCCCGTGGCGAGAAGATCTGAGGAGTAGACGACGATGGCTTCCAAGCGCGACAAGATCCGCCTGATCTCCACCGCCGGCACCGGTCACTTCTACACGACCGACAAGAACAAGAAGAACACCCCCGGCAAGATGGAAATCAAGAAGTACGACCCGGTCGTGCGCAAGCACGTGCCGTACAAGGAAGGCAAGATCAAGTGACGCATCGGTGCGCTCATGCGGAGCGTGAGCGCCTTTGCCGATGCGTCATCCCCGGGACGACCGGGTCCAGCCTTTTCGAGAAAGCCCGCCGCGAGGCGGGCTTTTTCGTTGCAGGTCCGGCGTGCCCGCGGAGGGCCGGGGCGGCTTGCCGCGACGTCACCGCCAGCGGGGATCGGCCGTCCTCACCCGGCTTCGGCGCTCCGCGTCGCCTGCACGCACGTGGCGCGTGGCGCGCCGGCTCTCGCTCCAGGGGGGAACGCACTCGACCGCAGGGCGGTCCGCGTCCATGGAGGCCGGCAGGACGGCCGGGATCCGAGGCCGGGCGTCCTAGGTCGAATCGACATTCAGGTATACCCGGAGAGACTGGCGGGCATGGCCAGTCAATCCCCACGCCCCAGCCGTT
>NZ_SKFB01000045.1:0-23713 GCF_004344885.1 Lysobacter sp. N42
GGCCCGGCGCTCCACGCGTGCGCGCCGCGCGGCCACCCAGCGGCGCGCGGCCTGAGGTCGCGCCGGGTGGCCCGGGCGGCCGTGGCCTGCTAGCTTGCGGCCTCCTTCGCTCGATCCCCCCGTCCATGTCCAAGCGCACCACGTCCCTGCTGTTCGCGGCCGCGCTGGCCGCAGCGAATGCAGCCAGCGCACAGGAAGCCGCCATGCAGAACACCGACTCCCACCAGTGGCTCGAAGACGTCACCGGCGAGCGCGCGCTCGCCTGGGTGAAGCAGCAGAACGCACGCACCGAGGCCGAGCTGGCCGCCACGCCGGAGTTCAAGGCGCTGGAGGCCGACATCCGCGCCATCCTCGACTCCGACGCCAAGATCCCGGCCGTCGAGAAGATCGGCCCCTACTACTACAACTTCTGGAAGGACCGGCAGCACGAGCGCGGCCTGTGGCGGCGCACGACGCTGGAGGAATACCGCAAGCCCAACCCGAAGTGGGAGACGGTCATCGACCTCGACGCCCTGAACAAGGCCGAGGGCGAGAACTGGGTCTGGCACGGTGCGAGCTGCCTGAAGCCCGCGTACAAGCGCTGCCTCGTCGCGCTCTCGCGCGGCGGCGCGGACGCCGACGTCACCCGCGAGTTCGACCTGGTCGACAAGGCCTGGGTCGAGGGCGGCTTCTTCCGCCCGGAGGCCAAGGGCGGCCTGGGCTGGATCGACGAGAACCGCGTCTACGTCTACACCGACTTCGGCCCCGGCACGATGACGAGCTCGGGCTACCCGCGCGTGGTCAAGGAATGGACGCGCGGCACGCCGCTGGCGTCGGCGAAGGTGGTCTACGAAGGCTCCGACAAGGACATGTACATCGCCGCGATGCGTGACCACACGCCCGGCCATGTGCGCGACTTCGTCTCCCGCACGATCGCCTTCTACAACGACGAGCTCTACCTGCGCGGGCAGGACGGCAAGCTCACGAAGATCGACGCGCCGAACTCGGCCAACAAGAACGTCCACGAGGACTGGCTGATCCTCGAGCTGCGCGAGCCCTACGCGGCGGGCGGCCGCACCTATCCGGCCGGCAGCCTGATCGCCGCGGACTTCGACGCCTTCATGAAGGGTGGGCGCGACTTCCAGGTGCTGTTCGAGCCCACCGAGCGCACCTCGCTGGCCGGCTACACGATCACGAAGAACCACCTCGTGCTGAACGTGCTGGAGGACGTCAAGAACCGCCTGTCCGTGCTCACCCCGGGCAAGGACGGCTGGGCGCGCAGTGCGTTCACCGGCGCGCCGACGTTCGGCACGCTGGGCGTGTCCGCCGTCGATCCCGACGAATCCGATGCGGTGTGGCTGACGGCCACCGACTACCTGACGCCGACCACGCTGTCGCTGGCGGAAATCGGCAAGGCGCCGGAAACGCTCAAGACCATGCCGACGTTCTTTGATGCCTCGAAGCACGTCATCGAGCAGCACTTCGCCACCAGCAAGGACGGCACGAAGGTCCCGTACTTCCTGGTGCGCCCGAAGGACCTCAAGCCCGACGGCACCGCGCCCACGCTGCTCTACGGCTACGGTGGTTTCGAGGTCTCGCTGACCCCGGGCTACTCGGGTGGCGTGGGCAAGGGCTGGCTGGAGAAGGGCGGCGTCTACGTGGTCGCCAACATCCGCGGCGGCGGCGAGTACGGCCCGCGCTGGCACCAGGCCGCGCTCAAGGCCAACCGCAACAAGGCCTACGAGGACTTCGCGGCGGTGGCGCAGGACCTGGTCGCGAGGAAGATCACCAGCCCGAAGCACCTGGGCGTGCAGGGTGGCAGCAACGGCGGCCTGCTCACCGGCAACATGCTGATGCAGTACCCGGAGCTGATCGGCGCGGCGGTGGTGCAGGTGCCGCTGCTGGACATGCAGCGCTACCACAAGCTGCTGGCCGGGGCGTCGTGGATGGCCGAGTACGGCGATCCGGACAAGCCGGAGGAGTGGGCCTTCATCCGCAGCTTCTCGCCGTATCACCTGTTCGACGCATCGAGGAACTACCCGCCCGCGCTGTTCATGACCTCCACGCGCGACGACCGCGTGCACCCAGGCCATGCGCGCAAGATGGCGGCGAAGATGCTCGAGGCCGGCAAGGACGTGCGCTACTACGAGAACATCGAGGGCGGGCACGGCGGCGCGGCCAACAACGCGCAGGCCGCGCACATGAACGCGCTGGCCTTCACGTTCCTGTGGAAGACGCTGGGCGGGAAGTGATCGCCCGCGTCGTCACCAACGCGGCGGCCGCCTTCCCGGGCGGCCGTTCGCGTTTGCGCGTCCGCCCCCGCCTTTCGGCCGATGGCCCGGCGCGGCCGCGCGCCCTACTGTCGCCCCTTGCGCCCCGGGCTCCTGGACCCCATCGATGAAGATCCGCTCACTCCTCCTCGCCACCGCGATCCTCATGACCTCGACCACGTACGCCGCCGACACCGCCTCCAGCCCGGGACAGGCCCTGCCGCCTCCGCCCGACGCCGCGAAGAAGCCGCATACCGTGCGCGCGCCCTTCGGTGCCGAGCGCGTCGACGAGTACTACTGGCTGCGCGACGACAAGCGCAAGGACCCGGAGATGCTCGCGTACCTCAATGCCGAGAACGCGTACGTCGATGCGGTGATGAAGCGCCTGAAGCCGCTCGAGGACCGCCTGTACGACGAGATCGTCGGCCGCATCAAGCAGGCCGACAGCTCGGTGCCCTACCGCGAGCGCGGGTACTGGTACTACTCGCGCTTCGAGACGGGCAAGGACTACCCCGTGCACGCGCGCCGCCGCGACGTGGCCGGCATGAGTGCGCAGGCCATCCAGAAGGCCAACGATGCGGGCGACTTCACCGGCGAGCAGGTGCTGCTGGACGTCAACCGACTGGCCGAAGGCCGCGACTACTACAACGTCGGTACCTATGAGATCAGCCAGGACAACCGGCTGATGGCCTGGGCCGATGACAGCGTGGGCCGTCGCCAGTACGTGATCCGCTTCCGGAACCTGGAAACCGGCGAGGTGTATCCGGACGAGATCCGCGGGGTCTCGCCCGACATCGTCTGGGCCGACGACAACCGCACCGTCTTCTACGTCGAGAACGACCCGGAGACGCTGCTGACCAAGCGGGTGAAGAAGCACGTACTGGGCACCCCGGTCGAGAGCGACCCGGTCGTGTACGAGGAGGCCGACGACAGCTTCTACATGGGCATCGACCGCACGCGCGATGACCGCTTCATCGTGATCCACGTCAGCAGCACCGTCTCCGACGAGATGCGCTATGCGCCGGCCGCGGATCCGGCGGACTTCACCGTGCTCGCCCCGCGTGCGCGCGACGTCGAGTACAGCGCCGACCACCACGGCGGCCGCTGGGTGATCCGCACCAATGCCGACGGCGCCAAGAACTTCAAGCTCGCCACCGCGCCCACGCAGTCGACCTCGCGGGCGGAATGGAAGGACTGGATCGCCGCGCGCGACGACGTCTACATCGACGGCTTCGAGCTGTTCGACGGCTTCACCGCGATCGCCGAGCGCTCGCAGGGCCTGGAGCGCCTGCGCCTGCTGAAGCCCGACGGCGCGCAGGAGTACGTGAAGGCCGACGAGCCCGCCTACTCGATGGGCCTTGCGACCAACGCCGAGCCCGAAAGCGAATGGCTGCGCTACAGCTATACCTCGCTCACCACGCCGGCGACCACGTACGAGCTCAACGTGCGCACCGGCGAGCGCCGCCTGCTCAAGCAGCAGCCGGTGATCGGCTACGACCCCGGCAAGTACGTCACCGAGCGGGTCTGGGCCGAGGCCCGCGACGGCACGAAGATCCCGGTGTCGCTGGTCTACCGCAAGGGCTTCGAAAAGAACGGCACCGCCGCGCTGCTGCAGTACGGCTATGGCAGTTACGGCGCGACGATGGACCCGGGCTTCAACCTGCCGGTGGTGAGCCTGCTCGACCGCGGCATGGTCTATGCGATCGCGCACATCCGCGGCGGCGAGGAGATGGGCCGCGCCTGGTACGAGCAGGGCAAGCTGTTCAACAAGAAGAACACCTTCACCGACTTCATCGACGTCACCGACTTCCTCGTGAAGGAAGGCTATGCGGCGAGGGACCGCGTCGCCGCCTACGGCGGCAGCGCCGGCGGCCTGCTGATGGGCGCGATCAGCAACATGGCACCGGAAAAGTACCGCCTGATCCTCTCCCAGGTGCCGTTCGTGGACGTGGTGACGACCATGCTCGACCCCACCATCCCGCTCACCACCAACGAGTACGACGAGTGGGGCAATCCCGAGAAGAAGGAGTTCTACGACTACATGCTGTCGTACTCGCCCTACGACAACCTGGAGCGCAAGGCCTACCCGGCGATGTTCGTCGGCACCGGCCTGTGGGACTCGCAGGTGCAGTACTGGGAGCCTGCCAAGTACGTCGCGCGCCTGCGCGACCGCAACACCTCGACCGCGCCGGTGCTGCTGCGCACCAACATGGACGCCGGCCACGGCGGCAAGTCCGGCCGTTTCCGCCGCTACCGCGAGCTCGCCGAGATGTATGCCTTCGCCCTCGATCAGCTGGGCGTGGCCGAGCCGGCCTCGAAGTAAGGGCAGGGCATGGGCGCGACGCCGCCGGAGCGGCCTCCGGGCCGCTTCCGCTGGGCCTGGTGGCTGCTGGCCTACGTCGCGCTCGCGCTGGGGCTCGTCGGGATCGTGCTGCCCGGCCTGCCCACGGTGCCCTTCGTCCTGCTTTCGGCCTATGCCGCGGCGCGCGGTTCCCGGCGCCTGCACGAGCGCCTGCTGGCCGACCCGCGCTTCGGCCCGATGATCCGCGACTGGCAGGCCCAGGGCGCGGTGAGCCGCCGCGCGAAATGGCTGGCCACCGGCACCATGGCGCTGGCCGCCGTGCTCATGTTCGTGACCGCGCCGCGGGCGTGGATGGCGGGCATCGGCACCGCGGTCATGGCCGTCGTGGCCACCTGGCTGTGGTTGCGTCCGGAGCCGCGGTGATCACCGGGCGCCGCGCTACACTCGGCGCATGAAGCCGATCTTCCCCGCCGTCCTCATCCTCGCCGTGCTCGCGCTCCCGGGCTGCGGCAACAAGGGCCCGCTGGTGCTGCCGACGGCGCCGGCCGCCGACGTGCCACCGCTCGATGCGCCCGCCGACGGCGAGCCCGAGCCCGAGGCGCTCCTGGAGGCGAACCAGCAGCCCGTCGAGGGCGATGCGAGCGAGGGCGGCGACACCGCCACGCCGCCACCGGCCGAGCCGCCGCCGCGCTGAGGCGTCCATGCGTTTTTCCAAGATGCACGGCGCGGGCAACGACTTCGTCGTGCTCGACCTGCGCGACGGCCGCGCGCCGCCGTCGCCGGCCCTGTGCCGTGCACTGGCCGACCGCCGGCGCGGCGTGGGCTGCGACCAGATCCTGACCATCGAGCGCGGCGACGATGCGGCCGTCGTCGCACGCTACGGCATCTTCAACGCCGACGGCAGCCGCGCCGGCCAGTGCGGCAACGGCGCGCGCTGCGTCGCGGCCTGGCTGCGGCGGGACGCCGCCGGGGCCGGGCGCCCGTTGCCCGACCGCTTCGAGGTCGACAGCCCCGCCGGGCGCCACCTCGTGCAGTTCACCGCGGACGGCCGCGTGCGCCTGGACATGGGGCGCCCCGACTTCGCTCCGGCACGCATCCCGCTGGCGGGCCTGGACGCGGCCGACGAGTACCGCCTCGCGACATCCGCCGGCGAGGTGCGCTTCGGTGCCGTGTCGATGGGCAATCCGCATGCCGTGCTGCGCGTGGACCGCGTCGACGACGCGCCGGTCGACGCCGTCGGCCCGGCGCTGCAGCGCGACCCCGCGTTTCCCGATTCGGTGAACGTGGGCTTCGTCGAGGTCGTCGATCGCGCGCGGCTGCGCCTGCGCGTGTACGAGCGCGGCGTCGGCGAAACGCTGGCCTGCGGCAGCGGTGCCTGCGCGGCGGCGGTGGTCGCCATGCGCCGCGGCTGGGTCGATCGCGCGGTCGACGTCGCGCTGCCCGGCGGCGTGCTGCATATCGAATGGCCGTCCGACGACGCGGGCGTCGCGATGAGCGGGCCGGCCACGTTCGTATTCGAAGGGGACTGGATCGATGAGCCAACCTGAAACGCTGGGTGCGCACGAGGTGGCCGCATGGCTGCGCCGGCATCCGGGCTTCCTGCAGCAGTACCCGGACCTTGCGACCTCGCTGGTGGTGCCGCGCGAGTCGGGGTCGGCCGCATCGCTGGCGAGCTACCAGCTCGAGGTGCTGCGCGAGAAGAACCGCGAACTCACGCGGCGCCTGCACGAGCTGTTCGCCAACGCGCAGGTGAACGAACGGCTGTCGGTGCGCATCCACCAGCTCACGCTGGCCCTGATGAAACAGGGCAGTGCCGCCGACACGCTGCGCGCGATGGCGGCCTCGCTGCAGGAAGACTTCGCCGGCGACCGCGTGCGCATCCTGCTGCTGCGCGCGTTGCCGGGCGTCGATGCGGCCGAATGGCTGGAGGTGGTGCCCGCCGGGGACGATCGGCTGGCGCCCTTCGCGGACTTCCTCGCCGGTGACGAGCCGCTCTGCGGCCGGCTGCAGCCCTCCAAGCAGGGCGTGCTCTACGGCGACGAGGCCGGCGAGCTGCAGTCCACGGCGCTGTTCGCGGTGAAGGGGCTGGCGATGGTCGCGGTCGGCAGCCGCGACCCCAACCGCTTCTATCCCGGCATGGGCACGCTGTTCCTGCGCATGATGGGCGAGAGCTTCGGCGCGGCGCTGTCGAGGTATGTCGACTGACGCCGTCGCCGCGGTGCCTTGGGTGCGCGATTTCCTCGCGCACCTGGAAGGCGAGCGCCAGGCCTCGCCGCATACGTGCGATGCCTATCGCCGCGACCTCGCCGCGCTGGTCGACTGGGCGGCTGCGAAAGGCCTGGCGCTCGAAGCGCTCGACGGCGAATGCCTGCGCGCCTTCGTCGCCGACGAGCACCGCCGCGGCTGCGCGCCGAAGACGCTGCAGCGCCGCCTCTCGGCCTGCCGCAGCTTCTACGGCTGGCTGCTCAGGCATGGGCGCGTCGCCGCCAACCCGGTCGCGGGCCTGCGCGGGCCGAAGGCCCCGCGCAAGCTGCCGCGCGTGCTGGACCCGGACGAGGCGAAGGCGCTGGTCGAAACACCGGTCGACGCGCCGCTGGGCCTGCGCGACCGGGCGCTGCTGGAGCTGTTCTATTCCTCCGGCCTGCGCCTGTCCGAACTCTGCGGCCTGCGCTGGACCCAGGTGGACCTCGACGACGGGCTGGTGACGGTGCACGGCAAAGGCCGTCGCGAGCGCATCGTGCCGATCGGCTCGCATGCGCGCACCGCGCTGGCCGCCTGGCGTGCGTCCACCGGCGCACAGGCGGTCGACCCGGTGTTCCCCGGCCGCGGCGGCGCGCCCATCACCCCGCGCGCCGTGCAGTTGCGCGTACGCCAGCTCGGCATGCGCCAGGGCCTGTTCAAGCAGGTGCACCCGCACATGCTGCGGCACTCCTTCGCCAGCCACATCCTGGAATCCTCCGGCGACCTGCGCGGCGTGCAGGAACTTCTCGGCCACGCGGATCTGTCCACCACGCAGATCTACACGCACCTGGACTACCAGCACCTGGCGAAGGTCTACGACGCGGCGCATCCCCGCGCCCGCCGGAAGAGGGAGCCGGGCGGCGACGACGGCGCTTGAACGCGGCGCCCCTCACCCTCACTTCCATCCGAGCCGGCAGCCGCCGGCGCATCCGCGGGGCCGGCCATGCCGGCCCGCGCCGTCCCGGGGCGCCCCTCGCCCCGATTCCGGAGCCCGAATGGATCCCAGCCGCAATCCCCACGTCTTCCACGCCACCACCATCCTGTCGGTGCGCCGCAACGGCCGCGTCGCGGTGGGCGGCGACGGCCAGGTCACCCTGGGCCACACCGTCATGAAGGCTAACGCGCGCAAGGTGCGCCGCCTCGGCCGCGACGGGCAGGTGCTGGCGGGCTTCGCCGGCGCCGCCGCCGACGCCTTCACCCTGTTCGAGCTGTTCGAGTCCAAGCTCGAGAAGCATGGCCAGCTCACCCGCGCCGCGGTGGAGATGGCCAAGGACTGGCGCACCGAACGGCGCCTGGGGAAGCTCGAGGCGCTGCTGTGCGTGGCCGACCGCGAAACCTCCCTGATCGTCTCCGGCACCGGCGACGTGATCGAGCCGGAGGACGGCATCGTGGCCATCGGCTCGGGTGGCGCCTATGCGCTGTCGGCGGCACGCGCGCTGGTCGCGCATACCGACCTGGACGCACGCACGCTGGTCACCGAGGCGCTGAACATCGCGGGCGACGTGTGCATCTACACGAACCGCAACCTGGTGGTCGAAGAGCTGGCGTGATTCGGGATTCGGGATTCGCAGGAGCGGATCCGCAGTCTCCCGAACCCGCACGCGCGACGCGGCGCCTTTTCCAATCCCGAATCCCCAATCCCGAATCCCATGCCCCTCACCCCCGACACCACCAGCGCCACCATGACCCCGCGCGAGATCGTGCAGGAACTCGACCGCCACATCGTCGGCCAGCACGACGCCAAGCGCGCGGTGGCCATCGCGCTGCGCAACCGCTGGCGGCGCATGCAGCTGGAACCCGATCTGCGCAACGAGGTCATGCCCAAGAACATCCTGATGATCGGCCCGACCGGCGTGGGCAAGACGGAGATCGCGCGGCGCCTGGCCACGCTCGCCAATGCGCCCTTCGTCAAGGTCGAGGCCACGCGCTTCACCGAGGTCGGCTACGTGGGCAAGGACGTCGAGCAGATCGTGCGCGACCTGGCCGATACCGCGGTCAAGATGGTTCGCGAGCAGGCGAAGAAGAAGGTGCGCACCCAGGCCGAGGAGCGCGCCGAGGAACGCATCCTCGATGCGCTGCTGCCGCGCCGCGAGCGCGGGCCGGTGTTCGGCTTCGAGGACACGCAGCCGCACGACGACGAGGAAGAGGAGAAGCAGTACGCGGCCACGCGCGCCAAGCTGCGCAAGCAGCTGCGCAAGGGTGCGCTGGACGAGCGGGAGATCGAGATCGAGACCGCGGTGAACGTCGGCGTCGACATCATGGCCCCGCCCGGCATGGAGGAGATGGGCCAGCAGCTGCGGCAGATGTTCAGCCAGGTGGCCGGCGCGCGCACGCACAAGCGCAGCATGACCATCCAGGCCGCGCGCAGCCAGCTGATCGAGGAGGAGGCCGGGCGCATGGTCAACGACGACGACGTGCGCGAGGCGGCCATCGAGGCCTGCGAGCAGCACGGCATCGTCTTCATCGACGAGATCGACAAGATCGCCAAGCGCGGCGAGACCGGCGCGATGGGCGGCGACGTCTCGCGCGAGGGCGTGCAGCGGGACCTGCTGCCGCTGGTGGAGGGCTCCACCGTGAGCACGAAGTACGGCGCGGTGAAGACCGACCACATCCTGTTCATCGCGTCCGGTGCGTTCCACCTCGCCAAGCCGAGTGACCTCATCCCCGAGCTGCAGGGGCGCTTTCCCATCCGCGTGGAGCTCTCCTCGCTGTCCAAGGACGACTTCGTGCGCATCCTCACCGAGCCGCGCGCCTCGCTCACGCTGCAGTACGTCGAGCTGATGAAGACCGAAGGGGTGGAGCTGTCGTTCACGCCCGACGCGATCGATCGCCTCGCCGAGCTCGCCGCCATCGTCAACGAGCGGCAGGAGAACATCGGCGCACGCCGCCTGCACACGGTGCTGGAGCGCCTGCTCGACACGCTGAGCTACGAAGCGCCCGACCGCGACGGGCAGTCGGTCACCATCGACCGCGCCTACGTGGATGCGCACCTGGGCGAGCTGGTCAAGGATCCCGACCTCTCGCGCTACATCCTCTGAAGTCGGCGCGGTTCCACCCCCGCGTTCCCGTCGATACGGGGGCGCGGGCTTGGTGCATGCCGAAGGCCTTCGCGGCCGGCACCACGATGCGCCCGACGCGCTGCGCCGTCGCGCGGTCCGGCCAGGCGTAGACTGCCTTTCGTCGCGCCGGAGGCCGCATGGACTACCTGTGGGTGAAGTGGCTGCACGTGCTGTCGTCCACCCTGCTGTTCGGCACCGGGCTCGGGATCGCGTTCTTCACCTGGATGGCGCATCGCACGGGCGACGCCGCGCACATCGCGCGTACCACGCGCGTCACCGTGATCGCCGACAGCGTGTTCACGGCGCCCGCGGTGGTCGTGCAGTTCGCGACCGGGGCGTGGATGGTGCACGTCCTCGGCATTCCGTACTCCACCTTCTGGCTGGGCACGGCCGTCGCGCTGTTCTTCCTCGTCGGGGTCTGCTGGCTGCCCGTGGTGTGGCTTCAGGTGCGCGCACGTGACCTGGCGCGCGAGGCGCTGGCGCGTGACGGCGTGCTGCCGACGGGCTACCACCGCGTGATGCGCTGGTGGTTCGTGCTGGGCTGGCCCGCATTCGTGGGCGTAATGGCCATCTTCGCGCTGATGGTGCGCAAGCCCACCTGATCACGACCACCCTGAATGCCTCAGGCGGCAGCTGTCGCGGTGATGAACCGTGGGTGCCGTGTCCGCGTCTTTTCGATGCGTCGTGGACACGCCTGCACCTAGCGTTGCCGCATCAACAGCAGCCCGGGCGCGGCGCATTCCGCGTCGCCGGGGCCGCGACGGAGCGGACGATGGCGATCGTGATGATCCAGGGGCCCGATGCGGGCGCGGGTGGCGTGTCGGACGACGTGCACGAGGCGCTGGATGCACGCGCACAGGCGGCGGGGCAGTCGCTGGTGCATGTGCGCTGTGACGATGCGCGACAGCTCGTGGAGCGGCTGGGTCGCCTCGAGGGCGAGGGCGCGGACATCATCCTGCTGGATCCGGGCCGCTGCGCGCGCGACGACCGCCTGCACGCCACGCTCCAGCACCTGCCGGTGCCCTACATCGAGGTCCATCCCGGTCGCCGCGCGTCCGCGGGCGCAGGCCAGCCCCAGCCCGGCCCGCGCGTGGCGGTGATCGACGGCTACCAGGCGCAGAGCTACACGCTGGCGATGTCGCTGGCGCTGGAAACGCTGGGTTGCGCCGAGAGCGAGAACGACGTGCACGTGGGCACCTGAGCGGCATGGAGGCCGCAGGGCGCATGACGCAGGCCCGCGGCCATCGTCCGAAGGACGCTAGTCCGCGCGCACGCGCCAGGCCTCGTCCAGCGAGATCAGGCCCTGGCGCGCGAGCGCGACCGCGGCCTGCGTGATCGGCACCATGCCATCCTCCACGGCGGCGGCATGGATGGCATCGGCCTCGGCGCCGGGCACGATGAGTCCGCGGATGCGCGGGGTCACCACCATGAACTCGTAGACCGCGCGGCGGCGATGCACGCCGAGCCCCTCGCAGTGGCTGCAGCCACGGCCCCGGTGGAACACCTCGTCGGCGGCCACGCCCAGCGCCTCGCGCACGTGCGGGTCGACCTCCTCGATCTCGCGGCAGTGCGTGCAGGTCAGGCGCACCAGCCGTTGCGAGATCACCGCCAGCAGCGAGGCGCGCAGCAGGTAGGCTTCCACGCCGAGATCGAGCAGGCGTGTCACCGTCGTGGCGGCCGTATTGGTATGCAGCGTGCTCAGCATCAGGTGGCCGGTGAGCGCGCTTTCGACCGCGATCTCCGCGGTTTCGTGGTCGCGGATCTCGCCCACCATGATCACGTCGGGGTCGTGGCGCAGGAAATTGCGCAGCGCGCTGGCGAAGGTGAAGTCGGCCGCGCGGTTGACCTGCATCTGCTGCACGTCGGCCACGTGGAACTCGACGGGATCCTCGATGGTGAGGATGTTGATGCGCTGCTGCCGCAGGGCCAGCAGCATCGCGTAGAGCGTGGTCGACTTGCCGCAGCCGGTAGGACCGGTGGCGAGGAACATGCCGTGGCTGCGCGTCATCACGTCGTCCACGCGCCGGCGGTCCTCGGGCGAGAGGCCGAGCTGGTCCAGGCTCCACAGGCTCTCGCGCGCGTCCAGCAGGCGGATCACCACGCTCTCGCCGAACACTGTGGGCAGCACCGACACGCGCAGATCCACCTCGCGGCCGCCGGGAAGGGAGAAGCGCGTGCGGCCATCCTGCGGCTTGCGGTGCTCGGCCAGGTTCATGCCGGCGATCACCTTGACGCGGCTGACGAAGGCCGGGATCAGCGCACGCATGAGCCGGCGCACCGGCACGAGCTCGTCGTCGATGCGGTAGAGCAGGTCGGCGCCGCGTTCGCCGGGGCGCAGGTGGATGTCGGAGGCGCGACGGTCCACCGCCTCGGCGATCAGCCCGTGCACCAGCTGGACGACCGGCTGCTCGCGCGCCAGGCGCAATGCTTCCTGTTCGGAGGCGATCACGTCGCCACCACCCGGATCCAGGCCCAGCTGCAGCGCCACGCGACGGTCTTCGGTCTGGTCGTAGCAGCGCGCGATCGCCTCGCGGATGTCCGCCGCGCTCGCCACGAGCGGTACCACGCGGTGGCGGCTCAGGAAGCCGAGCACGCTCTGCGCCTGGTGCGCGGCCGGGTTCTCCATCGCCACCGCCACGGCGCCGCCGCGCACGCAGATGGGTACGGCACGCAGCGTGCGCGCCAGCTGGGGGTCCAGCAGCGCCAGTGCGTCCGGTTCCGGGCGCAGCGAGTCGAGCCTCACCAGCGGCAGGCCCAGTTCCCGCGCCCGCTCATGGGAGGCCGGGTCGGCGTCGTGGCCCAGGCCCAGCCAGTCGTCGAGCGCCAGGGCCGGATGCAAACCGGGCGCTGCCGCGCGCTCGCCCTGCGCCAGATGACTTTCCAGCCCCGCCATCGAGTCGATCAACGCCGGCAGGGCCGGGGCATGCAGTTCAAGGTTCATCGGTATCCTCCCCGCCCCTATTGTTGTCGGCCGCCGGGCCCCGCGCTTGATCCAACTCAGACGGGCGACGGCCGCCTGCCACGGGGTGCGATAATGGCGCGATGAGCGACGACCCCCGCCCCGGCACCACCCACTTCGGCTTCCGCGACGTTCCGGTCGGGGAGAAGCAGAGGCTCGTCGGCGAGGTCTTCTCGTCGGTCGCGTCCAGGTACGACGTGATGAACGACCTCATGTCGCTGGGCATCCACCGCATCTGGAAGCGCTACTTCGTCGCCACCGCGCAGGTGCGCCGCGGTGGGCGCGTGCTCGACCTGGCGGGCGGCACCGGCGACATCGCCGCGCTGCTGCAGGGCCGCGTGGGCGAGGGCGGCGAGGTGGTGGTGGGCGACATCAACGGCGACATGCTGCGCGTGGGCCGCGACCGCCTCACCGACCGCGGCATGGTGCGCGGCCTGTCCTGGGTGCAGTGCAACGCGCAGGCGCTGCCGTTCCCGGATGCGAGCTTCGACCTCGTCACCATTGCCTTCGGCCTGCGCAACGTCACCGACAAGGACGCGGCGCTTGGCGAGATGCACCGCGTGCTGCGCCCGGGCGGGCAGGTGCGCGTGCTCGAGTTCTCGCAGGTCACCGCCGACTGGTTCCGGCCGCTCTACGACTTCCATTCGTTCAACGTGCTGCCGCGCCTGGGCGCGCTGGTGGCCGGCGACGAGGCCAGCTACCGCTACCTCGCCGAGAGCATCCGCAAGCACCCGCCGCAGCGCGAGCTGCAGGCCATGATGGAGGCCGCCGGCTTCGTGCGCTGCGGCTACCGCAACCTCTCCGCCGGGATCGTCGCGATCCACAGCGGCACGCGCGCCTGAGCCGCGCTCAGCCCCGCGGCTGCCAGGCGTAGCTGAGCTTCACGAACAGCCCGCGGTCGCTGTCCACGAGCGAGTCGCGCTGCAGGTCGCCCTCGAGGTCGACGTCGAACGCACCGTGCGAGTAGCCGGCATACAGCGCGGTGCGCGGATTCACCTTGTAGGAGTACAGCAGCTGCGCGGCCACGTCGCGCCTGGAGGCGCTGACCGGCACGATGCAGGTGGTCGCGGTGGGGTCCGTGGGCGTGAACGGGCATTCGGCGCGCGGGAAGCGGTACAGCGCCGGGTCGCGCTCGACGTCGCTGGCCTGCAGTGACAGGCGCAGGCGCTGGCGCGGATCGAACTGCCAGCTCAGCCGCGCGTCGAACACGGCGGCGTCGAAGGCGGTGCCGCCACCGCGGCGCAGGCGCTGGCGCGTGTGGTCGAGGGCGAGGTTGATGCCGCGCCCCACGTCGAGCTGCAGCCACGGCTGCCAGATCAGCCCGCGGCCCATGCGCGTGGCGGCGAGGTCGAGCATGTCGCCCACGCGCTGCCAGGAGCCGACCTTGAGCGCCGGCAGCACCTGCGTCTCCACGTTGGCGGTGGCGAAGCGTTCGTCGAACAGGCGCCCGTTCCAGAAGCGGTCGCGCGCCACGCCGCCGACGTTGGCGCTGGTCTGCCGCGCCGCGTTGAGGCTGACGTAACCCTCGACCTCGCGCTCGAGCAGGCGGCCGGTGTGGTCGTGGGTGATGTCGAAGTCGCCATTGACGCCGAGGCGGCTCACCGTGCCGCCGTCGCGGAACCAGGTGTAGCTGCCGCCCACCAGCGAGGTCTGCACGCCGACCTGCGAGACGAAGCCCAGGTCGGCGCGGAAGCCCGGGTCGATGCGCCGGTGCTGCAGGTTGGCCGACCAGTTGCGCTTGCCGGCGCTGTAGTGCGCGAACAGCGCGTCGCCGCGCGGCGACGCGTCCGCCAGGCCCAGCGCCGAGGGATAGCGCGAGTCCGACGCCAGCCACTGCGCCCGCAGGGTGTGGATGCCGCGCTGCCAGCGGGCGTCGACGCCGGCCAGCGCGTTGCGGTAGTCCTCGCCCTGGCGGAAGGTGGAGATCGCGCCCAGCGTGGTGCTGTCGCCGAGGTTGGCGCGGTAGCGCGCCACGAAGGCGTCGGCGTCCTGGTCCAGCACGCGGATGCTGGAGCCGAGCGTGCCCGGCAGCAGCAGCTGCGTGGTGGCGTCGCGCGCGGCGATGACGCCGTAGGCATGCGCGCCGCTGCGCCCGGTGAGGCGCAGGCCCGCGTCGGGGTCGGCGATCTGCCGGGTGTAGAGCACCTGCAGCGGGGTGTTGAAGTAGTCGGCGCCCTCGAGGAAGAACGGGCGCTTCTCCGGGAAGAACAGCGCGAAGCTGGTGTTGAGGTCGAGCTGTGCCTGGTCGGACTCGACCTGCGAGAAGTCGGGGTTGATCGTGGCGTTGAGGGTGAGGTTCGGGCTGGGCGCCCAGGCCACGTCCAGCCCCGGCTCGACGGCGGTGTCGCCGCGCGTCCAGGCCTCGCCGGCGCGGCGCCGCTGCTCGGAAGCGGCCACCGTGAGGGTGGGCGTCACCTCCAGGTTCAGCCCCTGGCGCACGCCCTGGAAGCCCTCGATGGCGTGGAAGGCGCACTGGAAGCAGCGCGCCCCGCGCTCGACGCGGTGGCTGAAGTAGCTGTAGCGGAAGTCGCGCGGGCGGATGCGCAGGAACGAGGCGCCCCAGCGCCGCGGGCCGGCGGTGTCGCGAAAGCGCAGCGTCGCGAAGGGGATGCGCATCTCCACCTGGTAGCCGTCGGCCGTGATGCGCCCGGCGCTGGTCCACAGGCCGTCCCAGGAGTCGTCCTCGTCGCCGGTGGCCTCGTCGCGGATGAGGTCGGCCTGCACGCCCAGCGGGTTGACGAAGAACTCGTAGGCGCGGCGCTGGTCGTCGAAGGTGTCGAGCATCACGCCGACGAAGTCGTCGCGGTAGAGCGCGTCGCGGTCGCGCAGGAAGGCGCGGATCGCCGACGGGTCCGGGTCGCGGGCGTCGAACGCGAGCAGCAGCGCATCGTCGGTATGCGCCACGCGCACGGTGGTGCGCACGCGGGCGGGCAGGTTGTCGCCGGGCTGGGTTTCGTAGGCGACGTCGAAGCTGGCGGCGGAGCTCCAGGCGCCGTCGTCGAGCACGCCGTCGACGACGATGTCGGAGGCCACGCGCGGAATGGACACGGTGTCGGCGGCGGAGGCCGCCGTGGCGGTCGCAAGCAGCGCGGCGAGCGCGAGGGCGGGGGTTCGCATGCGCGCAGCATGGGGCGCGAGACGACGCGGCGAACGTGCCGGAAGTCCGGCCCCGTGCACTGCGGCCACGCGCGGGGGCGTCGTACACTCGGCGCATCCATCGTCGGGACCCGTCCATGCGCTCCATCATGCTTCCCACCGTGCTCGCCCTGAGCCTGTCCGCCGTCCTCGCCACCGCCTGCCAGCGCGATGCCGCGCCCGCCTCCGATGCGGCGCGGAAGGCCGCGGCGGCCGCCCCCGCGCAAGGCGAGGCCGCCGAGCGCCCGGACGAGCATTCCTATGCCGAGCCGTCGAAGGTGCGCACGCAGGACATCGCGCTGGCGCTCAACGTCGACTTCGACAAGAAGCAGCTCGCCGGCAGCGCCACCTACACGCTGGAATGGCTGGACCCGTCCTGGGGCAAACTGGTGCTGGACACGCGCGACCTCACCATCGAGAAGGTGGTCGGCGAGCGCGCCGACGGCAAGTGGGTCGACCTGGTCCACAAGCTCGACCCGGCCGACAAGGTGCTCGGCAGCCGCCTGACCATCGCCGCGCCCGAGCGCAACAAGCGCATCCGCATCACCTACCGCACCTCGCCGCAGGCCTCGGGCCTGCAGTGGCTGGAGCCTTCGATGACGGCGGGCAAGAAGACGCCGTTCATGTTCAGCCAGTCGCAGCAGATCCACGCGCGCTCGTGGGTGCCGATCCAGGACACGCCGATCGTGCGCTTCACCTATACCGCGCACGTGACCGCGCCCAAGGACGTGATGGTGCTGATGAGCGCCGACAACGACCCGAGGGCCGCGCGTGACGGCGACTACAGCTTCAAGATGCCGCAGAAGATCCCGTCCTACCTGCTGGCGATCGCCGCGGGCGACATGGTCTTCCAGCCCATCAGCGCGCGCGCCGGCGTCTGGGCCGAGCCGTCGATGGCGCCGAAGGCCGCCGCGGAGTTCGCCGACACCGAGAAGATGATGCAGACGGCCGAGCGCCTGTACGGGCCGTACCGCTGGGAGCGCTACGACATCCTCGTGCTGCCGCCGTCCTTCCCCTACGGCGGCATGGAGAACCCGCGCCTGACCTTCGCCACGCCCACCGTGGTGACGGGCGACCGCTCGCTGGTGTCGCTGATCGCGCACGAGCTGGCGCACAGCTGGTCGGGCAACCTGGTCACCTTCGCCACCTCGAAGGACGCCTGGCTCAACGAAGGTTTCACCTCCTACGTCGAGAACCGCATCATCGAGGACCTCTACGGCCGCGAGCGCGCCGACATGGAGAACGTGATCGAGCGCAACGAGCTGGCCGAGGAGTTCACCGCCGAGAACAAGGCCCTGCAGTCGCTCGCGGTGAAGGCCGGCGTGCTCAAGGATCCGGACGAGAACCTGAGCAGCACCGTCTACACCAAGGGTGCCTGGTTCCTGCAGTTCCTCGAGCAGCGCTTCGGCCGGGAGGCCTTCGACGCCTTCCTGCGCAGCTACTTCGACACCTTCGCCTTCCAGTCGATCACCACGCAGCAGTTCGCCGACTTCGCCAGGAAGAACCTGCTCGAGAAGTACCCGGGCAAGGTCACGCAGGCCGAGTTCGACGCCTGGCTCTACGAGCCCGGCGTGCCCTCGACCGCACCGAAGACGGTGTCCAAGCGCTTCGACGCGGTGGACGCGGCGCGCAAGGCCTGGCTGGACGCGGGCACGCTGCCCGATCGCGCGCTCACGTCCAGGTGGACCACGCAGGAGTGGGTCTACTTCATCGAGGGCATGCCCGAGACGCTGCCGGTGGAGAAGCTGGCCGCGCTCGACGCCGCCTACACGTTCACCGGCACGCCCAATGGCGAGATCGCGCAGCGCTGGTATCCGCTGGCGGTGCGCAGCGGCTACACCCAGGCCCATGCGGCCATGGCCGAATTCCTGCAGCGCATCGGCCGCCGCAAGCTGATCATGCCCACCTACAGCGAGCTGGCGAAGACGCCGGAGGGCCTGAAGCTGGCCGAGGAGATCTTCGCGAAGGCGCGCCCGGGCTACCACCCGATCACCACCGGATCGGTGGAGCAGGTGATCGCCGAGGGCCGGGGCGCGCGCTGAGCGCTCCCGCCCGTCGTGCTGCGAAACCGCCGGCCTGCCCGGCGGTTTTCGTATGCGGCGACTACGCCGGGGCCACGCCCGGCGCTGCTAAGGTGCGCGCTTCCCCGTCGCCGGAGCGCCCGTGAGAATCCCGCGCCTCGTCCTGCCCGCCGTCCTTCTCGCCCTCGCCGCCTGCGGGCCGGCGCCCGATCCCGCCGCCGAGGCCGCCGCGAAGGCCGCCGAGCGCAGCCGCGCGGCCGACGAGCTCGCCCGCCAGTTCGACCAGCAGTTCGCGGCCGGCAACTGGCCGCTGGCGCGTGCGCATGGCGACGTGCTCATCGCCCAGTATCCGGACACGCCCGCCGCCAGGCGCATCGCCGCGCAGCATGCCGAAGCCAGGCGCAAGGCCGATGCCGCGCAGGAAGACAAGCGCCTGGCGGCGCTGTGGACCTACCAGTCCCAGCCCCTGGGCAAGGGCGAGCAGCTTTCGGCGTCCATCCATGCACGCGAGGCCATCGACACCGGCGGCGGCCGCAGCCGCCCGCAGCTGATCTTCCGCGACCACCCCGAATGGGGCCGCAGCAGCTACCTCGTGCTCGAGAACGGCGACTTCGACTGCTACGGCGGCTGCCGCGTCGAGGTGGGCGTCGACGGCACCAGCCGCCGCATGGCCGCCAGCCGGCCGAAGACCGACGAGGCCATCGCCATGTTCATCGAGGACGAGCGCGCACTCTGGCGCGCCGTGCGCGGTGGCGGGCGCCTGGTGATCGCCGTCCCCGTGAAGGGTGGCTCCGTGCAGGAAGCCGTGTTCGAGGTGGGCGGGCTGGATCCGGCGCGCATGCCGGGCTGGTAGCGGACGGACGGCGCGCCGCCGGCGCGCGTCGCGGCTAGGCTGCCGACACGTCCACATGGAACCGGAGAGCCCCATGCGCCGCATCGCCCTGGTCATGCTCCTGCCCCTCATCGCGCCGGCCGCCACGTCGGCTGGCGAACCGCCGCGTGCTCCCGCGCAGCCCCTGGAAGCGCCCGCGCGGCCGCTGGTCCGCCCCGCGCCGGTGGCGCCGCCGCAGCCCGCCACCGCACCGATCCGCGCGACCACGATCGAACGCCCCGTCCCGGTTCCCAATGGCAGTTATCTGCGCACGTGCCGCGCGCCACGTGCCACCGCCTCGATGCTGCACGCCGAATGCGACGCGGGAAGGGAAGGACGCTGGATCGCGTCGAGCCTGCCCTGGCCGAAATGTGCAGGCGCGGACATCTCCAACCGCAACGGCCGGCTGGTCTGCGTGACGCCGGTGCGTGCCAACTGGGGGGACGCGGTCCTGCCGCCCGGCAGCTGGTTCGACAGCTGCTGGGGCAGCGTGGAGCAGGGTTGGCTGAAGGCGCGCTGCAAGACCGGCAGCGGCGAGGTGAAGGTGCTCGGGCTGACCATCGAGGGCGAGGGCACGACCCCGACCGCGCTCGATCTCGCGCGCTGCCCCGATGGCAGCGACATCGCCAACATCCGCGGCCAGCTGACCTGCGTGGCGCGCTGACGCATTCCCCCCGCGGTGCGCTTGTGCGGACGGCGCCTTAGCCGCGCGCGTGCAAGGCTGCTAAGGTCGCGCGAAAAGTGGGGATCGCGATGTACCTGAGCCGCTTCTTCGCCGACGACGCATCGATGCACGGCTGCCTGCGCTGTCGCGACACCGATGCGCCGTTCCCGCTGGACCTGCGCATGGCCTTCCAGCCCATCGTCGACGTGGCGCGGCGCGAGGTCTTCGCCTACGAGGCGCTGGTGCGTGGCCCGCAGGGCGAGGGCGCAGGCTGGGTGCTCGGGCAGGTGCAGCCCGAGCAGATGTACCGCTTCGACCAGACCTGCCGCGTGCTGGCGATCGCCACCGCCGCGGAGCTGGGCCTGGACACGCGGCTGTCGATCAACTTCATTCCCAATGCGGTCTACGAGCCGGCCAGCTGCATCCGCCTCACCCTGGCCGCGGCCGAGCGCGTGGGCTTTCCCGTCGAGCGGCTGATGTTCGAACTCACCGAGAGCGAGCGCATCACCGATCCCGGCCATGCGCTGGGCGTGCTCGAGTACTACGCGCGGCGCGGCTTCACCACCGCCATCGACGACTTCGGCGCCGGCTTCTCGGGGCTGGCCCTGCTGACGCGCTTCCAGCCGCACGTGCTGAAGCTGGACATGGAACTGGTGCGCGACGTCGACTCGCAGCCCGCCAAGCAGGCGATCGTGGGCGGCGTCGCCACCATGGCCTCGCGCATCGGCTCGCGCCCGCTGGCCGAAGGCGTGGAAACCCGCGCCGAGCTCGACTGGCTGCGCGGCGTGGGCATCGAGCTGTTCCAGGGCTACCTGGTCGCTCGCCCGCGGCTGGGCGCGCTGCCCGAGCCCGACTGGTCGGTGTTCGAACGCGGCAGCGCGGGTTCGGCGCCGCCGCAGGCGCGGCTTCAGCCCAGCGCGTAGCCGAACTGCTCGCGGAACTCGGCCGCGAACTCGTCGTAGGTGAAGAACTGGTTCTGGGTGCCCGCGTGCCCGACCTTCAGCGCACCCATCAGCGAGGCCATGCGGCCGCAGGTAGGCAGGTCGTAGCCGCGCATCAGGCCCAGGATCAGCCCCGCCCGGTAGGCGTCGCCGCAGCCGGTGGGGTCGACCACGTCGCGCTCGCGCGCCGGCGGGATCTCGTGCACCTGGCCGTCGACGTGGATCTGCGAGCCGCGCGGGCCGCGCGTGGTGATGTAGGCGCGCACCTTGGAGGCGATGGTCTGCTCGTCCCAGCCCGTGCGCTCCTGCAGCAGGTTGGACTCGTAGTCGTTCACCACGACGAAGTCGGCCAGCTCGATGAAGTGGCGGAACTCCTCGCCGGAGAACAGCGGCATCGCCTGGCCCGGGTCGAAGATGAAGGGGATGCCGCAGTCGTGGAATTCCTGCGCGTTCTGCAGCATGCCCTCGCGGCCGTCCGGCGCGACGATGCCGAAGGTCACGCCCTCGACGTCGCGCACGTGGTTGTCGTGGCTGCGGCTCATCGCGCCGGGGTGGAAGGCGGTGAGCTGGTTGTTGTCCAGGTCGGTGGTGATGAAGGCCTGCGGCGTGAACATGTCGTCGATCACGCGCACCTGGTCCAGGCGGATGCCGTGCTTCTCGAAATGCGCGCGGTAGGGCGCGAAGTCCTGCCCGACGGTGGCCATCGGGATGGGGTCGCCACCGATCAGCTTGAGGTTGTAGGCGATGTTGCCGGCGCAGCCGCCGAACTCGCGGCGCATGCGGGGGACCAGGAAGGACACGTTCAGGATGTGCACCTTGTCCGGCAGGATGTGGTTCTTGAACTGGTCCGGGAACACCATGATGGTGTCGTAGGCCAGCGAGCCGCAGATCAGGGCAGACATTCCGATTCGATTCCAGGTCACCGCGCCCGGCGCGGCGCGGCGCGTAGGGTAGCGGCTGGCCCTGCCGCCGGCCAGCGAGGCGCGTGCCCGACAGGCTGAACCCCGGCTGCAGGGGCTTTGCGACGGACTTGGCGGACCGGGGTGAAGGCCCCGTGATTCCTTGCCCAGGCGGGGGGGCATTGCTAGGCTGCCTGCTCGCGCGCCCGCCTGCGGCGCACTCCCCCTCTCGCGCCTCCCAGTCCGGGCCCCCTCCCCCGATGTTGAAGAAGTTCCGCGGCATTTTCTCCAACGACCTGTCCATCGACCTGGGCACGGCCAATACCCTCATCTACGTCCGCGGCCAGGGCATCGTCCTGAACGAGCCGTCGGTCGTGGCCGTCCGCCAGGACCGCATGGTCGGCGCCACCCGCTCGGTGGCGGCGGTGGGCGCGGAGGCCAAGCAGATGCTCGGCCGAACCCCGGGCCACATCACGACCATCCGCCCGATGAAGGACGGCGTGATCGCGGACTTCACCTATACGGAGGAGATGCTCAAGTACTTCATCCGCAAGGTGCACAAGAGCCGCTTCCTGCGCCCCAGCCCGCGCGTGCTGGTCTGCGTGCCCGCCGGGTCCACGCAGGTCGAGCGCCGCGCGATCAAGGAGTCGGCGGAAGAAGCCGGCGCGCGCGAGGTGTATCTCATCGAGGAGCCCATGGCGGCCGCGATCGGCGCCGGCATGCCCGTGACCGAGGCGCGCGGCTCGATGGTGGTCGACATCGGCGGCGGCACCACCGAGGTCGCGGTCATCGCGCTCAACGGGGTGGTCTATGCGCAGTCGGTCCGCATCGGCGGCGACCGCTTCGACGAATCGATCATCAACTACGTGCGCCGCCATTACGGCACGCTGATCGGCGAGGCCACGGCCGAGCGCATCAAGATGGAGATCGGCTGCGCGTACCCGCAGCACGAGGTGCGCACCATCGAGGTCTCGGGCCGCAACCTCGCCGAGGGCGTGCCGAAGATGATCACCATCAGCTCCAACGAGGTGCTCGACGCGCTGCGCGAGCCGCTGGCCGGCATCGTGGCGGCGATCCGCCTGGCGCTGGAGCAGACCCCGCCGGAACTCTGCGCCGACGTCTACGAGCGCGGCATCGTGCTCACCGGCGGCGGCGCGCTGCTGCGCGACCTGGACCGCCTGATCAGCGAGGAAACCGGCCTGCACGTGCAGGTGGCCGACGATCCGCTCACCTGCGTGGCGCGCGGGGGCGGGCGCGCGCTGGAGCTGGTGGACATGCACGGCAACGAGTTCTTCGCGCCGGACTGAGGGGAGCGGTGATTCGTGACCCGTGATTCGTGACCCGGGGGGCATCACGGATTACGGGGTGCGGCCGCGCCGGCGCGGCATCGACGTTTGAAGGGCGCGCTGCGCTTTTTCGAATCAGCCATCACCAACCACGAATCACCCATCCGTGCCGTCCTACGCCGGTCCACCCAGTCCCCGCCTCGGCGATGCCGCGGGCACGTTGCGGCTGCTGGCCTACCTCGCGCTGGCGGTCACGCTCGTCGTGCTCGACCATCGCGGCGGCTGGCTGCACGCCGCGCGCCGTCAGGCCGGGGTGGTGGCCGAACCGCTGCGCGCCGCGGCGAGCCTGCCGGCGACGGCCGTGGGCGGCGCGGGCGAGTACGTGGGCACGGTGGCCCGGCTGGCGCGCGAGAACCGCCGGCTGCGGCAGGAGCTGCTGGTGGCCCAGGCGCGCATGGCGCGGATGAACACCGTGGCGGCCGACAACGCCCGCCTGCGCATGCTGCTCGACGCCGCCCAGCGCGCGCGGCTGGACGTGCAGCTCGCGCCCATCCTCGACGTCGACCTCGATCCCACCCGCCAGCGCCTCGTGCTCGACGCCGGGCGCGGCGACGGCGTGCGCGTGGGGCAGAGCGTGATCGACGCGCGCGGCCTGCTCGGGCAGGTGACGCGGGTGGGACCGCTGCAGTCGGACGTGCTGCTGCTCACCGACCCCGACCATGCCGTGCCGGTGGCGATCGCACGCAACGGCGTGCGCCTGGTGGCCTATGGCACGGGGCGCAGCGACCGGCTCACGCTGGAAAGCATCCCCTTGTCCAGCGACGTCAGGGTGGGCGACGTCGTGGTGACGTCGGGCATGGGCGCGCGCTTCCCGCCGGGCTTTCCCGTGGGGCGCATCGTCAGGCTCGAACCCGACGAGTCGCGCGCCTTCCTGCGCGGGCAGGTGCAGCCCGCGGCGCAGATCGACCGCGGCCGCGAGGTCCTGCTGCTGCGCGCCGCGCCGGCCCATCCGCCGGGACGTGCCCTGCCGCGTCTACGCACCGGTGGGCTCGCACGAGGACCTGCTGCCGTATCTCGTGCGACGCC
>NZ_SKFB01000046.1:0-21513 GCF_004344885.1 Lysobacter sp. N42
ACATTGCCCCGCTGCCGCGGCAGGCAATCCTCGATACGCGCGAATTGCGCAGGCGTAAGTTCCATGCGCAGTATGTTGGCACGTAGTGTTAACAGGCCCTAGCGCTCAGGCCGCGAGCGCCGTGCCCGCGGCGTGCGCGCTGGCCCAGGCCCACTGGAAGTTGTAGCCGCCCAGCCAGCCGGTGACGTCGACCACCTCGCCGATGAAGTACAGGCCGGGCACGTGCCTGGATTCCATCGTGCGGGAGGACAGCCCGTCGGTGTCGACGCCGCCCAGCGTGACCTCCGCCGTGCGGTAGCCCTCGGTACCGCTGGCGACGACCGGAAAATGCGCCAGCAGCGCGGCGATGCGCGCAAGCTCCGGCGGATCGAACCGGCGCATGGGCCGGTTGGGCAGCCAGGCCTCGCACAGACGCTGTGCGAAGCGCTTGGGCAGCACCTCGCCGAGCACGGTCTTGAGCTCGGCATCCGGACGCGTGGCGCGCCAGTGGCGCAGGCGCTCGAGTGCGTCATCGCCCGGCAGCAGGTCGAGCTCCAGCGCATCGCCTTCGCGCCAGTAGGACGAGATCTGCAGGATCGCCGGCCCGCTCAGGCCGCGGTGGGTGATGAGCAGCTGGTTGGAAAAGCGCGTGCCGTTGCACGTGGCGGTCACCGGCAGCGCCACGCCGCTCAGGCCCGCGAAACGCTCCAGGTGCCTGCCCGACAGCGTGAGCGGCACCAGGCCGGCGCGCAGCGGCAGCACCGCGTGGCCGAAGCGGCGCGCAAGCTCGAAGCCGAAGCCGCTGGCGCCCATGCTGGGGATCGACAGCCCGCCGCTGGCCACCACCAGCTTCGGCGCGGCAAGCAGGCCCCGCGCGGT
This sequence comes from Lysobacter sp. N42, assembly GCF_004344885.1. Taxonomy (NCBI): domain Bacteria; kingdom Pseudomonadati; phylum Pseudomonadota; class Gammaproteobacteria; order Lysobacterales; family Lysobacteraceae; genus Lysobacter; species Lysobacter sp. N42. Next base: position 859 of record NZ_SKFB01000046.1, read on the forward strand.
ATGCAGGCGGAACGTCCCGTCGTCGGCATGCTCCACGCGTTCGATCGCGCAGGAGGTTTCGATGCGCGCACCGGCCGCGTCGCATTCGTCCAGCAGCATCCGCACGATCAGCTTCGAGGACTCGTCGCAGAACAGCTGCCCGAGTTCCTTCTCGTGCCAGGCGATGCGGTGGCGGTCGACCAGCTCGATGAAATGCCAGGGCGTGTAGCGCGCCAGCGCGGACTTGCAGAAATGCGGGTTGGCCGACAGGTACTGCGCGGGCGAGGCGCCGGTATTGGTGAAGTTGCAGCGCCCGCCGCCGGACATGAGGATCTTCTTGCCCACGCGGTTGGCGTGCTCGATCACCAGCACGCGCAGCCCCTGCCGTGCCGCCGTCATCGCGCAGAACAGCCCGGCCGCACCGCCGCCCACCACCAGCACGTCCGCCTGCTGCACCTTGATGTCCTGCCTCGAAACGGGGGCGCGCAGTGTCGCATCGACACCTCCGGGGTGCGCTGGCCGTTCAAGCCGCGCATGCGCTGGCCGTTAACGCGGGCAGGAGACCCGCCATGGCCATCGTCCCGATCCCGGAGCCCAGTCCGCGCGCACGCGCCGTCGAGGCCGTGCTGCGCCCGCTGCTGGACCTGTTCGAGGCCGCCACCGGCGGTCCCGCGGCCTTCTTCGCCGAGCTGCGCCTGGGCGGCCTGGGGCTGCGCTATGCCTTCGCGCGCGAGGGCGGGCTGGTGGAGACGGCGCAGCCGGCGGCGGGCCCGATGCGCGGCCTGCCGGTGTCGGGCGGCCTGCGCGTGGTCGCACCCCTGCATGCCATGGGTGGCGACGCGATGGGCCACCTGGAGGCGGCGAGCCTGGGCGGGCGCCCCTTCGGTGCCGCCGCGCAGGAGGCGATCGAAGCCTGCGCCCGCCTGCTGGAGGCCCACTTCACCGCCTCCGCCTTCCACGCGCCCCCCGCCGTCGGCGACGCGCTGAGCGATCCGCTCACCGGGCTGCCCAACCGCGCGGCGCTGCTGGGCGAACTGGAACGCATGCTCGCCCGTGCCCAGCGCGACGACATGACCGTCTTCAGCGTCTGCGTGGGTCTTTCCGGGATGGACGACGCCGCCGGCGGCGAGGCCTTCGAGGGCCAGCTCGCCGCGCTGGCCGCGCGCCTGGTCGAGGCGGTACGCGGGGGCGACCTGGTGGCGCGTACCGGGCACCACGAGTTCGTCGTGGCCGGCAGCATCCCGCGCGCCACCGCCGAAGCCAGCGCGGCCGTGGTGCTCGAACGCCTGCATGCGCGCTGCATCGGCGCCATCCGCGGCCGGGCCCGCATCGACATGGGCTTCGCCGTCGCCCGCATCGGCGAGTTCGACCCGCTGGCCCTGCTCGCCGAGGCCGAGGCGAGCCTGCTGGCCTGAGCCCTCAGGCCGTGCGCCGCAGGCCCCCGCGCCGTTCGCGGCGCTCGCGCACGATGCGGCCGGCGGGGAAGGCCACCGCCGCGCGCAGCCCGGCCACCGTGGAGGCATTGCGCACGCCGCGGCGCGCCACGTTCAATACGTGCTGCAGCATCTCCCGCCGCGGCACCTCGCCGTCCTCGCGCACCAGCGAGAGCCGGTGCAGCGAGTACAGGCCGATGAGCGCGGAGATCAGGAAGAAGAACTGCCACCAGCCGATGGACAGGGTGACCAGTTCCAGCGCGCCCTCCGGCGACCGCCATTCCATGTCCAGGCGCAGCTGGCGCTTTTCGAAGAAGCTCGCGAACACGCCGCCCAGCAGCGGCGCGGTGCCCGCGGCGAGCGCCGTGACCAGGGCATTGGTGGCCACGTAGGCCGTGGCCCGCCCGCGCGGTGCGAGCTTCAGGCCGATGGCGGTGGACGCCAGCGCCACGCCCGCGCTGGTCATGCCCATCAGCACGTGCAGCACGGTGAGGTAGGCGACCGTCCAGCCCGGCGGGCCCACCTGGCCGGCCAGCGCCATGGCCGCGATGCAGGCGATGAAGGCGGGCGCGGCGAAGGTCAGCACGGTCTTGTTGGTGAAGCGGTCCGACAGCCGCCCCCAGCCCTGCAGCACGACGATGTTCGCCACCTGGCTGACGATGCTCATCAGCAGCACGAAGCCGGCCGACAGGCCCAGCTGGCGGATCATGAAGACGCTGAAGAACGGCGCGGCGAGGTTGACCGCGAACTGCCAGGACGCGAAGAAGCGGATCAGGCGCCGGAAGCCCGCGTCGCGCAGCGGCTCGGCCAGCATCGTGCGCAGGCGGCGCCCGGGCACGGGCGCGGGCATCGCCGGCTCGGGCACGCGCGAGAGCTGCCAGGTGCTCACCAGGCTGGCGAGGAATCCCGCGCCGTAGAGCGCCGCGAATACGGGCGGGCTGCCGCTGCCGTCGCCGCCCGGGTCGGCGAACTGCAGCGCCGCCGCGGCCGCGGCGGTGCCGGCGATGCCCAGCGCGGTGGCCCAGGTGGTGCGGTGCGCGAAGAAGCGCCCGAGCTTCTGCTCGGGAATCAGGTCGCGGATCCACGAGTTCCAGGCGCAGCCGGCGAAGGCGTTGAACGCACAGTGCACGGTCTCGGCGATGACCAGCAGCGCCAGCGCGAGGCGGCGGTCGTCGAGATAGCCCAGCACCGCCATCAGCGGCAGCGCCAGCCGTGCCACGAACAGCGAGGCGATGGCCACGCGCCGGCGCGAACGGATGCGTTCGAGCACCACGACGGCCGGGGCCTGCAGCAGCTGCGTGAGGAAGGGGATGGCGGCCAGCACGCCGATCACCGTCGACGAGGCGCCCAGCATCAGCGCATAGGCCACCAGCACCACGCCGGAGTTGAGCGTGCCCACGATGGTCGCGAAGGCGGCGTCGAGCATCAGCCGCCGGCCGCCCTCGCGCAGCCGGGGACCGGTGATGGGGTCGGGGTCGGGCAGGGACATGCGGGGAGGCGGCGTGGCCGGCGCGCCAGCTCAGCAAAGGCGCCGTGACGAACGCATCGGCCGCTCAGCGGCGGCGCGTGTAGCTCGCATTGCCCAGCCCGGTACCGACGGTGAGCACGCCCCAGCGCCGGGCGCCGCGCATGCGCACGTGCTCGGACAGGCCCTGCACGACCGCGTCGTTGTGCATCAGCACCTGCGGCCTGCGCCCGCCGATGCGGTCAAGGCGCGATGCGAGTTCGCGCGGGAAGTCGAAGGGGATTTCCCAGTCGCCCGGCAGGTTCTGCGTGCCCGTGCAGAGGCGGCCGCGCGCGTCCATGTCGCCCGGGCAGGCCACGCCCACGAAGGGCGCGAGCTTCAGCCCGGTGCCGCGCGCCAGCGCCGCGAGCGCGTTGAGCATGCCGGCGATGCGGTCGATGGCCTGCTCGCGGTCCGGATCGTCGTCGGAATGGCGCCAGTTCAGGCTCTCGTACATGCACGCCTTCGCGCCGTCCTTCGCGCGGTCGAGCCGTGGCAGCACGATGCCGCTGCGGAAGTGGTTGCCGCCGATGTCCACGCCGAGGAAGCCGTCGAAGCGGTGGGTCGAAGCCGGCGCGAGCGGCACCCAGCCCAGCATCCCGGCCTCGTCGGGGTCGTGCGAGAGGATCACCAGCTCCACGCTCGCGCGCGCCTGCCGGAGCAGCTTCTGCGCACGCCGCACCGCGAGCCCGCCATGCACGCTCTGCGGCAGCCCGCCACCCATCACGATGCGCTCCACGCCCTCCCACTCGGGCCGGGCGAGGAAGCAGCGCACCACGAAGGCGAGCTGCCGCGCCCAGTCCTCCACCGCCAGGTGCACCACGTGCGCGGCGTCCGCATCGCCGCCGATCAGCACCTGGTCGACCTGCTCGCCGTCGGGCTCGCCCGCGCGTGCGAACGGATCGTCGCCGGTGCGCGCCTCGCGGCGCATCCGGCGCAGGGTGTCGCGGAAGGCCGTGTGGCTGGCGCGGTCGCCCAGGAAGCCCTCGCGTTCGGGATCGGGCAGGGCGAGGTTCCAGCTGTCGATGTCGACGACGCCGGCGCGCGGCGCGGCATGCCGCGGCCGGGCCGCCGCGCGGGTTCGGGTCTGGCGTGCCATGGGCCGCTCCTGCATGGAAGCGGCAAGCGTGGCGGCGCACGCGCCTACGCGGCGTCGATGCCGTCGTCGGTGATCGACGCGCCGCGCTCGCGCAGCACGCTGCGACGTCAGCGCGAGGTGCCCTCGCAGTCGCAGCCCGCCGAGGCGTCGGCCGAATGCGAGAGCTGGGCCAGCAGGTCGAGCACGCGGCGCTCGTCGCCGGTGGCCATCTCACGGCGGTAGCGTCGGCCGACCGCCGGCAGCTCGCGCTCGCTGCCGGCCGCGAGGGCCTGCTTCACCGTCTCCGGTGAGGGCGCGGGGATGGGCAGCCGGACGCCGAAGAAATCGCGCCACGCGGACTCCTCGCGGCGCACCCTTCGAGGTGGCCGGCGAACGGTGCCGATGCGCAGGCCTTTGCCGGGCAGGCGCGGGCTGCCCAGGCGCACGATGCGAAGGCCCATGCTGCGTATGCGCGGTCGAAGTGGCGGGCGTGCCGCAGGCGGGGCGATGGCATGCCGCCAGCCTGGGTGACCACGCGGGTGGCTGCTTCATGCGCCCGCCACGCCACCTGCGCCACCAATGCCTGCATGCCACCGCGTTACATCGCCCCGCGGCGTCCCGCCGGCCACCCCTGCCGCCATCTCACCGGACGCCGCCTGCGCCGCATGCGCGCACGTTGCGAGCGCGGGTTCTGGGTGGCGGCGCTGGTGGCCGCAGGCGCGGCCTATCTCCTCTGGTGAGCCTCAGAGCAGGCGCAGTTGCGCCGCCCGGGTCACGTGCACGTGGGTCTGGTAGTAGTACTTGCCGGTCGCGCGGCCGTCGTGCATGAAGTCGATGCGCGTGCGACGCGCCTGCCCGGTCACCTGGATGCGCCGGCCGCGCAGGCGCGCCACCGGGTCGCCGCCCAGCTGCTCGCCGAGCTCGCGCGCCGCGGGCTCGAGCACGACGATGGTGAGGTTGCGCGGGTCGCGGTAGTCGCGCTCGGAGTTGAGCCAGATGCGGTCCTCGCCGCGGTCGCTGGCCTGCACGGTGAGCGCGAAGACGCCCGCCACCGGGCGGCCCTGTGCTGCCGCGGCGAGGTGCACGGCATGCATCGGATCGATCCAGGCGCCGCCATGGCGCGCGGAGGATGCACAGCCCGCGCACGCCGCCAGCGCGAGAATCGGCGTAAGGAAGGCTTTCATCGACGTCCCTGTGGAGGAAAGCGCCATGGTCGACCGACTGCATCCGTACGTCCAGCGCAGGCGCCGGGCGACATGGCTCGGCGGCCACCGCGCAGCGGCCGCCGGTGCGCTCCTGCTGGCTGGCGTGCTGGCGGGCTGCGCCGGCGCGCCGGTGGCGCACGCGCCGGCCTCGGTGCGCATCGTATGCACCGCCACTACCGATCTCGCCCGCTGCTTCGAGCCGGCGAGCACGCGCTGCGGCCGCGCGGGCTACGACCTGTTCGACACCGACGGCCGGCCGGCCACGGTGTCCGATGCGCGCTTCCGCGTGCTGGAAGCGCGCTGCCGGCGCTGAGCGGCGCAGGGGCTTAGGATCGGCCCACGTCCGCCAGGCCCGCGCCGCGATGATCGAGCCCGCCCCGTTCGAGACCCATGCCGTCGCCAACCAGGTGCCGGACTTCGCGCCGCGCTCGCTCTGGGCCGACGACGTCGCGCTGCGCGAGGCCGTCGAACGCGAGGGTGGCGGCGCGTTCGCGGCGCGGCTGGCCGACTACGGCGCGCTTGCCGGCGATGCGCTCTACGCACACGGCTTCGAGGCCAACCGCGACCGCCCACGCCTGCGCACGCACGACGCACGCGGCGCGCGCATCGACCGCGTGGACTTCCACCCGGCCTACCACGCGCTCATGGAGGCGGCGATCGCGCATGGCGTGGCGGGGCTGTCGTGGTCCACGGACGCGGCCGGCGCACACGTCGCGCGCGCCGCGCTGAGCTACCTGCACCACCAGGCCGACGCCGGCACCAGCTGCCCGCTGACGATGACGCACGCGGCGGTGCCGGTGCTGCGCCGCGAACCGGCCCTGCGCGACTGGGCCGGCAAGGCGGCCGCACCCGTCTACGACCCGCGCGACCTGCCGATGACCGCCAAGCGCGGGCTCACGCTCGGCATGGGCATGACGGAGAAGCAGGGCGGCAGCGACGTGCGCGCCAATGCCACCACCGCGACGCCCCGCGACGACGGCACCTATGCGCTGGTCGGCCACAAGTGGTTCTTCTCGGCCCCCATGTCCGACGGCTTCCTCGTGCTCGCGCAGGCGCCCGCCGGGCTCACCTGCCTGCTCATGCCCAGGCGGCTGCCCGACGGCGCGAAGAACGCGTTCCGCCTCATGCGCCTGAAGGACAAGCTGGGCGACTGGAGCAATGCCTCCTCGGAGGTCGAGTTCACCGGTGCGTACGCCTGGCGCGTGGGGGAGGAAGGGCGCGGCGTGGCCACCATCCTGGAGATGGTCATGCTCACCCGGCTGGACTGCATGCTCGGCGCCGCCGCGCAGATGCGCATGGCGCTGGCGCAGGCGATGCACCATGCACGGCATCGCCGGGCCTTCGGCACGCCGCTGGTCGGCCAGCCGCTGATGCGCAACGTGCTGGCCGACCTCGCCATCGAATCGGACGCCGCCACGGCCTTCGCGCTGCGCGTGGCCGGGGCCGTCGACCGCGCCGCGCGCGACCCGCGCGAGGCCGCGTTCGCCCGCATCGCCACCGCCATCGGCAAGTTCTGGCTCTGCCGGCGCGCGCCGGGCTTCGTCAACGAGGCGCAGGAGTGCCTGGGCGGCGCGGGCTACGTGGAGGAGTCGATGCTGCCGCGCCTGTACCGGCAGGCGCCGCTCAATTCGATCTGGGAAGGCAGCGGCAACATCCAGTGCCTGGACGTGCTGCGCGCCCTCGCGCGCGAGCCGGCCACGCGCGCGGCCCTGCGCGACGAGCTGCTGGACGTGCCCGGCGGGCATCCGGCCTACGCCGCGTCCGCCGGGGCCGCCCTGCAGGCCCTCGATCCCGCCACGCTGGGCGAGGCCGACGCGCGCCGCGTGGTCGAGCCGCTGGCGCTCGTGCTGCAGGCCGCCGTGCTGCTGCGTGCGCGCAGCCCGCTGGCCGCGGCCTTCGCGCAGAGCCGGCTCGCCGAGGCGCATCGCCAGGCCTACGGCGGCCTGCCGCGCGGGGTCGACCTCGACGCCGCGCTGGCCCGCGCGCTGCCGTAGGCCGGCCGCCTCAGCCCGGCCAGTAGCCGTTGGGCCAGCGCTGCATCACCGCGCGGTAGGCGTCGGGGTCCACGTACCACATGCGGGTGCCTCGCCAGCCCACGCAGCGCCCATCCACGCGCAGGGTGAGCTGCCGCGGGTCCTGCCCCAGCAGCTCGCAGAGCTGGTGCCAGTGCGGGGCGGTAATGGACACGAAGTCCTCGGGCGGGCGGATCGAGCGGATGGGGCCGGGCATGGGCGCCAGTGTCGACGCGCGCATCTCACCGGTTGCGATCGTGCTCTCGTTCCCTTCACGTGGCCATCACTAGCATCCGCGCGCTGTACCAGCGGGGGTGCCGTCACCCTATGCAAATCGACAAGCCGCATGCGAAGGCCGAAGTGGAACTCGACCTTCCTTCCGACGTGCTCGGCGGCAGCGAGCGCCAGTTCCGCCTGCTCGTGCAGGGGGTGACGGACTACGCGATCTACATGCTCGATCCCAACGGGCGCATCGCCAGCTGGAATGCAGGCGGCCAGCGCATCAAGGGGTATTCGTCCGACGAGATCATCGGCCAGCACTTCTCGCGCTTCTACACCGACGAGGACCGCGAGGCCGGCGAGCCGGCGGTGGCGCTCGAAACCGCGCGCACCCAGGGCCGCTACGAGAAGGAGGGCTGGCGCGTGCGCCGCGACGGCACGCGCTTCTGGGCCAACGTCATCATCGACCCGGTGTTCGACGACGACGGCCGCCTCATCGGCTATGCCAAGGTCACCCGCGACATCACCCAGCGCCGCGAGCAGCAGCGCGCGCTGGAAGTCGCGCAGCACGCCATGCTGCAGGCGCACCGCATGGAAGCCATCGGCCAGCTCACCTACGGCGTGGCGCACGACTTCAACAACCTGCTCACCGTCGTCACCAACAGCCTGGACCTGATCGCCGCCGATCCCTCCGACCCGCAGCGGGTGCGCCGCCTGGTGGCCGGCGCGCAGCGCGCGGCCGAGCGCGGCTCGCTGCTCACCCGCCAGCTGCTGGCCTATTCGCGGCGGCAGACGCTGCGCCCGCAGGTGCACGACATCAACGGCCTGATCTACACCGCCGAGTCCGTGCTGCGCCGCGCCGTGGGCGAGGACGTGACCATCGAGCTCAACCTCGGGCGCGGCATCGGCGAGGTCAACATCGACGGCGCCGAGTTCGAGGCCGCGCTGCTCAACCTCGTGGTCAACGCGCGCGACGCGATGCCCGACGGCGGGCGCATCACCATCCGCACGCGCGAGGTGCACCAGCGCGAGCACGAGGGCCGCCGCGACCCGGGCCGCTACGCGCTCGTGACCGTGGAAGACACCGGCACCGGCATGGCGCCCGAGGTGGTCGAGCATGCGATGGAGCCGTTCTTCACCACCAAGGAAGTGGGCAAGGGCAGCGGACTGGGGCTGAGCCAGGTCTATGGCTTCGCCGTGCAGTCCGGTGGCGACGTCGCGATCGAATCGCAGCCGGGCGAAGGCACGGTCATCAGCTTCTACCTGCCCATCCGGTCCGACGCGTCGCTGCTGGGCGAGGGCGACTCCGGCGCGCCCACCAAGGTGCTGCTGGTGGAAGACGACCCCGACGTGCAGCTGATGGCGATCGAGACCCTGCGCCACCTGGGCTACGCGGTGCTGACCGCCGACGCCGCCGAGCCCGCGCTGGACATCCTCCGGCGCGATGCCGAGATCGAGATCCTGTTCACCGACGTGGTCATGCCCAAGGGCATGAGCGGCGTGGACCTGATGCACGAGGCCCGGCGCCTGCGCCCGGGCATCAAGGTGCTGCTCGCCTCGGGCTATGCGCGCGGCCAGTTGCCCACCCTTCCCGAGGGCGTGGACTTCATCGCCAAGCCCTATCGCGTGGACGACGTGCGCGACCGCCTGCAGGCCCTGGCCGCGCCGCGCGCGGCCGCGGAGAACGCCTCCGCCTGAGCGGCCCGGAGCGTGCCCGCGCCGGGCCGCCGCGGGGGTGGCGCGCCAGGGGCCCGCACGGCGGTTCCCCGACGCCCTGCGTAGCGCCGCGGCACGGGCCATGCCGTGCAGCGGGCTCGCGTCGGGCGCGCGGCGTGCATGGGCCGATCCACCATCCGCCGGGGGGCCAGGCGGTGAATCCGCGGCTGCCGATGCCGCGGCGGCGCTCAGGCCGTCGTCGGCGACGCCACGGGTGCGCGCGACGCCACCGCCGGCAGGGCCAGGCGCATGGTCGTGCCCAGGCCTACGCGGGTTTCCACGTCCAGCACGCCGCCCAGCGATTCCACGATGCGCCGGCAGGACAGCAGGCCCAGCCCGGTGCCGTCGCGCTTGGTGGTGAAGAAGGGCGTGAACAGCCGCTCGACCACCGCCGGCTCCATGCCCGGGCCGGTGTCGCGCACCTCGATGCGCACGCGCTCGGCCTCCCGGTATGCGGCCACCTCCAGCCGGCCCTGCGGCAGCGGCTCCATCGCCTGCACGGCGTTGAGGCAGAGATTGAGCAGGCACTGCTGCAGTTCGGTCGCATGGCCGCGCACCGCGTGCCCGCCGGTGTCGTCGGCGAAGGCTACGGTGACGTGGGACGGCACGCTGCCGGCCAGCAGCAGGCGCACGCTGTCGAGCACGTCGCCCACCGTGCAGCTGTCCTGCGCCTGGTTCTGCCCGCGCGCGAAGTCGATCATCGCCTGCGCGAGGTCGTGTCCGCGGCGCGCGCACTCCTCGATGACGGCCGCGGCGCGCGCCACCACCGCGGGTTCCGGATTGGCGCGCAGCAGGTGCGGCCACAGGCTCAGCGGCTGCAGCACGTTGCGCAGGTCGTGGCTCAGGCCCGCGACCAGCAGCGCCAGCGCCTCGTTGCGCTGCGCACGCACCAGTTCGGCGTCCATGCGCTCGCGCTCGCGGGCGAACTCGGCCTCGCGCACGGCGCGTCGCACCGCGCTGCCCAGGCGAGTGGGATGCGGCTTGAGCACGTAGTCGGTCGCGCCCTGCTGCAGCGCCAGCACCGCGGTGTCCTCGCCCATGGCGCCGGACAGAAACACGAAGGGCAGGCCGGGCGCGTGCTCGCGCACCAGCACCAGCGCGCGGTGGCCGGAGAAGCCGGGCAGCTCGAGGTCGGAGATCGCCACGTCGAAGCGCTCGGCGCGCAGCGCCTCCAGCAGCGAGGCCTCGTCGTCCACGCGACGGTAGCCATGCGCGAGCCCCTGCTCCTCGAGCAGCCCGGAGAAGTACTCCGCGTCCTCGGGCGAATCCTCCACCCACAGGATGCGCAGGGGCGGCGCCTCGTTCATTGCGCGTCGGAGGCGGGCTCGTTGAGCACGGCCCAGAACTGGCCCAGCGTGCGCACGGCCACGAAGAACTGCTCCACGTCCACCGGCTTGACCACGTAGGCATTGACGCCCAGGTCCCAGCTGCGCGCCAGGTCGTTCTCCTCGCGCGAGGACGAGAGGATCACCACCGGCAGCTTCCGGAACTTCGCGTCCTCGCGCAGCGTGCGCAGCACCTCCAGCCCGTCCATGCGCGGCATCTTGATGTCGAGCAGCAGCACCGCCGGGCATTCGTCGGGGCGGTCGGCGAAGGCGCCGCGGCGGTAGAGGAAGTCCAGCACCTCCACGCCGTCCTCCACGTGCACGATGGGATTGGCGAGGTTGGCCTCGCGCAGCGCGTCCAGCGCCATCTCGGCGTCGGCGGGGCTGTCTTCGGCGAGCAGGATGGTGCGCAGGCGGTTCATGCGATGGGGTCCTTGGTGGCGGTGGCCGGCGCGTCGAGCATTTCCGGCAGGGTGAAGTGGAAGGTGGCGCCGCGGTCGGGCTCGGCCTCGGCCCAGATGCGGCCCTCGTGGCGCGCCAGCACGCGGCGCACGCTGGCCAGCCCGATGCCCGTGCCCGGGTACTCGCTGGCCTTGTGCAGGCGCTGGAACACGCCGAAGAGCTTGCCGGCATAGGCCATGTCGAAGCCGGCGCCGTTGTCGCTCACGGTGAAGTGGTGGGCGCCGTCGGCGTCGCGCGAATGCTCCACGCGCACCACCGGCGGCGTGCGGTGGCCGGCGTACTTGACCGCGTTGCCCAGCAGGTTCTGCCATACCTGCCTCAGCATGTTCTCGTCGGCCACGACCACCGGCAGCGGCGCGATGTGCCATTCCACCGAGGGCGCGGCCGGATTCTCGTTGGCGCGGGTGGAATCGAGCATGGCGCGCGTCTCGGCCACCAGCGACTGCATGTCCACCGCCTGCAGGCGCATGGCGTTGCGCCCCAGCCGGCTGTAGACCAGCAGGTCGTCGATCAGCGTGCCCATGCGCCTGGAGGAGCTGCCGATCACGTCGAGGTAATGGCGCGCCTTGTCGTCGGCGGCGTCGCCCAGGTGGCGGCGCAGCTTGTCGGCGAAGCCGGCGATGTGCCGCAGCGGCGCCCGCAGGTCGTGCGAGACCGAGTAACTGAAGGCCTCCAGCTCGCGGTTGACCTCCGACACCTGCGCCACCTTGCCCTCGAGTTGGCGGTTGAGCTCGTTGACGCGGGCCTCGGCCGCCTTGTGCGCACTCATGTCGGTGGCGGTGAGCAGCACCGCCTCGCCGTCGGGCATGCGCACGGCGTTGACCACCATCTGCCGCGTGGCGCCGTCGCGGGTGACCTGCGCGAGGTCGAAGTCCCACAGCTCGCGGCCGCGGGCGATCACGTCGCGCAGGCGCTGGCCGAACACCGCATCGCGCCAGGCGCCGTCGCCGACGTCCTCCAGGCGCGTGCCGGCCAGTGCGTGGCGGTCGACGCCGTACAGATCGGCGAACGCCGTGTTGGCCATCTGCAGGCGCTGCTGGCCGTCGACCAGCGCGATCGGCTCGCGCACGGCCTGCAGCACCGCATCGGCGCGCTCGCCGGTGCGGCGGGCCTCGCGCTCGGAGGCGACGCGGCGGTCGCTCTCGCGGTTCCACACCCACAGCAGCCCGCCGAGCAGGGCGAGCTGCAGCGCCGCCGCCACCGCGCCCAGGGCCAGCTCGCGCTGGCGCGTGCGGCGCGCCAGGTCCTCGCGCTCGCGCAGCAGGGCGCGCTCGGAGGCGATGATCTCCTTGGCGAGCGCGCTCACGATGCTGCGCGTGGTCATCACCTGCGCTTCCTCGCGCAGGCGCGTCGGGTCTTGCGCCTGCGCGATGCGCCGCGCCGAAGCCAGGCGGCTCTCGATGCGGTCGCGCAGCCGGCCCAGGTGCCGCTGCTGCTCGGGGTTGTCGCGGGTGAGCGCCTCGAGCTGCGCGAGCGCGCGCGGCGCTTCGCGCATGCCCTCGCGCAGGCGCTCGCGCACCACGGGCGTGTCGGCGCCGAGCACCAGCGCCATCGCCGCGGACTCGGCGTCGCGGGTCGAGGCCATCGTCGCCTGTGCGGCGGCCTCGACGCGGTGGGTATGCACCACCTGCTCGACCGCGCGGTAGGACTGCGTGTTGAGCAGCCGCAGCAGCCAGAAGGGGGCGAGCACGATCAGCGCCGTGCCGGCGAGCAGCACGGCCAGCTGGACGACCCGGAAGTTGAGCGACGCCATCACGCCGGCCACGAGGGAAAGGGAGCTGCATTATCCAGACGCCACGCCGCCGGATTTCACCCGCTCTTCACGCGTCCGGCGCGGCGCTCCGACGGTGGCCCGGGCGCCCGCGAGCACGCCATCGCGTGACCGCCAGGCCGGCCGCCCCGGCCAGCACCAGCGCCAGCGGCAGCGCGGCCGGCGCGTCTGCGAGGCCTGCGGCGAGCGCTTTTCCACGCTGGAGACCATCGAGCTCAAGCTGCCGGTGATCGTCAAGAGCGACGGCCGCCGCGAGGCCTTCGATGCGCGCAAGCTGCGCGTGGGCTTCGACCGCGCGCTGCAGAAGCGCCCGGTGGCCGAGGAGCAGATCGAGGCTGCGGTGCGCGCCGTCGTGCACCAGTTGCGGATGACCGCCGAGCGCGAGCTGCCCTCGCGCCGGGTGGGCGAGTTCGTGATGAACGAGCTGCGCAAGCTCGACCACGTGGCCTACGTGCGCTTCGCCTCGGTCTACCGTGCCTTCGAGGACGTGGCCGACTTCCGCGAGGAGCTCGACCGCCTCGAGCGCGATGTCACGCCCGTGGAAGGGCAGTTGCCGCTGCTCGCGGACGGCGAGCCCAGGCCGGACAAGCGACGACGCTGACAACCACGCAGGGTGCGGCCCGGCAGCACGTGGCGACGCTGACGTGCGCTGCCTCCTCCGCGCAGGTGGCAGGCGGTGTCCTGGCATGCCCGCATGGCACCCGCGTGCACACCGCGCCGCCCGCAGCCGCGCGCGTCTGCACCTACCATGGGCGCATCGACGCCACCGGTTCCCGTGCATGACGGCTTCCAGCCCCTTCACCGCCCGCGATCACGCCCACATGGCCCGCGCCCTGCGCCTGGCCGAGCGCGGGCTGTACACGGCCAAGCCCAACCCGGTCGTGGGCTGCGTGATCGCGCAGGGCGACGAGGTGGTGGGCGAGGGCTTCCACCAGCGCGCGGGCGGCCCGCATGCCGAGGTCTTCGCGCTGCGCGAGGCCGGCGAACGCGCGCGCGGCGGCACGGCCTACGTCACCCTGGAGCCCTGCGCCCACACCGGGCGCACCGGCCCCTGTGCCGATGCGCTGGTCGAGGCCGGCGTCTCGCGCGTGGTCGCGGCCATGGTCGACCCGTTCCCGCAGGTGGCCGGGCAGGGCTTCGAACGCCTGCGCGCGGCCGGCATCGCGGTCGAGTCCGGCCTCATGGAGGCCCAGGCGCGCACGCTCAACCGCGGTTTCCTCTCGCGCATCGAGCGCGGGCGCCCATGGCTGCGCGTCAAGCTGGCCACCAGCCTCGACGGCCGCAGCGCGCTGGCCAGCGGCGAGTCCAAGTGGATCAGCGGCGAGCCCGCGCGGCTGGACGTCCAGCGCTGGCGCGCGCGCTCGGGTGCATTGCTCACGGGTGCGGGCACGGTGCTGGCCGACGATCCGCACCTCACCGTGCGCCTGGGCGACGACACCGACTTCGTGCCCCCGCTGCGCGTGGTGCTCGACCCCGGGCTGGCGACCATCCACCGCGGCCACGTGCGCGAGGGCGACGCACCCACGCTCTACATCCACGCGCCCGGCGCGCGCATCCCGCGCGGGGTCAACGCGCAGATGGCGGCCGCGCCGGTGCAGGGCGTTCGCTTCGACCTCGAGGCCGTGCTGCGCCTGCTGGCCGAACGCGGCATCGGCGAGGTCCAGGTCGAGGCAGGCGCCACGCTCGCCGGTGCGTTCATGCGCGCCGGCCTGGTCGACGAGCTGCTGCTCTACGTGGCGCCGGTGCTGCTGGGCGCGCATGCACGCCCGCTGTTCGACGGCCTGGACATCAGCGACATGCGCCAGCGCCACCAGCTGGACATCATCGAGACGCGCCGGCTGGGCGAGGACCTGCGCCTGCTGCTGCGGCCGCGCGCGTGAGCGTGCAGGACCACTTCTCCAGCGTCTCGGCCACGTACGCGGCCGCGCGGCCGGGCTACCCCGACGCGCTGTTCGACCTGCTCGCCCGCCACGTCCCCGCCGATGCGCGCGTGTGGGAGCCCGGCTGCGGCAGCGGCCAGGCCACGCGCGGGCTCGCCGCGCGCTTCGCGCACGTGCATGCCACCGATCCCAGTCCGCAGCAGCTGGGCGAGCACTGGGCGGCGCGCAGGCCCGACGGGCGCGTCAGCCTCGCGGTCGAGCCGGGCGAGCGCACGGCACTGGCGGACGGGTCGGTCGGGCTGGTCGCCGTGGCGCAGGCCCTGCACTGGTTCGACCTGCCGGCCTTCTTCGCCGAGTGCGATCGCGTCCTGCGGCCGGGCGGGTTGCTGGCGGCCTGGGGCTACCCGGACTTCGAGGTGCCCGAGGGCATGCAGGACGCGGTCGTCGCCTTCCGCCGGGAGGTCGAGGGCGACTGGCCACTGGGCCGCTCGCTGGTCGATGCGCACTACGCCGCCTTCGACTGGCCCTTCGAACGCATCGACGTGCCTTCGCTCTGGCTGCAGGCCGACTGGACCCTCGACCGCCTGCTCGCCTACCTGTCCAGCTACTCGGCCGTGGTGCGTCATCGCGCGCGCACCGGGGTGGACGCGGTGGCGGCGCACGGCCGGGACTGGCCGCGGCCTGGGGCGACCCCGGCAGGGTGCGGACGATCCGCTGGCCGCTGTTCCTGCACATCCGGCGCAAGTAGGTGGCAGGCGGCGGGCCGCGTTTGCGGCCGGGCCGCACGCGCCTGCGTTCCGGCCCCGCGATGCACCGTGCCAGCGCCCGGGCCCGCCGGCCGGGCCGCGCGGGCGCAGCCCCGGCTACACTAGCCGCGCCGGTTCGCCGGCTCGATGACGTCTTCAGGGCGGGGTGCGATTCCCCACCGGCGGTAGGCACGGCGCGCCCGTGCGAGCCCGCGAGCGCCTCCGCCATGCGGAGGGTCAGCAGACCCGGTCCGATGCCGGGGCCGACGGTCGGGGTCGAAGGATCCCGGAAAGTCCGGATGGAAGAAGACGACGCCCGCCTGCCCCGCGCAGGCCGTCGCCTCGTGCCTTGAGGCGTTTTTCGCCCGCCCCGTCCTGCGAGAAACGTTTCATGTCCAGTTCCAGTTTCGCCGACGCCTCCGCCCGGGAGACGCGCTGATGTTCACCGGCATCATCGAAGGCGTCGGTGCGATCGCGTCGATCGAGCCGCGCGGCGGCGACCTGCGCCTGCGCGTGGCCACCGGCACGCTGCCGTTCGACGAGGTGCGCCTGGGCGAGAGCATCGCGGTCAACGGCGTGTGCCTGACCGTGGTCGCATTCGATGCCGCCTCCTTCGAGGCCGACGCGTCGACCGAGACGCTCGCGCTCACCACGCTGGGCCGCCTGGCGCCGGGCAGCGCGGTGAACCTGGAGCGCGCGATGCGCCCGAGCGACCGCCTCGGCGGGCACCTGGTCAGCGGCCATGTCGACGGGGTCGGCGCCGTCGTCTCGATCGCCGCGGACGCGCGCGCCCAGCGCTGGCGCTTCAGCGCGCCGCGGCCGCTGCTGCGCTACGTCGCGAAGAAGGGCTCGATCTGCGTCGACGGCGTGAGCCTGACCGTCAACGAGGTCGACGACCACGGCTTCGAGGTCGCCCTGGTGCCGCATACCGTCGCGCACACCGCGTTCGCGTCGACGCGGGTGGGCGATGCGGTGAACCTCGAGATCGACCTCGTCGCCCGCTACGTCGAGCGCCTGGTCGCATTCCAGACACGCACAACCCCGAGGCACGCATGAGCTTCGCCAGCATCCCCGAACTGCTCGACGAGATCCGCGCCGGCCGCATGGTGGTCATCGTCGACGACGAGGACCGCGAGAACGAGGGCGACCTGATCATGGCCGCCGAGCTCGTGCGGCCGCAGGACATCAACTTCATGGTCACGCACGCGCGCGGGCTGGTCTGCCTGTCGCTCACGCGCGA
This sequence comes from Lysobacter sp. N42, assembly GCF_004344885.1. Lineage (NCBI taxonomy): Bacteria > Pseudomonadati > Pseudomonadota > Gammaproteobacteria > Lysobacterales > Lysobacteraceae > Lysobacter > Lysobacter sp. N42. Next base: position 17,429 of record NZ_SKFB01000046.1, read on the forward strand.
GCGCTGCCGCCAGCTCGGCCTGCCGCCGATGGTGCGCGACAACACCTCGCCGCACCACACCAACTTCACCGTGTCGATCGAGGCGGCCGAGGGCGTCACCACCGGCATCTCCGCCTACGACCGCGCGCACACGATCCGCACCGCCGTGCGCCCGGACGCCGCGCCGCACGACCTCAGCCAGCCCGGCCACATCTTCCCGCTGATGGCGCAGCCCGGCGGCGTGCTCAGCCGCGCCGGCCACACCGAGGCGGCCAGCGACCTCGCGCTGCTGGCCGGCCTGGAGCCGGCGGGCGTGCTGGTGGAGATCCTGAACCCCGACGGCTCGATGGCGCGTCGGCCCGAGCTCGAGGTGTTCGCGCGCGAGCACGGGCTGAAGATGGGTTCGATCGAGGAGTTGATCCGCTACCGGCTGGAGAACGAGCACACGGTCGAGCGCGTGGAGACGCGGAGCATCGAGACCGAGCACGGGCCGTTCCAGCTCGCGGTCTACCGCGACCGCCTGAGCCACGCGCTGCACTTCGCGCTGCTGCGCGGCGAGGCCGACCCCGAGGTGCCCACGCTGGTGCGCGTGCACATGCTCAACCCGCTGGCCGACGCCGTGCACTGGCGGCGCGCGGACTTCGGCCCGGCGGTGGGCGACGTGCTGGCGCAGATCGCGAAGGCGGGCCGCGGCGCGCTGGTGCTGCTGTCCGAGCCCACCGACCCGGCCACGCTGCTGGCGCGCATCCGCGAGCAGCCGGCCCCCGATCCGGACGGCCGTGGCGCGGGTCTGGCCGAGTGGCGCCGCAATGGCGCCGGCGCGCAGATCCTGGCCGACCTGGGCCTGGGCCGCCTGCGCGTGATCGGCGCGCCACGCAAGCAGATCGGGCTGGGCGGGTTCGGGCTGGAGGTCGTGGAGTACGTCGAGCTGCGCTGAGTGGCGTATCAGCCACGGATGGACACGGATCGGATGCGCCGCGTGCATGCCGGCCGCACGCCGGGGAAGGTATGCCGCGCTGGATCCATCCGTGTTCATCCGTGTCGATCCGTGGCTGAAGAACGCGCTGTCCCACCCCACCCGGTAAACTGTCGCCCCCCTTCACCGACTCCCCCTGATGCCGCATATCGAAGGCGACCTGCGCAGCCCCTCCGGCGCGCGCTACGCCATCATCGCCAGCCGCTGGAACCCGCGTATCACCGATGCGCTGGTGCACGGTGCCCGCCAGACGTTCGCCGCGCATGGCGTGCCCGACGACTGCGTCGACGTGCTGCGCGTACCCGGCGCCTGGGAGATCCCGGTGGTCGCCATGCACCTGGCCTCGCGCGGCGAGCATGCGGCGATCGTCGCGCTGGGGTGCGTGGTGCGCGGCGATACGCGGCACTACGAGCAGGTCGCCGACGGCTGCGCGGACGCGCTGATGCGCGTGTCGACCGACACTGGCGTGCCGGTGGCCAACGGCGTGCTGGCGGTCGACCGGTTCGAGGATGCCGAGGCGCGCGCCGGCGGCAGCCACGGCAACAAGGGCGAGGAAGCGGCGCTGGTCGCCGTCGAGATGGCGCACCTGCTCACGCAGCTGCCGGCCGGAGACATCGAATGAACAAGCAGCCCCGCCGCGACGGGATCGACCCCGTGCTGCGCTCGCGTGCACGCCGCCGCGCGCTGCAGGCCGTCTATGCCTGGCAGCTGTCGGGTGCCTCCGCGCGCGAGGTGATCGCGCAGTTCGCCCACGAACAGGCGCGCGAGATCGCCGACCTCGAGTATTTCGAGGACCTCGTGCGGGGCGTGGACGCCAACCAGGACGCGCTGGACGAGGCGCTGCAGCCCTACCTGGACCGCGACATCGACCAGGTGGACCCCATCGAGCGCGCGGTGCTGCGCATCGCCGCCTACGAGCTGCGCATGCGGCCGGACGTGCCGTACCGCGTGGTGATCAACGAGGCCATCGAGACCTCCAAGAAGTTCGGCGCCGAGCACGGCCATACCTACGTGAACGGCGTGCTCGACCGCGCCGCCGCCGACTGGCGTGCGGTGGAAGTGCAGGCCGCGCGCCGCCGCTGAGCGCCGCGCCCGCGATGAGCGCATCGCGCCCCGGCGAGTTCGACCTGATCGCGCGCATCGCGCGCCGCGTGCAGGCGCGTGGCGACGTCGTGCTCGGGATCGGCGACGACGCCGCCCTGCTCGAGGTACCCGCCGGCCGGCAGCTGGTGGTCGCCATGGACACGCTCAATGCCGGCGTGCACTTCCCGCACGCGACGGCGCCGGCCGACATCGGCTGGAAGGCGCTGGCGGTGAACCTGTCCGACCTTGCCGCGATGGGGGCCGAGCCGGCCTGGTGCACGCTCTCGCTGTCCATGCCGACGCCCGATGCGGCCTGGCTGGATGGGTTCCTGGAGGGCTTCTCGGCGCTCGCGTCGATGCACCGCGTGGCGCTCGTGGGCGGTGACACCACGCGTGGGCCGCTGTCGGTCTGCGTCACCGTGCAGGGCCTGGTCGAGCCGGGGCGTGCGCTGCGCCGCGACGCTGCGCGCCCGGGCGACGAGGTCTGGGTGAGCGGCACGCTGGGCGACGCGGCCGGCGCCCTGTCGATGCTCGGGCTGGGCCCGCTGCCCGCCCCGGCCATCGCCGCGGACGCCGCGGCACGGGCCGCCCTGCATGCGCGGCTGGATCGCCCCACGCCACGCATCGCGCTGGGCCGCGCGCTGGCCCCGCATGCGCATGCGGCGATCGACGTGTCCGACGGCCTGCTCGCCGATCTTGCCCACCTTGCGCGCGCGAGCGGCACCGGCATCGAGGTGGACGTCGACCGCCTGCCGGCCTCCGACGCGCTGTGCGCGCTGTTCGATGCCGACGCACGCCGCCTGCTGCAGGCCGCCGGCGGCGACGACTACGAGCTGGCCTTCACCGCGGCCGCCGCATCGCATGCCGCGGTGCTGCAGGCGGCCGCGCAGGCGGGCACGCCGGTGACCTGCGTGGGACGCGTGGTCGCGGGCCAGGGCGTGTCGGCGCGGGATGCCCGCGGCGCGGCCTGGCTGCCGCCGCGCCGGGGCTGGGAGCATTTCGCGGACTGACCTGTTCAGTCCGCCGGGGTGCGGGCGAGATCGTCGAGGATGGGGCAGTCGGGACGATCGTCGCCCTGGCAGCGTTGCGCGAGCGCCAGCAGCGTGTCGCGCATGGCCTGCATCTGGCGGATGCGCGCCTCCAGCGCGTCGGCCTGCGCCAGGGCCAGTGCGCGCACGTCGGCGCTGGCGCGGCCGCGGTCGGCCCAGAGGTCGAGCAGCCCGGCGATCCGCATGATGGGGAAACCCAGGTCTCGCGCGCGCCGCACGAAGCGCAGGCGGTGCACGTCGGCGTCGCTGTAGAGGCGGTAGCCGGCGTCCGTCCGGGCCGCCGCGGGCAGCAGGCCGATCGACTCGTAATGCCGGATCATCTTCGCGCTCACGCCGGACAGGCGCGCGGCCTCGCCGATGGGGTGCAGGCCTCCAGTGCCGGCCTGGGCGAGCGTGGGCAGCAGCTCACGCGGCATGGGCGGCCTCCGTCGTCGCGGCATCGGCCGCCGGGCGCCAGCGCCGCAGCAGCAGGGTGTTGCCCACCACGCTCAGCGAAGAGGCGGCCATCGCCGCGCCCGCGATCACCGGATCGAGCAGCCCGAACGCCGCCAGCGGAATGCCGACCACGTTGTAGGCGAAGGCCCAGAACAGGTTCTGGCGGATCTTGCGCGTGGTGCGGCGGGAGACGTCGATGGCGTCGGCCACCAGCGAAAGGCGCGGCCGCATCAGCGTGATCGCCGCCGCCTCCATCGCCACGTCGGTGCCGCTGCCCATGGCGATGCCGACGTCGGCGGCCGCCAGCGCGGGCGCGTCGTTGATGCCGTCGCCGACCATCGCGACGGTGCCCATCCCACGCAGCGCGGCGACCGCATCGGCCTTGCCCTCGGGCGGCACGTCGGCGCGCACCTCGTCGATGCCGAGCTGCGCGGCCACGGCGCGCGCGGCGCCCGGATGGTCGCCGGAGATCATCACCGTGCGGATGCCCAGCCCGTGCAGCCGGCGCAGCGCGGCGGCGGCGTCGGGGCGCGGCTCGTCGCGGAAGGCCAGCAGGCCGAGCG
>NZ_SKFB01000047.1:0-20182 GCF_004344885.1 Lysobacter sp. N42
CGGCGCCCGCGGCCGCGGTGGGCAGCGCCGCGGCCGAGAGCGTGGTCGGGCCCAGCGCGACCGGCGGCGCCGTGGATTCCCCGCCGAGCCCGCGCACGCTGTCCAGGCGCTCCTCCAGCAGGGCCTCGCGCAGGGCCTGGACCTCGCGCGCCTGGTCGGCCAGGGCCTGCTTCATGCCGGCCATCTCGGCCGCCTGCGCCTGCACGAGCTTCTCGAGCTGGTCCAGGCGCGCGGCCTCGCCGGCCTCCTGCGCGCGCACCGGGCCGGCGATGGCCAGCGCGATCGCGGCGGCAAGGAGCGACCTGCCCGTGCGGTGCGTCATCAATGTCCTCCCAACGGGCGAGTCCCTGCGGTCACAGCGACGGCCCACGGCCGGTCAGCGCACCGGTGATCAGCGCGCCCAGCTGGGTGTCGCGGTAGAGCTGGAGCGTATTCAGGCTCACGTCGAGTGAAGTCCGTGCAGAGATCGTCTGCCCGTCGAGCGTGTTCTGGATCACCAGCGCCTGCGCGCCGCCCGCCACGCGGGTGCCGGCCCCGACGTGGATCACCTGCGAGTCGCGCAGGCTGGCCAGCGCCTGCGCCTGCTCGGCGGTGAGGCGGGTCACGTCGGGGATCTGCAGGCGGGTGGAGGCGACGACCTCGCCGTTGATGCTCACCACGCGCTCGATGCCGAAGGACACCACGAAGCCGCGCGGCCCGACGAAACCGCCGCGCATGCCGTCCAGGCGGTCGACGTCGATGGGCGCCCATTCCGGGCCGAGGCTGCCGCCCGCGGCGCCGGCGGGGGCGGCCAGGGCGCAGCCCAGCAGCAGGCAGGCGAGCAGGTGGAGGATGCGGTGGGTGCGGTGGGTGCGTGGCATCAGATGTCTCCCGGCCCGCGCCGCGGCATGACCACGTCGCGCAGGCCCTGCCGGGAAATCCCGGCGTGCAGCGGCGCGGCCGGCGCCGTGCGCCAGTCGCGCTCGTGGTTGAACTGCGCCAGCTCGCGGCGGTTGTGCACCACGAACAGCACGCGGTTGTCCCAGAGGGACTCGAACTTTTCGCGCGACATCGCCCGGGTGCCGCGTGCGGGGTCGCCGAGCAGCACACGCCCGTCGCGCACGCCCTTGACCACCACGAAGTGGCGGTAGCCGCGGTCGTTGAGCAGCACGATCGCGGGCACGCCCTCCTCTTCCAGCTTGTCCAGCGGCAGTTCGAAGCCGTCGGCCTGGTAGCCCTGCGAGGCCAGGTAGCGGCGCATGTCCAGCAGCGAGAAGCCCTGCTTGCGGATCTTGGCCTGGTCGCCGGTCTCGTACATGGCCTTGAACACCTCGCCCTCGGTCACGGGATGGCCGAAGTGCCAGGTCAGCAGCGTGGCGGTGGCCGCCGAGCCGCAGGAGAAGTCGTAGCGCTGCGGCACGGTGGTGCGAAAGCGCGCTTCCTTCAGGCTGGTGACCTTCAGCGAATAGCTCGCGCCCGGCGCCCGCACGTCCAGCGAGCCCGCCGAGGCGGGCGCGGCGAACGCGCAGGCCAGCAACAGTGCGAGCCCTCGCCTCATGGCGTGGGATCCACGAAGCGCACGTTGACGATGGTGCTGTTCTGTATAAGCACGTTGCTGCCGCTGTTCTGGATGACGGTCGAGATGCCGGCCGCGTTGCCGAAGGCACCGTCGGCCACCCGGTTGTCGCCGCTCACCACGTTGGTCGCGGTGTTGCCGTCCACGTTACCGCGGAGGTCCGCGCGGTTGATGGTGGTGTCGGTATTGCCGTCACCGCCGCGCATGGCGTCCAGGCGGTCGGCCGCGACCACCGTGCCGAAGCCCGCGGCGCTCGCCGGCGCGTCGGGTACGGCCGCCTGCGCCGCGGCGGGCACCGGCTCCGCGCCGGCGGACTCGACCGCCGCGAGCGGTTCGAGGCTGGCGTACGCCTGCGGCGTGCCGGCGACGGCGATGCCGCCATCGGACGCGCTGGCGGCCGCCGGAAGTAGGAAGCCGGCCGCGAGCAGCGCGGCGGCATGGATTCGGTAGCGCATGGGACTCTCCTGCTCGTGCGGCCCACCGGGACGGCCCGATGGACGAGGCGAGCGCCCCGGAGGGACGCCCGCACGGTCACGCCAGGCGGCGCGGCACGTGGCCGCGTCGCCCGTTCGCCGGCGATCAGCCGCCGCCGCCACCGCCCACGGACAGGTTCGACTGCACGGTCACGCCCTGCTGGATCAGCGAGGAGGCACCGGAGTTCTGCGCGTTCATCATGATGCCGGCGGCCGCATTGGCGCTGCCGCTCATCATGTTGGACGCATCGAAGCTGCCGGCGTCGGCCGGGCTGCTGCCGCCTTCGCCGCCCGCGCCGCCGTCACCCGACGCATCGCCATCGCCATTGGCGAAGCCGAGGTTGTCGCCCGCGTTGCCGCCGCCGGCATTGCCGGCGATCGCCACGTTGCCGAATCCGCCGATCGAGTTGTCGGTGACCGCGCCGGCGAGCACGGTGGTGGCGACGACGGTGTTGGAATTGAACGAGTCCGTCGTCGTCTGCGTGGCGGTGCCGCCGTTGTTGGCGGCGACGCCCATGTTGTCGGCGCCCGCGAAGCTGTTGTCGGAGTTGTCGTTGCCCGAGTCGGCGATGTTGATCGAGTTGTCGGAGTTGTCGTTGAACGAGTCGTTCGTCGAGTTGTCGGAGTTGTCGTTGAACGAGTCGGCGATGTCGACGTTCAGCGAGTTGTCCGAGTTGTCCGAGTTGTCGTTGTACGAGCCGTTGGTCGAGTTGTCGTTGCCCGAATCGGCGATGTCGATCGAGTTGTCGGAATTGTCCGAATTGTCGTTCCAGGAATCGTTGGTCGAGCTGTTGTTGCCCGAGTCGGAAACGTCGACGTCGAGGTCGAGCGAGTTGTCGGAGTTGTCGGAGTTGTCGTTGTAGGAGTCGTTGGTCGAATTGTTGTTGTAGGACTCGGTGATGTCCTGGGCGAACGCCGGGGCGGCGAGGCCGAGCGCCAGCAGTACCGCGGTGGTGACGAGCGTCTTACGCATATCCGTTCTCCTGGTGTGTCGACACGGAAAAACCTTGGGGAGGGTGGTGCGCGATGTGCGCATGCCCCTCGGTCGCAGGTTCCGTGCCAGCCCCGGCGGCGCGCTCAGCCCGCAGTGGGGATGCGCTAAGTGCTTGTTGTGCCGGGTGAACGATTTGCGGAGGAGTGAGAACCCCGTCACGCCGCGGCGGGAAAATCTTTCCAGCCGGCGTGAAAGTCTTTCGCCCGGCCACGCCACGCGCGGCCGGTGCAGGCGGCGGGTCGCTAGAGGATCGGCGCCAGGCCCGCTCCGAATGCGGTGACGATCCGGGTGAGCACCGCCTTGAAGCCCAGGGCGACCTCGGGGAAGTCGCCCACCGCCTCGTGGCAGGCATGGAAGCGCGGGTGGTCCGGCGGAACCGGCTGCGGGCACTCGGGCGAGGGGCGGAATTCGTAGCTGGTGGCGTAGCGCCAGGGCCAGAAATCGAACAGCGGCAGCTTCTCCGAGACCTTGCCCAGCGAGTAGTTCACCCCCGACAGCACCGGCGGCTTGCGGCGCGGGGCGATGACCCAGGCGTTCTCCGGGGCGATGTCGCGCTCGATGCTGGCCGCCAGCTCGCGGGCGAAGGCGGGGTCGCGGATCACCACCATGGCCTCGGTGTTGTAGGTATCGCCGCGCGGGTCGAAGTTGTGCGTGCCGACCACGCCGACCTGCTCGTCGACCACCAGCGACTTGGCATGCATGCCCATGCGCACGCCCGCGCGCTTGAGCGGCACCGGCGAGACGGCGCGACGGCTGCCGTAGGCCAGCGGCGCGAACTCGCGTTCCAGCGGGCGGCGGTAGGCCATGCGCGCCTGCTGCCGGGCGACGACGCTGCGGCGGTCGTACTGCAGCCGCGGGCGCTGCGCCGGCGCGGGCCGCCCCTCGACCTCGGCGGGATCGACGGCGCCGGTGGTGGCCACGTCGATGGGCGCATCCAGCGGGAAGGGCTTGTACTCGTAGATGTGGAAGCCCAGGTCGCGCAGGTAGCGGCGCTTGTACTTGTAGGACAGGGCGTAGGCGATGAAGGCGTCCGTGGCGGCCAGCGAGTTGGTCGACACCACCACCCGCGGCGGCTCCGGGCGCGCGCGCAGCTCGCGGAACATCGCGCGCGCCGGGTCCGAGAGCACGAGGTAGGGCGTTTGCAGCATCACGCGCCTGTCGGCCGAGAGGATGAGTTCGCGCAGGGCGCGGCTGGCCGGCGACAGCGCATCGTCGGCCACGCGCTTGCCCGGCGGGTCGGCGATGTAGTCGACGGCGCCCACCGGCAGCACGCGGTCGACCAGCCTTTCCTGCACGAGCGCGGGATCCTCGGCCAGCGCGCTGGCGGCCTGCACGCGGGCGGGCTCGGCGAAATCCGCCGGCGGCAGCGCGGGCACGCCCGCCTGCAGGATCAGCCGGCCCACGTCGCGCAGCCGGTGCACCGGCACGGCGCGGGGATCGGTCCAGTAGCGCTCGAAATCGGCGGCCATGTCGCGCGCTTCGGGGCCGGCCACCATCAGGTCGCGGTCGCGGAAGTTGTACTCGGCGTCCCAGTCGTAATAGTCGTCCTGGTAGTTGCGCCCGCCGGTGATGCCCACTGCGCCGTCGATCAGCAGCAGCTTGTTGTGCATGCGCTGGTTGAGCGCGCGCCAGCAGCACAGCCCGGCCAGCACGTACTGCGGATAGCTGATGCGCGCCCGGCCCAGCACCGGGTTGTAGACGCGCACTTCCAGGTTGCGGTGGATGCCCGACAGCGCGGCCAGCGTCTCCACGCGGCGCAGCGCCGAGAGCTGGTCCATCAGCAGGCGCACGCGCACGCCACGGCGCGCGGCGGCGATGAGCTCTTCCAGCACGAAGCGGCCGGCGTCGTCCTCGTCGAAGATGTAGGTCTGCAGGTCGATGGCGGTGGTGGCGCTGCGGATCAGGTCCACGCGCGCCAGCAGCGCGTCGCTGCCGCGGTCCAGCAGCAGCGCGTAGTGGCGCGGCGCCTCCGGCGTGGACTCGGCATGCGCACGGCCGGCCAGCTCGCGCAGCGGCGAGGGGCGCGCGCAGGCATCGTGGCGCTCGCAGTCCAGTGCCGCGGGGCGGGCCTGCTCGACGACGGCCTCGACCCGCACCGCCTCGCGTGGCGACAGCCCGGCGCAGCCGGCCGATGCGAGCGCGAGCAGCAGCATGACCAGCAGCCGTGCCGGCAGGGGGCGGAGGCGGTCAGTCGGCGAAGAGGACATGCAGGCGGAAGCGGACACGGTCGGCCAGCGCCCAGCGCCAGCCATCGAGGCCGTAATCATCGCGGCTCACGCGCCCCTGCGCGACCACCGGGCAGTCGTGCCCCGGTCGCGCGCAGGCCGCCGGCGCCAGCACGAAGCGCTCGGCGCGCTCGACGCCGCGCAGGCGCAGGCGGCCCGGCAGCGCGCCGCCGGTGCGCGCGAGTTCGGCGGGATAGGGATCGGAGACGAATTCGATCCACGGATGGTTCGCGGCATCGAACAGCTGCGGCCCGCGGGCAAGCGCGGTGTAGCGCGCGGGGCCGGCCACGACCACGTCGGCCGCCGACAGCCGCACGTGCACGCGGCGGCGGCCGTCGGACAGGGCTTCCACTCGGCCGGCATGGCGCGGGAACTGCCCGCGCACCAGCATGCCCATGCGCGTTCGCACGTCGAACTCGATGCGGCTGCGGCTGGTGTCGAAGTCCTGCGCCGCGACGGGCGCGGCGAGCGCGGTGGCCAGCAGGAGGCCGGCGGCCGCCCTCACGGCCACCAGAACTGCGCGAGCCTGGCCACGCCCGGTTCGATCGCGGCGCCGGCCGGCAGCGTCAGCACCGCGACGCCCGCCGGCGGCATGCCGCGGTAGTCGCCCGACTGCCCGCTCTCCATCAGCGCGACCAGCTGCTCCAGCCCGGGGTTGTGGCCGACGATCATCAGCCGGCCGGTGTCGCAGTGGCGGTCGGCCAGCGCGATCAGCGCGCCGGGCGTGGCCTCGTAGATGTCCGGCTCCAGGCGCTGGTCGACGTAGCCGATCACGCCAAGCACGGCCTCCAGGGTCTGCCGGGTGCGGCGTGCGGGCGAGCAGAGCACGCAGTCGGGGGACAGGCCCTGCTCCAGCAGCCAGCGCCCCACCGCCTCCGCCGCCGCCTGGCCCTCGGCCGAGAGCGCGCGGTCGGCATCGGCCTGCCCGGGCGCGGGCGATTCGGCATGGGCATGGCGGAGCAGGATGAGCTGGCGCATTGGGGGTCCGTGATGGGTGAGTCGGGATTCGGGATTCGGGGTTTGGGGCTCGGGGCTACGGTGCAGCCGGCTGCCAGCGGATGCTCGGTTCGAGGGCGTGTGGGCGGCGTGCTGGTCGCCCAGTTGCGGTATCGCTGCTAGCGGCGCCCAGCACGAATCACCCGTCGCGCATCACGCCTTCTTCAACCACTTCATCAGCGGCGCCCAGTCCGCCTGGTGCTCGCGCACGTTGGCCGAGCCGTAGTCGAACAGGCTCTTGCCCATGGCGGTGAGCACCACGTAGGCCTGGCTGTCGCGCAGTTGCGCCAGCAGCGGATAGGGCCAGCGCGCCAGCAGCCCGATGGCCTGCTGCGCGCTCACCGTATTGGATTTCAGCCGGTTGGCCACCAGCCCCACGCGCAGCTCGCCCCGGCGGAGCCGCGGGTGCTGGGCCAGCGAGTCGAGGAAGGCGACGGTGGCGTCGAGGTCCAGCGTGGAGGCGGTGGTCGGCACCACGACCGCGTCGGCGGCCTCGAGGAAGACGTCGAGGTCGCGCGCCATCGCGCCGGCGGCGGCGTCGACCACCACCGCGTCGGCGTCGCCGGGCAGGCGCTGGTCCCAGCCACGGCGCGTGCCGTCCAGCGGCAGCACCGCCGTCTCCAGCGCGGCGCGGCGCTCGGCCCAGCGCATGGAGGAGCGCTGCGGGTCGGCGTCCACCAGCACCGTGCGCGCCCCGTCCAGCGCCGAACGCGCGGCCAGGTGCGTCGCGATCGTCGTCTTGCCCACCCCGCCCTTCGAACTCGCCACCAGCACCGTCTTCACAGGCCGCCTCCGCAAGGTCCGTCGGCCGAGCCTACACCGGCCGTGCGGGGCGGCGGTGAGGGCCGCCCGTATCATCGGCGCTCCACCCCGGGCCGCATGCATGAGCGAACTGCAGGACCTCGTCGCGCTGATCCGCGCGAACACCCCGTTGATCGTGATCGAGACGCGGGACGAAAGCCGCGTGGTCGACCTGTTCCGGCAAGCGCTGATGCAGACATGGCGCGAGCTCTACCGCTGGTCGATCACCGAAGGCCTGCGCCGGCTGGACATGGACCGCGAGGACCCGCCGCACGTCGCGCCCGACGCCACCCACACCTTCCAGGCGATCCGCGACGCCGGACAGCGCGGCGTCTACCTGCTGTTCGACATGCACCCCTACCTCGGCTACGCCGGCAGCCAGCGCATGCTGCGCGACCTCATCGCCCGGCGCGACTGCCAGCCGCACGTGCTGGTGCTCATCGGCCACTCCATCGAGCTGCCGGCGGACATCGAATCGCTGGCGGTGCGCGTGCGCCCGAAGCTGCCGGACGCGAACGCGCGGCTGAAGATCGTGCGCGAGGAGGCCGAGCACTACGCACGCGAGCACGGCGGCCGCCGGGTGGCGGTGGACGCCGAGGCCGTGCAGCAGATCGTGCGCAACCTGCGCGGGCTGGACCCGGTGGACGTGCGCCGCATCGCGCGCCAGCTGATCTTCGCCGACGGCGCGCTGGGCATGGACGACGTGCCGCGCCTGGCGAAGCTCAAGTTCGAGCTGCTCAACCGCTCCGGCCACCTGCACTACGAGTTCGACAACGTGCAGCTGGACGACGTGGCCGGCGCGCGCCGCCTCAAGCGCTGGGTCGAGCAGCGCCGCGGCGTGTTCCTCGCCGCCGAGCCGCCGCCGGGCCTGGACCCGCCCAAGGGCATGCTGCTGCTGGGCGTGCAGGGCTGCGGCAAGTCCATGCTGGCCAAGGCGGTGGCGGCGGGCCTGGGCGTGCCGCTGGTGCGGCTGGACTTCGGCACGCTCTACGACAAGTTCCACGGCGAGACCGAGAAGAACCTGCGCGTGGCGCTGGAGTCGGTCGAGCAGCTCGAACCCTGCGTGCTGTGGATCGACGAGATCGAGAAGGGGCTGTCCACCGACGAGGGCAATGGCGACGGCGGGGTTTCGCGGCGCGTGCTCGGCTTCCTGCTGACCTGGATGGCCGAGCGCCGCTCGCGCGTGTTCCTCGTCGCCACCGCCAACCAGATCGACGCGCTGCCGCCGGAGCTGCTGCGCAAGGGCCGCTTCGACGAGATCTTCTTCGTCGACCTGCCCGACGCCGCCACCCGTGCGCAGCTGTTCGCGCTGCACCTGAAAAAGCGTGGCCTCGATCCGTCCGCGTTCGACACCGCCGCACTGGCCGCGGCAAGCGACGGCTTCTCCGGCGCCGAGATCGAGCAGGCCATCGTGTCCGGCCTGTACGCCGCCCATGCTGGCGGCGCCCCGCTGTCGGACTGCGGCCTGCGCGCGGAGCTCAAGGCCACGCGCCCGCTGTCGGTGGTGATGGCCGAGCGCGTGGCGGCCCTGCGGGAGTGGGCGCGCGAGCGGACGGTGCCGGCGGATTGAGGCCCCTGCCCGCCCCCCATACCGGCGCGCCTGCCGGGTGAGCGCGCCGCGCCACGTGCCCGGGTCGCGAAGCGGGTCGATCCCGCACGCACCGCCGCTTGCGGGGTCGGCCGCGAACCCGGCGTCCCGCCTGCGCGCCGAGTGGTGCCACGCTCCCCGACGCGGTGGAGCGCTGCGCTCGCGCCCCGCATGCGCTCTGCGGGCACGGTCGGGAATCCGCCGCGGCGGGCACTAATCCGACACGCCGCACCGCCCCCGTCCGATCCAGCGTCCGCGCCGCATCGCGGACGCTGTGCACCGTCACTGGACGACGGATACGCCCCATGCACCGCATCACCGTGCATCCCAGCGAGGACGGCTGGCTGCTCAAGCGCCCGGGTTGGCCGGGCGAGCTCTTCGACAGCATCGACTGGGCGGCGAAGGCCGCCGAAAGCCTGGCGTTCGAATTCCACCAGCGCTCCGGGCGCGGAGCCTGCGTGGTGCTGGCATCGAACGAAGGCGAGCGGTTGCTGCATGCGTTCGGTTGAGCGCTGCGACGCACGGCAACGCAGCGTGTCCATGCGGACACCCATGCACGGTACCGGCTTCATGCGATGAACAGCCACTGCTGCACATCATCGGATGAGCGCCGCCATCGACGACCCATGGCGGCCCCGTGCGGGGTCGCGCACCCCGCGGACGCTCGGGTGCCTGCGAAAGCCCGCTGCTGCGCGGTCGGCACGTACGGATTCACGCGACTTCGACCGAACGACGCTCGCGTGACCGAAGCACGTGCCCGGCGCGCAGCGCTCAGCCTCCCGCTGCGCGCCAGCCCGGCGGCGGGTCGAGTGGGCGCCCCGCACGCACCAGGCCGCGCTGGATGGCTTCGACCTCGCCATACCGGAGGAAATCGGCCCAGTAGCCGGCGTCGGTGATGATCGACGCGAACTGCTGGCCCTGCCAGCGCTGCCGGCGCGACGCGGCTGCCCAGTACGCATGCTCCGGCGTGCCACGGCTGAGCCGCTCCAGCCCGGACAGCGCGACCATGCGTTCGATCGACGTGGTCGCGCTGGCCATGCGCCGCAGCACCGTGCGGCAGTCGCGGGCCCGCGCCGTCGGCAAAGGCGGGCGACAGGCGCGACTGATGCCGGAGAGCGATGGCATGGGCATCGCCCAAGCATGGTTGGCCGCTGCCACTTGCCGGCGCGTCACGGGGCCTTCGCCCAGGCCCAGCCCGCGCAGGAAGCGCTGCTCCACCGGGCCGGGCGGTGGCGGCTGGTAGTCGTCGAAGGCGGCCACCGTCTCCAGTGCCAGCGCGTGGGCATGCGATTCGTAGTGCCCGGCCTGCGCCATGCGCCGCAGCGCCGCGTCCTGCCGCGCGGGATCGCCTTCGGCGGCGCGCAAAGGGCCGAGATGGCTGGCCGCGTTGCCGGGCTCGAGCGCCATCCACGCGCCGCGGTCGGCGTCCGAACACGGATCGCGACGGTCACCGCAGAGCCACTCCTGCGCCTGTGCGATCAGCGCATCCTCCGGCGCCTCCTCGCGCAGGCGGGCGATCGCCGCGCGCATGCGCCGGCGCGTGGCGACGTCAGGTGCCTTCGCCGCCAGCAGGTACATCGCCACGAGCCGCCGGCGTGGGTCGGGCTCGTGCAGCAGCCCACGCAGATGGCGCTCCTCGGCGGCCGCGCGCACGGCGTCCTCGCGGGACGCCGCCGCGTCGGCCTGCTCGCCCGTCCGGCCCGTGCGGGATGTGCCACGGGATCGGGCGGGCTCCGCCGCCGCGCCCGGCGAGGACCGCTCCGCTGCCACGGAGCCTTCCCTGACGCCCGGCGGAGCGGTGCGATCGACTAGCAGCAGCCCCGCGACGAACACGGCGGCAAGACCGGCGGCGCCAAGCATCCACCGCACCGCGCGCCCCGAGCGCTCGCCTTCGTCCTGCGGCATGGTGGCGGTCATGTGCGCGCGTCCCCGCGTGTAGGGCGGGCCGGGATCCCGCCCGCTCCCACGATGCCTCCCGGGGACCCCGTCGACCCGGCCACGCGTCCTCAATACCCCGCCGCCTGCCCATCCTTGCGCGACTCGCTCGCGCCGACGTATCCGCCGTTGGGGTTCACCATGACGGCCTGGTAGCCGCCATAGGGGCCGTCGGCGAAACGCACGGAGTGGCCCTTGCGCATCAGCGCGCGGATCGTTTCGTACGGGAAGCCGGTTTCCAGGTCGAGCTCGCCGCCATCGGTCATCGCGGCGGCCTGTCCGGCGGGCTCGGTGGAACCGTCGTGCTGGATGCGCGGGGCGTCGCCGGCTTCCTGCAGGTTCATGCCGAAGTCGATGAGGTTGATGAGGATCTGCGCATGGCCCTGCGGCTGCATCGCGCCGCCCATCACGCCGAAGCTCAGCCAGGGCTTGCCGTCCTTCGTCACGAACGCGGGGATGATGGTGTGGAAGGGGCGCTTGCCGGGCGCGAAGCTGTTGGGGTGGCCTTCCCTGAGCACGAACTGCTCGCCGCGGTCCTGGAAGATGAAGCCCAGGCCGGGCGGTGCCATGCCGCTGCCCATGCCGCGGTAGTTGGACTGGATCAGCGAGACCATCATGCCCTCGCGGTCGGCCACCGTCAGGTAGATGGTGTCGCCCTCGTTGAGCTCGGGGATCACGCCCGGCTCCACGGCCTTCGCCGCGCGGTCCATCGAGATCAGCTTTCCGCGCTCGCGGGCGTAGGCCTTGGAGATCAGCTTGGCCACCGACGTGCGGTAGTACTCCGGGTCGGCATACGAGGCGGCGCGGTCGGCGAAGGCGATCTTCTTGGCCTCGGTGAACAGGTGCACGTGCTCGGGGCTGCCGAAGCCGTAGCGCTTGAGGTCGTAGGGCTCGAGCAGGTTGAGGATCTGCAGCGCGGCGATGCCCTGCCCGTTGGGCGGCAGCTCCCAGACGTCGTAGCCGCGGTAGTTGGTGCTGACGGGCTCGACCCATTCGCCGCGGTGCGCGGCCAGGTCCTCGTAGCGCAGGAAGCCGTCGTTCGCACGGAAGTAGGCGTCGATGCCGCGCGCGATGTCGCCGGCGTAGAAGGCGTCGCGCCCGCCGCGCGCGATCGCCTCCAGCGTGTTCGCGAGGTTCGGGTTCTTCCACGTCTCGCCGGTGCGCGGGGCGCGACGGCCGCCGGTGCACGCGGCGTCGCCCGACGCGCAGGGCAACGTGAACTGCTCGGCGAAGCCCGGCCACTTCGACAGCGTGGGCACGCTGCGCCCCCAGTAGTAGGCGATGACCTCGTGCACCGGATGGCCTTCGCGCGCGTAGCGGATGGCGGGCGCCAGGTTGTCGGCCATGGGCCGGCGGCCGAAGCGCTGGTGCAGGGCGAACCAGGCGTCGACGGTGCCGGGCACGGTGACGGGCAGCGGGCCGTGCGCGGGCACGTCGGTGAGGCCCCGGCGCCGGAACTCGGCCAGCGTGAGCGCCCTGGGCGAGCGGCCCGAGCCGTTGTAGCCGTGCAGCTTCTTCGTTCTCGGCTCCCAGACGATGGCGAACAGGTCGCCGCCGATGCCGTTGCCTGTGGGCTCCATCAGGCCGAGCGCGGCATTGGCGGCGATGGCGGCGTCGACCGCGCTGCCACCGCCCTTCATCACGTCCAGCGCGATCTGCGTGGCCAGCGGATGCGAGGTGGCGGCCATCGCGTGCGGGGCATAGACCTCGCTGCGGGTGGCGAAGGGCCGGCCGGTGACGCGGTCGGCGGCGTGGACCTGCGCGGCGCCGGCGAGGGCGGTGGCGAGCAGGGCGATGGCGAGGGGTCGGAGCATGGACGGCAGGGGCGACGGCGGATCCCCGAGTCTGCCTTCCGCGCGCCGGGGCCGCATCCATACGCCGGCGCCCGGGGTGGCCGTACGCTTCCGATCAGGCGTCGCGGCGCGATGCGGCCCCGTCGTGCTCCTGCGGGAATACACGGCCTGCCCGCAGGAGAAGTGGCGCCGCCATGGCCCGCATACGGAAGCGGCGCGGAATCCCCCGACTCCGCGCCGCCGTCCGCCGTCGCCGCGGCGATGCCGCCAGGGCTCAGCGCGAGCCGGCCTTCTGCACCACGCGCGAGCTGAGCACCTTGCCGCTGGTATCGAGCGTGCGCTCGACGATGTTGCCCGAGGCGTCGACCACGCGCTGCACGGTCTGGCCCAGCGAGTTGACCGTCGACGACAGCACGCTGCCCGGCTTGAGGGCTTCGCCGGCGACGTTGCCGACGGTGCCCACGGCATTGTTGGCGACGCCGCCGACCGTGCCCACGGTGCGGTCGACCACCCCGCCCGGCTGGATCGCGGTATTGGCCACGTTGCCCACCGTGCCCACGGTGCGGTCGACCACGCCACCGGGCTGGATCGCCGTGTTGGCCACGCCGCCCACGGTGCCGACGGTGCGGTCCACCGAGTCGAGCAGGCGGGTGAGGATCTGCGGGTTGCGGTCGATGGTGGTCAGCGTGCGGTCGATGATGGCCGCCACGTTGTCCAGGCGCACGATCAGCTGCGCCTGGGCCTTCACGCCCTTGATCTGGATGTTGACGCGCTCGATGCCGACATCCGCGCCGGCATTGAGCGAGAGCAGGTTCGCCAGCCGCGCGTTGAGCGCGATGTGCGCCTCGAGGTTCTGCACGTCGAGCTTGATCTCGTCGACCGACAGGTTGGGCACGTCGAGGAAGACGTCGGGCTGGTCGCCCGGGATGGCGCTGCGGTAGCCGGTGGCGGTGGCCGGGGCGGTCGCGCGGCCCACGGGCGGCACGTTGCGGTCGACCGGGGTGACCGGGCCCGTCGCGGGCGGCGTCGTGGACTGCGCGAATGCGGCGGGGCCGAGGGCGAGCAGCAGGGCGCAGGCGAGCGCGCGCGGGGCATGGGTCATGGGAGGTCCTCGTCGTTCGGGGGGGAGGCAGGAATGGGGGCGCCGGCCGCGGTGTCGACGCGCGCCTCCAGCGCCGGGTCGAGCAGCGTGGCGCTGATCGTGGTGTGCACGGTCACGTCGCGGTAGGTGCGGCCGGCGGCCACGGGCCGGGGCAGGCCCTCGCGCTCGACGTCGTGGCGGGTGTCCAGGCGCGGGCCGCCGCGGAAGCGCACCTGCGCCCGCGGCGCGGATCCGAACCCGATGGACTCCATCTGCACCGTGGCCGCGAACTCGATGTCGGGCCGCGCGGGCTCCGCGGGGGGCGGCGGGGCCGGGGTCTGCGCCTGCGCGGCGGCGAGCGTCGGGATCAGCAGGGCCGCGAGGAGCAGCAGGCGCACGGGTCGTTCCTGAACAGCGAAGCGGCCCGCAATCTAGCAAGCGCCCGTGGAGGGCGCGTCGTGGCCGGCAGCGCCCGGCGCGGTGGCCGGGCGCCGTGACGACTTAGGGCCAGGCCGGCGGGTTCGCCGCCCAGGCCGCCTGCACTTCGGCCAGCAGGGCGCGCTCGTCCTCCCGCCACTGCGGCAGCAGCTGCGCGTGGCGGTCGGCGGTGGACCACTGGCCCGGCTCGGTGCGCACCGCGGCGGCGTACCAGCGCACCGCCTCGTCACGGCGGCCGAGCTTCCACAGGGCGATGGCGAAGGTGGGCGGCATCCAGCTGCCGGCCACGCCGCGGGTGGCCAGCTCGCGCCACTGGGCCAGCGCAGCGGCGGCGTCGCCGGCGCGGTAGAGGTCCCAGCCGTAGGTCCACTTCACCGGGCGCCACTTCCCGTCGTTGGTGCCCAGGCCCGCCAGGGCACGCGCGTAGAGGCTGCGACCGAGGTCATGCCGCCCCGATTCCATCGCGTAGTGGGCCAGCTGCGCGGTCTCGAGGGCGGCGTCGGGGCTGCGTTCGACGCGGCGCATCAGCCGCTCGACGGCGGCATCGCTGCGGTCCTTGAGCGCCAGCACGGGACGCAGGGCGGAGGCGTCGGCATCGAAGTAGAACTCGACCGGACGGGGCATTTCCTGACCCGAAACGGCACCGGCCACCGCGAGCAGCGCGGCGGCGATCAAGACACGGCTCTTCATGGGACAGCGGTTCCTGCAGGGGCGTCTGGCATCGGGGGACGGCCGCGGGCTCCCCTTCCACCGCGCGCCGTACCCGCAGGCAAGCAAGCACGGTGCCAGCGCCTGCCTGGCCCGGCCGGGCCGGGCAGGCGGGTGGCCCGGGCTACGGCTTGGGGACCAGCCTCAGGAGCCGCCCGCCCGCGCCGTCCTCGAGCACGTAGACCTCGCCGCCCGGCCCCTGCTCGACCTCGCGGATGCGCCGGCCCATGGGGTAGCGCGCCACCTCGCGGGCGATGTTCCGGTGGAACTCCACCCTCACCAGCGCCTGCGAGGCCAGCCCGCCGATCAGGCCGTGGCCGCGCCACTGCGGGAAGCGGTCGCCCGAATAGATGACCAGGCCGGCCGGCGCGATCACCGGAGTCCAGGTGATCTCGGGCGGGTTGAGGTCGGGGCGGGTGACGTGGTCGGGGATGTCGGCGCCGCCGTAGTGGCTGCCGTTGGAGACCAGCGGCCAGCCGTAGTTGGCGCCCTTCTCGATCAGGTTGAGCTCGTCACCGCCCTGCGGGCCCATCTCGTGGGTCCAGAGCTGGCCGGCGGCGTCGAAGGCGATGCCCAGCGGATTGCGGTGGCCCCAGGACCAGATCTGCGCGCGCACGCCGCCGGCCTCGGCGAAGGGGTTGTCGGGCGGGATGGAGCCGTCGTCACGCAGCCGGACGACCTTGCCCAGGTTGGTCGACAGGTCCTGCGCGGGATCGAACTTCTGGCGGTCGCCCGAGGTGATCCAGAGCAGGCCGTCGGGGCCGAAGGCCAGGCGGTGGCCGTAGTGGCCCTCGCCGGTGACCTTCGGGGACTGCGTCCAGATCAGGCGGCGGTCCGACAGCGTGGCGCCGCCGGCGGAGGTGTCGAGGCGGTAGCGCGCGACCACCGCGCCGCGCGTGCTGTTCGGCCCGGCCTCCGCGTAACTGAGGTAGATCCAGCGATTGGATGCGAACTGCGGATGCAGCACGACGTCACCGAGCCCGCCCTGCCCGCCGTAGGCCACCGCCGGCACGCCGCCCACGTCCACGCTGGTGGCGGCCGAGCCGGAGACCGTCACCAGCCTGAGCTGGCCCTTCTTCTGGGTGACCAGCGCCCGGCCATCCGGCAGGAAGGCCATGGCCCAGGGCTCGTCGAAGCTGGCAAGCGCCTGGGGGGTGAAAGGCGCGGGCTCGGACACCGCCTCCAGCGGGGGATGCGGCCCCGACATCGGCGGCGCGGGCTCGGCGGCCTGCGACTGCGCCGGGGCAAGGGCCGGCGCGAGCGAAGCGGTGCCCGCCGCGCCCGGATCCGGCTCCGGCGCGGTGGGAAGGGCGCAGGCAGCCAGTGCCGCCGCGCAGGACAGGCCGAGCAGTCGAAGCATCGTCGATCCTCCAGGCACGCCGTGGCGCACGGGCATCGCGCCGGGAGCACGACCGCAGCCCGGCGGGCGAGAGCCTCGCGCGACCGGTATTCACCGCGCGTGAGGGGCCCATGCGCAAGTCTGGGCCTGCCCGGAGGCCGCCATGCTCGAGTTCGTCGACACCCATTGCGCGTCCTCCAGCGAGCCCGGGCCGCTCGCCGTCGACCGAGGCCTGAGGCGCGCACCATACGCCGGCGCAGGGGCCGCGTAGGGTCCGGCTGCTAGAATCCGCGCCCCGCGAATTGCGCCCCGGCGCGCCGCGCGTCCCCGATTCCGACCCCATCCCGCGGCCCGACGGGGCCGCGCCGGAGCCTGCCGCATGTCCAGCACCGCCGAACTCACCTCCCCGGCCTCGGCCGGCACCGGCCTCACGCGCTCGGTGGTCGATCCCGACTACACGCTCGACCACAAGTACGCGCGCGTGCAGGGCCGGATCTACCTGTCCGGCGTGCAGGCGCTCGTGCGCCTGCCGATCATGCAGCGCCTGCGCGACCAGGCCGCCGGCCTGAACACCGGCGGCTTCGTCTCCGGCTACCGCGGCTCGCCCCTGGGCGGCTTCGACCTGGAGCTGTGGAAGGCGAAGAAGCACCTGGCCGAGGCCGGCGTGAAGTTCACCCCGGGCCTCAACGAGGACCTCGGCGCGACCATGGTCTGGGGCACGCAGCAGACCACGCTGTTCCCCGGCTCGAAGGTCGATGGCGTGTTCGGCATGTGGTACGGCAAGGGCCCGGGCGTGGACCGCTGCGGTGACGTCTTCAAGCATGCGAACGCCGCCGGCACGTCGAAGTTCGGTGGCGTGCTCGCGCTCGCGGCCGACGACCACGCCTGCCGCAGCTCCACGCTACCGCACGGCTCCGAGCACGAGTTCGTCTCCGCGCTGATGCCGGTACTCAACCCGGCCGGCGTGCAGGACATCCTCGACATGGGCCTGCTCGGCTGGGCGATGTCGCGTTACACGGGCCGCTGGGTCGGCTTCAAGACGATCGCGGAGACGGTGGAGTCGTCGGCCTCGGTCGATGCGAACCCGCTCGCGCTCGACATCGTGATGCCCGAGGACTTCGACATGCCCGCGGGCGGCCTCAACATCCGCTGGCCCGATCCGCCGCTGGAGCAGGAGATGCGCCTGCACCAGTACGCGGTCAAGGCCGCGCAGGCCTTCGCACGCGCCAACAAGCTCGATCGCGTCGTCATCGATTCGCCGAATGCGCGACTGGGCATCATCACTACCGGCAAGTCGTATCTGGACGTGCTGCAGGCGCTGGAATACCTGGGCCTCGATGCGCGCGAATGCGCGAGCCTGGGCATCCGCATCTACAAGGTCGGCATGACCTGGCCGCTGGAGCCGATGGGCCTGCGCGCCTTCGCGCACGGCCTGTCGGACATCCTCGTCGTCGAGGAGAAGCTGTCCTTCATCGAGAGCCAGATGAAGGAGCAGATGTACAACTGGGCCGAGCGCCCGTCGGTCGTCGGCAAGTTTGATGAGAGCGGCGAGTGGATCCTGCCGTCCACCTCCGAGCTCACCCCCGCGCGCATCGCGAAGGTCATCGCGCGCCGCATCCAGCGCTTCCACGACTCCTCGCACATCCGCGACGTGCTGGCCTGGATGGAACAGAAGGAGTCCGAGCTCGCGCTGCCGCGCGCGGCCTTCCCGCGCGTGCCGCACTACTGCTCGGGCTGCCCGCACAACACGTCCACCGTGGTGCCCGACGGCTCGCGCGCGCTCGCGGGCATCGGCTGCCACTACATGGTCACGTGGATGGACCGCAACACCGACACCTTCACGCACATGGGCGGCGAAGGCGTGACGTGGGCGGGCCAGGCGCCGTTTACGGAGACGGAGCACGTCTTCCAGAACCTCGGCGACGGCACCTATTTCCACAGCGGCTCGCTGGCGATCCGCCAGGCCATCGCCGCTGGCGTCAACATCACCTACAAGATCCTCTACAACGACGCGGTCGCGATGACGGGCGGCCAGCCGGTCGACGGGCAGCTGAGCGTGCCGCAGATCGCGCACCAGGTGCGTTCGGAAGGCGTGCAGACGATCGTGCTGCTCTCCGACGACATCGAAAAGTGGAGCGACAAGTCGATCTTCCCGGCGGGCGTCGAGTTCCTCGACCGCCGCGAGCTCGACGCCGTGCAGCGCCGCCTGCGCGAGGTCAAGGGCGTGAGCGTGCTGATCTACGACCAGACCTGCGCCACCGAGAAGCGCCGTCGCCGCAAGCGCGGGAAGATGGTCGACCCGGCCAAGCGGGTGGTCGTGAACTCGCTGGTCTGCGAAGGCTGCGGCGACTGCGGCAAGAAGTCCTTCTGCGTCTCCGTGCTGCCGAAGGAGACCGAGTTCGGCCGCAAGCGCGAGATCGACCAGAGCAACTGCAACAAGGACTTCTCCTGCACGGAGGGCTTCTGCCCGAGCTTCGTGACGGTGGAAGGCGGCACGCTGCGCAGGAAGAAGGGCTCGAACGCGAAGGATCGTTTGAGCGATCTGCCGATGCCGCAGCTGCCCACGCTCGACAGGCCCTGGAACATCCTGATCACCGGCGTCGGTGGCACGGGCGTGGTCACGATCGGTGCGCTGCTCGGCATGGCCGGGCACCTCGAGGGCAAGGGCGCGTCGGTCCTCGACCAGACCGGCCTCGCCCAGAAGGGCGGCGCGGTCACCACGCACATCCGCATCGCGAACGCACCGTCCGACATCCACGCCGTGCGTATCGCCGCGGGCGAGGCCGACCTCGTGCTCGGCTGTGACATGGTGGTGGTCAACGACTACTGGGCGCTGTCGAAGATCCGCGCCGGCCGCAGCAGCGTGGTGCTCAACAGCTACGAGGCGATGCCCGGCACGTTCACCACGCGCCCGGACATGGACTTCCCCGCCGCCGACATCGTGGACGCGGTGCGCCGCGCGCTCGACGGCCGCGAGCCCGACCTCGTCGACGCCACGCAGCTGGCCACCGCGCTGCTGGGCGACGCCATCGCCACCAACCTCTTCATGCTCGGCTACGCCTGGCAGCGCGGGCTGGTGCCGATTTCCTTCGATGCGCTGATGCGCGCGGTGGAGCTCAACGGCGCGGCGGTCGAGATGAACAAGACCGCGTTCGCCTGGGGGCGCCTGGCCGCGATCGACCCGGCCGCGGTCGCCGAGGCCGCGGGCCTGACGACGAACCGCCGCACCGCCGCCGAAGCCACGCCGCACGTCCTGCCGATGCTTCCGCCCGCGCAGTGGGAAGGCCACGAGGCGGGCGGCCCGAGCATCCCGCGCGCGATGCCGGTGCAGGATGACCTGCGCCACGTGCCCTCGCACGGCGACGACAACGTGATCGCGATGCCGCTCGACGACGCGCGCCTGTCGCGCTCGCTGGACGAGGTGATCGCCCGCCGCGTGGCCTTCCTCACCGACTACCAGAACGCCGCCTATGCAAAGCGCTATGCCGACTTCGTGGCGAAGGTGCGCGGCGTGGAGGAGGCGAAGGCCCCGGGCAGCACCGACCTCACCGAGGCGGTTGCGCGTTATGCCTTCAAGCTGATGGCCTACAAGGACGAGTACGAGGTCGCGCGCCTGTACACCAGCGGCGAGTTCGAGCGCCGCATCGCTGAGCAGTTCGAAGGTGACTTCAAGCTGCGCTTCCACCTCGCGCCGCCGACACTGTCGATGAAGGATGCTTCGGGCCGCGGAGTGAAGAAGGCCTATGGCCCGTGGGTCTTCACCGCGTTCCGCGTGCTGGCGAAGCTGAAGTTCCTGCGCGGCACGGCGCTCGACGTCTTCGGCCGCACGCACGAGCGCCGCACCGAGCGCCGCCTGATCGAGGACTACTTCCGCACGGTCGAGTCGCTGCTGCCCAAGCTCGACGCAGGCAACGTGGACCTCGCCGCGCAGATCGCCTCGGTCCCCGAGCACATCCGCGGCTACGGGCACGTCAAGGAAGCGCACCTGGCAAAGGCCAAGGCCCGCGAGGCCGAGCTGCTGCGCGAGTGGGAGAACCCGCTGCGCATCCTGCAGGTGGCCTGATCGCCCCCGACGCCCCGCCCTCGCGCGGGGCGTCGTGTTTCCGGCAACCCTGTTCGGCGCCCTCGTGCGTTCGATCGCGTACCCGGCCCCAGGAGACGCCATGAAGCCGCACCCCGCCCGATCCCTCGCCCTCGCGCTGCTGGCCGCCTGCCTGGCGGCCTGCGCGCCCGCCCGCGCCGGCGCGCCGGCCGCC
>NZ_SKFB01000048.1:0-20034 GCF_004344885.1 Lysobacter sp. N42
GGCCGCGTCCATCACCCGGCAGGCGGCTTCGGCCGCGTCCGCCACCGCCTGCGCGCCGGCGCGGTCGCCCAGCATCGCCTGCAGCAGGCGCGCCTGGCCGAGCAGCCGGCGCTCGAGCACCGCATCCGGCCCCCGGCCCGCCCGGCGCATGGCATGCGCGATGCCGTCCTCGAGGTAGGCATGCTGCTGGTAGAGCTGGTCGGCGGTGGGCTCGGACATGGTGCGCGGTGCGGTGGAATGGCGCGACAGCCTGGCGGGGCGGCCGTGAGCGGGCCGTCGTGCATGCCCGCCCGCGTTGCTGGGCATTCAGAGCGGCGACCACGCCCGACGCACGTGCGTGCCGCCACGCGCGACAATGGCGGCTTCCGATGGCGACGCGATGACAGCGTGGACAGCCCCGTGCGCAAGGTGATCCATGTCGACATGGATGCCTTCTATGCCAGCGTCGAGCAGCGCGACGATCCGTCCCTGCGCGGCCGCCCGGTGGTGGTGGCCTGGCGCGGTGCGCGCTCGGTGGTCTGCGCGGCCAGCTACGAGGCGCGCGTGTTCGGCGTGCGCTCGGCGATGCCGGCCATCCGCGCCGAACGCCTGTGCCCGGACGCGGTGTTCGTGCCGCCGGATTTCGCCCGCTACAAGGCCGTGTCGCAGCAGATCCGGGCGATCTTCGCCCGCCATACCGAACTCGTTGAACCGCTCTCGCTGGACGAGGCCTACCTCGACGTCACCCGCCCGCGCAGCGGCCTGGCCAGCGCCACCGACATCGCCCGGCACATCCGCGCCGCGATCTTCGAGGAAACCGGCCTCACCGCCTCGGCCGGCGTGGCGCCCAGCAAGTTCGTGGCCAAGATCGCCTCCGACTGGCGCAAGCCGGACGGGCTGTTCGTGGTGCCGCCCGCGCGCGTGCTCGACTTCCTCGCCCCGCTCGCCGTCGGCCGCCTGCCCGGGGTGGGCCGCGTGACCGAGGCGCGGCTGCAGGAGCTGGGGATCGCGACCGTCGCCGACCTGCGTGCGCAGCCGGCCGATGCGCTGGTGGCCGAGTTCGGGCGCTGGGGCCGGCGCCTGCACGAGCTGGCCTTCGGCATCGACGAGCACCCCGTCGAGCCCGAGCGCCCGCATACGCAGATCTCCAGCGAGGACACCCTCGAGCAGGACCTGCCGCTCGACGCGCTCGCCCCGCACGTCCGCCGCATGGCCGCGCGTACCTGGGCGGCATGGGAGCGCCAGCGCGAGCGCGACGTGCAGGCGGGGCGGCCGCCGCGGCAGCCGCGCACCATCGTGCTCAAGCTCAAGACCGCCGACTTCCGCATCCTCACCCGCTCGCTGAGCCCGCCGCGGCCGCCGCGCGCGGGGCAGGCGCTGGCCGACACCGCCTGCGCCCTGCTCGGGCGGGTCGACCTTCCGCCCGCCACCCGCTACCGCCTGGTCGGCGTGGGCCTGGCGAACCTGGCGCACGACCCGCAGGCCGACCTGTTCGACGGGCCGCACGACGCACCGCGGGCCTGAGGCCGGAGCACGGAGGCGGCGTGGGGTCACGGCTCGGAAGTCAGGGGTTCACGCCGTCGTTTTCACATGGCATCGTCCTGCGGGATCTGCGGCATGCGCCGCAGCGGGGGCAGGGATGAGCACCGCCGAGTTCGACGCATTCGATGCCAGCCCGGTGCCGATGTGGATCTTCGACATGGAGACGCTGCGCATCGTCGAGCTCAACCCGGCGATGGAGCGTGCCTATGGCTATCCGCGCGAGCACCTGTTGCGCATGACGATCCTCGAGCTGCGCCCGCCTGCCGAGCGCGAAGCGCTGCTGGCCGAGCTGCGCGCGCCGAAGGGCGAGCGCGGGCAGGGCCGCGTCTTGGCCCATCGCCATCGCGACGGCCGCGACATGCGCGTGGCCATCCACTGGGCCGACATCGTCTACCGCGGGCGGGCATCGCGCCTGGTGGTCGCGCACGACGTCAGCGAGCAGGCGCGCGCGCAGGAGCGCGTGCACCTGATCGCGCGTGCGATGAGCGACGCCGCCTACGACTACGACGTCGTCAGTGGCGAGATCTGGTTCAGCGACGGGTTCGTGCGCAATTTCGGCTACCGCCCCGGCACGCTGCCGCGCAACGTCGACGAGTGGAGCGCACTCGTGCACCCCGACGACCGCGGGCGCGTGGTGGCCAGCCTCGCCATGGCGCTGGAGGGCAAGGAGGATGCCTGGACGCAGGAGTACTGCTTCCAGCGCGCCGATGGCACCTACACCGACGTGCTCGACCGCGGCTACATCCAGCGCGACGGGCACCGCGCCCCGCTGCGGATGGTGGGGGGCATGATCGACCTGCGCCCGCAGCACCTGCTGTCCACGCGCCTGCGCCTGCTCGAGCGTGCGGTGGAGGCCGGCAGCACCGGCCTGCTGATCGCCGACGCCACCGTGCCGGGCTTTCCGGTGGTCTATGCCAACCCGGCCTTCGAGCAGATCACGGGCTATCCGCTCTCGCAGGTCGAGGGGCGCCCCTTCGATTTCCTCCAGGCCGCCGACACCACCCAGCCCGGCGCGCAGACCCTGCGCGAGGCGCTGCGCGACATGCGCGAGGCGCAGGCCCCGCTGCGCGGCCTGCGCCCGGACGGCCAGCCGTTCTGGTGCGACTACCACTTCACCCCGATGCGCGACGCGCGCGGGCGCGTCACCCACCTGATGGCGCTGCTGGTGGACGCCGGCGAGCGCCAGCGCCACGTGCAGCAGCTGGCCTGGCGCACCACGCACGACGTGCTCACCGGCCTGCCCAACCGCCACCTCCTGCTCGACCTCGCCACCCGCGCCGTGCAGCGCGCGCAGGCCGCGGGCACGCGCGTGGCGGCGGTGGTGGTCGACCTCGACGAGTACAAGCTGGTGAACGACGCCTTCGGCCACGGCGCCGGCGACCGCGTGCTGGTCGAGCTGTCGGCGCGCCTGTCGCGCGTGGCCGGGCCGGGCGGCGTGCTGGCGCGCTCGGTGGGCGACGAGTTCACGCTGCTGCTGGAAGGCAGCGACGAGATGCGCGCGGAGATGACCGCCTCGGCCGTGCATGCGGCGCTGGCCGATCCCATCGAGCTGGGCGACGGCCGCAACTGCAAGCTCACCGCCTGCGTCGGCTACAGCCATTTCCCCGAGGACGCCGCCAGCGCCGAGAGCCTGCTGATGAGCGCGGAAATGGCCATGTACCAGGCCAAGAAGCAGGGTCGCAACTGCACCGTGGCCTACCGCGCGGGCAAGATGCCGGTCACCACCGGCAAGCTGCAGCTGCTGCAGGAACTGCGCGAGGCGCTGGAGCGCGAGGAGTTCCGCCTGCTGTTCCAGCCCGTGTTCTCCGCCGACCTGCGCCTGGTGGCGATGGAAGCACTGGTGCGCTGGGAGCACCCGCGCCGCGGCCTGCTGCCGCCGTCGGAGTTCATCGCCGTCTGCGAGGAAAGCGGCCTGATCGTGGAGCTGGGCCGCCGCGTGCTGCACGAGGCCGCGCGCCACCATGCGCTGCTGGCCGCGCAGGGGCTCTCGCACGTGCGCATCGCGGTGAACGTCTCGGCCATGCAGTTCACCCATGGCCTTCTGGAGGACGTGGAGCGCGTGGTGCGCGAGTTCGAGCTGCCGCCGGGCGCGCTGGAGCTCGAGCTCACCGAGAGCGTCATCCTCGACGACCCCGCGCGCGCGGCGCAGGCCATGGCCGCGCTGGCGGCGCTGGGCGTCACCGTGGCGATCGACGACTTCGGCGTGGGCTACTCGTCGCTGAGCTACCTCAAGCGCCTGCCGCTGCACCGGCTCAAGATCGACCGCAGCTTCGTCAACGACCTCGAGCGCGACGCCAGCGACCGCTCCATCTGCGAGGCGGTGATCGCGCTGGCGCGCACGCTGAAGCTGGGCGTGGTGGCCGAGGGCGTGGAATCGCCCTTCCAGCGCGACTGGCTGCGCGAGAGCGGCGCCGGCGAGCTGCAGGGCTACCTGTTCGCGCGGCCGGTGGCGTTCGAGGAGGCGGTGGCGGTGCAGCCCCGGGGGCCGGGGCCTGGCGGGCCGGCGGGGGCGCCGCGGGGTTGATGCCCGTCAGGTGCGGGACGCCGTCGTCCCGCCAACACGGGATCCATGGACGCAGCGCAGGCTTGTGCCGCGCTCACCGTCGTGCCCGGTGCAGGCGGGGACTCCGGCCGCCCATTGCCTCGTAATGCTTCGTCATCCCGGCGGACGTGGGGATCGATGGATGTTGCCATTGGTGTTGTGTGGGTAAGAGCAACAGCGTTTCGTGCGCTGTCGCACCCGAGGTACTTTTCTTTGCTGGCCCAAAGAAAAGTACCCAAAAGAAAGGGCCTTTCCCGACAGGTCCACAGCTCGCGACCGGACACGACACCGCGATCGGCACACTCGGCATCCTGCCTCGGGTGCCGACGGCGCGCTTCCTGCGCGCCGCCCTCCGGGTCTTCCGGTTGGTGCCGGCTGCCGAGGTTTCCGAAAGGAAGCCGACGCCACAGTCGCCACCAACCCCGTCGTTCCCGCGAAAGCGGGAACCCAGTGACTTCCATCCTGCCGCCCGACCGCCTTGTGACGCTGGGCCCGTACCGCCGTCATCCCCGCGAACGCGGGGACCCGTGGACGTTGCCTTTGCGTTGTGGTTAGCAGCAACAGCGTTTCGTGCGCTGTCGCGCCCGAGGTACTTTTCTTTGCTGGCCCAAAGAAAAGTACCCAAAAGAAAGGGCCTTTCCCGACAGGTCTACAGCTCGCGACCGGACACGACACCGCGATCGGCACACTCGCCATCCATGGCTTGGGTGCCGACGGCGCGCTTCCTGCGCGCCGCCCTTCGGGTCTCACCATTGGCATCGCTGCCGTGGTGACGCAAAGCGGGAAGTCGATGATCTTGTCGCGAGTGCGGCGGCTGCCTTCCGGCAACGTCGGTTGGCATGCGAGCGCGTCGCGCCACGCGTGTCGGCGGGTTGGCCGGTCCTGCCGACGGGGGCTCCGACGGCGTGCGCCTTCGCTAGATCACCCGCAGCGTGATCGCCTTCAGTACCGCGCGCGTGCGGTCGCGGGTGTCGAGCTTGTCGAGGATGACCGAGACGTAGTTCTTGACCGTGCCTTCGGCCAGGAACATCGCGCGGGCGATCTCCTTGTTCGAGTAGCCGCCCGCCATCAGCCGCAGCACCGCCACTTCCTTGTCCGAGAAGCGTTCCTTCGGCGCGTCGCTCGCGTGGTAGGCATAGCGTGCGCGCACCGGGTCGGTGGCCACCGGCTGCAGCATGGATTCGCCGCGCGCCAGCCGCAGCACCGCGTCGTGCAGGTCGGCCGGGTCGGCATCCTTGAGCAGGAAGCCCTGCGCGCCGGCCTGGGTGGCGTCCAGGAGCAGGTCGGGTTCGTCGAAGGTGGTGAGCAGCAACACGGGCGTGGCGTCGCCGCGCGCACGCAGGGCGCGCACGGCCTCGATGCCGTCCATGCCCGGCATGCGGATGTCGGACAGCACCACGTCCACGCGATGGCTCGCCAGGGCCGCCAGCAGCGCCTCGCCGCCGTCGGCCTCGAAGACGATGTCCAGCCCCTGGCGCTCGAGCAGCGCGCGCAGGCCGGCGCGCACCAGCGCCTGGTCGTCGACGAGCGCGATGCGCAGGCTCATGCAGGCAGCCGCGCGTCGATGGCCACGCCGCCAAGCCTGCTGCGCGAGATGGCGAACTCGCCGCCGAGCGCGGCGACGCGTTCGCGCATGCCGGTCAGTCCGCTGCCTTCGCGCAGCGGGCCACGCAGGCGGCCGTCGTCCTCCACGTGCAGGGCCAGCGCGTCGCCGTCGCGCGCAAGGCGCACGCGCACGTGGTCGGCATCGGCGTGGCGCGCCGCGTTGGTCAGTGCTTCCTGCACCACGCGCAGCACCGCTTCGGCGACCGCCGGGTCGTCCACGTGCAGGCCGGGCGCGATGTCGAGCTCGAGCGCGGGACGCGGCAGCGGGGCGGCGAGCGCACGCAGGGCGGTGGCGAGGTCGAGCCCGCGGGCATCGCGCAGCGCGTGCACGACGCCGCGCAGGTCGTCGAGCAGTTCGCCTGCCAGCTGCTGCGCGACGTCGAGTTCGCCGCGCGGGGCCAGCTCGCGGTCGGCCGCGAGCAGTCGCAGGTTCAGGCGCAGCGCGGTGAGCTTGTGCCCCGCCACGTCGTGCAGTTCGCGCGCCAGGCGCAGGCGTTCGGCATCGCGCGCGCTGTCGGCCAAGAGCGCGCGCGTGGCGAGCAGGTCGGCGTTGACGCGGGCCAGCGCATCGCGCGAGCGTTCGGCCGTGCGCGCGTAGTGCGCGGTGAGCGCGGCGAAGGACTGGAAGCCCAGGTAGACCACCGTCACCAGCAGGGGATCGCCATAGCCGGCCTGCCGCAGCAGCAGGTAGAGCAGCACGTCGACCACCACGATGGCCGGCACGGTGACGCGCGGCGGATGCAGCATGGCCAGCTGCGCCACCCACACCACCAGCAGCACGGGCGCGGTGCCCGCGCGTGGCGCGAGGCCCACGAGCGCGAGCGCACAGGCGGCCTCCACGGCCAGCAGCGGGTTGACCAGGCGGCGCGACAGGTGCCGCGGCAGCAGGTCGATCGCCAGCAGCGCCGCCAGGTAGGCCAGCGCCAGGCCCAGCATCAGCGGGCGCTGCCCGGACGCGTCGCTCCGCAGGCCCAGCACGACCGCGGCCCAGGTCACCAGCGCGGCGAGCATCATCGGTTGCAGCAGCGTGCGCAGCGGGCTCATGCCTGCATGCTGCGGCGGGCCGCGGCAGGCCGCAACGGCGCGGGCACCGGAAGTGACTTCCGGCAGGGCGGATCGGTGACCGCCGGGCCTGCGCGCGGCACGCCCGCAACGCGAGGCTGTACTCCGGTCCCCTCGGAGCTGCGCCATGCCCGGCTATCCCGCTTTCCTCACGCTGCACGTCATCGCCGGCACCCTCGCCCTGGCCACGTTCTGGCTCGCCGCCATGCTGCGCAAGGGCAGCCCGCGCCACCGGCTCGCCGGCCGCGTCTACCTGCTGGCGATGGCGACGGTGATCGCCAGTGGCGTGCCGCTGACCCTGCAGCGCTTCCTCGCCGGCCATCCGGTGGCCGGCGCGTTCCTCGCCTACCTGCTGCTGCTCGTCGGCACCACGGTCTGGCTGTCCTGGCGTGCGATCCGCGACCGCAACTCGCCCGGCCGCTACCTCGGCCGCGCCTACCACGCACTGGCGGTGGCGAACGTGCTGGCGGGCCTGGGCATCCTTGCCCTCGGGCTGAAGACGGGGCAGGCGCTGCTGACGGGCTTCTCGCTGGTCGGCCTGCTCGGCGGGCTGGACATGTGGCGCCGCCGTCGCCGGATCCCGCACCAGCCGCGCTGGTGGATGCAGGAGCACTACGGGGCGATGGTGGGCAACGGCGCGGCCACCCACATCGCCTTCCTCGCGATCGGCCTGCCGCGGCTGCTGCCGCAGCTGGGTGGCAGCACGCTGTACTACGTCGCCTGGTTCATGCCGGTGCTGCTGTCGGTCGCGGCCAAGCTGTGGCTGGACCGCAGGTACCGCATGGCCGCGCCCATGGCCCGGCCGGTCGCCGCGCCGCAGGCGCATGCATGAAGCGCGTGGCGTGCCGGCGCGCGCCCGGCACGCGCCTGTGGCCGACGGAAAGCCCGTCAGACGTCGCCGTCGGCCAGCCAGCCCTCGCCGCTGCCGCGGTGGTAGACCAGGTCCGTGTCGAGCACGTCGCCGGCCGGGATCGAGTCCTGCAGCGCGAGGCGCGCGTAGATCGGCCTGAAGTCCGGCTGCGTGGCCTCGAACAGCTGCTCGAACGAGTCGATGACGAAGTAGGTCTTCTGGTAGGTGTCGATGCGGTAGCGCGTGCGCATGATGCGCTCGAGGTCGAAGCCGATGCGGTTGGGCGCATCGCTCTCGAGGCAGTGGATGGACTCGCCCTTGCTCGACAGGATGCCGCTGCCGTAGATGCGCAGCCCGTCGGGGTCGCGGATCAGGCCGAACTCGGCGGTGTACCAGTAAAGGCGCGTGAGGTTCGCCAGCGCCTCCGGGCCGATGCCATGCGCCTTCACCCCGCCGCGGCCATAGGCCTGCATGTAGTCGGCGAAGACCGGGTTCATCAGCAGCGGCACGTGGCCGAACAGGTCGTGGAACAGGTCCGGCTCGGACAGGTAGTCCATCTGATCGGGCTTACGGATCCACCAGGTCACCGGGAAGCGGCGGTTGGCCAGGTGGTCGAAGAAGTCGAGCTCGGGCAGTAAACCTTGGACGCCGACCAGCTCCCACCCCGTGGCCGCGCGCAGCGTCCGGTTGAGTTCGTCGAACTTCGGGATCTCGTGCGCGCTCATGCGCATGGCGCGCTGCGCGTCGAGGAAGGCCTGGCTCGCGCGGCCAACCAGGATCTTCTGCTGGCGCTCGAACAGCTGCGCCCAGACGTCGTGGTCGATGGGTGTGTAGTTCGACCAGGGCTGCTCGATGACCGCCGTGGTGTAGACCGGCACGTAGCCCTTGTCGGTGAGCTGGTGTTCGATGCGCTGGGGCTGGGCGTTCATGGCGGCCTCCGGTGGATCGACCAATCTAGGCGCCTCGACGCGCAATAGGATTGCGTGCTTGCGTGATATCCGGGCGGTGACGCAACATTCGTGCGTTGAATTGGCCGGATACGCAAGCAATGGCCGCTGTCGAGCTCGACCGCACCGACCTCCAACTGCTCGCCGCGCTGCAGGCCGAGGGCCGGCTGACCAATGCCGAGCTCGCCGAGCGCGTGCATCTCTCCCCGTCGGCCTGCCTGCGCCGCGTGCAGCGGCTCGAGCGCGACGGCGTGATCGCCGGCTATGCGGCGCGCGTGGATCCCGAACGGCTGGGCCTCGGGCTGCAGGCCTTCGTGCGCGTGCAGCTGGTGCGGCACGACGCGCCGGCGATCGCCGCGTTCACCGCCTTCGTCGAGCAATGGGAGGAGGTGGTGGCCTGCCACGCGCTCACCGGCGACATGGACTACCTGCTGCAGGTGGCCGTGCGCGACCTCGAGCACTTCTCGCGTTTCCTGCTCGACCGCCTGCTCAACCAGGCCGGCGTGGCCGACGTCAATTCCAGCTTCGTGCTGCGCACGGTGAAGGCCTTCCGCGGGCTGCCGCTGCCCGCGCGCTGAGGCCCCGCGCGACCGTTCGTCCGCCTCCGCCGCCGGGTTGAGCCGGATCAAGGCGCGTCGCCGCGCGCGGTTGCAGCATGGTCCGACCCACAGGCTCGCGGGAGACCGCCATGCAGGACGTGCTGGTCCGGATCGTCGATCCGGCGAACTTCGAGCGCGAGGCCCGTCCGGCCGCGCGCATCGCCGCCGGTCTCGGCGGCAGTCTCACGGCCCTGCATGCGGTGCCGATCGGCGTGCCGCCGCCCTCGCTCTACGACCCCGGCCTGGCGCTGGCCGAATGGGCGACCTGCGCCGAGCGCGAGGTGCGCGATGCCCGCGGAAAGGCCGCGGCCTTCCAGTCCTGGGCGCAGGCGATGGGCGTGGCGAACGCGACCTGGACCGTGGGGGCGGGCCACGTGCCCGACCTGATCGCGCAGGCCGGCGCCTGGAACGACCTGGTCGTACTGCGCCGTGGCGGCCCGGACGCCTGGTCCAGCCCCGATGGCATCGCCCGGATCGTGCTCGGCAGCGGCCTTCCCGGCCTGGTGCTTCCGCCGGCGGTGGAGCCGGAACTGCCGGTGGCCACGGTGGCCATTGCCTGGAACGGCTCGGCCGAGGCCATCCGCGCGGTCCATGCCGCCGGCCCGCTGCTGGCGCGCGCGCACCGGGTGGTGGTGCTGGCCGGCACGCCGCAGCCGCGCTCGGCGCTGGCGCCGGAGTTCCATCTGCAGCCTTGGCTCGAGGCGCGCGCCGCCTGCGTGGTCTGGCACACGCTGGAAGGGGAGGCCCAGACCGGCGCTGGCCTGCTCGACGCCGCCGCCGGCTGCGGGGCCGACCTGCTGGTGATGGGCGCCTACGGGCGGTCCCGCGCCAGCGAGTGGCTGCTGGGCGGCGTCACCCGGCACGTGCTGCAGCATGCCGCGCTGCCGGTGCTGATGCGCCACTAGGCATTCGACCGCCGCCGGGCCGCGCACGTGGCCTAGCCTGACGTCGTGGCGTGGCGCGTGACGACGCGGCCCGAGTGCCGGTGCGGCCCCCGGCAGGCCCGCGCGGCTGCCTTGGCGCCGCGTCCGGCATCGCCCGTCGCGATGCCGCCCCGTCGCCCGGTGCCTAGCGCGCGGTGTAGCCGCCGTCGACCACCAGCTCGCTGCCGGTGACGAACTTCGATTCGTCGGAGGCGAGGTAAACCACCGCCCAGGCGATGTCGTCCGGCTCGCCCATGTGGCCCAGCGGATGCAGCGCGCCGACCTCGCGGATCGCCGCCTCCAGGTCGGTCGCGCCGCTGTCGCGCAGGTGGTGCTCCACCATCGGCGTGCGAATGTAGCCCGGGTGCACCGAGTTCACCCGGATGCGGTCGGGCGCGTAGATCAGCGCGTCGGTCTTGCTCATCAGCCGCACCGCGCCCTTGGACGCGTGGTAGGGCGGCACGTCGGGCGCGCCGACCAGGCCGTAGATCGACGAGAGGTTGACGATGCTGCCCAGGCGCGCGGCCTTCATGTGCGGGATGGCGTGCTTGGTGCAGAAGAACACGCCCTTGACGTTGACCGCCTGCACGCGGTCCCACTCGGCCTCGCTGAGCTCGTGGGTGGGCTTGTTGGTGCCGGCGATGCCGGCGTTGTTGACCAGCACGTGCACGGCGCCGAAGCGCGCGGCCACGGCGTCGATCGCCGCCTTCACCGCGGCCTCGTCGGCCACGTCCACGTGCCAGTAGGCGCAGTGGCCGCCGACCTCGCGGGCCAGCGCCTCGCCCGCCGCGTCGTCGACGTCGAAGATGGCCACCTTCGCGCCCTCCTGCGCCAGCCGCAGCACGCAGGCGTGGCCGATGCCGACGGCGCCGCCGGTGACGATGCAGACCCGGTTCTCCACACGCTTCATGCCGATGCCTCCTTGGGATGGGGCTGCCGGCGGCCAGCCCGGGACGAACGCATGCCGGTAGCCCATGCTGCCCCGGCACCGGACCGTCCGGATTGACCGGGATCAATTGCCGCGTGCCTTGCGCCGGCCAGCGGCGCTGGCCGAAGCTGGCGGGATGATCGCAGCGACGGACGTGGGCGGGTTGGCGGTGGCGCTGGGCGTCGGCCTGCTGATCGGAATCGAGCGCGAGCGACGCAAGGGCAACGGCAGCACGCGTGGCAGCGCCGGCGTGCGCACGTTCGCACTGGTTGCATTGGCGGGGGCGCTGGCGGCGATGCTGGGCAGCGTGGCGCTGGCGGTGGGCGGCGCGTTCACCGTGCTCGCGGCGCTGGCCACGTGGCGGCGCGGCTCGGGCGCCGATCCCGGCCTGACCACCGAGTTCGCGATGCTGGTCGTGTTCCTGCTGGGCGTGCTGGCCATGCGCGAGCCGGCGCTGGCCGCCGGCACCGGCGTGCTGGTCGCGCTGCTGCTGGCCACCAAGACCCGCCTGCACCGCTTCGTGCGCGAGGCGCTCACCGAGCAGGAGCTGCACGACGCGCTGCTGCTGGCGGCGGCCGCCACCATCGTGCTGCCGCTGCTGCCCGACCGCGCGGTCGACCCCTGGCAGGTGCTCAATCCGCGCAGGCTCTGGCTGCTGGCCGTCATCGTCATGGCCATCAACGCCGCCGGCCACGTGGCCCTGCGCCTGCTGGGCACGCGCTGGGGCCTGCTGGTCGCCGGGCTGGCGGGCGGCTTCGCCTCCAGCACGGCGACCACCGCGGCCATGGGCGCGCTGGCCCGGCGCGATCCCGCGCTGGCCACCACCGCCGCCTGCGCCGGCGCGCTGTCCAGCGTGAGCACGGTGGTGCAGCTGGCGGTGGTCGTCGCCGTCGTCTCGCCCGCGTTGCTGGCGCGCATCGCCGCGCCGCTGGCCGCGGCGGGCCTGGCCATCCTGCTGTTCTCCGCACGCGCGGTCTGGCGCGACCGCGCCGGCACCGGCGGCGCGCAGGCGCGCATCGCCGGGCGTGCCTTCGAGCCGCGGCATGCGCTGGTGTTCGTGGGCGTGGTGGCCGGCGTGCTGCTGCTGGCCGCCGCGACGCGGCAGGCACTGGGCGATGCCGGCCTGGCGGTCGCGCTGGCGCTGTCGGGCCTGGCCGACGTGCATGCCGCGGCGGTGTCGGCCGCGCAGCTGGTGGATGCCGGGCAGGCGCCGCTCGACCTCGCCGCGACCGCGCTGGCGCTGGCATTCGCCGCCAACACCGTGGCCAAGGCCGCGGTGGCCTTCGCCGTGGGCGGCGCCCGGTACGGGCTGCGCCTGCTGCCAGGCCTGGCGCTGATGGTGGCCGCGTTCGCGGCCATGCTCGCGCTCGCCGGCTAGGGGCGTACCTGCGCTCGACGGCTCCGGCTTCCGTGGGCGCATGCCCACCTGGCGGCGTGGACGGCAACCCGCCCAGCGCACCGCTGCACCCCGCGGTGGACCCGAGCGGCGCACGTCCTGCCGCGGGGCGCCAGCCCCGGCTTCAGCCGCAGTCGGGCTCGCGTCCGAGCAGGCGCTGCAGGCGCGAGGCCTCGCAGCGCGGCTTCGGCAGCGCCGGCCGCGGCGCGCGCGCCTGGCGCAGCTGCGCGATGCGCGCGCGGATCTGCGGCAGCGCGGCGAGTGCGGCGCGCTCGCCCTCGAGGATGGCCGCGCCCTTGCGTTCGAAGTCGGCCGGGCCGATGTCGTTCACCTTCGGCCGGATCACCACGTCGGCACGCGCCAGCTCCTGCTCGCCCAGCTTCTGGCCCATGATCGTGATCGACTGGTTGACCGTGCCCAGCAGGCTGGCGGGCGTCGTGCCGTCGACCTTGGTCGAGATGTCCACCGCGATCACCACGTCGGCGCCCAGCTGGCGCGCGGCGTCGACCGGCACCGGGCTGACCACGCCGCCGTCGACGTAGCTCGCCCCGCCGATGCGCACCGGTTCGAACACGCCGGGAATGCTGCTGGAGGCGCGCACCGCCTGGCCCGCGTTGCCGCGGGTGAACACCGTGCGCTTGCCGGTTTCCAGCTGCGTGGCCACCGCGGCGAAGGGCTTGCGCAGCTTCTCGATGGGGCGGTGGGCGAGCGTGGCGTTGACGTAGTCCTGCAGCGCCTGGCCCTGCACGAGGCCCCCGGAGAACAGGCGCACGTCGCGGATGCGGTCCTCGTCCAGGGCCACGGCCTGCTTCTGCAGCGCGAAGGCGTCCATGCCGCCGGCGTACATCGCGCCCACCACGCTGCCCGCGCTGGTGCCGGCGACCACGTCGATGCGGATGCCGTTGGCCTCCAGCATCTTGATCACGCCGATGTGGGCGAAACCCTTGGCCGCGCCGCCGCCCAGCGCCAGGCCGACGCGCACGGGCTTGGCCGCGGGCGCGGCGACCGGTTGCGGCGGGGGCGACGGGCGCACGGCGTCCGCGCCGCCGCAGCCGGCAAGCAGCGCGAGGGCAAGGAGCGTCGCAGTAGGACGAAGACGGCGCATGCGCGGGGACGGTTGGGGCGGGACGCGAAGGATAGGCGGCGCGGGCCCGCCACGGCCCGCGCACGCCCGGCGTTCAGCGCAGGTCGCGGCCTGGGCCGGTCACGGCCCGCCTCGCGTCATCCGCGCCGGCGCAGCAGCGACCAGGCCAGGCCGGCCAGCGCGGCGAAGGCGAGCAGGCCGACGCCGCCCAGCGAATGGCCGCGCGCGCCGGCCCAGGCCTGCGCCGCGAACGCGGCGCCGAGTACCAGGCCGACCGCGAGGACCGCCGCGGCCGTGCGGCTGCGGCGCATCAGAACGGGCCGTCGCCGTCGAGCATGCGGCCCAGGCCGCCGAGCACCGAGCCTTCGCCCACGTTCTTGCCCCCGCCCTGCGGCGCCGCGGCGAACATGCGCGCGGCCATGCGCGAGAACGGCAGCGACTGCAGCCAGACCTTGCCCGGGCCGGTGAGCGTGGCGAGGAACACGCCCTCGCCGCCGAAGAACATCGACTTGATGCCGCCGACCGGCCGCACGTCCATGTCGACGCTGGAATGGAAGGCGACCACGCAGCCGGTGTCGACGTCCAGGCGCTCGCCCGGCGCGAGGTCGCGCTCGACCAGCGTGCCGCCGGCATGCACGAACACCCAACCATCCCCTTCCAGCTTCTGCATGATGAAGCCCTCGCCGCCGAACAGGCCGGTCATGATCTTGCGCTGGAAGTGGATGCCCACCTGCACGCCGCGCGCGCCGGCCAGGAACGAATCCTTCTGGCAGATCAGGCGCCCGCCGTGTTCGGACAGGCGGATGGGCAGCACGGTGCCCGGATAGGGCGCGGCGAAGGCCACGCGGGCCTTGCCCTGGCCGTTGTGCGTGTAGACCGTGGTGAACAGGCTCTCGCCGGTGATCACGCGCTTGCCGGCGCTCATCAGCTTGTCCATGAAGCCGCCGCCACCGCCCGCGCCGCTGCGCGTGCCGTCGCCGAACACGGTCTCCATGCCGACGCTGGCTTCCTTGTACATGAGCGAGCCGGCCTCGGCGATCGCGCTCTCGCCGGGATCGAGCTCGATCTCCACGAAGGGCATGTCGTTGCCGACGATGCGGTAGTCGATGTCGTCGTTCATGCCGCGCGTGCCGGGCATCGGCGGCGGGGGCGGCGCATGCGTGCCCGGCGCGCCCACGGCCTCGGCGAACTCGGGCATGGAGCGCACCGGCTGCCAGCCCGACAGCCCCTCGCGCCAGCAGACGTGGTCCGGGTTCTGGCGTGCATGGGCGAAGGCGGCCTCGGGCTCGAGCGGGCCGATGCGATCGCTGGAACGGGGATTGACGAAGAACCACTGGCTCACGGGGCACTCCTTGGCGAACGGGATGGGGCGAGTGTAGCGACGCGATGCGACACGGCATCGGCCGCAGGTCATGGCCGGCCGCGGCGCGGCGTCGCGCGTCATGCGGACGCGGTGATCACCACGCGCGCCCACCGCGTGCGCCGGCGGGCGGCCCGGAGTCTCGATGCGGACCCGCGCCGACATGCCGACGCCTCGCCGCATTGGCGCAGCGCCCGGAGCCGGGCGCGCTCAGCGCCAGCCGGGGTCGCCCACCGGCGGCGTCCCCGCGCCTGGCGGGTCGAGCGGGCAGGGATCGCGCGGCGCATCCAGCTGCGGGAAGTAGGGGTTGCCCGGATCGGGATCGCGGGGCGTGCCGCAGCGCCAGCGGGTTCCGACGCGTTCCTTCGGGAGCACGGCCGGCACGCGCCAGGGCTGCAGGCCCAGCAGGGCGGCCAGGTTGCGCCACTGCCCGCCTTCGCGAACGTAGACGTAGGCGAGGTCGACGCCCACGTCGTTGAGTTCGACCACCCAGAACGTGAGGCCGTCGCTGTTATACGGCTGCGCGGCACTGTCGCGATCCCAGACGCGGTCGATGCCGAGGCTGCGCACCGTCATGCGCTCGGACTTCGCGTCCCCGCAGGGTGCGCAGTAGTGATGCACGACGTCGCCGGCGCGAAGCCGCGCCAGCGCGGCGCGCGCCTGCTGGAGGTCGAGGTAGATGAACTGGTCGGCCCGCGCGGCGGGCGCGACGGCGAGCGCTGCGGCCAGGGTCGCCAAGGCCAGGGACAAACGCGTCATCGGCAGGCATCCATGCGGTGGGCGGCCTCAGGGTACGCGCGCCGCCACCCAGGCATCCACGCGCGCCACGCCGGCCTGCCGCAGCGCGGCCGCGGCCGCGCGCAGGGTGGCACCGGTGGTCATCACGTCGTCGACCAGCGCCACGTGCGCCGGCAGCGGCAGCCTCGGCCGCACCGCGAAGGCACCGCGCACGTTGCGCCGGCGCGCCACGGCGCTCAGGGTCGACTGCTCGGCCGTGGCGCGCAGCCGCACCAGCGCGCCGTCGAGCACCGGCAGCCCCAGCGCGCGCCCCAGCGGGCGCGCCAGCTCCAGCGCCTGGTCGAAGCCGCGCCGGCGCAGGCGCGCGCGGTGCAGCGGGATGGGCAGCAGCGCCTGCGGGCGCGGCGCCTGCCGCAGGTGCGTGGCCATCAGTTGCGACACCAGCTTGCCGGCGGCGAGGTCGCCGGCGAACTTCAGCCGGGGCAGCAGGCGGTCGATGGGCGCGGCGTACACGAAGGGCGCGTGCACCTCGGCCAGCGGCGAGCGCGCGCCCAGGCAGCCGCCGCACAGGCCGGGCTCGGGCAGCGGCAGGGCGCAGGCGCGGCAGGCGCTGGCGTTGAGCGGCAGCTCGGCCTCGCAGAGAGCGCACAGGTCCAGCCCGTCCAGGCCGGGGTCCTCGCAGGCCAGGCAGCGGGTGGGCCAGAGCAGGCGGGTGGCGTCGTTGCGCAGCCAGAAGGCCAGGCGGGCGCGGATCCCGTCAACCGGCGGCAGGGTTTCCAGGTTGACAGCGGTATCCATGGTTTCCAGACTGCCGCGGCCGCGCCGTCGCGCCTGTCGGAAAAATCCCATGAGCCTTGTCAGCGAACTGCGGCCGGTGGCCGCGGGCCTCCGCCACGACTGGAGCCGCGAGGAGATCCTCGCCCTGCTGGACCTGCCGCTGACCGAGCTGCTGCACCGCGCCGGCACGGTGCACCGCCAGCACTTCGACCCGGCCGAGGTGCAGGTCTCGACGCTGCTGTCGGTCAAGACCGGCGGCTGCCCCGAGGACTGCGCCTACTGCCCGCAGGCGCAGCGCTACCAGACCGGGGTGGACGCCACCAAGCTCATGTCCACCGACGCGGTGCTCGAGAAGGCGCGCCAGGCCAAGGCCGCCGGCGCCTCGCGCTTCTGCATGGGCGCGGCCTGGCGCTCGCCGGCCGACCGCGACATCCCCAAGGTGGCCGCGATGATCCGCGAGGTGAAGGCGCTGGGGCTGGAGACCTGCGCCACGCTGGGCATGCTCAAACCCGAGCAGGCGCGCGCGCTGCGCGAGGCGGGCCTGGACTACTACAACCACAACCTGGACACCGCGCCGGAGTTCTACGGCGAGATCATCCACACGCGCGAGTACCAGGACCGCCTGGACACGCTCGAGCACGTGCGCGACGCCGGCATGAAGACCTGCTGCGGCGGCATCGTGGGCATGGGCGAGACGCGCGAGCAGCGCGCAGGCCTGCTGCAGGCGCTCGCCAACCTGCCGGCGCATCCGGACTCGGTGCCGATCAACCGCCTCGTGAAGGTCGAGGGCACGCCGCTCGCACAGACCGCCGAGCTCGATCCGTTCGAGTTCGTGCGCATGATCGCCGTCGCCCGGATCATGATGCCGCGCTCGATGGTGCGCCTGTCCGCAGGCCGCGAGTCGATGAGCGACGAGCTGCAGGCGCTGTGCTTTGCCGCCGGCGCGAACTCGATCTTCTACGGCGAGAAACTGCTGACCACCGGCAACCCCGACACCGAGCGCGACCTGGCGCTGTTCGCGCGCCTGGGACTGCGCCCGATGCACGTGGTGGAGGGGCCGAACACGGTGCATGCCGACATCGTGGATGCGCCACCGGCGATCGGCGCCGCGTCGATGGGCTGCGGCAGCGGCTGTGGCTGCGCGGCCTGAGTGGGCTGGACGCAGCGCATCGCCGAATCGCGTGCCGCCCGTGACGCCGCGGCACGACGCCGCGTGCACCGCATCGTCACCGGGCGCGACGGCATGCGCTGCGAGGTCGACGGCCGCGTGCTGCTGAATTTCTGCAGCAACGACTACCTCGGGCTGTCGCAGCACCCGGCGGTGGTGGGCGCGCTGCGCGAGGCGCGCGAGGCCGGCAGCAGCGCGTCGGCGCTGATCTGCGGCCACCACGCCGCGCACGAAGCGCTGGAGCGCGAGGTCGCCGACTGGCTCGAAACACCGGCCGCCCTGCTGCTCGGCAGCGGCTACACCGCCAACCTCGCGGTGCTGCAGGCGCTCTTGCGCGACGGCGACACCTGCGTGCAGGACAGGCTCAACCACGCCTCGCTGATCGACGGCGCGCGCCTGTCCGGGGCGACGCTGCGGCGCTATCCGCATGCCGACGTCGACGGCGCGGCGCAGCAGCTGCGGCGGGCGGTGTCCCGCCGCGATACCGCGCCCAGGCCGGCGCCGTGGCGGGACGCGCACGAGGCCGCCATCGCCGCGCCGTCGGCGCGCGAGCCGCGTGCCGCCACCGCGTCGTCCAGAGGCCTCGTGTTGCTGGCCACCGACGGCGTCTTCAGCATGGACGGCGACGTCGCGCCGCTGCGCGAGCTGGCCGCGCACGCGCATGCGCACGACGCACTCTTCTACGTGGACGACGCGCACGGCGTCGGCGTGCTCGGCGCGCAG
Source organism: Lysobacter sp. N42 (assembly GCF_004344885.1). Classification (NCBI taxonomy): domain Bacteria; kingdom Pseudomonadati; phylum Pseudomonadota; class Gammaproteobacteria; order Lysobacterales; family Lysobacteraceae; genus Lysobacter; species Lysobacter sp. N42. The sequence continues at coordinate 18,224 of NZ_SKFB01000048.1, forward strand.
GGGCGCGGCAGCGTCGACGCGGCAGGGCTGTCGACGTGCGACGTGCCGCTGCGCCTGGCCACGCTCGGCAAGGCACTGGGCACCTGCGGCGCGATCGTCGCCGGCGGGGCCGACCTCGTCGGCCACCTCGCCGAGACCGCGCGCGGCCACGTCTACTCCACCGCGCTGCCGCCCGCGCTGGCCGCTGCCGCGCTGGCCGCCGTGCGCCTCGCGCGCCGCGCCGACGACCGCCGCGCGCACCTGGCCGCGCTGGTCGAACGCTTCCACGAACGCGCCCGCGGGCACGGCGTCGAACTGCTGCCGTCGGCCACGCCCATCCAGGCGGTGATGGCCTTCGACGACCGCCGCGCGCTGGCGATGTCGCGCGCGCTGGAGGACGCCGGCTTCTGGGTGTCCGCCATCCGCCCGCCCACCGTGCCGGAGGGCCGCGCGCGCCTGCGCGTCACGCTCACCGCGCTGCATGCCGACGCCGACGTCGACGCGCTGGCCGAGGCCCTGGCCCGCGCGCGCGATGCCGCCCACTCCTCCGTGCCCTCCCCCGCATGACCGGCGAAACCCATCTTCCCACCATCCTCGCCACGCTCGACGTGGACGTGCGCCCCGGCACGTACGTTCTGCTCACGCGCACGGGGCCCGACGCGGCCGCCGACGCCGTGGCGCAGGCGCGCATCACCGAGGCCGAGGGCATCACCTACGTGGTGCCGGAAAGCGCCGCCGACGCGCTGGGCGCGCCGCCGGGCTTCGTGGCCGCCTGGCTGAGCCTGCGCGTGCACTCGGCGCTCAATGCCGTGGGCGTGACCGCCGCGGTGGCCGGCGTGCTGGCCGAGCGCGGCATCGCCTGCAACGTGCTCGCCGGCTACTTCCACGACCACCTGCTGGTGCCGGCCGCGCGCCGCGACGATGCGGTGGCCGCCATCCGCAGCCTGCGGGGCGCCTGAGATGCACGTCGAAACCCTGGGCCACGGCCCGTCGATCGCGCTGGTGCATGGCTGGGCCATGCATGGCGGGCTGTTCGCGCCGCTCATCGAGCGCCTGCGCGCGCGCTGGACGCTGCACCTGGTCGACCTGCCCGGCCACGGCCATGCGCGCGACAGCGATCGCCCGCTCGACCCGCACCTGCTCTCGCGCGAGCTGGTCGAGGCCGCGCCGGACGCGGTCTGGCTGGGCTGGTCGCTGGGCGGGCAGTTCGCGCTGCGCGCCGCGCTGGATGCGCCCGCGCGCGTACGCGGGCTGGTGATGGTGGCCTCCTCGCCCCGTTTCGTGCAGGACACGGCCTGGCCGCATGGCGTGCGGCCGAGCCTGTTCCGCGACTTCGGCGAGGCGCTGTCGAAGGATTTCCGCGGCACGCTGGAAGGCTTCCTCGCGCTCGAGGCGCTGGGCTCGGCCAGCGCGCAGGCCGAGCTGCGCGACCTGCGCGCGCAGGCCTTCGCCCGTGGCGAGCCGGCCCCGCAGGCGCTGCTGCGCGGACTCGAACTGCTCGACGCCTTCGACGCGCGCGCCGAACTGCCCGCGCTGGCCGTGCCCAGCCTGTGGATCTCGGGCCGCCGCGACCGCCTCGTCCCGGCCGCTGCCATGCCCGCGGCCGCCGCGCTGGCGCCGCGCGCCGAGTCGCTGGTGATCCACGACGCCGGCCACGCGCCCTTCCTCGGCGCGGCCGACGCGGTGGCCGCGGCCATCGACGCCTTCGCGCGCCGCGTGCACGGAGTGGCGGCATGAGCGCGCGGCGGCGATACACCGCGGCATCGCCACGATGCGCCGCGCCCGGGCGCGCATCGACGAGGCCATGCATCCGCTCACGCTGCTCGCCACCG
>NZ_SKFB01000049.1:0-19659 GCF_004344885.1 Lysobacter sp. N42
GTCGACCTGGCGCCGCTGCTCGCCCTGCATCCGCCGCGTGACCCGGCGTCCCGGCGCGCCCTCTGGCGCGCGCTCAGGCCCCTGCGCAAGGCGGCGCGCACGCGATGAACGCCGCGCTGCAGGCCGGTCGCGACGCCGCCGCGCTGCGGCCCATGCGCGAGGCCGATGTCGAGGCGGTGCACGACGTCGAACGCCGCGCCTACGAGTTCCCCTGGACCGCGGGCATCTTCCGCGACTGCCTGCGCGCGGACTACATGGCCTGGCTGCTCGAGCGCGACGGCGCGGTCATCGGCTACTTCCTGATGAGCCTCGCCGCCGGCGAGGCGCACGTGCTCAACATCGCGGTGGCGCCGGAGCACCAGGGCCACGGCCACGGCCGCCGCATGCTGCGCTCGCTGGTGCACCTGGCCCGCGCCCGCGGGGCGCAGCGCATCTTCCTCGAGGTGCGGCCGTCCAATACGGGCGCGATCGCGCTCTACCACCAGGAAGGCTTCAACGAGATCGGGCGCCGGCCCCGCTACTACCCCGCGCGCGACGGGCGCGAGGACGCGATCGTCATGGCGATGGAACTGCTCGCCGAACCATAGGTCCACGCAGGGAGCTCCTATGCGGAACGCAACGGGATGGCTGTTGGCGACGATCATGCTGCCGGTGCCGGTGCTTCTGGAGACGCCGCCCTGCACGCACGCAAAGCTGGGCTCGGCCGAAGTGGAGATCGGGCGCAAGGTCAGCGCGATCACCGACGACAGCCGCGTGCCCGTGGTCAAGGTCTCGGCCGCGCTGGACAAGCTCGCGGCGGAGGCATCCGCAGGCGGGGCGAACGCGGTGGTGTTGCGTTCGCACCAGGGCGTGTACTTCACCCATAACGGGCGGCGCAGTTCAGGTCCGGTCTACATCCGCCTCGTGGGCGCGCTGGTCCGGTTGCCCGAGGACACCGCCCCCTGCCGGCTGGTGCACGTGGACGCGGACGAGATCGAGCGACGCATGCGCTCGCGTCGCCCGCAGGAAGCGAGCTATTCCGACGCCTACGCGCGGTAGCGGCCTTCAGCCCAGCTTCGCCCGCTGCACCGCCAGCGCCTCGCGCTGCGTGGTCCAGTCCGCCAGGCGGCGCCGCTCCTGCTCGACGACCGCGGCCGGCGCGTTGGCCACGAAGGTCTCGCTGGCGAGCTTGCCCTGCGACTTGGCGATCTCGCCGTCCACGCGCCTGAGTTCCTTGTCCAGGCGCGCGCGCTCGGCGCCCAGGTCGACCAGGCCTTCCAGCGGCACCAGCAGCTTGAGCTCGCCCACCACGCCCGCGGCACAGGCCGGCGCGGCGTCGGCATCGTCGAGCACGTCGATCGAGTCGAGCTTGCAGAGAAAGCGCAGCTGCGAATGAAAGCGCGCGGTGCGCTCGCGGTCGGCGGCATCGCCCCCGGCCACCAGCAGCGGCACCTGCCGGGACGGAGCGACGTTGAGCTCGCTGCGGATGCGGCGCACCGAGGAGATCACCGCCTTGAGCCATTCCACCGCAGCCTCGGCCTGCGCGTCGCTGGCGGGCAGTTCCGCCGCGGTCGGGTAGGGGCGCAGCATGATCGTCGTCTCGGCCACGCCCAGCTTCGGGGCGACCGCCTGCCACAGCTCCTCGGTCACGAACGGGATCAGCGGATGCAGCAGGGAAAGCAGGCGCTCGAGCACGAACAGCAGGGTGTGGCGCGTGCTGTCGGCGGCCGCCGCGTCGTCGCCGTTGAGCGCCGGCTTGGCGAGCTCGACGAACCAGTCGCAGAACTGGTTCCAGGCGAACTCGTACAGCGCCTGGGCGAGCAGGTCGAAGCGGTAGTCGGCGAAGTGCTGCTCGGCCTCGGCGGCCACGCGCGCAAGCTGGGCGAGGATCCAGCGCTCGGCATCGGTCGAGGGCGTGGGCGCGCCCGAGGCGGTGTAACCGTCCGTGTTCATCAGCACGAAGCGCGTGGCGTTCCACAGCTTGTTGCAGAAGTTCTTGTAGCCTTCCGCACGGCCGAGGTCGAACTTGATGTCGCGGCCGTGGGTGGCCAGCGCGCAGATGGTGAAGCGCAGCGCGTCGGCGCCGAAGGCGGGGATGCCGTTGGGGAACTCCCTGCGCGTGGCCTTCTCGATCTTCTCGGCCATCTTCGGCTGCATCAGGCCCGACGTGCGTTTGGCGACGAGGTCGTCGAGCGAGATGCCGTCGATGAGGTCCAGCGGGTCGAGGATGTTGCCCTTGGACTTGCTCATCTTCTGGCCCTGCGCATCGCGCACGAGGCCAGTGATGTAGACGTCCTTGAACGGTACTTCGCCGGTGAAGTGGTCGGTCATCATGATCATCCGGGCGACCCAGAAGAAGATGATGTCGAAGCCGGTGACGAGCACGCTGGACGGCACGTAGCGCTCGAAGCCGCGCTCGGCCATGAGCTGCTCGTTCGGCCAGCCCTGCGTGCTGAAGGGCCAGAGCGCGGAGGAGAACCAGGTCTCCAGCACGTCGGCGTCCTGCGTCAGGGCGACGTCGCTGCCGAGCCCGTGCGCGGCACGCACGGCGTCCTCGCTGCGGCCGACGTAGACGCGGCCGGCCGCGTCGTACCAGGCGGGGATGCGATGGCCCCACCAGAGCTGGCGCGAGATGCACCAGTCCTGGATGTTCTCCATCCAGTGGCGGTAGGTGTTGATCCAATTCGAAGGGACGAACTTCACGGCCCCGGATTCCGCCAACGCGAGACCCTTCGCGCCCAGCGTTTCCATGCGCACGAACCACTGGTCCGTCAGGTACGGCTCGATCACCTGGCCCGTGCGGTCGCCGCGCGGCACCTGCAGCTTGTGCGCCTTGGTCTCGACCAGCAGGCCCTGCGCTTCCAGGTCGGCGAGCACCGCCTTGCGCGCATCGAAACGATCGAGGCCGCGGTAGGCCTGCGGGACGCCTGCCGCGTCGGCGGGCGCGCCGTCGATCACCTTCGCATCGGGCGCGAAGATGTTGATGAGCGGCAGCGAATGGCGCTGGCCGACGGCGTAGTCGTTGAAATCATGCGCGGGCGTGACCTTCACCACGCCGGTGCCGAAGGCGCGGTCGACGTAGTCGTCGGTGATCACCGGGATGCGGCGGCCGGTCACCGGCAGCTCCACGGCCTTGCCGTGAAGCGCGGCATAGCGCTCGTCGTCGGGGTGCACCATCACCGCGGTGTCGCCGAGCATCGTCTCCGGGCGCGTGGTGGCCACCACCAGGTAGTCGCGCGTCTCGCGCAGTACCTCGTTGCCGTCGGCGTCGCGTTCGACGTGCTCGTACGTGGCGCCACCGGCGAGCGGATAGCGGATCGACCAGAGGAAACCGTCCTCTTCCTCGTTGACCACTTCGAGGTCGGAGATCGCGGTCCTGAGTACCGGGTCCCAATTGACCAGGCGCTGGCCGCGGTAGATCAGGCCCTCCTCGAACAGGCGCACGAAGGCCTCGCGCACGGCGTCGGCGGCCATGGGATCCATGGTGAAGACGCTGCGCGTCCAGTCGCCGGACGTGCCCAGCCGACGCATCTGCCGCTCGATCGTGTCGCCCGACTGCTGCTTCCACTCCCAGACCTTGGCGACGAAGCGCTCGCGACCCAGCGAGTCGCGCGTCTCGCCCCGGCCCTCCAACGCGAGGTTGCGCGAGACCACCATCTCGGTGGCGATGCCGGCGTGGTCGGTGCCCATCTGCCAGAGCACGTCGAAGCCGCACATGCGCTTGTAGCGGATCAGCGCGTCCTGCAGCGTGTGCTGGAACGCATGGCCCATGTGCAGCGTGCCGGTGACGTTCGGCGGGGGCAGCAGGATGGTGTAGGGCTCGCCGCTGCCACGCGGCTTGAACACGCCGCTTGCCTCCCATTGCTGGTACAGGCGCGTCTCGAACTGGGTGGGGTCGAAGCCGGGGGCGAGGGTCATGGGGCGGGATTCGGGATTCGGGATTGGGGGTTCGCAGGGGTGGCGCGGGCTTCTGCACTGGCCGGAACAGGACCGTGGTGCGGGCTGCTTTCCAATCCCGAATCCCGGATCCCGAATCCCGGCTTCTCACATGTCGTGCTTCTTCAGCTCCAGCCCGCGCGCCTGGTACTGCTTCCAGCGCTCGCGCAGCGGGCCGCGGGCGGATTCGTCGGCGGGCACGACCTCGAGCACGCGGTCGAAGGCGCCTTCGACCGCCGCGTCGCGCAGGTTGATCACCAGCGGGCGCAGGGCGACGTCGGCTTCGGGTGGCGCGATCAGCACCTCCGCTTCCTCCTCGTCCTCGTCCAGCCCGATGATCTGGTGCGGGATGAAGACGTCGTCGCCCATGTCCCAGAGCAGGTCGTCCAGCGCCTCGGCCTGCCCGGCCGAGCGCGCCAGCACGAGCGTGGGCAGGCCGGCGTTGAACGCCTTCTTCACCAGCTCGCAGACCAGCCGCAGCGGCTCTTCGCGGAACCGCGGCGTGGTGATCAGGTAGAAGTCGGCGCGCATGAGAGCCGGGATTCGTGATTCGGGATTCGGGATTCGCAGGAGCGGTTCACGACGATTGTGCCGCGCGGGCGACGTGATGGACGGAGTCCGGGAGCGGCAGGTCGCGGCATGCCGCGTCCGCCAATCCCGGATCCCGAATCACGACTCCCGGCTCCTATCCATCAGCCACTGCGACAGCAGGCCGACCGGGCGGCCGGTGGCCATGCCGCGCTTGCCCTCGTCGTTGGCCACGCCGGCGATGTCCAGGTGCGCCCAGCGCTGCCCTTCCGTGAAGCGCGCGAGGAAGCAGCCCGCGGTGATCGCGCCGGCCCAGCGGCCGCCGATGTTGTAGACGTCGGCGAAGGTGGACTCGAGCTGGGTCTGGTACTCGTCCCAGAGCGGCAGCGGCCAGGCGCGGTCGAAGACCTCCTCGCCGGCCTTGACCAGCTCGGCCGAGAGGTCCTCGTGCTTGCTCATCAGGCCGGTGGCGTACTTGCCCAGCGCGATCACGCAGGCGCCGGTGAGCGTGGCCACGTCGACCAGCGCGGCCGGCTCGAAGCGCTGCGCGTAGGTGAGGGCGTCGCAGAGGATCAGGCGGCCTTCGGCGTCGGTATTGCCGACCTCGATCGTCTTGCCCGACATCGAGGTGATGACGTCGGAAGGGCGGTAGGAATTGCCGTCGGGCATGTTCTCGACCGCCGGCACGATCACGGTGAGGTTGACCGGCAGCTTCATGCCGACGGCGGCCACGAACGTGCCCATGACGGTGGCCGCGCCGCACATGTCGTACTTCATTTCCTCGACGCCGCCCTGCACCTTGAGGTTGATGCCGCCGGTGTCGAAGGTGATGCCCTTGCCCACGAGCACGTACGGCCTGGCGTCGCCGGCGCCGCGGTAGTGCAGCACCACGAGCTTCGGGGGATTGGCCGAGCCGCGCGCGACCGAGAGCAGCGAGCCCATGCCGAGCTGCTCCATCTGCTCGCGGTCCAGCACCTCGCAGGAGCATTCGGCGAAGCGCGCGGCGAATTCCTGCGCCTGCTGGCCGAGGTAGGTCGGGTTGCAGATGTTGGGCGGCAGGTTGCCGAGCTCGCGGGCGAACTGCACGCCCGCGGCGATGGCCTGGCCCTGCGCCAGCGCCTGCGCGTCGTCGCCGGCGACCGACAGGCGGGCAAGGCCCGGCTCGATCTTGGCCTTGGACTTCTCGCCCAGGGTGGCGGTGTAGCGGTAGCAGGCGTGGTCGGTGGCGATCACGGCCTGGCGGATCGCCCAGCCCGCATCGCGGCCGTTCACCGGCACCTGCGGCAGGGTGGTCAGCGCATGCGCCACCGGTCCGGCCTTGAGCGCGCGGGCGGCGTCGCCCACGGCCTTGATGTACTGCGGCACGCCGAACTTGGCCTGCTCGCCCAGCCCCACCACCAGCACGCGCGGGGCCGCGATCCCGTCGAGGTCGTGCAGCATCGCGACCTTGCCGGTCTTGCCCGAGACGTCGCCGCGTTCGACCAGCGCCGCGATGCGACCGCCGGCCGCTTCATCCAGTGCCGACGCCGGGGCCGTCAGGGTCTTGTCGGCAAACACGCCGACGATGACGCAGTCGGCCGCCACCGAGGCGGGCGAGGCGGAGTTCAAGTCGAATTCAAGGGCCATCCAGCAGGTTCCCGGCGAAAAGTCATCGAAATGGATTTACGTACAATCGCCGGCCTTGAGGGCCGAGGTCCCGGGCGGACGTGCCCGGAAAACTCATTCCCGCGGCGCCCGATGCGGGCGGCGGCCGGGCCGTTGAACGAGCCACGAGTCTAAAGCAGCGCCCGAGAATGCTGAAATTCGACCGTTATCTGCTGTCCGAATTCGTGCAGGCCACGTTCGCCACCACGCTGGTGCTGATGATCGTGGTCTTCGGCGCGGCCTTCGCGCGCGTCCTGGCCGACATCGCCGAGGGCCGGGTGCCGGTGGACATGCTGCTGCCGCAGCTGGGCCTTCTGTTCGTGAACTGGCTGCCGATCATCCTGCCCCTGGCGCTGATGATCGGGCTCATGCTCGCCGTCGGCCGGCTCTACCGCGACTCGGAGATGCCGGTGATCCAGTCCGTGGGCGTGGGGCCAAGGCGCATGCTGCGCCCGCTGCTCGCCCTGGTGCTGCCGGTGATCACGGTGGTCGCGCTGTGCTCGCTGTGGCTGGCGCCGGCGGCCGAGCGCTCGGCAAAGCGCATGGTCAGCGAGGCCAGCCGCAACCTGCTGGTGGCCGGGCTGGAGCCGGGCCGTTTCACCCCGATCGCCAATGGCGGCGTGGTCTTCGTGGGCCGGATCTCCGGCGACGGCAGCCGCTTCGAGCGCATCTTCATCTACCGCCAGAAGGGCGACCGGCTGGACGTCACCACCTCCAACCGCGGCCACCTGGAAGTGGACGACAAGGGCCAGCGTTTCCTCGTGCTCGAGGACGGTTTCGAGGTGGAAGGCCCGCGCGAGGGCGCCTCGCGTGATTACCGCCTGATGCGCTATCGCCGCAACGAGGCGCAGATGCCGGCCACCGAGCGCCGGTTCGATCCCAACGATCCGGAACTGATGCCCACCACCGCCCTCCTGGCCGACCCGCGCCGCGAGGCCAAGGCGCAGCTGCACTGGCGCGTCGCGCCGCCGCTGCTGGCGCTCGCCTTCGCGCTGCTGGCGGTGCCGCTGGCGCGCAGTTCGCCGCGCCAGGCGCGCTACGGCCGGGTGACGCTCGGCGTGCTGGCCTACCTCGTGAGCTTCCAGCTTCTGCTGCTGGGCACGCGCTGGCTCGAGATCGGGCGGATGCCGGCCTCGGCGGGCCTGTGGTGGCTGGTGCTGCCCCTGCTGGCGCTCGCCGCCTGGCTGTACTTGGGCGATGGCCGCATGCGCCGGCCGCGGGCGGTGGGGGCGGCGCGATGAGGCCCTTCCCGAAGCTGCACGACCTCTACATCGCCCGCAGCGTGCTGGGTACGGTGCTGCTGACCTGGTTCGTGCTCGTCGGCCTGGACCTGGTGATCGCGCTGTTCGACCAGTTCGGCGACGTGGGCAAGGGCGACTACGGCTTCGGCCGCGCGCTGGCGCACGTGGCCTACACCACGCCGCGCCGCGGCTACGAGCTGTTCCCGACCGCCGCGGTGATCGGTGCGCTGATGGCGCTGGGCCAGCTGGCGACGTCGTCCGAACTGACCGCGCTGCGCGCGCTCGGCCTCTCGCGCCGGCGCCTGACGCTGAGCGTGGCCGGCGCGATCGCCGTGCTCACCGCGGCGATGGTCTTCAGCGGTGAGACCCTCGGCCCCTGGGGCGAGCGCCAGGCGAACGTGCTCAAGCAGACCTCCACGTCGGGCGACACGGTGGTGGCGCGCTATTCGGGCCTGTGGGCGCGCGAGGGCGACGTCATCCTCAACGCGCAGGGCGGGCACGAGCGCGAGTCCGACGATGGCCAGCGCTGGCTGGAGCTGCGCGACGTGCGCCTGTACGAATTCGAGGAAGACGGGCGGCTGAAGTCCATCGCGCAGGCGCGCGTGGCCGAGCACCGCCCGGGCGCCTGGACGCTGCGGGACGTCACCCGCACGCAGTTCGCGGCCAAATCGGTCACGCGCGTGCAGGTGCCGGAGGAACGCTGGGCCTCGAAGCTCGACACCACCGCGCTCACCGCCGACCTCGATCGCCCCCGCTACCTGACCTCGCACGAGCTGCGCGCGGCGATCGACTACCGCGAGCGCAACGGCCTCGATGCCAGCCAGTTCGAGGAGCACTACTGGGGCCGCTGGTTCTACCCGCTCAACGTGCTGGCGCTGGTCCTGGCGGCGGCGCCGTTCGCCTTCGGCACGTTGCGCAGCGGCGGCCTGGGGCGGCGCCTGTTCATCGGCGTGGTGTTCGCGCTGGGCTTCCGCCTGGTGCAGGTGCAGTTCGTGCAGCTGGCCAACGTCTTCGACCTCGACTACCGCGTGGCCTACCTCGTGCCGATCCTGGTGATGGTGGCCGTGTCGGTGGCGCTGTTCCGCAGGCGCTCGGGCTAGGACGGGCCGACGTCACCCGCAGCCGTCATGATCGCGGAGGCCGGCGCTCGTGGGCCGCGGCCGCGTCCGAGCCCGAGCCTCGCCGGGTGCGGTCCGCGACGCGACCCCTCTCCCGTGCGGGGCGGCTCGGCGAAGCATCCGCGTTCCGCGTTCCGCATTCCGCATCGCCGTCGCGACGTCGCCTCGACTGCGCGCTCAGGCGCGCTTCGGGTCGCGCACGAGGCGCGTACCGCTCACGCGGTCGTGCCAGGTCAGGCGGTCGCGGTCGAACAGGGCCCACCAGAAACCCGCGCCGGCCGCGAGCAGCGAGAGCGTTCCCGCGGCGTAGCGGCGCACGAGCGCGCGCGTGCTCGCATTGCCGCCGTCCGGCCCTACCACGCGCAGGCGCCATGGGCGCATGCCCAGCGTCTGGCCGCCGCGTCGCCAGCTGACGACGGCATAGGCACCCGCCACGAGCCAGCATGCGATCCACAGCAGCCAGCCCAACAGGGTGAACGGCGCCACGTACTCGCGCGCGTCGTGCCCGGCGAACGTGTAGGCGAGGTTGAACGCCGCGGAGACGAGCATCCACAGCGCGGCCACCGGCCAGAAGTCGTAGAACAGCGCGAGCAGGCGCCAGCCGACGTGGGCGCGCGGTACGGGTGTCGATGCCATCGCGAAAGCATAGTGGCTAAGCTCGCCGCATGAGTTCCGATACTCCCCCGCGCCGCGTGGGCCAGGGCGTCGCGGAGCGCCGCATGGCCGCGCGTCGGCTGCCCGTGCTGCCGCCCGGCGAGGCACGGCTGATCGACCGCTTCCTGGACGCGGTCTGGGCCGAGACGGGCCTGTCGCCGGCCAGCCGCGAGAGCTACCGCCGCGACCTCGCCGGCTTCTCGCGCTGGAGCGCGCGCGAGGGCGCGCTGCTCGCCGCGGGCTCGGCCGAGCTCTCCGCCTATCTCGCCTGGCGCGCGCGAAGCGGTTACTCGCCGCGCAGCAACGCCCGCCTGCTGTCGGCCCTGCGCGGGTTCTACGCCTGGGCGGTGCGCCAGCACCTGCGCGCGGATGATCCCGGCACGCTGCTGGCCTCGCCCACGCTGCCGCGGCTGCTGCCCAAGGCGCTGACGGAAAGCCAGGTCGCCGCCCTGGTTTCCGCGCCCGACGTGGGCACGCCGGATGGCCTGCGCGACCGCGCCATGCTCGAGCTGATGTACGCCACCGGCCTGCGCGTGAGCGAACTGGTGGAGCTGCCCGCCCAGGCGGTGAACCTGCGCCAGGGCGCGTTGCGCGTGACGGGCAAGGGCAGCCGCGAACGCCTGGTGCCCATGGGCGAGGAAGCGCAGCACTGGATCGAGCGCTACGTCGCCCAGGCGCGCCCGCTGCTGGCGGGGAAGGGGCGCACGCCGGCCACCCTGTTCGTGGCCGCCGGCGGCGAGCCGCTCACGCGCCAGCAGTTCTGGGCGACGGTCAAGCGCATGGCCGCGCGGGCCGGCATCGACCCCGCGCGCATCAGCCCCCACGGCCTGCGCCACAGCTTCGCGACCCACCTGCTCAACCACGGCGCCGACCTGCGCGCGCTGCAGATGCTGCTCGGCCACGGGTCGCTGTCGACCACCCAGATCTACACGCTGGTGGCGCGCGAGAAGCTCAAGCAGCTCCACCGGATGCACCATCCGAGGGGGTGACTTGCCGCGCTTGCGATGCCACTGACGTGGCATCGCGCGGCAAGTCACGACCGGCCATGGATGGCCGGGCCCGAGTCTCCGAAGCCGAATTGCTGCGCCATGGACGGCAGCGGGTGCGCCCGGGTGGGCTTATGGCGCGGCAAGTCACGACCGGCCCAGATGCCCGGGCCGAGCCTCCGAAGCCGAATTGCTGCGCCACGGACGGCAGCGGGTGGGATCCGGGTGGCCTCGTCGCGCGCCACGTCACGACCGGCGCGTGGATGCCCGGCCCGCGGCATCCGAAGCCGGATTGCTGCCGGCCGGACGTCAGCGCAGGGATCGCGTTGTCCTCCCGCGCGGCAGGTCGCGGCGGGGCACGGATGGCCGGGCCGTGGTCGGAAACCACATTGCCGACGACAACGGGCGGCAGACTGCGTTCCGAACCATCGCGCCGTGGCGCCACTGTCCGCCCCGCGATGCAAGGCGATGGCTACGCCACCGCGAGGGCGAAGGCGATGCAGCATCCCGCCGCGACATGCGCCGCGGACGCGTGCCCGCTGAACGCCCGGCCCCCGCAGCGGGGAGGCGACGCCGGCCGCATGCCACAATCGCCCTCCAGCCGCTGCGCGGCCCGTCGCCTCCCGGATGCCTGCATGAAGTCCCTTCTGTTCGTCGCCCTCGGTGCCTTGAGTCTCTCCGCCTGCGCGCAGTCGCCCGCGCCACAGGCCGGCGAAAACAAGGCGGTCTCCGCACCTGCCCGGCCCGCGGCGGTGCAGGCAAAAGCGGGCACGCCCGATGCACGCGCGGTGGAGGCCGTCCGCGCACTGAGCCCGCAGTCGGTGGTCGAGCAGGTGCGCGCCGCACCGCTGCCGGGCTTCCGCGAGGTCGTGGTGGGCGGGCAGATCGCCTACGTCAGTGACGACGGTCGCTACCTGTTCCTGCCCGGGCAGGGCGGGGCCCTGTTCGACACCAGCACGCAGAGCAACCTCACCGAGGCCTCGCTCGCCACGCAGCGCAAGCGCCTGCTGGAAACGGTGCCGACCTCCGAGCGCATCGTCTTCGCGCCGCCCAACCCCAAGTACCGCGTGGCCGTGTTCACCGACGTGAGCTGCGGCTATTGCCAGAAGCTGCACAGCGAGATCGCCGACTACAACGGCCAGGGCATCACGATCGAATACCTGGCGTTCCCGCGCGCGGGCCTGGGCAGCCCGGACTACCGGACGATGGTTTCGGTCTGGTGCTCGCCGGACCGCCGCAAGGCGCTGACCGACGCCAAGAACGGCCGCCCCGTTCCGCCGCGCACGTGCAAGACCACGATCAACCAGCAGTACGACGTCGGCCAGCGTGCCGGCCTGACGGGCACGCCGATGATCGTGGCCGAGGACGGCACGCAGATCGGCGGTTACGTGCCCGCCGCGCGCCTGCGCCAGATCCTGGACGAGCTGGCCGCCCGTGGCACTTCGGCCGCGCCGCAGGAGCCTGCGGCGCCCGCTGCCGGCTGAGCCGTCGCCGGGCGCCGGCCGGTCCGGGGCCGGCACCCGGTACAATGAAGGGCCCTGCCGTCGCACGGTCCTTCGGACATGATCGTCCTCGAGGGCGCTCCCGCCCTGTCGCCGTTCCGCCTCGAGCGGCTCCAAGCTCGCCTCCGCGCCCTCCACCCCCACGTCCGCATCACCGGAACCCGGCATACCTACTGGGTGCTGCCGGAGCCGGGCGCCGTGCCCGATCCGGCGAAGCTGGGCCAGATCCTGGAAGCCGGCGATACCTTCGCCGACCGCGCCGCGGGCGACGTCTCGCGCTACGTGACCCCGCGCCTGGGCACCCGCTCGCCGTGGTCGAGCAAGGCCACCGAGCTTCTGCGAGGCGCGGGCCTGCCGGTGCAGCGCGTGGAGCGCGGCATGCGCGTCGACATCGAAGGCTGGCCGGCCGACGCCATGTCGCAGGGCCAGCTGGCGAAGCTGCTGCACGATCCGATGACGCAGTCGCTGCTGGAGGCGCGCGAGGACGCCATCGCGCTGTTCGAGGCGCCATCGCGCGGCGACCTGGAGCGCATCGACCTGGCCGACCTCGAGAACGCCAACCTGCGGCTGGGCCTGGCACTGGCCGACGACGAGATCGCCTACCTGCGCGAGCGCTACGCCGCGCTCGGCCGCGCGCCCGCCGACGTCGAGCTGATGATGTTCGCGCAGGCCAATTCCGAGCACTGCCGGCACAAGATCTTCAATGCCAGCTGGACGATCGACGGTGTCGACGCGCCGAAGTCGCTGTTCGGCATGATCCGCCACACGCATGCCACCACGCCGCAGTACACGCTGAGTGCCTACAGCGACAACGCAGCCGTGGTGGAAGGCTACCGCGCCAGCCGCTTCCGTCCCTCCGGCCCGGGCTTCGTCTACCGCAGCGAACCCGAAGCCGAGTCGGCCTTCTGCATCAAGGTCGAGACGCACAACCACCCCACCGCGATCTCGCCCTTCCCGGGCGCGTCCACCGGCGCCGGCGGCGAGATCCGCGACGAGGGCGCGACCGGCCGGGGCGGCAAGCCGAAGGCGGGCCTGGCCGGCTTCTCGGTCTCGCACCTGCGCATCCCGACGCTGCCGCAGCCCTGGGAAGGCGAGCGCGCGCTCAATCCGCGCATGGCGCCGGCGCTTGAGATCATGCTCGACGGGCCGATCGGCGCCGCCGCGTTCAACAACGAGTTCGGCCGCCCGAACCTGCTCGGCTACTTCCGCAGCTTCGAGCTGCCGGAAGGCCGCGTGGGCGACACCGTGCTCACCCGCGCCTACGACAAGCCGATCATGCTCGCCGGCGGCCTGGGCGCCATCGACCGCATCCAGGTGCAGAAGCACGGCCTGCGCCCCGGCGATGCGATCGTCGTCCTCGGCGGGCCGGCGATGCTCATCGGCCTGGGCGGCGGCGCGGCGAGCTCGGTGGCGAGCGGCGAGAGCCAGGAAGCGCTCGATTTCGCCAGCGTGCAGCGCGACAACCCGGAGATGGAGCGCCGCTGCCAGGAAGTGATCGACCGCTGCGTCGCCCTCGGCGAACTCAACCCGATCGCGACCATCCACGACGTGGGCGCAGGCGGCCTGTCGAACGCGATCCCGGAGCTGCTGCACGACTCCGGCCTCGGAGGCGTGATCGACCTCGACCGCGTGCCCTCGGACGATCCCTCGCTCTCGCCCATGCAGCTGTGGTGCAACGAGTCGCAGGAGCGCTACGTGCTCGGCCTGCCCCCGGAGCGCGTGGAGGAGTTCGCCGCGATCTGCGAGCGCGAGCGCTGCCCGTTCGCGGTGGTCGGCCATGCCACCGCCGAGGAGCGCCTGGTGGTCGGCCACGGCGCGACGGTGGAAAGTGTCTACGCCGCGCCTGCCGAATCCCGAATCCCGAATCCCGAATCCCCGCCGCACGCCATCGACATCCCCATGGACGTGCTCTTCGGCAAACCGCCGAAGATGCATCGCGACGCCGCGCACCCACCGGCACCGAAGTGGCCGGCGCTCAGGTGGAACGGGCTGGACCTGCGCGAGGCCGCGCGGCGCGTGCTGGCGCATCCGACCGTCGCCTCCAAGAGCTTCCTCGTCACCATCGGCGACCGCAGCGTCGGCGGCCTGACCGCGCGCGACCAGATGGTCGGCCCGTGGCAGCTGCCGGTCGCCGACTGCGCGATCACCTTCAGCGGCTTCGACACGCACGCCGGCGAGGCGATGGCCATCGGCGAGCGCACCCCGCTCGCGCTGCTCGACTCGGCCGCCGCCGCCCGCATGGCGGTGGGCGAGGCGATCACCAACCTCTGCGCCGCGCCCGTCGAAGCGCTCGAGCGCGTCAAGCTCTCGGCGAACTGGATGGCGGCGGCCGGCCACCCCGGCGAGGACGCCCTGCTGTTCGACGCGGTGAAGGCGATCGCCATGGAGATGTGCCCGGCGATGCAGCTGGCGATCCCGGTCGGCAAGGACTCGCTGTCCATGCAGGCGCAGTGGCAGGCCGACGGCGCGCCGCAGAAGTCGGTCTCGCCCGTGTCGCTGATCGTGAGCGCGTTCGCGCCGGTGGCCGACGTGCGCGCGCAGCTCACCCCGCTGCTCGATCGCGAGGTCGACAGCGACCTGTGGCTGATCGGCCTCGGCGGCGGCAAGCAGCGCCTGGGCGGCTCGGTGCTCGCGCAGTGCCATCCCGAGGCGGGCGGCGACGGCGCGATGCCGGCGTTCGGCGGGCCCGTTCCGGACGTCGACGACCCGCAGCGCCTGTGCGACTTCTTCGAGCTGATGCGCGCCGCGCGCACCGCGGGCCTGGTGCGCGCCTACCACGACCGCTCCGACGGCGGTGCCTTCGCCGCGCTCTGCGAGATGGCGTTCTGCTCGCGCACGGGCCTGGAGATCTCGCTCGATGCCTGGGGCGAGGATCCGTTCCGTGCGCTGTTCAACGAAGAGCTCGGCGCGATCGTGCAGGTCGCCGTCGAGGATCGCGCGGAGTTCGCCGACCTCGTCGCCGAGCATGGCCTGATCGATTGCGCCCAGCGCATCGCGCGCCCGGTCGCGCAGCCGCAGGTGCGCGTGCGGCGGGACGGCGAGACCATCGCCGAGTGGCGCTGGCAGGAGCTCTTCGACGCGTGGTGGTCGGTATCGCATGCCATGCAGCGCCTGCGCGACAACCCGGACTGCGCGGACGAGGAGCGCGCGATCGCGCGTGATTTCGACGCGCCGGGCCTGGTGCCGCAGCTCACGTTCGATCCCTCCGACGACGTCGCCGCGCCTTACGTGAACGCCGGCGCGCGGCCGAAGGTCGCGATCCTGCGCGAGCAGGGCGTCAACGGCCAGATCGAAATGGCCTGGGCCTTCGACCGTGCCGGCTTCACCGCCGTCGACGTGCACATGAGCGACCTCATCGCCGGTCGCGTCGACCTCGCGGAGTTCGCCGGCCTGGCCGCCTGCGGCGGCTTCAGCTATGGCGACGTGCTGGGCGCCGGCCGCGGCTGGGCGACCAGCGCGCTGGAGCGCGCGACCGTGCGCGTGGCCTTCGAGGCCTTCTTCCGGCGCGAGGACACGTTCGCGCTGGGTGTCTGCAACGGCTGCCAGATGATGGCGTCGATGGCCCCGGTGATCCCCGGCGCCGAGCACTTCCCGCGCCTGCTGCGCAACCGCAGCGAGCAGTTCGAGGCGCGCCTGGGGCTGCTGCAGATCACCGAATCGCCTTCGATCTTCCTGCGGGGCATGGAGGGCTCGCGCATCCCGGTCGCGGTGGCGCATGGCGAGGGACGCGTGCACTTCGACGACCCCGCCGCACGCATCGCCATCGCGGTATCGGCACGCTACGTCGACGGCCGCGGCGAGCAGGCCTCGACCTATCCGCTCAACCCGAACGGTTCGACCGACGCCATCGCCGGCTTCACCAGCCAGGACGGCCGCGTCACCCTGCTCATGCCGCATCCCGAGCGCACGCTGCGCACGGCGAACCTGAGCTGGGCCCCCCGCGACTGGCCGGCCGACTCGCCCTGGCTGCGGATGTTCCGCAACGCGCGCGCCTGGGTGGGCTGAGGCGGCCCGGCCACGGGTGGACGCCGATGGACACGGATGGATTTCGTGTCGGGGCGTTCACCCGCGGCGCCGGCTCGGCGCAGGCTTCGGTGGTCGGCGCCGGGTTGCATGACCGCGCCATCCAACGCGCATTGCCCGGGCGCGGAGCGATGCACGTAGCGGCAGCCCGCCGCGTCCCCGATCCGTGTTCATCCGTGTGCATCCGTGGCTGAGCCCGGCATCCGGTCGCCGGGACGCTGTCCGGGCCAGGAGCGAACCCATGCGCGCGGCCGTCGGGTTTCCCCCTTGGCGAGTGACGCGGCGCAGGCTCGAGTAGCCGGCGCCGGGCCGCATTGCCGCGTCGTTGAGATGCGTCGCCGGATCAGGGCGCGATGCCTATGGCAGCCGTTCGCGACGCATCCGGTCCGTGTCCATCCGCGGCTCAACCGTGCGTCCACCGCCTCGCAACCCGCCTGCTAGAGTCGCGCCTCTGGCCAGGAGGTGCGCGTGAACGCGGTTGTCGACTCCATCGGGGAATCGGTCGGCGGTGATCCCGTCGAGGCGCGCATCGTCGCGCTGCTGATCGAGCGTGGCCGGCTCAAGGACGCCGACCTGGCACGCGCCCGCCGGCTCGAGGCCGAGACCGGCGGCCCGCTGCTGGCGCTGCTCGGCCGGCTGGGGCTGGTCTCCGAGCGCGACCATGCCGAGGCCGTCGCCAGCGTGCTCGACCTGCCGCTGGTATCGACCAAGGACCTGCCCGACCTGCCGCCGGAGAACGTCGCGCTGTCGCCGAAGTTCATGCGGCAGTTCCATCTCTGCCCCATCCGCGAGACCGACACCGCCGTCGACGTGCTGATGGCCGACCCGCAGGACGCCTACCAGCTCGATGCATTGCGCCTGGCGATCGCGCGTCCGCTCAATCCGCAGGTGGCCCTGCGTTCGGAGATCGACGCGCTGATCGAGCGCTGGCATGGCCAGGGCCGCAGCGCGATGGGCGCGATCGTCGACACGGCCGATGGCGAGGGCGGCGAGCTCGACGACGTCGAGCACCTGCGCGACCTCGCCTCCGAGGCACCGGTGATCCGGCTGGTGAACCTCATCATCCAGCGCGCGGTGGAGTTGCGCGCCTCCGACATCCACATCGAGCCCTTCGAGAACCAGCTCAAGGTGCGCTACCGCGTCGACGGTGTGCTGCACGAGGGCGAGAGCCCGCCGGCCAACCTCACCGCGGCGGTGATCAGCCGCATCAAGATCATGGCGCGGCTGAACATCGCCGAGCGGCGCCTGCCGCAGGACGGGCGCATCCAGATGCGCGTGCAAGGTCGCGAGCTCGACCTGCGCGTGAGCACCGTGCCGACGGCGCATGGCGAGAGCGTGGTGATGCGACTGCTCGATCGCGAGAGCGTGGTGCTGAGCTTCGAGAAGCTCGGCTTCACGCCCGAGTTCCTGCCGCAGTTCCAGAAGGTGCTCGACCTTCCGCACGGCATCCTGCTGGTCACCGGCCCGACCGGCTCGGGCAAGACGACCACGCTGTACACGGCGCTGTCCAAGCTCAACACGCCGGACGTCAAGATCATCACGGTGGAAGATCCGGTCGAATACCAGATCGAGGGCATCAACCAGATCCAGGCCAAGCCCGCGATCGGGCTGGACTTCGCCAACGCGCTGCGTTCGATCGTGCGCCAGGACCCGGACATCATCATGATCGGCGAGATGCGCGACCTGGAAACCGCGCGCATCGCCATCCAGTCCGCGCTCACCGGCCACCTGGTGCTGTCGACGCTGCATACGAACAATGCGGCGGGCGGCATCACGCGACTGCTGGACATGGGCGTCGAGGACTACCTGCTGACCTCGACCATCAACGGCATCCTCGCCCAGCGCCTGGTGCGCAGGCTCGAGCCCACGCATGCTGAGCGTTACCTCGCGCTGCCGGAGGAGATCGAGAAGTTCGGCCTGCGCCGGCTGCAGCCCGAGGGCGACATCTACCTCTACCGCCCGAAGCCGTCGGCGATCGCGCCCAGCGGCTATCTCGGCCGCACGACCATCATGGAATTCCTGGTCATGAACGACGAGCTGCGCCGCGCGGTGATGCGCCATGCCGGCATGGGCGAGATCGAGCGCATCGCGCGCGACGGCGGGATGCGCACCATGTACGAGGACGGCATCGCCAAGGCGCTGGCGGGGCTGACGACGATCGAGGAGGTGTTGCGGGTGACGGAGGAGGCCTGAGTCCGGTCCCGCGGGTTGACGGGCCGTGCTCCTGTCGTTGCCGTCTTTCCCGCGAACGCGGGAACCCATGGACGTTGCATCACTGCCGACACGGAGGAATCGATGGAACGGACTCCCTGCGTCTACATGCTCGCGAGCGGCCGCAATGGCACGCTCTACATTGGCGTGACGAGTGACCTCGTGCGCCGCATCTGGGAGCATCGCGAGCACCTCGTCCCCGGGTTTACGGCGAAGTACGGGGTCGCCCGGCTCGTGTGGTACGAGCAGCATGACGCCATGGACGAAGCGATCGCACGGGAGAAGCGTCTGAAGAAGTGGCGACGCGCATGGAAGCTCGAGCTTATCGACGGCTTCAACCCGTCCTGGCGCGACCTCTGGCACGACGTCATCGGCGAGCACCCGAAGGCCACGTCCATGGATTCCCGCGTTCGCGGGAATGACGGCTCGAGGGTCGCGACTGCCGGCGCGCCGTCGGCATAATCGGCCCATGCCCCTCTACCGCTACAAAGCCCTCAACCCCCGCGGCGAGATGCTCGACGGCCAGATGGAAGCCGCGAGCGTCGAGGAGGTCGTGCAGCGGCTGCAGGGGCAGGGGCATCTGCCGGTCGAGGCGCGGCCGGCGAGCGAAGGCGGCGGTCCGGCGCTCTGGAAGGGGCTGCTCAAGCCCAAGCCTTTCGCGGGCCCGCGCCTGGTGCAGTTCACCCAGCAGCTCGCCACGCTGCTTGGCGCCGGCCAGCCCCTGGACCGCGCGCTGTCGATCCTGCTCGAACTTCCCGATGACGAGGCCGCGCGCCGTACCGTCGCCGACATCCGCGAGGCCGTGCGCGGCGGCGCCTCGCTGTCGACCGCACTGGACCGGCAGCACGGCACCTTCTCGCGGCTGTACGTGAACATGGTCCGCGCGGGCGAGGCCGGCGGAAACCTGCACGAGACGCTGGCGCGGCTGGCCGATTACCTCGAGCGCGCCCGCGCGTTGCAGGCGCGCGTGGTCAATGCGCTGATCTACCCGGCGATCCTGCTGGTCATGGTCACGCTGAGCCTGCTCTTCCTGCTGGGGTACGTGGTCCCCCAGTTCGCGCAGATGTACGAAAGCCTGGGCGCGGAGCTGCCCGTGTTCACGCAGGTGATCCTGGCCCTGGGCAACTTCGTGCGCGACTTCTGGATCGTGCTGGTCGCCCTGCCGGCGCTGGCCACGTGGTGGGTCGAGCGCAAGCGTCGCGATCCCGCCTTCCGGCTCGCCTTCGATGCCTGGCTGCTGCGACGCCGGTTCGCCGGCATGCTGGTGGCGCGCATGGAAGTGGCGCGGCTGGCACGCACGCTGGGCACGCTGGTGCGCAATGGCGTGCCGCTGATCACCGCGCTGGGCATCGGTCGCAACGTGCTGGGCAACCGCATGCTGGCCGACGACGCGGAGAAGGCCGCCGACGAGGTGAAGAACGGCGTCGCGCTGTCCACGGCGCTGGGCCGCGGCAAGCGCTTTCCCCGCCTGGCGCTGCAGATGATCCAGGTAGGCGAGGAATCCGGCGCGCTGGACTCGATGCTCATCCGCACCGCCGAGACCTTCGAGCAGGAAACCTCGAACGCGCTCGACCGCATGCTCGCCGCGCTGGTGCCCATCGTCACGATGGTGCTGGCCTTCGTGATCGGCATCGTCATCCTGGGCATCCTCATGCCCATGTACGAGCTGACGGGGCAGATTGGGTGAGGATGGCCTGCTTGCGCGGCACTGCCGCGCAGGCCATCCGAACGCCCGGCGCGCTGCGCCGGGCCGGACGCGCCACCCCACGCGCCGCGCCTGTACCTGACGCCGCGCGTGCTGCCGCGCGGGCACTGCGAACGCCCCGCGCGCTGCGCC